>NZ_LN794158.1:600000-1200000 GCF_000953015.1 Candidatus Methylopumilus turicensis
GTCATTTTAGGCGAGATCTTAATTTTGGAGTGACGGACAAATGAAATTTTTGTTGTTAATAATTGTTGTGGTTGCGCTCTTCTTATTTTTTACAAAACGATCTGAAGCAGCAGGCATTCCTAAATTGGGAGAAGCTGCCCCAGATTTTTCCTTGGCTGATCAGAATGGACAGCTCAAAAAGCTTTCTGATTTTGCAGGGCAATGGGTCGTCCTTTATTTTTATCCCAAAAATGATACGCCAGGCTGCACTAAAGAAGCCTGTAGCTTCAGGGACGACTTGGCTATTTTAGAAAAGTTAGGGGCAAAGGTGATTGGTGTCAGTATTGACGATAGCGACTCTCATGCAAAGTTCGCATCTAAATACCATCTTCCATTCCCGTTGCTAGCGGATAAAGATGGCAAAGTTGCCGAAACTTATGGTGCCTTAAACAATTTATTAGTCATCAAGATTGCAAAACGTTATACATTTTTGATTAACCCTGCGGGCAAGATCACCAAGACCTATTTGAATGTAGATACTTCAAAGCATTCGCAAGAGATCATTGAAGACTTAAAAAGATTGTCGATCTAATTCTATGCTAAAAAAACTTATGATTTTAATGGTGCTTATTGGGATGTTCGTAGCTATTTATCTAAGCGCATCTGGACATTTAGCATCCACCAGTGAGGAATCAACAGTTGCTAAAGATGCTTCTGCACTTCGTAAAGCAGTGGATGACTGCGCTGGCATTGCTGACAATGCAGTTGCTAACATGACGGCAATTGTAGAATTTCAAAAGTTAGAGATTCAAGGCAGAAAAATCAATGTGATCCGCCGTTGTATGGCGGATCACGGATTTACTGAAAATCCTGGTTGGCTTCGATTTGCCACACCAGTCGCACATGCAGATGCGCTTGCGCAAAAAATATCAGACGATGAAGCCATCGAAAATCTAAGACGCAAATCGATGATGGAGTTAGATGAATCTTCTAATAGTCCTATTTACTGGAAGCGCCGCTAATACTTGTTTTGTTTTGCTTGAGTGCGCTAATTTTAAGAGATAATTCTTCAGCAGCGTCGCTATCAAAAGCTTTGATTGACGTCACCAACTGAATCAGTCGATCAAAATTAGCTTCAGTTAACGCCATTTCGGATTGACGCATGAGCACATCTAAATGACGCGAATTAAGTGTTAATGCTTGATCAAATGCTACTTTTGCGCTTGGAACATTATTTAGTTTCAAATCAGCCACCCCCAGGAAATACCATGCATCTGAAGTATTAGGTTCACTTTTTGTCCAAGCTTCGGCAGTTTGATGCAGAGTTTTCCAATCACCATTTTGGTAAGGAATCACAACCTGCATAAAAAAAGGTTGTTTCTCATAAGGGAGTGCCCAAAAAGGGGATCCTTCGGCTTTCAATGTAAGTTGCTCTTCTGAAGTAATGAGTTTCTTGATCCACTCAACAGGCAAACTGTAGAAAAATCCCTGAGGACCTGGGCTTTTAAAACTGGTAATACCGATTAGGTTGAACTGTTGGTCGAATAAAGCACCACCACTTGAGCCTAAAGAGAACGCGGCATCAGATCGAATAATCAAACTGTTGTCATAGGGATATTTAGCTTTAATGCTGCCATAGGAAGGCTGAGGCACGTTATTGCCATTTGGATAGCCAACACTGAATACTTCTTCTTCAATCTCCAACGAGCCAGTATCTCGCATGGGTACGGGTTTAAAAGGAAGTCCTTCGAACTTCAATGCACAGAGGTCATGTTTCCAATCAGCCTTGAGCCCAACAGGTTTGTAACCATCGCCATACTTTGCAACGTTTGCGCCTTTTCCGTCTGCTAGTACATGGCAGTTGGTGACCACATATTCTGGACTGATGACGACACCAGTGCCAGTGCCAACATTGCCATTTTCAAGTTCGACAGAAATTTGAACAATCGATTCATGCAACGTTAAAAGTTGCCCAATGTTAGGTTGTGCATTGACCAAATCAGCATTTAAAAGCAGGCTAAGCAAAAGCATTTTTTTCATAGAAATAGACTCATCAAATTAAATCACTCTGTTTAGTGTTCTTAACTGTATTAAGGTTCAGGGCATGTGCTTAAAATTAGTTACACTCACCAGAGATCGTCAAGGTGAACTTATTGGAGTTTTGTCAGACAAAGTATGCGACGCAAATGATGTTTAGTGTTATCAGGGTTCACTAAACTTGTTGAGTCTTTCGGGAGGCTTCGTGCCTCCTTTTTTTATGCTGAATATGAACCTTCAAACATTTTAAACTGTCGATGTTGTTAATATTATTTTACTAGTTAAGGTTTTCTCATGCTTGGAATGTTAATAGCTGCGTCCATTGTTGGAATAATCGTTTTTGTGAGTCTGGTGGTGTTGCCAGTTGCTTTTGTTAAGCTACCACAAAGCTATGCAAGTATTTTTGTGAGAAAACTTTTTCCTGTTTATCATATTTTTTTATTTGTTTTAACAGATGTTGCTGGCTTAACGGCTTCTACCCCTCACTTAAAACCCCTCGCTTTTATTTCGGGGTTTGTTTTTGCATTACATTTTATTTTTCTCACGCCCGCTATCAATAAAGCAACAGATTTAGCACTCACTAGTCGCTTTAAACTGCTGCACCAGTTGAGTGTGGTATTGCATTTGGTCGTGATTTCAATGCTTACTCTAGGCCTATATATTGATGCTAGTTTATTTTAAGGGATCAGCCTTGTGATGAAAAAAATCTTTTTACAAATTGCCTTAATCAGCCTCGCGATGGATGCTTTTGCCGCGCCACCAACTGAACTCACGTTCGCACTCAAATCTAGCATCACCAAAATTAATAGTGTCAATGCGAGTGGGGGTAGAAGCACTGGCACTGGGATTGTCGTTGCTGAAAATAAAGTGGCCACCAATTGCCACGTGTTAGCAGATTCAGTTGGGATGAACATTGGTGCGATGGGGGAAACTTATCAACCAATAGGCCTTCAGGCTGATTGGAAACATGATGTTTGTATCATGAGTTTTATGTATCTGCCACTAAAGGCGGCTACATTGGGCGATAGCGAGCATCTTCAATATGAACAAGAGGTATTTTCTATTGGCTTTCCTGGCGGGCCACCTAAGCCACTGACGACTTGGGGCACAATTAAGGCACTCTATCCATTTGAGGACAGTGTGGTCATTCGCACATCAGCATCTTTTCAAATGGGGGCAAGTGGTAGCCCTTTGTTTGATGCTAAGGGAAATGTGGTGGGGATCAGTACTTTTAAAAGCCCTGGACGAAATGCTTTTTTTTACAACATTCCGGTAAAGTGGGTAAAAGCTGCGCTCAATCTACCAGTGCTTGAATTTAGTCGTGATTCACAACCAGCTTTTTGGGATGTGCCTTTGGAGCAGAAGCCTTATTGGATGCAAATTGTTTTGCCATTTCAAAATGAACAGTGGGATGAGGTTGCAAGTATTAGCAAGCAATGGCTAAGTATCGCGCCTAATGATATTGAAGCGCTGTTCTATGATGCTGCAGTGAAGGAACAATCAGGTCGCTTGGATGAAGCCAAGCGAATATTCCAGGGCATCATCAAGGTCAATCCAAGCCATGCAGCGAGTATCGCTAGTTTGGCAAACATTGCTAAGAAACAAGGAAAATCAGCAGATGTTGAAGCGTACAAGGGTCTGTTAGCTAAACTTAATTTCGACAATGACGAGGTTGAAGCATTACTGCAACTTAAAGGGCGTTAAGGTTGAATATGTCAGTTCCCGAAAGCTCAGACGCGCCGAAATTGTTTAAAATAAATTGTGAAAGTTCTTGTGAAAATAAATCGCGCTAGTTTTGCCCCAAGATTGCTTGGATACTTAGGCTTGTTGCCATTCATTATCCCAACCGCATTTCTTTTCTGTGATCATCATCATTTTATGGTTTGGAGAAACTTGCTCATTAGCTATGCGGCAGTCATTTTAAGTTTTCTTGGGGCTGTTTATTGGGGCGTTGCTATGATTGTGAAAGAGATGCCCATTAAAAAGCGTAATGTGATGCTTTCATGGAGTGTGATTCCATCCATTGTTGCTTGGATAGGACTTTTAATACCGCAAGTCTATGGATTAATAGTGATGTCTATTTTCTTTGTGATTTCATTTTTCATGGACATGCAGTTGATGAAGTCTGAAGCTAAGCCCACTTGGTATCTTCCATTGAGATTTCAACTTACGGTGGTGGTCACGACGTGCCTTGTAACAGCCGCGTATCTCGTGAAACCAGTGCTGATCAACGTTTAAGTATCTCTTCCCCAACGAAATTCCAGTACTTAGAGAAACGCATCAACCCTCTTGCATGAAGCTTTTCTTTTGTGACGTCGGAATAAATAGCAGGTTCTTCAATATACGTAACACTGCACTTAGATAATAAGTGCCTTAACATACTATTTGGCGTCGACTGAGTCTCTACATGACCGCAACCTAATATCTCAAGTAACGCCAATGTGTCACCTGTCCATACTTCCACCTCCGGCATTTCAGCTAGACAGTCGGCCATAAACTGTAATCGATTCAATGACCAGTTTTTATAATGTATTGGATCAAATACGAATATCTTCTTTTGGTTACGTTGATAAAGAGCGTGCGCTGGCGAAAGCATTTCGTCGGTGAATAAAATAACGGATGCATTTCCCGGATGCTTGAAGTTTATTGGTGAGTAATCTGGCGAAGTTATTCTTGCTGGTGCTGTGGTTGGTCTAAAAAGCGAGGCATCCAGCGCCTCGTAGCTCTTCTTAAAGGGGCAAACAGCCTGACAGCCGTTACATAGTTGATTGCCCGTATATTTACTCAGGTTTTCTTGATTGAAAAAGTAGGGCTTGCTACCAAAAGTGGAGGCTACCCATTGCCAAGAGAGGGTGTTAGATGCTTGGTCTCCATCAAGTAACATGTCATGCATCCAATTTGCAGCAATTTTCCAATCAACCCCAAGCCAGTGAATCAGATAACTAGAAAGCCACATTCTTGCGTGGTTGTGAAGATAACCCGTCTCTCGAAGGGTGTTAACGAAGTGGTCTATGCACGGTAATTTGGTGTTCCCTTCGCTCACAATGCGGGGGAGTGAATTGCGCTTTAATTCGACTTTAGGTGCTTCCATTTCGGAATGGATGCGATCACCAGCGTGATACCAAATTTGACGCCAATAATCTCGCCAAGCGAACTCAAAAAGCAATTTATCGTTGCCTCTCGTTGATTTTTCTTGGGCAAAAGTGATCGCCTCGGCTAATGAAATACACCCATGTCTCAGATAAGGTGACAAGTAAGTCACTTCGCCATTGAGATAGTTACGAGATTTTTCGTAACGCTCAGGTTTAATGTTGGATAGTCTTTTTAAGCCTTCAGTGCGCCCACCAACCCAATCTTCCCTTAAGTTGGCTCCCGTATGATGAGGAAACAGCGCTTTGATCTCTTTGATACGTTCAGATCTCGATACGGGAATATTAATTTTAATGGGGGTCATGATATGAGGTGTTTTAAAGATTGGATATAAGAGCCTTATCGTATTACTTAGTTCAAGCGCGAACTAAGTCTATATTGCTTTGACTAACAATGGCGTTTTTAGAGTAAAGTTTGTATGGTAAAAAAAGAAAATCTTCCAACTAAAGTTTGCCTTACTTGCAATCGACCATTTGTCTGGCGAAAAAAATGGAAGTTGGTTTGGGATGATGTTAAATACTGCTCTAATGCATGTAGATCATCTAGAAGTTTCAATAAACAAGGCTGACTTTTAATTATATAGTGCTTTATGCAGTCACTTAATCAACCTATTGCTAGGGATTCACACATGTTATTCAAGCCAAAATCTATCCTGACTTTTTCAATACTCATGGCGTTCAGTGTGCAATCATTCTCTGCCACTGAGACATTGAATGATTATCCACGAGATCAATTAAGAAAATTTACAGAAGTTTACTCAGCCATCAAGAGCAACTATGTAGACAATATTGATGACAATAAATTATTTAATGATGCCATCGCAGGTGCGCTTGCTGGCCTAGATCCGCATTCTACTTATTTAGATTACGAAGGCTTAAAAGATTTTGGTATTGCAACGGGCGGTGAATTCGGTGGCTTAGGTTTAGAAGTGGGAATGGAAGATGGCTTAGTGAAAGTAGTCTCACCTATTGAGGATACCCCTGCTTACCGTGCAGGGATTAAGTCCGGAGATTTGATTGTGCAACTCGATGGCGTCTCTGTAAAAGGCTTAACGATTGGTGACGCAATTAAGAAGATGCGCGGCAAGCCAGATACCCAAATTAAACTCAGTATTTCTCGAAAAGGAGAAACTGGCCTAGTGGATATCACGCTAACACGCGCGATTATTAAAAATCCTAGTGTTAAATATAAGCTGACAGATGCGGGTTATCCATACGTTAGAATTACCCAATTTCAAGAGCGTACTGGTGAAGATTTAGCTAAAACATTGATGACTATTCGTGAAAAAACGGTAGGCCCTATTAAAGGCTTGGTCTTGGATCTAAGAAATAACCCTGGTGGGGTTGTGAGCTCAGCCGTTGCAGTGAGTGCGGCTTTTCTCAAGAAAGATGCTTTAGTCGTCTACTCAGATGGACGTTCAGATGACTCAAAAATGCGCTTGTTTGCAAACCCTAGAAATTACAGCGGCCCAAATCCAGAGGATGATTACCTTAAAGCGCTTCCGCCTGAAATGAAAACTGTGCCAATGGTAGTATTGGTGAATGCAGGCTCTGCATCTGCTTCAGAAATTGTGTCTGGCGCTTTGCAAGACCATCAGCGTGCCAAGGTCTTGGGTACACAAAGTTTTGGTAAAGGTACCATCCAAACTTTATTGCCGCTTAGTAATGGCTCTGCTGTTAAATTAACCATTGCTAGATATTTTACGCCTAGCGGACGTTCCATTCAGGCTAAGGGCATCACGCCTGATATTGTGGTAGAAGACCCAGCGATTAGCCCTGAAGAGAATGCCAAATTAAGACGAGAGGCTAATTTATCTAACCATTTGGTTAATCCAAAAGATTCAGATGCTGGGACCAAGTCACCAGCGCAAGCAATTGTTGTTGAGAAGAGTGAGCCAAAGACGCAATTTGCTGACACTAATCAATTTGAAGCGGGTACGGATAAAGACTTTCAATATTCTCAAGCGATTAATTTATTAAAAGGCATTGCTGTCGCCAAGGTAAAGGCGAAGTAATTAAGTCGTAATTGAGGGTGATTTTGGCAGGATGATATAGCCTTCGGTTTTGCATCCGTAGGCTATATATTGATGATTAGCAAAGTAATCTGCTGATACTGCACAGAGCGCCGCGTCGATGAAGTCAATATTACTAAGCTGACTGGTGTCGTAATTTGCCTTAAGCGCTAATGTGCTTTCTCGAATGGAACGCTTGTTGCCCACAGGGTTTGAATCTCCAGCCCAAAGCGACATTTGCACAGCGTGGGGGAAGGTTTCAACGACGCATGTTTCCTTATTTTCCTCACCCATAAAAATAGGCAATCCAAGCTTTTGGTAAAGTAACTCTCCGTTAAAAACCCAGTCGTAAAAGCGACTTTTGGCTGCAAGTGCTCTAGTCGGAGTATAAAAGCATCGCATGCCATTGCTGACTAAATCACGCTCTGCTTTTCTTGATTCGCTCTTTAGACTGAACATTGACGGCGCATCAATAGCAATGGCTGATGGATTGTGGCTTAATGCCCAGGCGGCAATCTCATCAGAATGAATTGAATGAAATTTCTCGAGATACAAGCCATTGCGATTGGCGACTGCATGAAATCCTTTTTTAACGCCGCCAACGTCGATGCCAATAGTGGTTTTGTGTGATGTCATCTTATTTGAGATTTTTTTAGCTTGTAGAAGAATATACAGCATTGATGAAAGTGATAGCGGGTAAAATTTGGGTATGAAAAAATTAATACTAGTCCTGGGTGATCAACTGGATTTCAATAGCGTGGCATTGCGTAATTTTGATCCAAGTACAGATGAAGTCATGATGATTGAGTCTCGACATGAGTCCACTTATGTTTGGTCACATAAAGCCAAAATCGCATTATTTTTATCAGCGATGCGCCATTTTGCTCAAACCCTTGAGTCCCAAAATATTCCTGTGACTTACATCAAAGATTCTGACGCGAATATTGTTGATGTTCTCAAGCAACACATCTTAGACAATCAAGTCACGCACTTGGAATGCGTCGAACCTGGTGAGTATCGCCTAAAAATTTCCTTAGAGCATTTAGCACGCGACTTGGATATTGAACTCATCATGCATCATGATGATCATTTTTATTGCAGTGTTAGTGAGTTTAAAGCGTGGGTAGCCGATAAAAAGGAGCTGCGACTAGAGTATTTTTATCGGTATATGCGAAAAAAACATCAGGTACTGATGGATGAAGATTCTCAGCCCTTGGGTGGGCAGTGGAATTTTGATGATCAAAATAGAAAGCCATACTCAAAGAATGGTCCAGGTCTTATTCAGGATCCTGTAGTTTTTGAACCGGATGCGATGACGCGTGAGGTGTTTGAGTTTGTTGAGAAAAGCTATCCTCAACACCCTGGCTCACTTGCCCATTTCGCCTGGCCAGTCACCCGTGAGCAGGCGCTAGTGGCTTTAGATTTTTTTGTGACGCATCGTCTTGCTCAATTTGGTACTTATCAAGACGCCATGTGGAAAGAAACGCCTTTTGGTTGGCACTCTATGCTCTCGCCTAGCTTGAATCTTAAACTAATTAATCCGAGAGAAGTCATTGAGCGTGCATTAGCGGCTTACCAAACCGATGCCTTAGATTTATCTACAGTAGAGGGTTTTATTAGGCAGATTATTGGATGGCGAGAGTTTGTTCGAGGCATTTACTATCTCGATATGCCGCAAATGGCAGAAGCAAACTTTTACCAGCATCAGCGCTCTTTGCCCAGTTGGTATTGGACGGGTGACAGTAAAATGAACTGTATGAAGGATGCTATCGGGCAAACACTCAAGTATGGCTATGCGCACCATATTCAACGTTTAATGGTCACAGGCAACTTTGCACTACTTGCAGAAGTATTGCCCCAACAAGTCTCCGATTGGTATTTGGCTGTCTACGTAGATGCAATTGAGTGGGTCGAGTTACCCAATGTCGTGGGCATGGCCCTATTTGCAAACGGTGGACGTTTTACGAGTAAGCCTTACGTCGCAAGTGGCGCCTATGTGAAACGAATGAGTAATTATTGCAATGGGTGTCAGTACAAGCCTGAAGTGAGATATGGCGATCAAGCTTGCCCGATGACCACATTGTATTGGAATTTTTTAATGAAGCATCAAGCTGCATTTAATCAAAATCCAAGGACACGGTTAATGACCGCGAATCTTTCTAAGATTAGTATTGAAGATCAAACGCACATTCAAATACATGCCGATAAAATTTTGAACAATCTTGATGCGATTTAGCAGCGAGTGGTGCGTCTGCAAGTATGGCGCAAACGCTTTAAATTAAATCGAACTTGGTAGTTGCTCTTTGGTAATAAGAAACACGAACTGATTGCCTGATTCCACTTCTAGCCATGTGAATGGCACGTCAGGGTAAGCCTCAAGTAAAGCATCGCGGTTGTGACCGATTTCGACAATCAGCAAGCCGCCATCATTAAGATAATTCCCGGCCTCCTTGAGTAAAGTATGGGTATGGTCTAAACCATCCGTGCCGCTACCCAGCGCGATTTGTGGTTCATTACGATACTCTGTTGGAAGTAACGCCATTGATGGTGCATCTACGTATGGCGGGTTGCTAATGATCAAATCGTAGGTTTTGCCAGCAAGTGCTGTAAACATGTCAGATTGAATCGCGGTGATTTGCTCTTCTAAGCCGTAGTTTGTAATGTTGATATTTGCAACCGCAATGGCATCAGGTGAAATATCCACCACATCGATACTTGCATTAGGGAAGGCGTGCGCCAGCAAAACACCGAGACAACCACTACCTGTGCAAATGTCAGCAGCGCTTTCCACCATCTCTTGATACTCAACCCAAGGATGTAAGCCATTCTCAAGTAATTCTGCAATAAATGAGCGTGGCACAATCACGCGCTCATCCACGTAAAACTTAAAGCCTCTCAACCATGCTTCGCGAAGCAAGTAAGCGGTTGGGGTACGGTCTGTGACGCGACGCTCAATCAGATGCGCCAAATGCTTGGCTTCATCTCTGGTTACACGCGCATCTAAAAAGTTGTCTAAGGTATCTAAAGGTAAATGCAGCGCGCTCATCACTAGCCAGACGCTTTCGTCATAGGCGTTGTCAGTGCCATGGCCAAAGAAGACTTCAGCCTCTTCTAATCGACTCATGCTGTAGCGCACCCAATCGCGTATGGTGAGCAAAGCTTCTGTGATGTGATTAGGTGTCATCTTGATCGTGTCCAATTTAGGCCAATAGTAGTTTTTCAAGCGTGATTCGGTAAGTATCTTTGAGAGGCTCAATATCTGCCACAGCGACGCACTCATTCAGTTTGTGGATGGTCGCGTTAAGTGGGCCAAATTCAATCACTTGTTTGCAAATGTCGGCAATAAAACGACCATCTGACGTACCGCCTGTGGTGGATAACTCAGGGCTAACGCCGTAGCATTCTTGAATGGCTTCCGAAATAGCTTCCACTAAATTGCCCCGTGGTGTGATGTAAGGCGGTGAGTACTCCCAGTCTAGGTCGTAATTCAGTTCGTGTTTATCCAAAATAGCATAAACGCGCTCTTTTAAATTTTGCTCTGTACTGGCCGTTGAAAAGCGGAAGTTAAACAAAATCTCTACTTCGCCCGGCACCACATTGGTCGCGCCTGTGCCGCCGTTCATGTTGGAAATTTGCCAGGAGGTAGGCGGAAAGTAATCGTTACCTTTATCCCATTCGGTATCGACCATGTCTTTAATCGCTGGCGCGACCATGTGGATGGGGTTTTTAACTAAGTGTGGATAAGCAATGTGTCCTTGCACGCCTTTAACGACCAATTTTCCAGAAAGTGAGCCACGACGTCCATTTTTAATCATGTCGCCCACAACTTTATTCGATGTCGGTTCGCCCACGATGCAATAATCAAAATGCTCACCTCGCGCTTTGAGCGCTTCAACCATTTTGACTGTGCCATCAATCGCTACGCCTTCCTCATCAGAGGTAATGAGTAGGCCGATAGAGCCTTGGTGATTGGGATGTGCTGCAACAAAATCTTCAATGGCGGTAATGAACGCAGCACATGAAGTTTTCATGTCTGCAGCGCCACGACCATACAACATGCCATCTTTAATCGTGGGTTCAAACGGTGGCGTATGCCATTTATCAACAGGGCCGGTAGGAACGACGTCAGTATGACCTGCAAATACTAATAATGGGCCAGTAGTGCCACGGCGTGCATAAAAGTTATCAACGTCGCCAAAGCGCATGCGCTCAATGTTGAAACCTAAGGGCTCCAAACGGCTAATCATTAAATCTTGGCACCCAGCATCTAGCGGGGTGTTGGATTGTCTTGAAATTAAGTCTTTAGCTAAATCTAGCGTTTTGCTCATAGGAGTAACTTTAATGATTAAATAATTGTTGATATGTCGCTTCGTCAAAGCCCAAAGCAAGCAGGGAGTCATCTTTGACTAATAAAGGACGCTTAATGACAGAAGTTTTAGTCATCATTAATTGCATGGCACTCAAGTTGTCTGTGACCGTTGCTATTTCTGCATCGCTTAAGTTGCGCCAGGTCATGCCAGCACGATTGACCAACTTATCCCAAGGCTGTTGAGTCAGCCATTGCTTGATTGTGGCCTCGTCTATGCCTAATTTTTTGAAGTCATGAAATTCATAAGCAACACTGTTTTCATCAAGCCAAGTGCGTGCTTTTTTAACAGTATTGCAATTTGGGATGCCGTAAAGTTTCATGCTTGTTATTTTAACAGTAAAAGCAGCGCTATAAAGCAAAACAGCCCACTAAGGGGCTGTTTTGCTTTATAGCTAAAAAGAATTAAATGCCGCGCAATAATTCGTTGATGCCGACTTTACCTAACGTTTTTTCATCCACTTTTTTCACGATCACTGCACAGTAAAGGCTGTAGCTACCATCTTTTGATGGCAGGTTGCCAGAAACAACGACAGAGCCTTTTGGTACACGGCCGTAGGTTACAGAGCCTGTTTCGCGGTCGTAAATTTTTGTTGATTGGCCGATGTAAACACCCATTGAAATCACGCAGTTATCTTCAACCACTACGCCTTCTACCACTTCTGAACGTGCACCAATAAAGCAGTTATCGCCAATGATTGTTGGGCCTGCTTGCACAGGCTCTAATACGCCACCAATACCTACGCCACCAGACAAGTGCACGTTTTTACCGATTTGCGCACATGAACCAACCGTTGCCCATGTATCAACCATGGTGCCTTCGCCAACGTAAGCGCCAATGTTCACGTATGAAGGCATTAGTACTGCATTTTTGCCGATGAATGAACCGCGACGCACAATCGCGTTTGGCACCACACGGAAGCCACCAGCTTTGAAGTCTTCTTCTGTGTAATCCGCAAACTTTGGTGGAACTTTGTCGAAATATTGCGTACAACCACCATCCATCAATACATTGTCTTGTAAGCGGAATGAAAGTAATACCGCTTTTTTGAGCCATTGATGTGTTTCCCACTCTTGGCTGTCACCTTGACGTGAAGCAACACGTAATTTACCTGCATCTAAATCAACTAAAACGCTAGCAACTGCTTCTTTAAGCTCTGCTGAAGCATTGCTTGGGTTGATGTCGGCGCGACGCTCAAAAGCGTCTTCAATGATGGTTTGCAATTGGCTCATGAATAATTCCGATAATATAAAAAAGAGTGAAAATAAATATTAGTGTAAACAAATTTTAGTGGGGCATTTTACCTGATTCTGTCAGTTTGAAGCAGGTAATGCGCTTATTTGCCAACTTTTGCCTGTTCGTAAAGTGGCATCACCGTTGGGATAAGCTTTGTCAGGTCATCAATACGTGTTTTGTCAGATGGATGACTGCTGAGGAATTCTGTGGGTTTTTTGCCGCCATTTTGCCCCATTTTGGTCCATAAGCTCACCGCAGCGTTTGGGTTGTAGCCTGCACGTGCAGCTAACTCTAAGCCCATGCGATCAGCTTCTGTTTCTTGTGTACGCGAGTTGGGTAGGGAGAAAAACAATTGTGTTCCCAATGTCGCACCACCTAACGCTAAGCCAGTCGCGGCATTTCTTTTTGAGCCAATAACAGCAGCTAGCAGGGCTAATCCACCTTGTTGTGCGTAAGCCAGAGACATGCGCTCACGACCATGTTCGCGTAAGGCATGGCTGATCTCATGGCCTATCACAGCCGCCAATTCATCATCAGTTGCATTAAGCTTTTCGATCAAGCCAGTAAAGACCATGATTTTTCCACCAGGCATGCAGTAGGCATTAACTTGATCATTTTTTTCGACATTCACTTCCCATTTCCAATTGGCAGCATCTGCACGATAAACAGGTACTTGTGCGATCAAGCGGTCTGAAATGGTTCGAACGCGAGCTAGTGTTGCAGGATCTGTATTGAGTGTTTTTTTGTCACTGGCCGTTTTAAGCGTTTGTGAGTAGCTTGCCAGCGACATACTCTCAACCTGCTTACTTGAAAGCATCATAAATTGACTTCGTTCTATCCCTACTGCGCCTTTATTTGTGGTTGTTGCACAACCTATTAGTTGCGTTGAGATAAACGCTAACAGTAAAAAGTGAAACGGTTTGGTGAGAGTTTTTATCATGATCAAATCTTTCAAGCGGCTTCTTCTTAGAAACTAACCTGCGAACCAAGCTCAACCACGCGGTTGGGCGGTAACTTAAATTGATTGGTAATCGTTTCAGCAGATCTAAATAAACCAATAAATATTTTCTTACGCCAAATTGCCATATCTGGACTTTCACAAGCGATGAGAATTTCCTTGCCGACAAAAAATGAGGTATCCATCGCATCAAGCGTTAAGCCTTGTGTTGCGCACAATTCTAAATCTCGAGGTAAATCAGGTTCGTCTTTGAAGCCATAATTAACAGTGACTTTATAAAACTCATGCGGAAGCTTTTCTACGACGACCAGTTCATCTTTTGGTGCGTGTGGATAGTCTGAAAACTTCACCGTGAGAATCACGACTTTTTCATGTAGGACTTTATTGTGTTTTAGATTGTGTAACATTGCATGAGGAACGCCGTCTGGATTGGGTGTCATGAACAATGCAGTGCCTGGGACGCGTGCGGGCGGATGTTGGCCAATGGCTTCAATGAACGGGGTCAACTCCATCGCATCATTTTTGAGATGAGCATACAGCAGTGATCTGCCCGTTTTCCAAGTCACCATAAGCGTGAATATGACAATGCCAATTACAAGAGGGACCCATCCGCCGTCAGGAATTTTGAGCACATTAGCGGTAAAGAAAGACACATCAACAACAAGGAAGGTCGCAATTAATGCGCCAGTTTTGAGTTTCCCCCATCCCCACATGTGATGAAAAACAATTCCTGCGAGTAATGATGTAATGACCATGTCACCCGTCACTGCAATCCCATAAGCTGCAGCGAGATTGCCTGAGGATTTAAATCCAAGCACCAACACCATGATGCCCAGCATTAGGCCCCAGTTGACGCGAGGCATATAAATTTGGCCCTCTTGGCTCTCAGAAGTATGTTCAACGTGCATACGAGGCAAGTATCCCAATTGCAATGCTTGGCGAGAGACTGAAAACGCACCGGTAATAACGGCCTGTGATGCAATCACTGCGGCTAATGTCGCCAGAATAATTAAGGGAAATAGACTCCATTCTGGAGCAAGTAAATAGAAAGGGTTTTCGACAGTCTCAGGATTGGACAACACCAGTGCGCCTTGGCCAAAATAATTGATAATCAACGATGGGAGAACAAAGCCAAACCAAGCTAGCCTAATGGGAAATCGGCCAAAGTGACCCATGTCAGCGTAAAGTGCTTCAGCCCCGGTGACAGAGAGGACTACTGCACCAAGCGCTACAAAAGCAATCCATGGACTAGTATGGAAAAATTGATAGGCGTAATAGGGGTTAAGTGCTTGTAAAATAGATGGGTATTGCATGATGCTGTTGACGCCCAGTACCGCTAGCGTGCCAAACCACAGCAACATGATTGGGCCAAAGAACGCGCCAACGATTGCTGTCCCTTTGCTCTGAGCCAGAAATAAAATAAAAATTACAATAAGCGTGATCGGGATAATTAATGCATGAAGTCCGGGCGCTGCTACCTCTAAACCCTCCACGGCAGATAGCACTGAAATTGCTGGCGTAATCATGCCGTCTGCATAAAACATACAAGCGCCCAAGATGCCTAATAGCATAATTGTGTGCTGCATTTTTTTATCAGAACCAGTATGGCGTGAAGCGAGCGCAAGCAATGCCATGATGCCGCCTTCACCTCGGTTGTCAGCGCGCATAATAAATGCCACGTATTTCACTGAAACCACCATGATGAGCGCCCAAACAATGAGCGACAAAATGCCGAACATATTGGCCTCATTAAGTGGAACGGGATGTGTACCTACTGAAAAAACTTCTTTCATCGTATAGAGCGGGCTGGTGCCGATGTCGCCAAAAACTACGCCAAGCGCAGCTAATGTCAATGCAGAGAGTTTTGTTTGATTGCCGGAAGCCGTTGATGATGACATTAAAAGTAGCTTGAAGACTTAAAACAGTATTATCAATCAACTTAAGCGCTAAACCAATAGCAGAATGATAATAGCTGAGGCGTTGTTCGCAATTACGACGTTTTTGATACGATCGCTTCAGCCTGGCCTTCGCCAAAACTCAAGTGAATCGCATCACCCGCCTTAATTTGATTGCTCTTATTGATGATCTTCCCGTCTTTAGTTTGGGCAAACGCATAGCCTCTTGTGAGGACAGATTGTGGATTTAGGTGGTGGAGATTCAGTGTTAGCTTACTTAGGCTGTTTTGTTGATTTTGGAGTTGTTGTTTAATAGCGATTGTTAAGCGATGTGACACTTGTGCCAGCTGGTTTTTTTGCTGAGTGATTTGTTGTGAGGGCGAAACTAGGCGGCGCGCAAGATAATCCAACATTTGTTCACGTTGGTTGATCAGATCTTGGCCGTTTTTATTAAGCTGCAAGCCCAGCTGTTTAAGGCTGTTCAATAAGGCTTCTCTTGATGGCGACACTAATTCGGCTGCGGCTGTTGGTGTTGCGGCACGTGCATCTGCCACAAAATCACAAATGGTAAAGTCAGTTTCATGTCCCACGCCACTTATGGTCGGAATACGGCAATTGGCAATCGCACGTGCGACAATTTCTTCATTGAACTGCCATAAGTCTTCCATGCTGCCACCACCGCGGCAAACAATCAGTACATCACATTCGTTTCGCTCATGGGCGCTATTGATGGCTTTGGCAATTTGGGTTGCCGCGCCTTTGCCTTGGACTGGTGTTGGGTAAATGACCACTGGGATGCTAGGCATACGGCGTCTTAATGTGGTGAGTACGTCATGCAATGCAGCGGCATCAGCTGATGTCACAATGCCGATTTGTTTGGGGTGCGCAGGAATTGCCTGTTTAAAAGCAGGGTCGAAAAGACCTTCTTGCTGAAGTTTAGTTTTGAGTTTTTCAAAGGCTTCAAATAATGCGCCGGCACCCGCACGTTGTAAAAATTCAATCGTGAGCTGAAAGCTACCGCGTGCCTCATAGAGGGTTACTAGCACTCTCGCTTCAACTTTATCGCCTTCCTTTGGTGTCCAATCTATGTAGCTATTGCGACCACGAAACATCACGCAACTCACTTGTGCGCCAGCATCTTTAAGGGAAAAATACCAATGGCCAGAAGCCGCGCGGGTGAGGTTGGAAATTTCGCCGGATACCCAAAATAGCGGAAAGCTTTGCTCTAGCACCTCTTTTGCCAGACGATTCAATTCGCTGACGGTTAGCACTTTTGGTGAAGCAATACTCGCTTGTTCTGTGTCTATCATTGGGCTTTATCCGTTACAATCTAGGCTAATTAGTTGCTCGTTATTATAAAGGATGAGCACGCTGCTATTTGTACTGATTGGATTTAAATATGTTGAATAAAATACTGAACTGCCGCGCCGCTTATTTATTAGGCTTTTTCGCGAGCTTTGGCCTAGTGGCCTTGGCTTTGGTGATTCAAACCCAACACAATTTAGAGCCTTGTCCGCTCTGCATTTCTCAGCGGATTGTGTTGATGGGCTTAGGGGTTTTGTTTTTAATAGCGGCAATTCACAATCCGCAAAAGCCAACTTGGGTAAAGTTATATGCTTTATTGCAAACACTCACAGCGCTTGGTGGCGCTAGTGTGGCTATTCGCCATTGGTATTTGCAAGTGCATAAAGATGAAATGTTAGTAGATTGCGGCGTTGGTTTTGATTATATGTTCGAGAACTTCCCGCTTAAAAAAGCGCTCACGCTAGTGTTTCGCGGTACAGGCGATTGCGCTTCAATTGATTGGACTTTTCTTGGATTAAGTATTCCGCAATTGGCTTTAATCGCTTTTTTAAGTATCGCGGCCTACGCGTTGTTATTAGCTAAAAAACGAATTTAGAAGAAATTTTATGTACAAATATTTAGAAGATTTTGTCGGCAATACGCCTTTAGTCAAACTAAAACGCATTCCTGGAGATACCAGCAATACTATTTTGGTGAAGCTTGAAGGCAACAACCCTGCGGGCTCTGTTAAAGATCGTCCAGCGCTTTCGATGATTACACGCGCTGAAGCGCGCGGTGATATCAAACCTGGCGACACCTTAATCGAAGCTACTTCAGGTAATACCGGCATTGCTTTGGCAATGGCTGCAGCGATGAAGGGCTACAAAATGCTGTTAGTGATGCCGGAAAACCAAAGTATAGAGCGTCGTCAAACTATGAAGGCGTTTGGGGCTGAGTTATTGCTGACGCCTAAAGATGGCAGCATGGAGCTGGCACGTGATGTAGCGATGAAACTGCAAGCCGAAGGCGAGGGTGTCGTACTTGACCAATTCGGTAATCCAGATAATCCCTTGGCACACTATGAAGGCACCGGCCCTGAGATTTGGCGTGACACCGAAGGAAAAGTCACCCACTTTATAGCGAGTATGGGCACCACAGGCACGATTATGGGCACTTCGCGCTTCTTAAAAGAACAGAATCCTAATATTCAAATTATTGGTGTTCAGCCAGAAGAAGGTGCGCAAATTCCTGGCATACGTAAATGGCCAGAAGCTTATTTGCCAACGATTTACGATGCTAAAAATGTTGATGAATTGATTTATGTGAGCCAAGCGAATGCAGAAAAAATGACCCGTCGATTGGCGGCTGAAGAGGGTATCTTTGCAGGAATCTCGTCTGGGGGTGGACTATACGCTGCGCTTCAATTATCTAAACAAGTGGAGAACGCAGTCATTGTTTCTATTGTTTGCGATAGGGGTGACCGCTACCTTTCAACTGGGGTTTTCCCAGCATGATTCCAACCTTAGTCTTTGACATTGAAACCATCCCTGATACCGATGGCTTAAAAGGCTTGCTTGGCTTGCCTGCAGAAACTTCTGCTGACGATGTGGCAAAAATTGCTTTTCATCAACGCCGTCAACATAATGGCAGCGAGTTTCTACCTTTGCATCAACATCGTGTGGTGGCGATTTCTTGCGTGCTTCGTGAAGCCGATATTTTTAAAGTGTGGTCTTTAGGCGCACCAGGCGAACCTGAAGGCCAGCTTATCAAGCGCTTTTTTGATGGTATTGAAAAATACACGCCGAATGTTGTCTCTTGGAATGGCGGCGGTTTCGATTTCCCTGTTTTGCACTACCGTGGACTCGTCAATGGTGTTCAAGCGCCGCGTTATTGGGATATGGGCGAGGACGACAAAGAGTTTAAGTGGAATAACTACATCAGCCGCTATCATGCACGTCATACTGATTTAATGGATTTACTCGCGATGTATCAAGGTCGTGCGAATGCGCCTTTGGATGACATGGCACAGTTATGTGGTTTTCCAGGTAAGTTGGGTATGGATGGTAGTAAGGTGTGGGATGCTTATCAGCAAGGCGAAATTGAAGCGATCCGCAACTACTGTGAGACCGATGTAGTGAATACCTATCTGGTTTATCTGCGATTCCAATTCATGCGCGGCCAGCTTAACCAAGTTGCTTATGATCGCGAGATTTCTCTCGTGCGTGACACTTTAAATGCAGATGCTGCCTCGCACTGGCAAGAGTTTATGGCTGCTTGGAAGTCTTAAGCATTTTTAACCCCCATTGAGTAGTAAAGTTTATCCGTCATGCGTTCTCGTAAAAAATTCAAATCTGAAAATCCTATTGGCACAGCCCTCATCGAATCTCTAGACCAAGAGGGGCGGGGCGTTGCCCATGTTGATGGTAAAGCTATCTTTATTCGCGGCGCATTGCCTAATGAGACGGTGACTTACCAATCAACACGTATTAAATCTAGCTATGAGTTTGCTGAAACTAAGTCAGTGTTAAAAGCCTCAAATTTGCGTGTCACACCAAAATGTCCCCACTTCGGTATGTGTGGCGGCTGTGCGCTCCAGCATTTGGATTTTTCTGCGCAAGTCGCGGCTAAGCAACGCTTACTGGAAAATGATTTACACCATATCGGCAAAGTAAAGCCAGAGAGTCTGTTGCCACCAATTTATGGCCCAGCTTGGGGCTATCGTCACAAAGCGCGTTTGCGTGTGAAGTACGTTGCTAAAAAAGACCGCGTATTGGTTGGCTTTAATGAAAAGTCCACGCCTTTTGTGGCGGACATGAATAGCTGCGCAGTCTTGCCACCGCGAATTTCTGCTTTGATTACGCCACTACAAGAAATGATTGTGCAAATGAGCATTCGTGATGCTATTCCGCAAATCGAGCTGGCGGTGGGTGAGCATGCGGTCGTGTTGGTTTTCCGTGTGATGGAAACGCCAGACGCTAAAGATGAAGCATTGTTTAAAGCCTTTGCGGATGTATTTGATGTGCAAGTGTGGACGCAAACTAAAGGACTAGATACGGTTCAGCCTTTTTACCCCTTAGATGGCGCCAAGCTCAGCTATTCATTGCCTGAGTTCGATTTAACTTATCCGTTTAACCCCACTGAGTTTACGCAGGTCAACCCGCATATCAATCAAGTGATGCTGCGCCGCGCCATGCAATTGTTATCCCCACAAGCGGGTGAAAAGATTGCTGACTTCTTCTGTGGCTTGGGTAATTTTACTTTGCCGATTGCACGATCTGGGGCGACTGTATTGGGCATGGAAGGCTTGGAAGTATTAGTTAAACGTGCGCGTGAAAGTGCGGCTTTAAATGGGCTTGCTGAGCAAGTGGAGTTTGCCGAAGCAGATTTATTCGATATGACGCCTGAGTTATTACAAGACTTAGGCCACTTTGATAAATGGCTGATCGACCCGCCACGCGATGGTGCAATGGCTTTGGTCAGCGCTTTGCCTAATGATGCTAGCTTTGGTCCAGAGCGCATGGTGTATGTGTCTTGCAACCCAGCGACCTTGGCGCGTGATGCGGGGATTTTGGTGAATGAAAAAGGCTATCGTATGGTCGCTGCTGGAGTAATTAATATGTTTCCACATACTTCGCATGTGGAGTCTATCGCTTTGTTTGAGCGTTAAACAACATGATGTTTAAGTTTTTTTGTTTCTTGTTTTGTTTGCTCATTAGCCTAACAGCTTGTCATAAGCAAGAAGCGAATCAACGACAAAACATTCGTTTGGCAGTCGCACAAGCACCGATCAATCTAGACCCTCGCTATGCTACCGATGCCGCATCGGTTCGTGTTAATCGCTTGCTATATCGTTCATTGGTTGGTTTTGATGCTAGTTCAAAGCCAGTCGCTGATTTGGCGACTTGGCAGATGATTAGCCCGACTCAATATCGTTTTAAATTGGGTGAGGCCGGGCGAAAATTTCATGATGGCAGTCAATTATCAACCAAAGACGTAAAAGCGACGTATGAGTCCTTGCTTGCATTAAAAGACTCTCCACTTTCGGCTGAGTTTACCAATATTCGTCGCATCGAAACATTAGATGGCGCACGCCTGGATATTTACTTGAAAGCGGCCGATAGCGCTTTCCCAGCTAAACTGATCATCGGTATATTGCCTGCAAGTCAGATTGTAGCCGGGCGTGATTTTAGCCACAATCCGTTAGGTAGTGGGGCGCTAGCATTTGTAAGTTGGACAAATACCCTCCAATTAAAGCGCGTGACCGATAGTCAAATTATTACCTTGTTAGAAGTAAAAGACCCCACCGTGCGTATCCTTAAGCTCATGCGGGGTGAAGTGGATATTCTGCAAGGTGATTTGCCACCGGAGTTGGTGCGTTATTTAAAAACACAGCCCAATATCAACGTGACTGAAAGCAATGGCGCCAACTTTTCTTATCTGGGCTTTAATCTACAAGACAAAACGTTGGCGAATATAAAAGTGCGACGGGCGATTGCACACTCGATTGACCGATCAGAGATTATCCAGCAGGTCTTGGTTGGCGGCACACGTGAGGCAGGAGCCATCTTGCCACCTGAGCATTGGGCGGGAAACGCCAAGCTTGCTTCTTATGAGTTCAACCCAGCGCTATCCAAAAAGCTGCTAAAAGAGGCGGGCGTGATATTGCCACTCCATCTTGTTTATAAAACCTCTACCGATGCCCAGCGTGTGCGTCTCGCCACGATTATGCAAGCGCAAATGGCTGAGGCGGGCATTGCGCTTGAGATTAAAAGCTTAGATTGGGGCACGTTTTTTGAGGATGTGAAACAAGGGCATTTTCAATTATTCGGGCTCACTTGGGTCGGGATCAACACCCCAGACATTTACGCAAAAGCATTTGGCTCAGATAATGCCCCGCCTAAAGGTTTTAACCGTGGTCGTTTTAGCGATGCGCAGCTAGACGCTTTGTTAGCCAAGCACGATTGGCAAGCCGCCACCAAGATTATTCATCAGCAATTGCCTTATGTGCCGCTATGGTACGAAGGTCAGTTTACTGCCACGCGAGTGGATATTAGCCAATATGCGCCAAAGCCAGACGGTAATTGGGATGATTTGGCGAACGTTATTCGCACAACGAGCCCTAACACGCATTAGATTTTATAAAATAGCCATTCCAGAGTAAAATACTCAACTTATGCAAATCAATACTATTCCTACCGTAAAACCGATCACTCAGTACCGTCCTTATTGGGCTAAGCGTTTTGGCACGTCTAAAATGTTGCCGATGTCTCGTGAAGAGATGGATGATTTGGGTTGGGACAGTTGCGACATTATTTTGATCACGGGCGATGCATATATCGACCACCCTAGCTTTGGTATGGCGCTGGTTGGCCGTTTGCTTGAATCACAAGGGTTTAGAGTTGGGATTATTTCACAGCCGGATTGGTCAGATGCTGAGGCGTTTAAGGCGTTGGGTAAACCTAATCTCTACTTTGGGATTACCGCAGGCAATATGGATAGTATGGTGAATCGCTATACCGCAGACCGCAAGATACGCTCTGACGATGCTTATACCCCAGATGCGGCTGCTGGCAAGCGTCCAGACCGCGCGGTGCTAGTTTACTCACAGCGTTGTCGTGAAGCATTCTCGGATGTGCCTTTGGTGATTGGGAGTATTGAAGCCAGTTTGCGCCGTATCGCGCATTATGATTACTGGTCTGACAAAGTACGTCGTTCTGTGCTGGTGGATTCTAAAGCCGACATTTTGTTATACGGCAACGCTGAGCGTGCATTGATTGAACTCAGCCACCGCTTGGGTAAAGGTGAAAATGTTGCGGATATTACCGATATTCGCGGCACAGCTTTCTTACGGAAAAAAATTCCAGAAGGTTGGCAAGAAGTTGCTTCAACTAATCTAGACCGCCCAGGTAAATTAGAAGCGCCGATTGATCCTTATGAAATGAAAATGGGTGCTGGCACTAGCTGTGAGACTGAGGCAAAAAAAGACGATGTCGCTTTGCCAGAGGGCACGCAAGCTGTACAAATCGTTCGCAAACCGAAAGCGGATCGCGCCTTTCAAGTGGTTCGTTTGCCAAGCTATGAAGATGTTGTCAAAGACCCAGTGCTCTATGCGCACGCCTCTCGTGTACTGCATTTAGAGGCCAACCCTGGTAATGCGCGTGCATTGGTTCAAAAGCATGGTGATCGTGAAGTCTGGCTTAATGCGCCACCGATTCCTCTGACTACCAAAGAGATGGATTACGTTTACGATTTGCCTTATGCCCGCAGACCACACCCTGTCTACGGGGATGCAAAAATCCCTGCTTGGGAGATGATTCGTTTTTCAGTGAACATTATGCGTGGCTGTTTTGGGGGCTGTACTTTCTGTTCGATTACTGAGCATGAAGGTCGCATTATTCAGAGCCGCTCTGAAGAAAGTATTTTGAAAGAAGTGGAAGAAATTCGCGATAAAGTCGATGGCTTTACGGGTGTGATTTCAGACCTTGGCGGGCCAACTGCGAATATGTACCGCATGGCGTGTAAGTCGCCTGAGATTGAAAAATCTTGCCGCAAGCTTTCATGCGTTTATCCTGGCATTTGTGAAAACCTGAATACCGATCATTCGGCCTTGATTCAGCTTTATCGCAAAGCACGTAACCTCAAGGGTATTAAAAAGATTCTGGTGGGTTCTGGCCTGCGTTACGACTTGGCGGTAACTTCGCCTGAGTATGTCAAAGAATTAGTGCAAAACCATGTTGGCGGCTATTTAAAAATTGCGCCTGAGCATTCTGAAGAGAATGTGCTTTCTAAAATGATGAAGCCGGGCATGGGCGCTTACGATAAGTTTAAAGAGATGTTTGAGCGCTTCTCAAAAGAGGCGGGCAAAAAGCAATATTTGATTCCTTACTTCATCGCAGCGCATCCTGGCACGACCGATGAAGATATGATGAATCTTGCGCTTTGGCTCAAGAAGTATGACTTTAGGTTAGACCAAGTACAAACCTTTACCCCAACGCCAATGGCGATGGCAACGGCCATGTATCACTCAGGTAAAAATCCATTGCGTAAAGTGACGGATGACAGCGAAGAAGTGCCTATTCCTAAGGCGGGTGGCGTGCGCCGTTTGCACAAAGCCTTTATTCGCTACCACGACCCAAAAAACTGGCCGCTACTGCGTGAAGTACTTCAAAACATGGGACGTGCGGATTTGATCGGTAACGGCAAACATTGCTTAATTCCTGCTTGGCAGCCGCTAGATAAAACACCGCCGCGCCCTGTGCAAGTGGCGAGCAAAAAACGCGCTATTGCAGCGCCTGCCGCCCCAGTGAAGGGTAAGAAGCTTGAAATAGGGAAGCCGTTTCGACGTTCTCGTTAAGCTTGATTGAACCGCTGCGCTTGTTGTCTGTCAGACTTTTACATTTCATGATTGGGGGCTATCCCGTGCGTTCATTTTTCTCTAAATTCTCATTGGCTGTCATGCTTATTGTCAGCGCTAATATCACTTTTGCTGCTGATAATGGTTTGCTTTGGAAGCTCGAAGCGCCAAGCGGCAAGGTGAGCTACTTGCTCGGCACCATGCATACCGACGATCAACGCGTCACTGAGTTCTCACCTAAAATCCTTGAAGCCTTTAATCAAAGCGAAGCGTTTATGATGGAAACGCTACCGCCACGTGACCCTTCTATATTCATGATGAAGCAGGGCACAGTGGCTGAAATGATGACGGAGAAAGAATTCGACCAAGTACGTGAACTGGCTGATTTTCATTCTATGCATATTGAAGCCGCCATGCGCATGAAGCCTTGGCTACTTGCTGTCATCTTTGATTTGCCTAAGCCTAAAGCGCTTTATTCAATGGATGAGTTGTTGATGGCAAAAGCAGAAGAGCAGTTCAAAAGAATCGTTGGTTTGGAAAAAACGCGTGAGCATTTTTCAGTACTTGATAGTGTGAGCATGGAAGATCAAATGATCATGTTACGTGCGGTACTCAAGCGGAGCCAAAAAACCAAAGAGCGTGATTATGAAAAGCTTCTAAAGGCTTATCAGTCTGGGGATTTGAAGAAAATTATCGACCTCGATGACAAGATTACTGGGGGCATGTTACCGAAAGCGGTTTGGGAAAATATGCGCGTTAAATTGATTGATGAGCGTAATGCTGGCATGGCGGAAGGCCTTGTATCTGAGGCAAAAGACAAAGCCGTGTTTGCCGCGGTAGGCGCATCGCACTTGGCAGGCGACGGTGGCATTTTAGGTCGTTTGCGCGCGTCTGGCTTTGTGGTGACGCCAGTCAAGTAAAGCTAGCAATTCAGCAAATAAAAAAGCGCAGTCAGAAATGCACTGCGCTTTCTTAATGGTTAGCATTTTTAGCTATTGGTTCGGATAAATCAGCTTATCGGTTGCAAAGCCTAGCGCTTTGGCTTTCGCAATCAACTGCTGTTTAACAATGTAAGACATTTGCGGTGTGCGAGAGAGTATCCATAAATAATCATCGCCACCCGTCACGAGCGCATAGCTATAGGATGTTTTATCTAACTCAACAATTGTATATGCCCCATAAAATGGGCCAAAAAATGATACTTTTAAGCGCCCAATATCTGGTGTTTCTACGAAGTATGCTTTACCAATGGCTTCATTCCATTTTTGCTTTTTGGTATCAAAGCCATGATTGATGACCTTTAAGCCACCATCTTCACGTAAGCTATATTCCGCATAAACCTTATCCAATCCACGTTCAAAGCTATGATCAAGGCGTGCTATCTCGTACCAAGTGCCAAGATATTTATCTACCTCAAACCCTGTAACCGCTTTGTATTTCGCATCATCACCTGTGCAGGAAATAAGCAAAAGCATAGCGATTAACACCAATTTTCTTAACATAAGGACTCCTTTTATATTGCGTTAACGACCACGTCCGCCGCCGCCTGTATGGCCACCACGACTGCCGCCATTGTTGCGGCTGGTATTACGTCCTGCATTTGGGTTAGGGCCTCTGTTTTGCGGTTTAGGCGCAAATAAAGCAGGCTGTGGCATGGCTTGATGACGCGCGGCCTCTGACATGTTTTTAGTCGAGGGGATTTGTGCTGGCACTCTATTGCCGTCAAAAGGTGCTTTGTCTGAACGTTGGCCTTGTGGCTTATTGCGGTTGTGTTGTGGCTTACCTTGTGAAGGTTTAGCGCCTGCGTTTTGTGGACGGCGTTGCTGAGGCCTTGGTGCACGGGGGGCTTCTGGTTCCGCTTTTTCAGGCTGCACCCAGCCATCAGCTGGCACTTTTGGAATCTCGCGCTTAATCAGCTTTTCAATGTCTTTGAGTAGCTTTAATTCTTCACGGTCAACTAATGAAACCGCGGCACCACTGCTCCCTGCGCGACCAGTTCTACCAATGCGGTGGACGTAGTCTTCAGGCACATTAGGCAGCTCAAAGTTAATGACTTGTGGCAATTGATCAATATCCAAACCGCGTGCGGCAATGTCGGTAGCCACTAATACACGTACGGTACCGTCTTTGAACTGCGCCAAAGCTTTGGTGCGCGCGCCTTGGCTCTTATTGCCATGAATGGCTGCGGCTTCAATGCCATCTTTCACTAATTTTTCAGCTAAGCGGTTTGCGCCGTGTTTTGTACGGGTAAACACTAATACTTGTTGCCAGTTATTGTGCGACACTAAGTGACTGACTAGTTCACGCTTAAAGCTTTGGCTAATCATGTGAACGGTTTGCTCAACGAGTTCTGAAGCCGTATTGCGTCGAGCGACTTCAACAAAGCCTGGGTTGTTTAATAAACCATCTGCCAGTGCTTTAATTTCATCAGAGAACGTGGCTGAGAACAGTAAGTTTTGGCGCGCTTTAGGCAATAATGCCAAGATTTTTTTAATGTCACGAATGAAGCCCATGTCGAGCATACGGTCTGCTTCGTCTAGCACTAAAATCTCTACGCCTGATAAATCGACTGCCTTTTGGTTAGCTAAATCCAACAATCGGCCTGGCGTTGCCACTAAGATATCTAAAGGTTTTCTTAAGCGCGACATTTGTGGATTGATATTCACCCCTCCAAAAATGACTGTTGAAGTAAGTGATAAATATTTGCCATATGTTTTAACAGATTCTTCAATCTGTGCGGCAAGCTCGCGTGTTGGTGTCAGCATGAGGCAGCGAGGGCGACCTTTGCCTATGTCAGCCACTGGTTTTTGGCTAAGGATATGCAAAATCGGTAAAGTAAAACCAGCGGTTTTACCTGTGCCTGTTTGTGCGCCAGCGAGTAAATCACCGCCCGTGAGGACTTGTGGAATCGCTTGCACTTGAATTGGGGTGGGCGTGGTGTAACCCGCATCGTTAATGGCGCGGAGAATAGGTTCTGCTAAGCCTAAATCATTAAAATTTGGGCTAGGGTTTGTAACTTCTGAAGACAATGTAAATTCCTTAAAGGAGATTTATAAGTGGTCTGTTGCCTTTAAGACAACACCAATCGAGACTAACAAATAAGAGGTAAAAGTGTTGGCGCATGGCGCCTTTAGGCCGCTGTGCTGATTGGTATGGCACAGGGAGGGCTTGATTATACTGAGTATTACGTGATTAGCTAGTAATTAAATTTTTTCAGTATGCGTGAGTAGATGTAACTCTTCCGCTGTGAGCCAACGCCATTCGCCATCAGCAAGGTCTTTCGGTAACGTCACTTCACCAATCTTGATACGTTTGAGGCCTTCTACTCGGTTGCTATTCGCGGCAACCATGCGTTTAACTTGGTGATATTTGCCTTCAGCTAGAGTCATGTGAAGAATGTGGCTACTGACTTGCTCGCAAGCCAGCGCAGCAATCGGTGCTGGTTCATCAATGAGTTGCACGCCATCGAGTAGATTTTTGATTTGTGCTTCGTCTACAGGGTGCTTGCAATACACTTCGTAAATTTTTGGCACTTTCCATTTAGGCGAGCTGAGGCGATGGATGAAATGGCCATCATCAGAAAGTAAAATCAACCCTGTGGTGTCTTCATCTAAACGACCAATGCATTGCACATCGCGTTCAACCAAAGCGTGTGGCAATAAGCTGTAAACCGACGGGTGATGAATGGTTTTGTGTGAGCATTCGTAATGCGCTGGTTTGTTGAGCATTAAGTAAGCTTGTTCGCGATATTGCCAAGGTTCACCATCGACTGTGAAGTGTAAGTTTTCAGTATGGAATTCTGCAAATGGGTCATCACAAGGTTCGCCATTGACGGTCACGGCATCATGTCTGACTAAGATGCGGCAGGCTTTACGTGAGCCAAAGCCTTGGGAATGTAAAACACGTTCTATCGATATTTTTTTAGACATGGCGGCATTATAGAGGCTTTTGCGTGAGCATCACTTCAATATTGCCATTATCTGCAATCAACACTTGGCTAGCGATGCCATAAAACACGCCGTGTTCCACAACGCCAGTTGTATTGTTGAGTAAAGTGTTAAGTGCTTCATCGCTGATGTGTTCAGGAAAATGCATATCTAAAATATAGCTACCATGCGCACTAACAGCGACATTGTCTTTGCCAGTATTTAGGCGGATATCACCTTTTGCACCATGTTTTTCTAGTTGGTGTTTGACCATTTTCCAAGCGTCAGGGATGACTTCAATCGGGATGATGAATTTTTCGCCTATACGGCTCACAAGCTTACCCTTATCAGCGACTACGATGAATTGATTCGCTGCTTTTGCGAGGAGTTTTTCCATCACCAAATCTTGCCCACGGCCTTTGAGCAGGCTTAAATTGGGGGTGATTTCATCCGCACCATCGACATATAAATTAATACGACTTAGCTGAGATATCGCGACGACCTTGAGCCCGCAACTTTCTGCTTTGATGGCGCTAATTGTGGAGCTGGCTACGGTACTGATGCTCAAGCCTTCATCTGATTGGCGTTTAGCTAAGTGCTCAATAAAGTAATTGGCGGTAGAGCCTGTGCCTAAGCCAATCACCATGCCATTTTTGGCGAGCTTGGCTGCTTTAAAAGCGACTAGTTCTTTATCGTTCATCTTGTTTTTCCTTTAAGTGGCATCGGCTTCACGTTTCCTGGCGCGGGTGAGGGCAGGACGTTCTGAAACTCGATTCATATAACTCAGTAAAGTGTCGTCGAGCGTCACTTTGACGTGATGTGCCCAGTGTAAAACCGAAACGCAAATGATATCTGCTGCGCTAAATTGGTCGCCAGCCAAATAGGGCTGTGCTTTAAGATGCGTACTTAAAATAGCCGCCGCTTTTTCAAACTCCCAATAGCTGGTGTTTGCGATGTCTGGGATGCGTTTATCTTCGGGTAGAAAGCGGTCATGTTTGGCCGCTGTCCATAAATGTACCTCTAACTCTGAAACTACAAAAAATAGCCATTGAAAATACGCCGCTCTGCTTTTTGCATCAGTTGGAATCAGCTTGGCCGCAGGAAATTTTTCAGCAATATGAGTACAGATTGCCGCAGACTCGCTGATGACTAGCCCATCATCAACCAAGCTTGGAATTTTCCCAAAGGGATTAATCGCTAAAAATGCAGGCTGTTTATGTTCGCCTGTGCGTAAGTTGACGAGTCCGTATTCGTACTCGGCATTTGCTTCTTCTAAGGCCCATGCAACGCGTACCGAGCGGGTTTGTGGAAAACCGTAAAGTTTAATCATGATATGGATGGTCTTTGTATAGGATGCATGTAGGCAGTTTAAGTTAAAATGCCACAACGATTAAGTTTAAGTAACTCTCCATGACATTCAAACACATTATTTCTCGCGATAACAGTCTATTTAAGCAGCTTAAAAAATTAGCTGAATCATCACGTGAGCGTCGCAAGCTAGGTGAAACCTTGCTTGATGGCGCGCATTTGGTTGAGACTTATCTTGAGGTGTTTGGTGAACCTCGTTTGCTAATTATTGCAGAAGGTGAAAGTACTGCAGAGGTGTCGCATCTTATTCAGCAATTGGCAGACGTGCCGACGGTGATGTTTCCAACCTTAATGTTTCAAGAGCTGGCGCCTGTGGCAAGTCCAACGGGTATCTTGGCCCTAGTGAAAACCCCAACGATTTCACCGCCAGAAGCAGCTAACTTCGTATTGATGCTGGAAGACATTCAGGATCCAGGTAATTTGGGTTCTATGCTTCGCACGGCAGCAGCGGCAGGTGTGGAAGCTGTTTATTTGTCGGAAGGCTGCACAGAGGCTTGGTCACCAAAAGCGCTTCGTGGTGGTCAGGGGGCTCAGTTTACTTTGCCCATTATTGAGCGTGCTGATTTAGTGGGTCTGGCGAGCAACTTTGCAGGACAAGTATTAGCCACCACTTTGCGTGGTGAGTCTATCTACAAGCTAGATTTAACTGGCCCAACCGCGATTGCGATTGGCAACGAAGGCAATGGCCTAAGTAGCGCGATGCAAAAGGCAGCGAGTCATCATGTCACCATTCCAATTGCGGAAGGTGTTGAATCGCTCAATGCAGCCGCGGCGGCTTCAATTTGTTTGTTTGAGCGGGTGAGGCAGACGCTTTAGCTGTTAGTTTTTTCGTTCGTCCTGAGCTTGTCGAACTACTAAATCCTTCGACAAGCTCAGGACGAACGAAGTTAGTGCTTTGTTTTTGAAACGGGCGGCGTGATATCTGCCGCAAAAAGCTGTTCTGCATCGACTTTGTCGAACACGTAAGCCGCATTACAAAAATCGCAGTTCACTTCTATCTCGCCACGCTCTTCAATAATGCTATCGACTTCTGCTTGACCTAACATTTTGAGCATATTGCTGACATTTTTGCGTGAGCAACTGCAACGGAAGTGAATGTCACGCGGGTCAAATAAGCGTACATCCTCTTCGTGGAATAGTCTGGTGAGTAGTGTTTCAGCAGGGAGGGTAATGAGCTCTTCATTGGTGATGGTTTCTGCTAAAAACCCTGTTCTTGCCCAAGCGTCAGCATCTTGTTCTGGCAAGTCGGGTAGTTTTTGCAACAACATGCCCGCTGCAGTGTTTTCATCACTGGCGAGCCAAATGCGTGTTTCAATTTGCTCTGAACGTTGCATATAGTTTTGCAAGATTTCGCTGATGCTATCGCCTTCAATCGGCACAATGCCTTGGTAAGTTTGACCACCGTCTTTGGGGTCTAAGGTAATCACAAAATGCCCATCACCCACGAGTTCGCTAAAGCTTTGGTTGCCAATTTCGCCTTGCCATTTCGCTGTGGCGCGCATCTCAAGTGCTGCGCTGCATTCCACCACTAATAAGTTTAATGGCCCTTTGCCTTGAATCTGCAAAATCAGTGCGCCATTTTCTAGCTTAAGCGTGGCAGCTAAAAGCGCAGCTGCAGCCATTAGCTCGCCTAGTTTTGTTTTAAGCGCTACTGGGTATTCAACTTGCTGCAATGCGGTGCGAAAGGTATGATCTAAATGGACGGTATTGCCACGAATCGGTGTGTTGTCAAACACAAATCGGTGGAGTTGGTCGGTAGATGGTGTGTTGAGTGTTGTCATGCGCGGCATTTTATCATGACATTACTTTTGGTTTGGCTTGAAATTATGATGGATTGAACGTGATGCTTCGTTGTCTGGGTACTTTTTTTATACCCCAGTGTTGTTTTGCCCACAGCCAAATATCACTGAGGCTGTTTGTGGATAAGTCATTTGGAGGTTGTTGCCCTAAAAAGCTGAGAGCTTGAATAAGGAGTATGGGTGCTTGTCCAACATCGATAGCGGGCGCCAAAGTTTGTTTGCTTAGCTTTTCGCCAGCTGTGTTGCTAGCGACTGGTATGTGGGCATATTGTGGCGTTGGGTAGTTCAGCTTTTGTTGCAGATAAATTTGGCGTGGTGTTGAGTCGAGCAAATCCGCCCCGCGCACAATGTGGGTAATTTCTTGTACGAAATCATCTACCACGACGGCGAGTTGGTAGGCGTATAAGCCATCAGCACGTTTTAATACAAAGTCGCCTATGTCGTGTGCAAGATTTTGCTGAATATTGCCTTGAATTGCGTCAGTGAAAGCGATTGGATTTGAATCAACAACGACGCGGCTTGCGTGTGGTAGTTTTATCTTTGCTTTATGACGGCATGTACCAGGATAAATTAAACCATCAATGCCATGCTGAGCAGGCCTTTGATTGTAAGCGTCTGCAATTTCTTTACGCGAGCAATCGCATTGATAAATAAGGGATTTTTTTTGTAACTGAGATAGTGCATCTTGATAAAGGCTACTGCGCCGCGACTGATAAACAACTTCGCCATCCCATTCGAACCCAAAGGCTTCAAGCGTGCGTAGAATATGGTCGGCAGCACCAGCCATTTCTCTTGGTTTATCAAGGTCCTCCATGCGAACTAGCCACTGTCCATCTTGTGACTTGGCTTCGCAATAACTTGCTACCGCCGCTAGTAGCGAGCCAAAGTGAAGTGGCCCTGTAGGGGAGGGAGCAAATCGACCTATCATGGATTCGCCGTTTTAATGAACGGCCTCCAGGTAAGGTGGGATATACCAAGACTGCAAATCTCGCCCCAGCAAGACAAGGTGGCAGTGCATGCGATCACCACCGTTGGCGCTGACGTCAAACTCATAAGTGCGGAGTATTTGCACATGGCCTTTTGCATTACGCCCTAAACGTAAACGCACACATGCTACGCTTTCGTCTAATAGTTGTAAGTTGGTGCGATGTGTCAGGTCGTGGCCTTTTTCGATGGCCATATCACGCGCTGAAATGCTGTCGAACCAGAACCAGGCCAACATCACAATGATGATAAGTAGTAGATTTTCCACGGTAAGGATTTGTTCATTAAAGAATATGTTTAGAGTTTAAACAATCCAAGCAGATTCGTCATGCATGAATCTTGAAGGGTGCTGTTGTGCAATAGGTTTGATTTTGCACTTAATTAGTGCGCTGCACGGATAGTTGCATTGTTTTGGTGCGTCATTGTGATTTTAATCGAAAATAAATTGATTTTAAAACAAGGGTCTATAAAACCTGGCTTAGTTTTTGCTAGGGATTAATGTTAATTTAGGCTGACCTTTGCATTGGCAGACCTAAACAAGATAATTAAAAAAACTTAAACGAGGATGAATTTATGGAAGCGCTTCAGTCGGCGAGTGATGTCTTATTTGTATTGTTAGGGGCCATTATGGTCTTGGCAATGCATGCAGGGTTTGCCTTTTTGGAGGTAGGCACGGTGCGCCGTAAAAACCAAGTGAATGCATTGGTCAAAATCATGGTAGATTTTTCTATCTCGACCATCGCCTATTTCTTTATTGGTTACGGCGTAGCGTATGGGGTGAGCTTTTTTCAAGGCGCGGATGTGCTGGCAGCAAAAAATGGTTATGACTTAGTGAAGTTTTTCTTTTTACTCACGTTTGCCGCTGCCATTCCTGCAATTATCTCTGGTGGTATCGCAGAGCGTGCAAAGTTTAATCCTCAGTTAGCCGCAACCTTCTTGTTAGTTGGTTTTGTTTATCCATTTTTCGAGGGCATTGCTTGGAACCATCACTATGGCATTCAAGAATGGCTCAAAGCAAGTTACGGTTTTGAGTTTCATGATTTTGCAGGCTCCGTTGTGGTGCACGCGATGGGCGGCTGGATTGCTCTGGGTGCTGTGATTTTATTAGGCGCTCGGCATGGTCGTTACAGTAAAGACGGTCGCTTGCATGCTTATCCACCTTCAAACATCCCGTTCTTGGCTTTAGGTGCATGGATTCTTACTGTGGGCTGGTTTGGTTTTAACGTAATGTCAGCGCAAACCTTAACTGGTGTGACTGGTCTAGTAGCAATGAACTCTTTAATGGCGCTGGTTGGTGGCACAATTGCCGCATTAGTCATGGGCAAAAACGACCCTGGCTTTGTTCATAACGGCCCATTGGCTGGTTTGGTTGCTGTGTGTGCGGGTTCAGATGTGATGCATCCACTCGGCGCTTTAGTGACAGGCGCTGTGGCGGGTGCATTGTTTGTTTGGGCATTTACACTCACTCAAAACCGCTGGAAGATTGACGACGTGTTAGGGGTGTGGCCATTGCATGGTTTGTGCGGTGCCTGGGGCGGCATTGCGGCGGGCATCTTCGGTGCTAAGGCGTTGGGCGGTATGGGCAATGTAAGTCTCATGTCACAGTTGATTGGTACAGGCTTAGGTATTGCAATTGCTTTGGCTGGTGGCTTTATTGTTTATGGTTTAATTAAAAAGTTGGTCGGTATTCGGATGGATGTTGAAGACGAATATATGGGAGCAGACTTGGCGATTCATAAAATCACTACAACGCCAAATATGGGCGGTGGTGACGAATAAGCTTGAAGTTTGGCAGTAAAGAAAAGGGCTCAGAACAAACTTCTGAGCCTTTTTAACTTCAAATGGCAAGTTTTTGATGCTGAGTTTGGATTAGTCAATCCAATAGGGCGCAACAAAAGCGAACCAAGAACCCATAGCAAATAGTAGTAACGAGATGCCATAAATCACATTCGACATCTTTCTTGCCTTCATACAAGCTTGGGCCAGCTGTTTATCTGCTGGACAAGCTAACTTAGAAGCGCGCCACTGCATCAGCCCAGCAAGTAGTAATAACGTTCCTGCGATACCGAATACAAGTGGCTTATGCTCGCTAATCCAAATGAGTTGTGGCACTTTGCTGGCCAGGCCAACCATCACTGCGCCCAAGCCTAAGCTCACTAGTAATGCAGGAATGGCGCAACATATCAGCGTTGCACTGCTGGTAAAAAGAATTAGCCAGTTGACCGCGAGCATTTTTTTAATTGAGAGTATTTGAGGTTGAGCGCTCATCACTTCATCTCCTTCACATGGGAATGGTCAGCTTTGATTTCAACGAGTGTCTTGTTGATATATTCAACACTAGCCACCTCGTAGCCTGCGTCTTTAATCACTTTTGTAAAAACCTCTAAACTCATGTTTTTTTGGTCTTTGAGTTCAACCACTACCACACGGCTTTTTAAGTCCACCCAAACATCTTGGGTAGCGTCTAGTTCGCGCAGTTTTTTATTAATGCCTTTTGCACAAAATGCACACACCATCCCTTTCACCTCAGCGTGAATTGAAGTTGCAGCAAATGCTGTGTTAGTAAAAATGGCTAAGATTGCGATAACAAATAATTTTTTCATGATCAGTCCTTAATTAAAAAGTAAGCATTAAATTGAGTCGGGGTGTGCGTGACGCTGCATCCCATGGATTGGTAATCCCTAACTCAAGAAAGTAGTTTTGATTGATGAGTCGAAGTGCTGGCGTCACCTCATTTTTTGTCATCATGTTTTCAGACGTTTTGGCTTCAATGACAAGCCAAGGTTGAGTTTCCTCAAAACTTGTTTCGTAGAGAGAAAAACCGCTTTGAACGCTGTAGGTGTCATATTGAATATGAGGGGCACGTACTATTCTTGCCTTGGCTAAGAAATAGATGCGCGTTGTTTCATAATCAAACTGAACGCTTGGTGAGTAGGAGAATCCACTTGAATCGCCAGACGCTTCTCCTATGCCGGTCATGAACCATAAGTTGGCTTGACCATTTGGCATATTCCAGCGCTTGATGAGGCCTGCGTAATTGATGTTGGTAATGAGGTTGGTTTGCTTGTCGCCTCTCATCCACATAGTTTCAACGCCAAAAGCATGACCAAGTGCTGGAGAGTAGTTAAGCATGAGTTCTTTTCTATCGTTAGAAAACTCACTCATTAGCATTGCGCTATCCTTGAATCCCATTAATGCAGCCGCTTGTGCTGAAAATGTGATTGATAGCAGCAATGCAAGAAATAGTCTTGCATGCATGATGCCTCCGAAAATAATTTAAAAAATTACGATGCTTTAAGCATCAATCGGAGGGCGATTTTCTGGGGTGATGTGATGCGTAGAGGAAGCCCATATAGCGAAGGATGCTAAAGGGGAGTTTTGAGAAGTGACGTGGGTTGTGCTCTCATGGATCGGTGCCGCAAAACTTAGGCAGAAGCCACAGTGCTGACAATTCGAACCGCCAGCATGGTGTTGAGTATCATGATGCCCACTAGATTCTTTTGAATCCATTTGGTGGCAGGCGTGTGGCGGCTGCACAATTTGATGTGAGCTTGCATTCGCTAATTCCATTTGCGTTGCAGCATAAGCTGCACCACTAAAAAACAGTGGTGTCCAAACCATGAGCATTAAGGCTACAAATTTACGAATGGACTTCATATTGATTAGGATGCGCCTCGAAAGGCTAAAGTTCATGTTTAATTAAGATTGAGGACAAAAGAAGAGGCAACTCACTGTTAGCCTATCTCAACAGGTGACAAGTCTTTAAGCTCTTCATCCGTAAATAAACGGCCTTTGGTGATAAAGGCTTTGCCTGTGCCGCAGTCGAGAGAGAATGAGCCGCTAGACGCGTCCATTGCATCAAGGATGGTGTGTGTATTCTCTGAAAATTGAAAGTGGCTGTGCCCCATATAAAAGGCAGCGCCATCCACTTCTCCCACTTTGACATCTGAAGGTGTTTTGCGGAATTCATTAGCAGGCATACACATCGGGCCGCTACCTTCACAGCATCCACCAGATTGAAAAAAGATAATCGGGCCATGCTGTGCTGTTAATTGGCGAATTAGCGCGATTGCAGAAGGGGTTCCAGAAATACGTTCAGCCATTATCCACTCCAAATAACAAATAAAAAAAGAGGCGGTATAAACCGCCTCTCAATACTAACTTTAATACATGCCTAATTCAATATTGAATTAGGCGATGCTAAAGGCTTGTTAGAAAAAGCCCAATTTCTTAGGGCTGTAGCTGACTAACAAGTTTTTAGTTTGTTGGTAGTGATCAAGCATCATTTTGTGAGTTTCACGGCCGATACCTGATTCTTTATAGCCACCGAACGCTGCATGTGCTGGGTAAGCATGGTAGCAGTTAGTCCAAACGCGACCAGCTTTGATACCACGACCCATGCGGTATGCACGATTGCCGTCACGGCTCCAAACGCCAGAACCTAAACCAAAGATGGTATCGTTAGCGATTTCCAACGCTTCAGCTTCATCTTTAAAGGTTGTAACAGCAAGCACTGGTCCAAAAATTTCTTCTTGGAAAATGCGCATTTTGTTGTGGCCTTTAAATAGCGTTGGCTGAACGTAGTAGCCTTGTGACAAATCGCCACCTAGTTTGTTTTGTTGGCCGCCGATCAATAATTCAGCACCTTCTTGTTTGCCAATGTCCATGTAAGACATGATCTTGTTCAATTGGTCAGCAGAAGCTTGTGCGCCAATCATTGTATTTGGATCAAGTGGGTTGCCTTGTTTGATGGCAGCAACACGTGGCAATACGCGTTCCATGAATTTGTCATAAACAGACTCTTGGATCAATGCACGTGATGGGCAGGTACACACTTCACCTTGGTTGAATGCGAACAATACCAAACCTTCAACGGCTTTATCAAAGAAGTCGTCGTCAGCAGCGGCGATATCATCAAAGAAGATGTTAGGTGATTTGCCACCTAGTTCAAGTGTTGCAGGAATCAAGTTGCCAGCAGCAGCTTGTGCAATCACACGGCCAGTTGCTGTAGAGCCAGTGAATGCGATTTTTGCGATACGGCGGCTGTTAGCAAGTGGTGCGCCAACTTCACGGCCATAACCGTTCACAATGTTCATCACGCCAGGTGGCACGATGTCAGCAATTAATTCCATTAAAATTAAAATACTGATTGGCGTGAATTCAGCTGGTTTCATAACAACACAGTTACCAGCAGCCACAGCTGGTGCTAGTTTCCATGCAGCCATTAAAATTGGGAAGTTCCAAGGAATAATTTGGCCAATCACGCCTAGTGGTTCATGGAAGTGATAAGCAACCATTGTGTCGTCGATTTCACTTAATGTGCCTTCTTGCGCACGCAAGCAACCAGCAAAGTAGCGGAAGTGGTCGATGGCTAATGGAATATCAGCATTTAATGTTTCACGTATAGGTTTGCCGTTGTCGATCGTTTCAGCAGTTGCTAATAATTCAAGGTTAGCTTCTAAACGATCAGCAATTTTGAGTAACATATTAGCGCGTTCTTGCACTGATGTTTTGCCCCATTTATCTGCAGCTGCATGCGCAGCATCAAGTGCTAACTCGACGTCAGCGGCGCCTGAGCGTGCTGCTTTGGTATATGGCAGGCCTGTGATCGGTGTAATAACATCAAAGTATTCGCCGCTAACGGGTGCAACCCATTTGCCACCGATAAAGTTGTCATATTTGGCTTTGAAAGGGATTTTCACGCCCATGCCTTTTAATAGATCTAAACTCATTCTTATTATCTCCGTGATTTTTATAAAATATTTATATGCGCCATGTTGCTTAATTACCACCTGCAACTTTACCTTAATTTAAAACAAAATAAAGCCCCTATACTTTTTTAATCTTACTTTTTTCAAACGTTTTAATTGATCGTTTTAAATTGTGGAATTTTTTTAAAACCATTGACCTGCTCAACCATCAAATTTAAGTAATTTTTTTTATCAATATTTATCACTTTTCGGCGCCGATACTGAACACAAATAACTTAATGATTGATACAATAATGTAATTAAATTGTAACTTTTTCAGGTTATTTGCGTCATAAAAGAAGTTGCCGACACGTTAGTTTTGGAGATGATTTGTGTTAAATGAAAATTTAGTGAGTATTGATAAGCACATCGAAGCTCATGTGAATGTTCCGGGCGCACTAATGCCTTTGCTTCACGCCATACAGGATGATATTGGCTATGTGCCAGAATCCGCTTATTCCAGGATTGCGAAAGGACTGAATTTGTCGGTGGCCGAAGTGCATGGAGTTGTTTCGTTTTACCATCACTTTCGTACGCATGCACCTGGCAAGCATATCCTACAACTTTGTCGTGCGGAGTCCTGTCAAGCGATGGGCTCAGCTGATCTTGAGACGTATGTTAAGAAAACTTTGGGTGTGGATTATCATCAAACAACAGCAGATGGCGCAATTACGCTAGAACCTATTTATTGCTTGGGGAACTGTGCTTGCTCTCCTGCAGTGTCAATGGATGATCAAGTATGTGGTCGTGTGGATGTGGACCGTATGAATGAAATGATTGCTGAAGCGAGAAGTGCATAATGACTATTAACGTATATGTCCCCAGAGACTCTAGTGCGCTTTCATTGGGTGCCCATAAAGTGGCTGCCAATATCCAAGCTGAAGCGGCAAAGCGTGGTATTGAGATCAATTTAATTCGTAACGGCTCTCGTGGTTTATTTTGGTTGGAGACCATGGTGGAAGTGGCAACAGCCAAAGGTCGTGTGGCTTACGGCCCTGTTATGCCAAAAGATGTGGCCGGTTTATTTGATGCTGACTTCATTACAGGCGGTGCACATCCGCTCAATCTTGGTTTAACTGATGAAATTGAATGGCTGAAAAATCAAGAGCGTCTAACTTTTGCCCGCGTTGGTATTACTGACCCGGTTTCTGTAGAAGATTATGTAGCGCATGATGGCTTCAAAGGCTTAAAAAATGCCTTGGCTAAGTCCGGTGCAGAAATTGTGAAAGAAGTTACGGACTCCGGCTTGCGTGGTCGTGGGGGTGCAGCTTTCCCAACAGGTATTAAATGGAACACGGTGCTGAATGCGCCAGCCGATCAAAAATACATTGTCTGTAATGCGGACGAAGGCGACTCAGGGACTTATTCTGACCGCATGATTATGGAAGGTGATCCGCTGGTGCTGGTAGAAGGCATGACGATTGCAGCTTTAGCCGTGGGCGCAACGCAAGGTTATATTTATCTTCGTTCAGAATATCCAGATGCCTTAGTCACGCTCAATGAAGCGATTGCGAATGCTTATGATGCTGGATACCTAGGTGATGATATTTGCGGTAGCGGTAAGCGTTTTCATTTAGAAGTACGTCGCGCGGCCGGTGCTTACGTGTGTGGTGAAGAAACTTCTTTACTTGAAAGCTTAGAGGGCAAGCGTGGTTTAGTTCGCTTCAAACCGCCACTACCAGCGATTGAAGGTTTGTTCGGTAAGCCAACGGTTGTGAATAACGTGATTTCATTGGCAACCGTGCCTATTGTCTTGGACAAAGGCGGCAAATTTTATCAAGATTTCGGCATGGGTCGCTCACGCGGTACCTTACCTATTCAATTGGCAGGCAATATCAAACAATGCGGCTTAGTTGAAAAAGCCTTTGGCATTACTTTACGCGAATTACTTTACGACTTTGGCGGTGGTTCGGCTTCTGGTAAGCCTATTCGTGCGGTTCAGGTGGGTGGCCCATTGGGCGCTTATTTGCCTGAATCACAATTTGATACGCCTTTAGATTACGAGAAGTTTTCAGAAATTTGGGCTGTGCTTGGTCACGGCGGTATTGTTGCCTTTGATGACACCGTTGATATGGCTAAAATGGCGCGATATGCCTTTGAGTTCTGTGCAGTGGAGTCATGCGGTAAATGTACGCCGTGTCGAATTGGATCTACACGTGGTGTGGAGGTAATGGATAAAATTATTGCTGGTCAAGACCATGCAAAGAGCATCGCCCTGGTTCGTGACTTGAGCGACACCATGCTAAATGGCTCCTTGTGTGCTTTAGGCGGCATGACGCCATTTCCAGTGTTAAGTGCAATCAATCATTTCCCAGAAGATTTTGGCCTAGAGAAAGGTCAAGCGGCTTAAAGCTGTTAGGAGAAACACATGAGTAAATATACTGATTTTGGTACCCCAGCGAAAACCTCTGACAAGACCATTACCCTTGAAATAGATGGTACGCAGATTTCCGTGCCAGAAGGTACCTCGATTATGCATGCTGCCATGGTGGGCGGCGTCACGGTGCCTAAGTTGTGTGCGACGGATAGTTTGGATCCTTACGGCTCTTGTCGTTTGTGTTTGGTAGAAATTGAAGGCCGCCGTGGCTATCCAGCTTCATGTACTACCCCAGTGGCTGAAGGGATTAAAGTTAAAACGCAAACGCCAAAATTAGCGGACATTCGCAAAGGCGTGATGGAGCTTTACATTTCTGACCATCCGCTTGATTGCCTCACATGCGCAACCAATGGTGATTGCGAATTACAAGACATGGCGGGTGCTGTAGGCTTGCGTGAAGTGCGTTATGGATACGATGGTGAAAACCATCTCAAGTCAGAAAAAGATACATCAAATCCTTATTTCCAGTTTGACCCTTCAAAATGTATCGTTTGTTCACGCTGTGTTCGCGCTTGTGAAGAAGTCCAAGGTACTTTTGCGTTGACGATTCAAGGTCGAGGCTTTGAATCTAAAGTAGCCTCTGGCACTGAGAATTTCTTAGAGTCTGAGTGTGTTTCTTGCGGCGCTTGTGTGCAAGCTTGCCCAACAGCAACGTTGATTGAAAAATCAGTGGTTCAGCATGGTGTGCCTGAGCATTCAGTAACAACAACATGCGCCTACTGTGGTGTGGGTTGTTCATTTGACGCTGAAATGAAAGGTGAGCAGGTAGTTCGCATGGTGCCAAGTAAAAATGGCGGCGCTAACCATGGCCACTCCTGTGTGAAAGGCCGCTTTGCTTGGGGATATGCCACCCATCAAGACCGTATCACGACACCGATGATTCGTAAGAGCATCCATGATGCTTGGACTGAAGTGTCATGGGATGAAGCGATTAATTATGCGGCGAGTGAGATTGCTCGTATTCAAGCGCAATACGGTAAAGAGTCAGTAGGTGGAATTACCTCATCTCGTTGTACCAATGAGGAAGTTTACGTCACGCAAAAGTTAATTCGTGCGGTACTTGGCACCAATAACGTTGATACCTGTGCGCGTGTATGTCATTCCCCAACAGGATATGGCTTAAAGCAAACATTAGGTGAGTCAGCAGGCACGCAGACATTTGACTCTGTGATGCATTCCGATGTGATTTTTGTCATGGGGGCCAATCCAACGGATGGCCATCCAGTATTTGCATCACAAATGAAACGTCGATTACGTGAAGGTGCCAAATTGATTGTGGCGGATCCACGTCAAATCGATTTGGTTTCATCTGCACACGTCAAAGCAGATTACCATCTGAAACTGCGTCCTGGCACCAATGTGGCGCTGATCTCAGCGATGTCTCATGTGATTGTGACAGAAGGTTTGGTCGACGAAGCTTTTGTGAAAGAGCGTTGTGAGTTAGATTCCTTTGAGGATTGGCGTGCCTTCGCAGCCAAGCCAGAAAATTCACCAGAGGCGCTCAGTGAGACGCTGGGTGTACCAGCTGAAGATATTCGTGCAGCGGCTCGTTTGTATGCTACTGGTGGCAATGCAGCGATTTATTACGGTTTGGGCGTGACTGAGCATAGTCAAGGATCAACCACCGTGATGGGGATTGCAAATATTGCGATGGCTACTGCGAACGTTGGCCGTGAAGGTGTTGGGGTTAATCCACTTCGTGGTCAGAACAACGTCCAAGGCTCGTGTGATATGGGTTCTATGCCACATGAATATCCAGGGTACCGCCATGTTTCAGACGATGCTACTCATGCCTTGTTTGAAACTGCATGGGGTCGTCCGCTCAGTAAAGAGCCTGGGCTTCGCATTCCTAACATGCTAGATCAGGCGATTAGCGGCAAATTTAAAGCGCTTTATTGCGTAGGTGAGGATATTGTTCAGTCTGACCCAAATACTCAACACGTGACACATGGCCTTGAGGCGATGGAGTGTGTAATTGTGCAAGACTTGTTCTTGAACGAAACGGCAATGTATGCGCATGTGTTTTTCCCTGGTGCTTCATTTTTGGAAAAATCAGGGACGTTTACCAATGCAGAGCGTCGCATTTCGCCTGTGCGCCGCGTAATGACACCGAAAAATGGTTTTGAAGATTGGGAAGTAACGGCTAAGTTATCTTCAGCGCTGGGCTACCCGATGCATTACACGCATGCGTCAGATATTTTGGACGAAATTGCAGCATTAACGCCAACATTTAAGGGCGTAAGCTTTAAGAAATTAGACGAACTTGGCAGTGTTCAATGGCCATGTGATGACGAACATCCAGCAGGCACACCTACGATGCATATTGATGAGTTTGTGCGCGGAAAAGGAAAGTTTTTTATCACTCAATATGTGCCAACCACTGAAAAAGTGAATGCAAAGTATCCATTAATCTTGACCACAGGCCGTATCTTGTCTCAGTACAATGTGGGTGCACAAACGCGTCGCACGAATAACGTCACATGGCATACAGAAGATCTGATTGAAATTCATCCGCATGATGCAGAAGATCGTGGCATTAAGGATGGTGATTGGGTGGGTATCAGTAGCCGCGCTGGTGAAACCGTGCTGCATGCAAAAATTACTGAACGCGTGCAACCCGGTGTGGTTTACACCACCTTCCATCACCCAGAGTCTGGTGCGAATGTAATTACGACGGATAATTCCGATTGGGCAACCAATTGCCCTGAGTATAAAGTGACAGCCGTGCAGTTAACGAAGGTTTCTCAGTTATCCGAATGGCAGCGTGATTACAAAGCCTTTAGCCAAGAGCAGATTGGTTTTGTAGAAAACTCGAAAAACGAAGCGAACGTATAAGCGTCTCATTTCCTTTTGGTTGATTAAATCCTGATGCCTGACTTTATCAAGCCGCTCATTGCAGAGGCGACCACAAGTCATGTGGTCGTCAATAAATGGCAAGCAGGTGAGTTATATTTGATTGAGGATTGCGTTGCTGAAGAGGTGCCAATTGCCATGGTGTATAACGGCATCTCGCATGCCGTGATGCTGGCAACACCTCAAGATCTTGAAGACTTTGCGCTCGGGTTTTCGTTGGCGGAGGGTATATTAAGTTCGCCAAAAGAGCTTTATGAGATTGAGTTGGTTTCGCAAACCTCAGGCGTTGAACTGAGAATGGAGATTGCCAGTGAGCGTTTTTCTCAGCTAAAAGATAGACGCAGAAGCATGACGGGGCGAACTGGCTGTGGTCTTTGTGGTGCTGAGAGCTTAGCTGAGGCGCTGCGTTTGCCTAACACAGTCAATCAGTCTCATCATACGTTTCATTCCGCTGCGATTCTCAAGGCACTTAAAAGCGCATCGGGCTTTCAAGCTTTGCAAGCCCAAACAGGTGCAACCCATGCAAGTTTTTGGGTGCAAGGTAGTGGTGATATCGTCATGGTGAGAGAAGATGTCGGCCGTCATAACGCCCTCGATAAATTACTCGGGGCTATTGCCAAAAAAGATGAAGGGGATGGTTTTGTGCTGACCACGAGTCGTGCAAGTTATGAAATGGTGCAGAAGGTAGCTGTTGCTGGTGTATCAATGCTGGTGGCGATTTCAGCACCGACAGGACTGGCCATTAGAATAGCGGAGCAATGTGGGATTACATTAGTTGGTTTTGCGCGTGCAGAACAGTTTGTGGTTTATACCCACCCTGAGCGTTTAAGTTAAAGAGAATAAGTAAGTTTAAGGAAATAAAATGAATATCGAGCAGTTAGTCACCATGGCGAATCAAATTGGGACATTCTTCAAGTCTTCACCTGACACAGCGCAGGCTAAAAAAGACATTGTGATGCATATCAAGCGCTTTTGGGCGTTAACGATGCGTCTGCAGTTGCTTGAACATACACAAAGCAACGCGGGTGCAGGTTTAGAGCCCTTGGTAAAAGAAGCGATTCTTGAACATCAGGCATTGCTTGCTTAATTTAATCATTCGTTTTTTGCCATTACACGTGCTAAAAATACATGGCTAATTTTCACGTGATCATTCCCGCAGCGGGCTCAGGAAGTCGAATGGCCGCTGATCTACCCAAGCAATATCTGCCGCTAGCAGGGCGCCCGATGATTGCTTGGACGCTTGAACCCTTTTTAAGCTGTGAACGCATATCTTCGGTACACATTGCGCTGAGTCCTGATGATAGCCATTGGCAAGCGCACGCACCCCATCATCCTAAGCTATCTATATTGCATTGTGGTGGCCTTAGCCGAGCAGAGACAGTGCTCAATGTATTGAAGGGTTTGCATGTCGAGCAGTCTGATTGGGTTTTAGTGCACGACGCAGCGCGGCCTGGGCTTACCCCTCAATTGTTAAACTATTTATTGGATGAGTTGCAAGACGATGCGGTCGGTGGTTTGCTCGCGACGCCTGTTGCTGATACGTTGAAGCGTGCTGACGCAAAAAACCGTGTTGCCAGCACTGAGCCTCGTGAAGGTTTATGGCAGGCGCAAACCCCACAAATGTTCCGTTACGGCATTTTAAAAGAGGCGCTAATTCAAGCAGGCGAACCTCCTACCGATGAGGCCCAAGCAATTGAGGCTTTAGGTTTCAGTCCCAAATTAGTCATCGGTCAGTTACGCAATTTTAAAGTTACTTATCCGCAAGATTTAGCCTTAGCAGAAGCGATGATTGCGGCATACCATCAAGAGGCAAGAAAATGATCAGAGTCGGACATGGTGTCGATGTGCACCAATTGGTTGAAGGACGTCAGTGCATTATTGGCGGGGTGGAAATTGCGTATGAAAAAGGCTTATTAGGTCATTCTGATGCGGATGTTTTATTGCATGCAATTTGTGATGCCATGTTAGGTGCAGCCGGCTTGGGTGATATTGGCAAGCACTTCCCAGATACCGATGCAAATTACAAAGGCGCTGATTCCAGAAATCTATTGCGACATGTCGTCGCATTACTAAAGCAGCAGGGGTTTGCATTGAGTAACGTTGATGCAACGATTATTGCGCAGGCACCAAAAATGGCGCCACATATTGAACGCATGTGCATGAATATCGCCAGCGATTGTGGTGTTGCACGAAGCCAGGTAAACGTTAAGGCGACGACCACTGAAAAGCTAGGATTTACAGGCCGAGGTGAGGGAATTGCCGCTGAAGCAGTTTGCTTGATTGAGACGCTGGCTTAGGCCTTTAACAGCACAATCACCGCACCACTACCGCCGTCATTCGCTCTGGCTTGTGCATAGGCAATCACTTCATCTTTTTGCATTAACCAATGACGGACTTTGTGCTTCAAAATAGGCTCTTTGTTACGAGAGCCGAGACCCTTGCCATGCACAATCCTGACACAGCGAATCCCGCGTTTTTTACACTCAGCTAAGAAGCTTGCAACCATTGCGCGTGCTTCATCGCTAATCATGCCGTGTAAATCTAGATTGGCTTGAACGACCCAATGCCCACGTCTTAGTTTAGTAAGGACAGCGGGAGATTGTCCCTCGCGCAAATACAGCAGTTCTTCACCACTTTCCAACTCATCCGCTGGAAAAAAACCATCACTTAAGGAATCAACAAGTGCTTGACGCTCGTCGCGGATAAATTGTTGAGGGATTGGTTTTGGTTTAGGGGGTTGATGGTGAATACGATCCGTATTTAATGGCCGCGCATCTTTAACAGCAGCTTTGAATAGATTTTCTAGCCTTTGTGCTTCAGCTTTTTCAGCCTCTTGTTTGAGTGCAATCGCTTTATGTTCCTCAAGCGCTCGCGCCTGTTCAGCTCGCTGAGCTTGCAACAGGCGCTTGGCTTCTTTGAGTTTTTCAATGACGTTGCTTGTCATTGCGCGATTGCCTCAATCAGGCTTGCTTAATTATTTGAGATTAGTCAGGTAACGTTCGGCATCTAATGCCGCCATACAGCCAGTGCCTGCGCTGGTGACTGCTTGGCGATAGATGTGATCTTGTACATCGCCCGCAGCAAATACACCAGGAATGCTGGTGGCGGTGAAGTTACCTTGGCGACCAGTTTGCGTGACGATGTAACCGCCTTCCATATCCAATTGGCCTTCAAAAATATCGGTATTCGGTTTGTGGCCAATCGCAATAAATACGCCGCGCAATTCGATCTCTTTAGTTGCGCCCGTATCAACGTTTTTAACGCGCATACCTGTTACGCCCATGTCGTCGCCTAATACCTCATCGAGTGTTGAGTAAAGCTCAAGCACAATTTTGCCTTCTTTCACACGATCCATGAGCTTGTCGATCAAAATGGCTTCAGCTTTGAACTTATCTCGGCGATGCACAAGTGTGACCTTGCTGGCGATATTAGCTAAATAGAGTGCTTCTTCAACAGCGGTATTGCCACCACCGATCACAGCAACCTCTTGGTTGCGATAGAAAAAGCCATCACAAGTGGCGCAAGCTGAAACGCCTTTACCAGAAAATTTTTCCTCAGACGGAATACCTAAATACTTGGCTGATGCGCCCGTGGCAATGATCAAAGCATCGCAGGTGTACTCGGCGGAATCGCCCACTAAACGAATCGGCTTTTCGTTAAGGTGTGTGGTGTGAATATGGTCAAAAATCATTTCGGTATTGAAGCGCTCCGCATGTTTTTGGAAACGCGCCATCAATTCAGGTCCCATTACACCATCAGCATCTGCGGGCCAATTATCCACTTCAGTCGTGGTCATTAATTGCCCCCCTTGTGCAATACCGGTAATTAACACTGGTTTTAGATTGGCGCGGGCGGCATAGACGGCGGCTGAATACCCAGCAGGGCCTGAGCCCAGAATGAGCAAGTGGGCGTGTTTTGTGGCCATGATGTAAAGCTCCTCATTGTCAAAGCAAAAATGTTCAGATGCTATTTTAACGCAATTGGTTTCTTAAATTTGAACGATATTGAGGCTGGATGATTTTTCTTTGCAATACGCTTTAAAAAGACGCATGAAAATAGCTTGAAGCTTATGTGTCAGCCTCGTGTTTTATTGAGATTGATACTGCTATAATTGGATTGATTTTTAAAACTATCACCTTATTTTTTCATCCTTATTTCGAGTGATTCATTATTTTGTTTTTCAATAAAAAAACAGTTAATAGTTCTAATGTGAGTAAGCATATTGATGCTGAAAGTGCTGGCTTAGCCAAAGAGGCTTGGTGGCTCTTTTTTGCAGTTATTGGGCTCTATTTGGTGTTGATTTTGGCATCTTATTATCATGATGACCCATCCTGGACACACAGTGCGAGTGAGGGTGCGATCGTTCATAACGCGGGTGGAAAGCTAGGTGCCTTGCTCTCGGATATGCTGCTTTACATCTTTGGGTTCTCGGCTTGGTGGTTTGCGGTCTTTGCCTTTTATGCGATTTGGTTGGTCTACTTGCGTCTTGATGTGGTGGCGCAGGGACGTAAGCCTCTATTATTTCTGAATTTCTTCGGATTTGGTTTATTGCTGATATCGTCATCGTGCTTGGAGTATGGACATCTCGTTCATCTTCCAGCGACATTGCCCCAGGATGCAGGCGGTGTAATGGGTAATATTTTTGATACGATGATTCGTGAATCACTAGGTTTTGTTGGATCAACCTTGGTCTTATTGTTTGCCATGGCGGCAGGATTCAGCTTATTTACGGGCTGGTCATGGATACTGATTATTGAAAAATTTGGTGGTGCTTTACTGGGCGCCTATCAATGGATGCTGACAAAATATCGGGATAGTAAAGACCGTGAAGCAGGAAAAATCGCGGAGCAACAGCGCACTGAGTTTGTCGAGCAAGAGCGCAAACGCACGGAAGATCGTGCGCCGATTCAAATTGAAACGCCAGTACTTGAAATTCCGAAAAGCGAACGTGTTCAACGTGAAAGCCAAGCTGCTTTATTTGCGACTTTGCCAGACTCACCTTTGCCACCACTGCATTTGCTTGATGAGCCTAAAGGCGAAATCGAAGTGCTGTCTGCTGAAACCTTAGAATTTACCTCACGGTTGATTGAGCGAAAGTTAATGGACTTCGGTATCGAAGTCAAAGTGCTCGCGGCGATGCCAGGTCCTGTGATTACGCGTTATGAGCTTGAGCCTGCTGCGGGTGTTAAAGGTAGCCAAGTGCTCAACCTTTCCAAAGATTTAGCACGTGCGCTTTCAGTGGTCAGTATTCGCGTAGTGGAAACCATTCCAGGCAAGAGTTGCATGGGTTTGGAAATTCCAAATCCTAAACGTCAAATTGTTTATCTATCTGAAATTATGGGCTCACAAGCCTATGCCGATGTCAGCTCACCCTTAGCTATTGCGATGGGTAAAGACATTGCAGGTAAAGCGGTGGTGGCCGACTTAGCCAAGATGCCGCACGTGTTGGTTGCCGGTACAACAGGCTCAGGTAAGTCGGTTGCGATTAACGCGATGATTTTGAGCTTGGTGTATAAAGCAGAAGCCAATAAGGTGCGCATGATTTTGATTGACCCCAAAATGTTGGAGCTTTCTGTGTATGAAGGCATCCCGCATTTGCTCGCCCCTGTCATTACGGATATGCGCCAAGCCGCAAATGCCCTCAATTGGGGTGTGGCTGAGATGGAGCGTCGCTATAAGCTGATGTCAGTGCTTGGTGTACGTAATCTTGCGGGCTACAACGTCAAAGTGCGTGATGCGATTAAAGAGGTTAATCCAATTACGCATCCATTTACCTTGACGCCAGATAGCCCCGAGCCTTTAGAAGAATTGCCACTCATTGTGATTGTGATTGATGAATTGGCTGATTTAATGATGGTCGTCGGTAAAAAGGTGGAAGAGCCTATTGCCCGTTTAGCACAAAAAGCCCGTGCCTGCGGCATTCACTTGGTGGTGGCGACTCAGCGTCCTTCTGTAGACGTAATTACAGGGCTGATTAAAGCCAATATTCCGACGCGTGTGGCCTTCCAAGTGTCTAGCAAGATTGATTCGCGTACTATTCTTGATCAAATGGGTGCCGAAGCCTTGCTTGGCCAAGGGGATATGCTTTATCAGCCGCCTGGCACCTCCTACCCGCAACGTATTCACGGTGCTTTTGTGAGTGATGCCGAAGTGCATCGTGTGGTGCAACATCTCAAAACGCAGGGTGAGCCTAACTATATTGAAGGCATCTTGACTGGTGGCTCTGAAGACGGTGGTGAAGCGGGCGACCTTGGCGAAAGTAGTGGTGGTGAAGCTGATCCTTTATACGATGAAGCTGTTGCTATCGTGATGAAAACGCGTCGCGCCTCAATCTCTTCTGTGCAAAGGCAATTACGTATTGGCTACAATCGTGCTGCGCGACTGATCGAAGAAATGGAACGTGCAGGCTTGGTTTCATCGATGCAAAGTAATGGCAACCGCGAAGTATTAGCGCCCAATATTAATCAAGACTAAATAAGAAGACACCATGAAGTTATTTAAAGCGCGTTTGATAATTATCTTAGTCAGTCTTTTTGCACAATGCTTACTCGTCCAAACCTGCAACGCAACTGGTTTGGAGCGCATGAAAGAATACTTTCAAAACATTCAAACTGCGCGTGCAGATTTTCATCAAGTGGTCACGGATAAACAGGGTCACAAAACACAAGATGTGACTGGTAGCATGCAGTTACAAAAACCTAATAAGTTTCGTTGGGATTACCACAAGCCCTTTGTTCAGCAAATTGTTGGGGATGGAGAAAAAGTGTGGCTGTACGATCCTGATTTAAGCCAAGTGACAGTTCGCGCATTTAGCAAATCAATTAGCTCAACCCCAGCGGCTTTATTGGCTGGCGGCAAAGAGATGGAGCGTTTGTTTGTGATCAAAGATGTGAGCCGTAAAGGCGATCTTGAGTGGGTTTCAGCCACGCCAAAAGCCAGCGAAACCGGTTTTGAGCGAGTGCTCCTGGGCTTCAAAGGGGATGCTTTAATGGAAATGGAATTGCATGATAGTTTTGGCAATCGAACCGCTATTGAGTTTATGAATACTCAACGTAATCCTAAAATATCAGCTGAGGTGTTTAAGTTCACGCCACCACCTGATGCTGACGTCCTCACGCAATAAATATAGCCTTTCTGACTTCATTGAATAGCCTCTTTACCCCCAATCAACCTCAAGCGCCCTTAGCCGAACAGCTACGTCCACAAACTTTGGATGAGGTGGTTGGACAGGCCCATTTGCTTGGGCAAGGGAAGCCGCTTAGGCTTGCTTTCCAATCGGGCAAGCTGCCTTCCATGATTTTGTGGGGGCCGCCTGGTGTTGGTAAAACAACTTTGGCGCGGCTCATTGCCAATACGGCTGATGCTGAGTTTATTCCTATCTCTGCGGTGCTTTCGGGCATTAAAGACATTCGTGAGGCGATTGAGCGTGCAGAGCATACCCTACAGCAATCTGGCCGTCGCACTATCATGTTTGTGGATGAAGTGCACCGATTCAACAAAGGTCAGCAAGATGCTTTCTTGCCTTTTGTTGAAAGTGGCTTGATTACATTTATTGGCGCAACCACAGAAAACCCTTCGTTTGAAGTCAACAGTGCGCTCTTAAGCCGCGCTCAAGTATTTGTATTGAATGCACTATCGGAAGCAGAGCTTGGCGAGCTGCTCGCAAGAGCGCAGGCGACCATGGCGATGGAGATTAGCCTTGCCGATGAAGCTAAAGAACACGTCATTTCTTATGCGGATGGGGATGCAAGACGTTTGCTTAACTTTGTTGAGGGACTCTTTAACGCAGCTTCTTCAGCGAATATCACTCAAATTGATATGGTGTTTTTGCAGTCCACCATGGCGAGCAAAATGCGCCGGTTTGATAAAGGCGGCGAAGCATTTTACGACCAAATTTCGGCCCTCCATAAATCAGTGCGCGGCTCTAATCCTGACGGGGCACTTTATTGGATGCAGCGCATGTTAGATGGCGGTGCAGAGCCGCTTTATGTTGGTCGTCGTCTAGTGCGAATGGCGATTGAAGATATTGGATTAGCTGATCCGCGCGCGTTAGAGATTTGCTTAAATGCCTGCCAAACCTATGAGCGATTAGGCTCACCAGAAGGCGAATTGGCGTTTGCTAACGCTGTCGTTTACTTAGCCATTGCGGCTAAGAGTAATGCGGTTTACATGGCATACAACCAAGTCAAAGCCTTTGTCGCGCAGGATCAATCACGTCCTGTGCCGCTGCACTTACGAAATGCACCGACTAAGCTCATGAAGAGTTTAGACTACGGTAAAAATTATCGTTATGCCCATAATGAAGCGGGTGCTTATGCTGCTGGCGAACAATACTTGCCTGACGGTTTAGAGGAAGTGAAATTTTACGAGCCGACAAATCGCGGGCTTGAAGGTAAAATAAGCGAAAAATTAGCGCATTTGGCTGAGTTAGACAAACAAGCCCTAGATAAAAAAGCTAAGGCCAAAAAGTAAATTAATTAGGAAAACGCATGTTAGATATTCAGCAATTAAGAAATGATTTAGATACCGTTGTAGCCAAACTTAAAAGCCGCAAGTTTGACTTTGATGTGGCGGGTTTTACCGCGCTAGAAGCTGAGCGCAAAGAGGTACAAACGCGTACACAAGACTTGCAAGCTAAGCGTAATGCGACCTCTAAACAAATCGGTATGGCAAAGTCTAAAGGCGAAGACGTTAGCGCGATTATGGCGGAAGTGGCTGGCTTGGGTGAGCAACTTAAAGCGGACGAAGAACGCTTAGCTGCGATTCAAGCGCAGATGCAAGATTTCTTGTTGAATGTACCTAACTTGCCGCAAGATTCCGTGCCAGTAGGTCCGTCAGAAGAAAATAATGTAGAGGTGCGTAAAGTCGGTACGCCACGTACTTTTGATTTTGAAATTAAAGATCACACTGATGTTGGCGCGCCACACGGTTTGGATTTTGATACAGGCGCTAAGCTTTCAGGTGCGCGCTTTACCTTGATGCGCGGCCAAATTGCTAAGCTCCATCGTGCCTTGGCGCAGTTTATGATTGATACGCAAACTGAGCAACATGGCTATGAGGAGTGTTATACACCTTACTTGGTGAATGCAGAATCATTGCGTGGCACAGGTCAATTGCCTAAGTTTGAAGAAGATCTCTTCCAAATGCCGCATAACGACAGCACGCTTTACCTCATCCCAACATCAGAAGTAACGCTGACTAACACGGTGCGTGATGAAATCGTACCGCTTGAGAGTTTGCCAATTAAACTCACAGCGCATACGCCATGCTTCCGTTCTGAAGCTGGCTCTTATGGCCGTGATACGCGTGGCATGATTCGTCAGCATCAATTCGATAAAGTGGAAATGGTGCAGATTGTGCACCCGGAAAAAAGTAATGAAGCACTTGAAGAAATGGTTGGGCATGCAGAAAGTATTCTGAAAGCTTTGGAGTTGCCCTACAGAGTGGTTTCGCTATGTACTGGCGACATGGGGTTTGGTGCCGCTAAAACTTATGACCTAGAAGTCTGGTTGCCAGCTCAAAACACCTATCGCGAGATTTCATCTGTGTCTAATTGTGAGGCTTTCCAAGCGCGCCGCTTACAAGCACGTTTCCGTAATGAAGCAGGTAAGCCTGAATTAGTACATACGTTGAACGGTTCAGGTTTGGCCGTTGGAAGGGCTTTGGTTGCCGTGCTTGAAAACTATCAAAATGCTGATGGAAGCGTTACCGTCCCTAAGGTACTGAGAGATTACATGGGCGGTAAAGAAGTGATTCGTTAACCACGGTCGCTCATTATGAAGTAAACAAAAACTAGCCAGCTTGTCTGGCTATTTTTTTGGCTTGAATTCAAACGCCTTGAATTCAAAATTGGGTGCGCCAGATTGGTGGGCCGCTTGGTATTTTTCTAAAATCCCATAATACGTGCGAATAGATTCAACAAATATGACAGGTGCACCACCACTCGCGTAGCCAAATTTTACGGTGCTGTAATACTGTGCTTTATTAAGCAGTGGTAGCGTTGTTTTGATGTCAGCCCAGCTATCGGGATTTAATTTCATTCTACTGGCGAGCACTCTTGCGTCTTCTAGATGTGCAAACCCAATGTTATAGGCAGCGAGCGCCATCCATGTGCGATCTGGCTCTGGAATACGTTCTGGCACTTGTCGTTTGAGGATGTTAATGTATTTTGCGCCGCCTAAAATACTTTGTTTGGCGTCTAACCGGTCCGTCACATCCATGGCATCTGCAGTTTGTTCCGTAAGCATCATCATGCCGCGAACGTTGGTGGGTGAAGTGTTGAATGGATCCCAGTGCGACTCTTGGTAACTGATCGATGCGAGTAGTCGCCAATCAATATCGGTTAACTCCTGGCCTTGCTTAAATAACGCCGCATATTTTGGCAGTGTGGTGTGGGTTAACTGTAAAAATTTGCTGACATCCACAGGAGCCAGGCGCTCTGTGTGTCCATAATACCGATCAATTAAGTTTTTAAGCCGACCATCCTGTTGGATGCGTTTAAAAAAATCGACAGATTTTGCATAGAGCCATGGGTCGCCACTTTTCGGAAAAGCCCATGCAATTTGTTCTGGCTCGGCCAGCGCCATGCCTTTACCAATATTAGGATAGAAGTTTTGTAAAATATCAATCATGCGGTCATCGGCGACCGTGTAATCTAAAACACCCATATTCACTTGCTCAAGTAACTCATCAGTACTGCCAGTTTCTTGCCATGTCAGCAATGGATTGCTGGCTTGCAGGAATTTTAAACGCTCTGCATAGCTAGAGCCCTTTGGAACATGAATATGTTTGCCGATTAGCTCAGTGAGGCTTTTAGGTGAGGGCGTTTGGTCGATGCCGAAAGCAATATGTTGTTGCACATCCAGATAGCTAAGCCCGAATTTAACGACCTCTGCTCTTTGCGGCGTAATACTTAAGTTGGCGGCGGCAAAATGTGCCTTGCCAGATAATAGGGTTGGGATAACTTTACCCAGTTGATCTGCAATCACAAACTTGACTGAGAACTCAGGCCCTAACTCTTTAGCAAATAAATGGACTAAATCGTATTCAAAACCTGCATATTCATCTGCATTTTTTACATAGTAAGTATTGGGCCCATTTGATGTGACGACCACCAGTGTTTTACTGTCTTGGGCCTTGGGGAGGCTGAATTGTATTAGGTATGCTGAGATGGTAACGATCAGCATGAATAACAACCCCACCCCTAAAAGATATTGCTTTTTCATCGCCTCAGTTTCACTAAGTTTGCAGGTTTTGTCTAGTTAAAACATGTGAATTTTTGTGTGCTGTATTATTTAGTCGATGGTAAGTGGATGGCATTTATAAGTTTTTATCTTTAGTGTAAAGTTACGTCACTTAATTTTATTAATAGAAACGTAATCAATGAAAAAAATAATATTCATGATGTCTCTTGCACTCTTAAGCCAAAACGCATTTGCGGCGCCAAAGGCGACGGTGGAGAGTGCTGCAACAGTGAATGACGTTGCGATTCCTTCAGCATTAATTGAGCGTAGTGTGAGTTTGAATGTGCAACAAGGTAAAAAAGACACGCCAGAACTTCGCCAGCTCATCAAAGAAGAATTTATTAATCGTGAAGTACTTGCTCAGCAAGCCGCTAAATTGGGTTTGGATAAAACGCCCGAAGGCCAAGCGGCATTTGCTGAATTAAAACGTAATTTTATGGTGGATTTGTTTTTGGCCGATTATGACAAACGCCATCCTATCAGCGACTCTGCATTAAAAGTGGAATATGACAGACAAATTGCGGCGATTGGTGAGCAAGCCTATGAGTACCGACTAAGCCATATTGTGACCAAGACAGAAGCGGATGCACGTGTGTTAATGGCAAAAATCAAAAAGGGTGAATCCTTTGCTAAGGTGGCTAAAGAAGGTTCTATTGACCCAAGCGCTAAAGAGAGCGGTGCCTTAGGTTGGTTGCTTCCTAATCAAATTGTGCCTGCGGTTGCAAACGTGGTTGTGAACTTAACGGAAGGTAGCATGAGTGCCGCGCCGATTGAGACGGCAGGCGGTTGGCAAATCGTGCGTTTGGAAGAAAAGCGTCAATTCAAAGCGCCTAAGTTTGACGATGTGATTCCTCAACTCCGTGCTGGATTACTACAACAGCAACGCATTGAAGCCATTAAGAAGTTAAGAGAGTCTGCAAAAGTAACAAGCAATATGTAATTGCTTTAGGGCAATAAAAAACGGCACTGGATTTCCAAGTGCCGTTTTTTTTCGTACTTTTGGGCTTCTCGATTGCTTAGCCTACTCGATTTCTTGGCTGGCCAAGTAATCTTCGTAGTTGCCAGAGTAATCAATAATGCCGTCCGCGCGAACATCAAAAATGCGGGTGGCTAATGTGCTTACAAATTCACGGTCATGACTGACGAAGAATAATGTGCCATTGTATTTGTCTAGCGCCGTATTCAATGACTCAATCGATTCCATGTCCATGTGGTTGGTTGGTTCATCCATCAGCAATACGTTGGTTTTAGCAAGCATCAACTTGCCAAACATCATACGGCCTTTTTCGCCACCTGAAAGCACTTTGACTGATTTTTTGAAGTCTTCGCCAGAGAATAATAGACGACCTAACATGCTACGCACGACTTGGTCATCATCACCTGCTTGCGTGAATTGCTTCATCCAGTCGAAGAGATTGAGGTCTGCTTCAAAGTCCGCGGCATGGTCTTGTGCAAAATAACCAATGTTCGCTTTTTCAGCCCACTTCACAGTGCCGTGGTTTGGTTTTAGATCGCCCGCTAAACAACGTAGGAGGGTGGTTTTACCAATCCCGTTTTCACCGATAATCGCAATTTTCTCGCCAGCTTCAACCAATAAATCAAAGTCATTAAACAAAACACGGTCGAAGCCATGGCTTAGTTTTTGCACCTCTACTGCGTTACGGTGCAGTTTTTCACGGTCATCGTATTCAAAGCGAATGAATGGATATTGACGGCTAGAAGGCTTGATGTCTTCCACTTTAATTTTGTCGATTTGCTTAGCCCGGCTCGTCGCTTGTTTTGCTTTAGATGCATTCGCAGAGAAGCGACGGACGAAGTCTTGTAAGTCAGCGATTTGTTGTTTTGCTTTAGCGTTGTCTTTAGCCTGCTGAGCACGCGCCATGGTGGATGCTTCCATGAAGTCATCGTAGTTACCCGGATAAACAGTCAATTTCGAATAGTCCATGTCCGCGGTATGTGTACATACTTGGTTTAAGAAGTGGCGATCATGCGAAATGATAATCATGGTGCAGTTGCGGTTATTTAAGATATCTTCTAACCAGCGAATCGTATTGATGTCCAAGTTATTGGTTGGTTCATCTAGTAGCAAGATGTCTGGGTTCGCAAATAGCGCTTGTGCCAGTAATACACGAAGCTTCCAACCTGGCGCAACGGCGCTCATCAAGCCGGTATGTTGATCGATAGGAATGCCGACGCCTAATAGCAACTCACCAGCACGCGCTTCGGCAGTGTAGCCATCATATTCAGCGAACACAGCCTCAAGCTCTGCCGCTTTCATATAATCATCTTCAGTCGCTTCTGGGTTCATGTAAATGGCGTTCTTTTCTGAATTCGCCTTCCACATTTGTTCATGCCCCATCATCACCACATCAAGCACACGTTGATCTTCATAGCCAAATTGGTCTTGGCGAAGCCATGCCATACGTTCGTTGCTATCCAAAGCAATATTGCCTGCGGTTGGCTCAAGCACGCCCGCTAAAATTTTCATGAAGGTTGATTTACCGCAACCATTCGCGCCGATGAGGCCATAACGGTTACCGTCGCCAAATTTGACGGAGACGTTTTCAAAAAGTGGCTTTGCGCCAAACTGCATGGTGATGTTATTGCTAATAAGCACGGTTAATTCCTAAAGTCTTTTAGTTAAATATTGAGTAGATTAAAACTTGTTTTTAATCACTACTTCGTCCATGGTCAGTTGGCCGCCACGTGGCCAAGCGTCTTTAATGGCTTTGCCCACAGTTACAAACATGGTTGGGATGTGGTCTGCTGGTAAGTTAAGCAAGGTTGATACAGCATCAAAATCAAAGCCATCCATTGGGCAAGTGTCATAACCCATTTCTTTAGCCGCTAGCATGATGTTCATGGCTGCCATGCCACAAGAGCGCATCGCTTCATCGCGTTGGGCTTGTGGATTGCCTGTGTAATATTGGGTAATCGCAGGCACTAAAAAGTCTTGCACAGCTTGCGGTGCATCTTTCCAATAGCGCTCTGGCTGTTTCGCCCAAGCTTGAACGTCTGCAACCAACACGATGAGTGCTGATGCTTCAGTCACTTGTGATTGATTCCAACTCACGGCTTGAATTTGCGCACGCAAGGCTGCATCTTCAACCAACACAAAGCGCCAATGTTGAATATTGAAAGCCGTCGGTGCAAGCATCGCAAGCGACATCAACTTGTTAACCTCGGCTTCACTCATTTTATGCGCAGGATCGTAAGCCTTAATTGAACGGCGTGTTTCTATGGCAGTTGTAACATTCATGGTGCATTCCATTTCTTAATAAGTAATCGTCATAATCTCTAAATTTAAATCGCCAGCAGGGCGCATCCAACGAACGCTATCGCCAACTTTGTGGCCTATCAGCGCTTTTGCCAACGGTGAGGCATAGCTCACTGTATTAAGTGCAATATCTGCTTCATCCTCGCCCACGATTTGAAAGTGATGTTGCTCACCTTCATCATCTTCCACCGTAACCGTCGTACCAAACACGACTGTTGTCGGGGCTTTATCTTTTGGTGTTTCAACCAAAATGGCTTGCTCTAAACGTGCCTGCACGTAGCGTAAATCTCTATCTACCATCGCTAGTCGCTGCACAGCACTTGGGTCTTCTTTCTTTTGTGTCAATAACTCGCGCTCATCGAGTAGCGCATTTTCACTTTCCTTCAGCTGCGCCAAGCCTTTCGCTGTGACGTAATTGGGTAACTCGCTAATCGGGCGTTCTGGCAGCTCAGTGCCAGCAAGCTCTAAGTCGTCCTCTTTCACAAAACCGCGACTCATCTTTAAGCCTTTATTCCCATTCGATGGTGGCGGGTGGTTTTCCTGACACGTCATACACCACTCGGTTAATACCACGCACTTCATTGATGATGCGATTCGATACCCGACCTAACAGGCTGTAAGGCAGCTCTGCCCAGTTCGCCGTCATGAAGTCGCTAGTAAACACAGCGCGCAACGCGACTACATAATCGTAAGTGCGGCCATCACCCATCACGCCAACCGATTTCACTGGTAGGAACACAGTGAACGCTTGGCTGGTGAGTTCATACCAAGTTTTACCTGTGGCTTCATCTTTGGTGTTGCGAAGCTCTTCGATGAAAATAGCATCTGCTAAACGGAGTAGGTCAGCAAACTCTTTGTTTACAGCGCCCAAGATACGCACGCCTAAGCCTGGGCCTGGGAATGGATGGCGATACACCATGTCGTGCGGCAAACCAAGCGCGACGCCAAGTTCGCGCACTTCGTCTTTGAACAAGTCGCGCAGTGGTTCTAGTAGTTTTAAGCCTAGTTTTTCTGGCAAGCCGCCCACGTTGTGGTGGCTTTTAATCGTGACGGCTTTTTTAGATTTTGCGCCGCCAGATTCAATCACATCTGGGTAGATTGTGCCCTGCGCGAGCCATTTAGCATTCGCGAGTTTTTTAGCTTCAGATTGGAATACTTCGACGAACTCTTTGCCGATGATTTTACGTTTTGCTTCAGGGTCAGAAACACCAGTTAATTCACCCATGAATTGTTCAGTGGCATCCACATGAATCACTTTTGCATGTAAGCGTCCAGCAAACATTTCCATGACCATTTTGCCTTCATTAAGGCGAAGCAAGCCGTGGTCAACAAATACGCAGGTGAGTTGGTCGCCAATCGCACGGTGAATCAACGCTGCTGCAACGCTAGAATCTACACCACCTGAAAGACCAAGAATGACCTCTTCATTACCCACTTGCTCACGGATTTTAGCAACCGCTTCTTCAATATAATCGCCCATCACCCAATCGGCTTTTGTTTTGCAGATATCTAATACAAAGCGTCGTAGCATCGCATCGCCTTGCTTGGTGTGGGTCACTTCTGGGTGAAACTGCACAGCATAGAATTGACGTTCTTCATCTGCCATCGCCGCAATGGGGGTGGTGTCATTGCTGGCAATCACTTTGAAGCCAGCAGGTAATTCAGTCACTTTGTCGCCGTGGCTCATCCATACATTCAATAAGCCGTGACCTTCTGCATTCGTGCTGTCTTGAATGCCATCAAAAAGTGCAGAGTGATTACGTGCGCGCACTTCAGCAAAACCGAATTCACGTTTATTGCCAGCTTCTACTTTGCCGCCTAATTGTTGCGCCATGGTTTGCATGCCGTAACAGATGCCTAAAACTGGTACGCCTAGCGTAAATACAGCGTCTGGGGCTTTGTCGGTGTCTTCTTCATACACGCTGGCATGGCTGCCAGAAAGCACAATCCCTTGGGCGCCAAAGTTACGTACAAATTCGTCAGAAACGTCACAAGGATGCACCTCACAATAGACATGTGCCTCGCGAATGCGGCGGGCAATCAATTGGGTGACTTGTGAGCCAAAATCTAAAATAAGAATTTTTTGATGAGACATAAGAAGTAAAAAGCCTATACGCTAAAAATAACGAAGGGCAAACGACTTTAATATGAATATCAAAGCGGTTTGCCCAACAAAAGTCGGTTAAGAATTAATCAATATGATAATTCGGTGCCTCTTTAGTAATTTGTACATCATGCACATGAGATTCGCGCATCCCCGCTGAAGTGATTTGCACGAACTCAGCTTTGTTGCGCATTTCATCAATGGTTTTGCAACCGACATAGCCCATGGAAGCACGTAAGCCACCCATTAACTGGTGAACCACGGCAATCATGCTGCCTTTGTAAGGTACGCGACCTTCAATGCCTTCTGGCACTAATTTGTCTGCATTCCCATTGTTTTCTTGGAAATAGCGGTCGCTAGAACCTTTTTGCATTGCACCGATAGAGCCCATGCCGCGGTATGACTTATATGAACGGCCTTGGAATAGCTCAATTTCGCCTGGTGCTTCTTCAGTGCCAGCGAACATGCCGCCTAGCATCACAGAGTAAGCGCCGGCAGCAATGGCTTTAGAAATGTCGCCAGAATAACGAATGCCGCCGTCAGCAATAAACGGAACACCTGTTCCACGTAAAGCTTCTTCAACGTTGCTAACCGCAGTGATTTGCGGGACGCCTACGCCAGCCACGATACGGGTAGTACAGATAGAGCCTGGGCCAATGCCCACTTTAACGCCGTCAGCACCTGCATCCACTAAGGCTTTAGCTGCTGAACCTGTGGCAATATTGCCGCCAATCACTTGCACTTGTGGGAAGTTCTTTTTCACCCAAGTCACGCGATCTAACACGCCTTGGGAGTGGCCGTGAGCAGTATCCACCACAATCGCATCCACGCCAGCTTCCACTAAAGCGGCGACACGTTCTTCTGTGCCATCACCCACACCAACCGCGGCGCCGACACGTAAACGACCTTTTTCATCTTTACAGGCTAATGGATGGTCGCTAGATTTTTGAATGTCTTTAACAGTGATGAGGCCTTTAAGATTGTAAGCATCATCAATCACCAATACGCGCTCTAAACGGTATTGGTGAAGCAATTCCATTACTTGTTCGCGGCTTGCGCCTTCACGCACCGTTACCAAGCGATCTTGCGGTGTCATGATATTGGCGATGGATTGGTCTAAATTAGTTTCGAAGCGCAAATCGCGATTGGTCACAATGCCAACTACTTTGCTGCCATCCACCACAGGCAAGCCTGAGATTTTATGTAAACGGGTGAGCGCTAAAACGTCGCGCACTGTCATGTGCGGTTGAATGGTGACTGGGTCATTGACGATGCCAGATTCAAAACGTTTCACGCGAGAAACATGAATCGCCTGCATTTCAGCCGTCATGTTCTTATGAATAATGCCCATGCCGCCTTCTTGCGCCAATGCAATTGCAAGCGGCGCTTCTGTCACGGTATCCATTGCAGCGGACACAACAGGGATGTTAAGACGGATAGATCGAGTTAATTGAGTAGCGAGACTGACTTCGCGGGGGAGTACATTAGAGTGCGCTGGTACCAACAAAACATCATCGAATGTAAGCGCATTTTGCAACAAACGCATGGTGAATATTCCTTGCTTCCAAAACAAGATTATACCGACTTGTCGGTCACCCGACAATCATGAAACGTGTTTTGTAAGGAGATATTGCTTGATTAAAAACTTGTCGATGACTTACTCAGCAATATCGCCCCCACCTTTTTTCATGACCTTGCCTTCAGCAGCGCGCTGGCGACGTACTTCTTTTGGGTCGGCAATCAGTGGACGATAAATCTCAATGCGATCTAAATGACGCAGCTCAGTCTCTAGTTTAGTGAGCTTTCCAAAGATTCCAATTTTATTCACAGCTAAATCAATTTCCGGAAATTTAGCCAACAATCCAGAAGCATGAATAGCCGCTTCAGCATTGGTGCCGCTGGGAACCTTCACTGGCAGAATCACTTGTTGATTCGGCAAGGCATAAGCTACTTCCACGATCATTTCATCAGAATGAGTATTCACAAAAAAGCCTTCGTTTTGATTATTAATAAAGTTATTGATTCAATGTATTGTCGGCACGCATGACAAAAGAGTCAACAAAGGTGTTGGCAATATGGCTAAAAACCGGCGAAATGATTTGGCTTAAAAAAGCACTCGAAAACTCATACTCCAAGTGAAACTCAATCTTGCAGGCTTGATCACTCAAGGCGGTAAAGCGCCAATTGCCCTCAAAGTGTTTAAACGGACCATCTTTAAACTGCATGTCCATTGCGTAAGGAAAGCGTTTTTGATTTTTTGTGGTGAACTGTTGTTTAAGACCATGAAAATCAATATAAATCGTTGCCGAAGTGATGGCATCTGTACGCTCAATCAAATCCACGCCACCGCACCAAGGCAGAAACTCGGTGTAATGTTCAACATCGTCCACCAAATTAAACATCTGTGCCGCAGAGTGGTGGACTAAAACGGTTTTTTCAACTTTTACCATGCTTTATTTATGCTTTTGCGAGTGAGCCTTTGAAGCGTGAGTTTATCTTTTCAAAGGCAAGTAGAGTAAAATGCTATTTTAAGCTATTTAAGCCCGCGTGTATTAATGAGCATTGCCCAAAATAAAAAAGCGTTTCACGACTTTTTCATCGAAGAAAAATACGAAGCTGGTATTGTCCTTGAAGGATGGGAAGTCAAAGCGATTCGGGATAACCGCGCCAACATCAAAGAAGCCTATGTGATTATTCAACGTGGCGAAGTCTATTTGATTGGCTGTCATGTCACGCCCATGGGCGCTGCCTCTACACATATTCGTCCTGATGCGATTAGAACACGCAAGCTACTTTTACATAACGAAGAAATCGCCAAGCTGATTGGCAAAGTCGAACGCGCTGGTTATACGTTAGTGCCACTGGATTTACACTTTAAAGATGGACGCGTCAAAGTGCAGATTGGTCTTGCCAAAGGTAAGAAGCAATATGACAAACGTGAGGCCGAGAAAGAAAAAGACTGGAAGCGTGAGCAGGGCTCCATCATGAAAAGTCACAATAAAATGGCTTAACCTTGCTGTTGGTCATATTCTTAGTTCACACCATAAATAGCGCGTATAATTAAAATTATTAATAGATGTCCTCTTGAAATATGCAAGAAACACACCATCTAGTAATCACTGAAATACAAACTACCCGGGGCTGACCAGGTTTCGACGTGGGTTGCAAAGCAGTGCAGGGCATACCGAGGCTCAGTTCCCTCGTAAATACAGCTGAAAAAAGTATAGTCGCAAACGACGAAACTTACTCTCTAGCCGCTTAATCCGGCTGGACGCTGCACCACTTCTCCCGTGGAGTGGGTGGCCTTAAAACCATCGCAGCGTCATATACACGGGATACGTGGTGTGTTGGGTTACTTAGCACATCATTAACTCTAAGGTAACTCGCTTATTTCTTGCTTGCTCGTTGGTGTGGAATAAGTTAAATCAAACAACACAGCTAAGTATGTAGAACTGTCTGTGGAGGGCTTGCGGACGGGGGTTCGATTCCCCCCAGCTCCACCAATAAAACAAAAGGCCACCTTCGGGTGGCTTTTTGTTTTATTGGGGTTTCGAAATCACATCGCCAAACAGCTTTGGTAATGTTCACCAACTCTTTCTGCAAACCATGCCGTGGTGAGTTTTCGCTTGATTTTCGGACTATGTAAATTGTAACTACGAAGCGGATATAGCTGCTAACGCTGATTTCAGTAAGGCACTGAGTAATGTTGGTTTGTTTAAGCCTTTATCTGCTAATCTCATTCCCTCGAGTGTTCAGGCTCTAATGGGTGTGAATGCCATGTATGGATTTGATGAAGATAAACTCAACGCGCTCCCAGATAATGTGTTGGCGGATTTACACCGTCGAGGCTATTTAGCACGCATCTACGCACAGCTTAAATCGCTACAAAACTTCCAAAAACTCGTTCGCCGTTTTGAACAACAAACTTTCAGTGCTTCGGCTAAGCAAGCAGGCTTTAATGCATAGGCGTTAGCATCTTGGTGTTGCATGTTAAAACCCGCTCCAGATAAGTTAGCGGGTTTTTTATTTGCTGGGTAATTAGCTAAACTTATCGTCACAATTAAAACAATTGATTTTACTTGTGGCGTTGATGCTTCTAAAATGCATTCACTCGAAAACGATGGGAAACAAAAAATTCGAGAAATTGTTTTGTAACGAATTTGATGTATCGTTAATTTGTTTTTAATGCAGTGTTATTTGAAGTCGTTTTTTATCAACTAAAAAGGAGTTTTATTATGTCATTAGTCAATACAACCATTAAGCCTTTCAAAGCACAGGCTTTCCACAACGGTAAATTCGTTGAAATCACAGAAGCAAACCTTAAAGGTAAATGGACAGCGTTTGTGTTCTACCCAGCTGACTTCACATTCGTTTGCCCAACAGAATTAGGCGACTTAGCTGACATGTACGGCGAGTTCCAAAAAATCGGTCTAGAAATCTACTCAGTATCAACTGACACACATTTCACTCACAAAGCTTGGGCGGATGCTTCTGACACAATCAAGAAGATCAAATACCCAATGCTTGCTGACCCAACAGGCACAATCTCACGTAACTTTGATGTGATGATTGAAGAAGAAGGTTTGGCATTGCGCGGTACATTCATCATTAATCCAGAAGGCGTGATTAAAGCAGCTGAGATTAACGATCTAGGTATTGGCCGTTCTGCTGCTGACTTGTTACGTAAGGCACAAGCTGCACAATACGTGGCTGCACATCCTAACGAAGCATGTCCAGCATCATGGACACCAGGTGAAGCAACATTGACACCATCATTAGATTTAGTTGGTAAGATCTAAGCGTTAGGGATTCAATAAGTAGGTTAAGTAAGCAATATTGTCATGTTGGGTGCGGCGTGTGCCGCACCTAATTTGATACAAAAATTAGGTGAAGGAAATACTCATGGCTTTAGACAGCAATATCAAAAATCAACTCTCAGCCTATATGGAAAAGCTGCTACATCCAATTGCGATTGTCGCATCCGTCGATGGTAGCCCCAAATCCAATGAGATGATGGATTTGCTGACTGAATTAGCTGGTATGTCAGAAAAGATTCATCTAACTGAAGAACAAGATCAACGCACGCCATCTTTTGCGATCAAACGCTTTGAGGCGGGTGCTGCGCCCGTGGGAATTCGCTTTGCAGGCATCCCAATGGGGCACGAATTTACTTCATTGATTTTGGCTTTGCTCCAAGTGGGCGGCCATCCTTTGAAATTAGAAGCTGAAAAAATCGCACAAATTGCCGCGATTGAAGGTAGCTTCCATTTTGAGACTTATATTTCTTTAAGCTGCCATAACTGCCCTGACGTGGTGCAGGCTTTGAACTTGATGGCAGTGATTAACCTAAACATCACGAACGTGATGATTGATGGCGGTGTGTTCCAGCAAGAAGTGACTGACAAAAAGATTATGTCTGTACCAACCGTGATGCTCAATGGCGAACAGTTTGGTGTGGGTCGTATGGAGCTTGATGAGATTTTAGCCAAAGTGGACGTGGGCGCTGTGGCCCGTGAAGCCAAAAAGCTAGATGCAAAAGCGCCTTACGATGTATTGATTATTGGCGGCGGCCCAGCAGGGGCTTCTGCGGCGATTTACTCTGCACGTAAAGGCATTCGCACAGGCATTGTGGCGGAACGCTTTGGTGGTCAGGTCATGGATACGCTTGGCATCGAAAACTTTATTTCAGTGAAAGAAACTGAAGGCCCTAAGTTAGTCATGGCGCTGGAAGAACACGTTAAATTCTACGATGTGGATATTATGAATTTGCAACGTGCAAAATCGGTCAAGCAAGGTGATTTGCTGGAAGTAGAATTAGAAAGCGGTGCGGTTTTAAAAAGCAAAGCCTTAGTGATCGCCACTGGCGCACGTTGGAGAGAATTGGGCGTGCCTGGTGAAGCGCAGTATCGCGGTAAAGGCGTGGCTTACTGCCCACACTGTGATGGCCCTTTGTTTAAAGGCAAGCCTGTTGCGGTGGTGGGGGGTGGTAACTCAGGCGTTGAAGCGGCGATCGATTTAGCTGGGATTGTGGCGCATGTGACTTTGATTCAGTTTGACCCGGAATTAAAAGCGGATGCAGTGTTGCAGACAAAGTTACGTTCACTCAGCAATGTGACGATTGTGACAAATGCACAAACGACGGAAGTGACCGGTAATGGCGAGAAGATGAACGGCTTAGATTACAAAGACCGTGCAACAGGGGAAATGCATCATTTAGATTTGGATGCGGTATTTGTGCAAATTGGTTTATTACCGAATACTGACTTTATCAAAGGCGGCCCGATCAACTTGAGTAAGTTCGGTGAGATCGAGATTGATTCACACGGCGCAACCTCTATGCCAGGCGTGTATGCGGCGGGCGATGTGACCACTGTGCCATACAAGCAAATTATTATCGCGATGGGTGAGGGCGCTAAAGCTTCACTTGGGGCATTTGATTACTTGATTCGTCAATAAGTGAATTGATGGCAGCAATAAAAAAGGGAGCCTTGGCTCCCTTTTTTATTGGATAAAAACCAACAGATTATTTCACGCGGTTTTTGTATTCCAATGTGCGGGTGTCGATTTCAATCTTGTCACCCGTTGCGCAGAATAGTGGAACAGGCAATTCAAAGCCAGTTGAAATGCGCGCTGGTTTCATTACTTTACCTGATGTGTCGCCCTTCACTGCTGGCTCTGTGTAAGTGATTTCACGAACCACTGAGTTAGGTAAGTCCACAGAAATGGCTTTTCCGTTGTAGAAAACGACTTCACAGGTCATGCCGTCTTCCAAGAAGTTAAGCGCATCCGTCATGTTTTCGGCTTCCACTTCAAACTGGTTGTATTCTTCATCCATGAAGACATACATTGGGTCAGCGAAGTAAGAGTAGGTCACGTCTTTTTTCTCAAGTACGACAATTTCAAATTTGTCGTCTGCTTTGTAAACTGTTTCGCTTGGCGCTTCAGTTAACAAGTTTTTGAATTTCATTTTAACCACGGCAGAGTTACGGCCTGATTTGTTGTATTCGGCCTTTTGCACAACCAATGGATCGTTACCGATCATGATTACGTTGCCGACGCGGAGTTCCATTGCTGTTTTCATGTGATGTCCTGCAAAAAGTGTTGATGTAAAAAGCCGCGCATTATACCTTATTTTTGGTAAAAATCACCAATTTAGCCGCCAAATCAGCTTGTTGCTCAAATTTGTGGGTTTGCAATTCGGCATGGGTTTTGAGCGTTGATAAGGCCGCAATTAGTTTATTCCAAAGTGCTGGGCTAATTTCAGCATCTAGCCACGCATGGTGAAACTCGCTTAATACATGGCCTGCTTGAATGTCGTATTGGTTTAAAAATGCATCCAATTTTTTAAGATGGTGTTTTTCTTCTTGCGGATAGGTTTGCCAAATAAACGGGTTGGCCGACCATAAAGCGCGTATCCAGCTATCTTCGCCGCGGACAAAGTTGAGGTCGCAGCACCATAATAATTGGTCATATTCGGCTTGTGTCAAAAATGGAATGACGGTGAGCGCGAGTTGATCTTTTGTTAGTCTATCCCCAGCCTCAAGGGATGGTTTGCCAAAAAATGCAGCGATTTTATTTAAGGTGTTGCCCGCCGGAACAAAGCACTCAACAGGACGATTGCCCGCCGCCATTGACGCCAGCAAGCTTTCTATTGGCGCTTCAGGATAGCAAAACAATGACACTTGAAGGCTGGGTAAGCGTGACATTGTTGCTTTCGCAGCCTGGCGAGTGGTGAATAGGTGTTGTTCTCTAATTAAACCGCCGGTTTTGTCGGTAAAGCCAGGGAAGAAAAAGGTTTTGTGTAAGCCAGTGGCAGGGTGAATCGCGTTTTTCGCATGAAAATCATCCACCCAAGTTTCGGCAGATAAGTATTCTAAATTGAGCCAAATCGGTTGTTTGGCGACCATGTTTTGAATATACGGTTGGGGTAATTCACATGCAAAGGCCTCGATGACCACATCGGCAGGGGTAACATTCGCAAAGCTTGCGTCATCATTCCATAGGCAAACCTCAACGCCATTTATTTTCTGGCTCTTGAGCGATGCATCTAAGCCCGTGACTATTTTGCTGGCCACGTTTAAATCATCCACCCAAAGACGAATATCAAGCGCATATTCATCATGTAGTTGTTTAGCTAGCCGCCAGCAGACGCCAATGTCGCCGAAGTTGTCGATTACCTTACAGAATAAGTCCCAGCGCTTTTTCATTGCTTTTGAGGCTCGCTATAACTAATTTCCTGGATCTCGTACTCATCCTCACCCGTTGGGGTTTGCACGCGCACCAGGTCGCCTACTTGCTTGCCCAACATGGCTTTGGCCAGCGGTGAAACCCAACTTATCCAGCCTTTGGTGGGTGCTAGCTCATCTTGTCCAACGATACGGTAGGTATGTTCGGTATCTCTGTCCAAAGCATACAAAGTGACCCAGGCGCCAAAGAACACTTTCTCAAGACCGGCTTGTGTGGCGGGATCAACAATCACAGCCGCATCCATGCGTTGCATTAAAAAGCGTAAGCGCGAGTCAATTTGGCGCAGTCTTCGTTTGCCGTAAATGTAATCGCCATTTTCAGAGCGGTCGCCATTACCCGCAGCCCAAGAAACTACACGCACTACCTCAGGCCGCTCGACTTTGAGTAGCTGCGTAAACTCAGCTTCTAATGCGGCGTGGCCTTGGGGGGTGATGTAATTTTTTTGATCTGCCATGGGGTGCTATTTTTATTCTTTGTTTTCAGTATTTTTAGTGGCCAGTCCGCGTTAAAATCTAAGCATGACCCAAGCCCCGAATTCTAGCCTGATTTTATGTTCTACGCCGCGTTTAGCGCGTAGCTTGCAAGGAATTTTTCAGCGCGAGCAAGTACAAAAAGGCATGACAAAATGGCAGCCGCTTAATGCGATGCCATTGACACAGTGGCTGGGGCAATTATTAGATGAAGCGATGTTGCTGGGCGAGATCGACGAAACAAACTTGCCACCCAAGGAGCTTAGTCCCTTGCAAGAAAGTCTGCTATGGGAACAGAGCATTAAGCATTGTTTGAAATCGCACGAGGCCAAGCATTTATTTGATGCTTCTGGTTTAGCAAGTGCGGCGATGGAGGCTAATCGTCTCGTGATTGAGTGGAATCTCAATCTTAATATGGATGAGGCCACCGAAGAGACCAAACAGTTTTTGGAGTGGCGCAAACGCTTTCAGTGGCTGTGCAAGCAAAATTGGTATTTGGAGTCGGTGCGCTTCAGCAACTGGCGCTTAGATGTGCTAGAAAGTGGTGTTGGCATATTGCCAGCCCACGTTGAGTTTGCCGGCTTTGATCGTATCAATCCTCAGCTTAAAAGATTGCAAGAAGTGCTGGTGAAGCGGGGTGTGAAAGTAAGCTCGGCATTACTCACATTTGATTCGCCTCAAGAGGCTCAGCATAGGGTATTGACTGACCAAGATGCGGAATGCCGCGCTGCTGTTGCTTGGGCAAAAGCACAGTTAGCAGATAATCCAAATGTGAGCATTGCGATTGTGGTGCCAGAGCTGGCGGCTTTGCGTAGCAAAATTTCTGCGCTCTTGGATGATGTGTTGCAACCATCTGCCGCGCGTCCTGCTCTAGCGGAAAATCAGCGACCTTATGATTTTTCTTTGGGTGTGCCACTCAATACCCAACCTGTGATTGCAACAGCCATTCATCTCCTGCAATTGGCTTGGCAGCGCGGCAATATTTTTCAGCAAGACATGATTCAGTTGTTGCATAGCCCTTATTGGTCAGAGGGCTTGTTGGAAGCGGATGCTAGAGCCTTGCTAGATGCAAGGATGCGGCGTGATTTGCCTTTGAGTTTTAAGAGCGCACGCTTACAAAACTATATTCATAAAGTGACAGCAGGTGAGGGCGGTATGCGCTTGCCAGCGACCATTAAAGCCTTACAAGATTTACTCGGTTATGCGCAAACTCAATCCTTGAAACAGCTTCCTTCTGCTTGGGCCTTGGTGTTAGATAAAGCCTTAGTCCATGCAGACTGGCCTGGTCGTAGAAGCTTATCTAGTTTTGAATATCAAGCGACCAAATCATTCGCCAAAGTGATTTCAGCGCTGGCTGGCTTAGATGACTTGCTCGGTAAAATTGATGCTAAACAAGCCATTTCCCAATTGATTCAACTTTGTCAGGCGCAGATTTTTCAGCCTGAATCTAAAGAAATTCCGCCATTGCAAATTATGGGGATGATGGAGGCTGCTGCTGCCCCTTTGGATGCGATGTGGGTCATGGGGATGAACGATCACGTTTGGCCGCCGATCGCACGACCGAACGCGTTGATTTCAGCAAGTCTGCAACGTGCCGCAGAAACTCCGAATGCCAGCAGTGAGGTGCAAGTGGCTTTTGCAAAAGCAATCCATTCCCGTTTGATTAAAAGTGCCCGTTCGGTCATTTTTTCTAGCGCGATTCAAGATGGCGATCGTCAATTGCGTGCAAGTCCATTGATGCAAGAGATTCCGCTTGCCTCTTCCGAGAGCTTGTTGGCTAAAACACTGGCTGAACAGCTAGTTGATTGTGTGCCTGCTGAAGTAGTGGAGAAGCCTTGGCAATGGGTAGATGACCATCAAGCACCAGTGGTTGAAGAGGGCGGTCATGTATCAGGTGGAACCGGCTTACTCAAGGCGCAAGCGATATGCCCAGCTTGGGCTTTCTACCAATATCGCTTGTATGCTAAAGCCTTAAAAGAACCAGTAGATGGTTTGGATGCGATGGATAGAGGTAATCTTGTGCATCAAGTGTTGGAGGCCTTTTGGGATGGGCGCGACTCCACTTATTTACATGCCTTGAGTGACAATGAGATGCAAGCTGTGCTTGAGCAAGTGGCTGACAAAGTGATGTCTTTGTTCAATCAAGAGCACGATGAAGCATTTTCTACGGTGTTTATTCAGCTAGAAAAAGAGCGCTTGGTGAAATTGGTCACGGCTTGGCTCAATGATGTCGAGAAGGCGCGTGAAATCGGCTTTGTTGTGCAGGCGGTTGAGCGTAAGCAAACCATACCAATTGATAGCCTTTCGATTACGCTCACTGTGGATAGAGTGGATCAACTTGAAGATGGCCGTTTGGCCGTGCTCGATTACAAAACTGGCGGGACGATTGATTTTAAGAACTGGGCAAACGCCAATATCGCTGAACCGCAATTGCCGATTTACGCCGCCTTTTTAATGGGCGATGCGGAAGTCGCCGCAGTATGTTTTGCCAAAGTGCTGTTGGAGAAAGCTGGGTACGCTGGTATTGCTGCGAGTAAAGGCGTGTTGCAGGGCGCAACGCCTTTGGAAGAAAGTCGAGGACGCAAGATTTTTGCAGAAGCAAATTTTCCCGATTGGCCTTCTGTTATTGCGCATTGGAAAAATAGTATCACTGCGACAGCGCAAGCGATTAAAGCGGGTGATGCGGCGGTGAAGTTTGAAAATGAAAAGCAGCTGATCTATTGTGAGGTCTTGCCTTTGTTACGATTGGCGGAGCGCCAGTTACAGTTTGAGCATCAACAAGCTGCGCTTCATCAGCAAGAAGTAGGTGGCGTATGAGTCAATATCAACACTTGCTTTTAGAAGATGATGCAAGCCGTATTGAGGCTTTGGAGTTTGCTTCTTTTATTGTAGAAGCCCCTGCAGGTGCAGGTAAAACCGAACTGCTCACTCAGCGCTATTTGAAGTTGCTTGCCACGGTGGATTCACCCGAAGAGATTATTGCGATTACTTTCACCAATAAAGCCGCTTCAGAAATGAAAAAGCGGATTATGGATAGCTTGGTGGATGCGAATGGTGGCGAGCGTCCAACGCTATCGCACAAAATCGTGACGTTTGAGCTTGGACAAAAAGCGCTGGCAAGATCTGCTGAGAAGTCATGGGAGTTGCTCACCACGCCCTCACGGTTGCGCATTTATACCATTGACTCATTAAGTGGCAATTTAGCACGTCAAATGCCATTGCTTAGCCGTTTTGGCACGCAGCCAGCGGTGAGTGAAGATGCCAGTTTGTATTATCAAGAAGCCGCCACGCTCACTTTAGCGAATTTAGATGATGCTGCCGAAGGCCCTGTGTTGCAGCAAGCTTTGCGTTATTTTGATAATGACCATTTCAGGCTTAATGCGCTACTAGCCGAGATGCTCGCTAAGCGCGATCAATGGCAGTACTACATCATGAATCATCACGATGCGTCCTTAGCTGAAGCCGCGCTTGCGCATTTGGTCACACAAGATATGCAAGCGGTGGCTGAAGTGATGCCTCTGCGTGTGCAAGAGGCCTTGATGCCGGTTGCGCGTTATGCCGCTTCCAACTTGCCTTGTGATGCTTCTGTGGCCTTGCTGCGTGACTGGGAAACGCCGATTCCATTTAAGCCAGAAGCACTTCCGATGTGGCGTGCAGTAGTTGATTTGTTATTGACAGGCACCAACACCTTTAGAAAAACCGTGAATGTTAAAAATGGCTTTCCTGCGACTCCTGAAGGTAACTTTTATAAAGGTCTTTATGCCGAGGTAGTGGAAACGTTACAGCAGACCGATGGGGCTGAGCTGGCGTTAAAAGCGTTGAGAGAACTCCCAAATCCTAAGTACGATGAGCAGAGCTGGCAGATTGTATTGGCATTAGCCCATTTGCTTAAAGTGGCGACTGCTGAGCTTTGGTTGGTATTTCAGCAACATGGCGAAGTGGACTTTGTACAGATTTCACAAAATGCATTATTTGCACTCGGCGATGCAGAAGAAAATCCGACGGATTTGGCTTTGAAGCTGGATTATCGAATTAAACATTTATTGGTGGATGAGTTTCAGGATACGAGTCCTACACAAATCAAACTGATCGAGCATCTGACGCAAGGCTGGATGGATGGCGATGGCCGCACGCTGTTTTTAGTGGGCGACCCGATGCAATCGATTTACCGTTTCCGCAAAGCCAATGTTGGCTTGTTTTTGCGTGTGGCACAGGAGGGCATCGGTGGCTTGTCTTTGATCCCACTTAAATTGTGGCGCAACAATCGCTCACATGCGCCAGTCATTGAATGGGTAAATGATACCTTCGCAAAAGTATTTCCTGATGAAGACAGCGTGTCACGTGGCGCGATTAGTTATCGTGCATTTGTCGCAAAAGACCGCGACCCTGCTGGCGCTGGCGTGACTTTTCATGCCATGGTGGATGGTGGAAACTCTATTGAGTTTGATGACGATGATGTACAAGAGGAGGCGGTTGAAAGTGATGTTCGCCAGCTAGAAGCGAATAAAATCATTGAAATTATCAAAGCTACTTGGGCTCAAAATCCAACAAGAAAAATTGCCGTGTTGGTGCGTGCTCGAAGCCATTTACATGCCTTGGTGGCGGAGATTCGTCTTAATCATGCTGATATTCAATTCCAAGCGGTTGAGATTGAAGAACTGGCCAATCGTCAGGTCGTTCAAGATTTGTTATCACTCACGAATGCTTTGCATCAACGTGCTGACCGCGTACATTGGTTAGCTATTTTACGTGCGCCTTGGTGTGGTTTGCGTTTGGAAGATTTGCACAAGCTGATTGGCAATGACCAAGTCAGCACGGTGCTATATTTAATGCACGATGAAGCACGCTTACAAGCGATGAGTGATGATGGTCGCAAGCGTTTGTTGCATGTGCGAGACGTCATGCAAGAAGCGCTTAATCACCGTGGGCGTATGAGCATTAGCCGCTGGGTCCATGGCGTGTGGGTGATGCTAGGCGGACCAACTTGTTTGTGGGAGGCTGGGGATGTTCGTGATGTGCAAGCGTTCTTCGATCGTATTGATCGCATGGAAGCTAACGGCCAATTTAGCACTGAGCAATTAGCGATTGAGGTGCAAAAGCTTTATGCGGCGCCTGATGCCAAGGCTAAGGATTTGCTGCAGTTTATGACCATCCATAAATCTAAAGGCTTGGAGTTTGATACGGTGATTCTGCCTGGCCTTGATAAGACCACAGGTCGTACCGATCAGCCTTTGCTAATGTGGGAAGAAGTGCCGAGAGAGGACTTTGGCGGCGATGTGGCTGATGTGGATTTGGTGGTGGCGCCGATGCCACCTAAAGGTAAAAACAAACCCAACTCACAGGGTATTTACGACTACATGAAGTCGCTAGAAAAGCAGCGTGCCGCTTATGAAGATGCGCGTGTGCTTTATGTGGCAGTGACGCGTGCTGAGCGTTGCTTGCATCTTTTGGGGGCGGTGGCCCCCAATAAAAAAGGTGAATTACAACCAAAAAAGAATACGTTTTTAGAAATGCTTTGGCCTGTGGTGGCGAGTGAGTTTAATGAGGATAAGTTAGCACCTAGCCAAGCAGAGCCTTCAACTTTAAACGAACGACGTGTCAGCGCCAAGTTAGAGGATTTTGTGCCGCAGTTAGTGCGTTTGAAAGACCCAAATATTCCCGATATTTTGCAAGCTGAACAAGTGCAGTATGAAGTTCAGCAAAGTAGGGCCTCTGCAGAAGATGAAACAGGCTTGTCCTTAGAAGCTGATGTGGGTACTTTGGTGCATCGCTATTTAGAGCTAATCGCTGAGCAGGGGCTAGCGTATTGGTCGCTAGCTCGACTCGAGACATTAAAGCTTGCGATGCAGCGTTGGTTTGCGCAACAAGGCCACCCAAATTTAGCTGCGCAAAACGGCGTAAACCTTGTGCTTAGTTTGCTGAATAAAACATTAACAAGTGCGCAAGGGCAATGGGTATTGCAAGCGCATGAGCATGCACAAAATGAGTGGGCGATTGAACGCCAAAGTGATGGTTTAGTGATTCAGAAACGGGTGATTGATCGTACTTTTATTGAAAACGGCGTTCGCTGGATTGTGGATTACAAAACGACTGCGCTGGCGGCAAATATTGATGAGTCTAGCTTGAAGCAAGCCGCTGAGCAGTATCGTCAGCAACTTGAGGGTTATGCAGCACTTTTTGCGGATGAAGGCTTAAGTCTCCAGCTGGCTGTTTACTTTGTGAGTGTGGGGCGACTGATTAATTTATCGCGTCTTAGTGCTTAAAATGTCTTCTTACGTACCAAATGACGAAGATTAATCCAGCGCCAGCAATGATGTAATGAAACTCATGGAAGTACACTTTTAGACTTTCCCAGTTTTCCCCCATCTTGAAGCCTGCAAATGCTAACAAGTAACACCAAGTCAGTGAGCCTACAAAGGTATAAAGAACGAACTTAGTCATATTCATGCGCGCAACGCCAGCTGGGAAAGCAATAAAGGTGCGGACAGCTGGCAATAAACGTCCTACAAAAATAATCAAGTCACCGTGTTTGGCAAAGGCTTGGTCAGCCCAGTTGAGATCTTTATGTGAAATGAGTACCCATTTCCCGTATTTTTCTACTAGTGGTCTGCCACCGTACATGCCTAAATAGTAAGCAGGGATAGAACCTACCACACAGCCAATAGCGCCAGCCAACGCCACGCCCAAGAGTGTCATTTCACCTTTGAATACTAAAAACCCAGCAAATGGCATGATGATTTCAGAAGGGAGTGGAATGCAGGCCGATTCAATGGCCATCAACAACACAACGCCGCTGTAACCTAAAGCTGAGATAACGCCCATAATCCAAGTGGCTAGGACAGCAATGATTTGTTCTAACATTTATACAAATTCTTTCATGATGTTTTTGATGAAATCAGCACGGTGAACGATATCGCCATAAGCCACGGTAATCCTTAATTTATCAGGGCCGTTCATGCGGCAACGACGGTCACGCTGCAGCAATGCAATCAGCTTGGTTGGGTCTAGTTCTGCGTGCTGACTAAATTGAAGTTGAATTGCACTGTCACTGGCGTCAATTTTGATGATGCCAAGCGGTTTGGCGGCAACGCGGAGTCGATGGCATGCCATCAACGCTTCGCCTTGCTCTGGCAGCATGCCAAAGCGGTCGATGAGTTCTTCTTGCATAGTGTCCAGCTCATCGTCATTCGTACAGTTGGCGAGGCGTTTGTACAGCACCAAGCGTTCATGCACGTCAGGGCAGTAGTCATTCGTCAGCAAAGCCGGTGTATGCAGATTGATTTCTGTAGTGACGCCCAATGGTGCTGATAAATCAGGCTCTTTGCCTTCTTTTAAACGCTTAACCGCGTGCGTAAGCATCTCGGAATATAAGTGGAAGCCTATCTCTTGCATCTCGCCGCTTTGTGAGTCGCCAAGCAGTTCGCCTGCGCCGCGAATTTCTAGGTCATGCATGGCAAGATGGAAGCCTGCCCCTAAGTCTTCTAGCAATTGAATTGCATCTAAACGCTTTTGCGCTTGTGGGGTGATTTTGCGGTTAGGCTCGGTTAATAAATAGGCATAAGCTTGGTGATGCGAACGACCTACACGGCCACGCAATTGATGCAACTGCGCCAAGCCAAACATATCAGCACGATTCATAATAATCGTGTTGGCGGTTGGCACGTCAATGCCAGTTTCAATAATGGTGGTACAGAGTAATAAATTTGAGCGCTGATGATAGAAGTCGCGCATCACATGCTCTAGCTCACGCTCGCGCAATTGACCGTGAGCAATGCTGATGCGCGCTTCTGGCAAGATACGCTCTAGCTTTTCGCGCATAGAGTGGATGGTATCCACTTCGTTGTGTAAGAAGTAGACTTGCCCGCCACGTTTGAATTCGCGCATCGCGGCTTCACGAATAATGCCTTCTGAATAATCCGTCGCAAAGGTTTTAATCGCTAAGCGTTTTTGTGGCGGCGTGGTAATCACACTGAACTCACGCAAGCCTTCCATCGCCATGCTGAGGGTGCGTGGAATCGGCGTGGCGGTGAGCGTGAGCACATCGACCTCAGCACGTAGCGCTTTTAATTGTTCTTTTTGACGAACTCCAAAGCGGTGCTCTTCATCCAAAATGACCAAGCCTAAATTATCAAACTTCACGTCTTTTGAGATCAAACGATGCGTGCCGATAATGATATCGATGCTACCGTCAGCTAAACCTTTAAGCGCTTCGGCTTGCTCTTTGGCTGTGCGGAAGCGAGAAATTTCAGCCACTTTAATCGGCCATTCAGCAAATCGGTCACTAAAGTTTTGGTAATGTTGTTCAGCAAGGAGTGTCGTTGGTACGAGCACCGCCACTTGGCGCCCACCCATCACGGCCACAAAAGCGGCACGAAGCGCCACTTCAGTTTTACCAAAGCCCACATCGCCGCACACCAATCGATCCATTGGTCTGCCTGATTGCATATCGCTAATGACCGCTTCAATCGCAGAAAGCTGATCAGGCGTTTCTTCAAAAGGGAACCCTTCGGCGAAAGTTTCATAATCGTGCAGGCTTAAGGTAAAAGCATGGCCTTTCCGTGCTGCACGCTGTGCATAAAGATTGAGCAATTCTGCGGCAGTATCGCGAATTTGTTTGAGTGCCTTTTTCTTGGCTTTCTCCCAGTTGCCAGAGCCTAATCTGTGTAGCGGTGCAGATTCTGGTGGGCCACCTGAGTAACGTGAAATCAGGAATAGCTGTGACACTGGCACATACAGCTTATCGTCGCCCGCATATTCCAAGAGCAAGAACTCAGTTTCACCTTCGCCGAAGTCTAAGTTAATGAGGCCACGGTAACGTCCAACCCCATGTTGTTCGTGAACGACAGGGTCGTTCTCGCGTAGCTCGGACAAATCTTTGAGCATGCCTTCGGTACTGCGCGCTTTTTCTTTTTCGCGTCGGCGTTGCTGACGCACTGTGGCAGCGTATAACTCGGCTTCTGTGATAATCGCCACGTCTTTGTATTGAAAGCCGCTATGCAGCGTAGTCACGCCTAGCATTAGCTTTGCAGCGCTGGTATTGAAGTCTTCCCAGCTTTCACAAAGCGCAGGTTTAATCCCCTGGTCTGTCAGTAGCTGCAAAATAGTTTCGCGGCGGCCTAGGCTCTCGGCGGCAATTAATATGCGGCCTTTAAAGCCCTTGATAAAGGCTTCTAATTTATGCAGTGGCTTTTCTGCGCGCCTTTCGATGTCCAGCTCAGTTAGGCGAGTCAAGGCACCATCATTATTCACAGTCAGGCGAGGGTAGCGATGCGTCTGACTAAAAAATTCATCTGCTTTAATGAGTAAGGTTTCTGGCGTGAGAATAGGGCGTTCAACATCATGCGCTAACAGGCGGTAACGTGACTGTGCCTCAAACCAAAAACTCTGCGCGGCATGGTCCAGATTGCCGTGCATACAGAGTACGGTTTGTTCAGGTAAGTAATCTAGCAGGGTGGCCGTCTTTTCGAAAAATAGCGGTAAATACCATTCAATGCCGCCACTCGCCACGCCCTTGCTGACATCTTTGTAGATGCGGCTTTTAGAAGGGTCTCCTTCAAATTGTTCACGAAAGCTTTGTCTGAACTGTGCAATGCCTTGGTCATCGAGCGGAAACTCACGGGCCGGTAACAGCCTAATCTCTGGGACCGGATAAAGACTCCGCTGTGTATCGACATCAAAGGTACGGATGGTCTCTATTTCATCATCGAATAAATCTAAGCGAAAAGGTAAGCCGCTCCCCATTGGAAACAAGTCTACCAAACCGCCACGCACACTAAATTCCCCAGGACTCACCACTTGGCTCACATGATGGTAGCCAGCCTCGGCACATTGTCTTCTTAATGCTTCTAAATCGAGCTTTTGCCCTTTTTTCAGCATAAAGCTATTCGCTGCTAAATAAGCCATTGGCGGCAGTTGAATTAAGGCTGTGCCTGCCGGCACGATGACCACGTCGCAATTGTTTTGGCTGATTTGATAGAGCGTGGATAGGCGCTCAGAAATTAAATCAGGATGCGGAGAAAAGTGGTCGTAAGGAAGTGTTTCCCAATCGGGCAATAAGTTGACGACTAGGCTAGGGGCAAACCATGGCATTTCTTCGAGTAAGCGCTGGGCATCAAAGGCATTGGCAGTGATGATGGCAAGCGGCGTTTTGCTTTTGTTAGCTTTAAGCTCAAGCGCCAGTTGTGCAAGGGCCGCGCTATCTAAACCAGCGCATGTCTTGTCTATTTTTTTTGTGCTACCTTGTGCCGGGATGGCTAAGGAAAACTGCATGAAGTCTTGCCACGAGTAATAATTTAAGAAGCCGTATTATAGCTGTAGCCTTGTTGTCACGGCTATCAATAAGATGGCGTGCAAGCTATCTCAGAATGGAATTTAAACGCTTAGAACGAAAAAAAGCGCTAACAATGCATTCAATGCACTGTTAGCGCTTCATTAAAAAATGACAGGCTTAGCCAAGTAATTTTTTGAAGAACGCACCAATTTGACCGAAAAAGCCAAGTGATGGTGTTGCTGTTGGCGCTGCTGGTTTTACTTCAGCCGCTTTAGGTGCCACTGTTTTTGGGGTGGCTGGTTTTGCCGCTGCAGGTTTTTTAACGGCTGGCTTTTTCGCTGCAGCTGGTGCTTTAGTGGCTGCTGGTTTTGCTGCAGCTACTTTTGGTGCTGCTTTGACAGCAGGTTTTTTAACAGCCGCAGTTTTAGGAGCAGTTATTTTAGCTACAGCAGGTTTTTTAACGGCTGGTTTTTTCGCTGCCGCTGGTTTTTTAGCAACGGCTGGTTTTGCTGCTGCTGTTGTTTCGTTTGTCGCCATTTTTAATCCTCTTCAATTTCAAAGAAATTCTTTAGTTAATCTAGTATAACCATAAACTTATTAATGCTTAACCCTTAGTAAAACACAGATTAAGTTTTTTGCCAAACGAGTCACTATATTTTACGCTGTGCCGCCTACCGTGAGGCCATCAATTCTTAAGGTTGGTTGGCCTACGCCAACAGGGACGCTTTGTCCTTCTTTGCCACAAGTCCCGACACCGCTATCGAGTTGCATGTCGTTGCCGATCATCGAGACGCGCGTTAACACATCTGGACCGTTGCCAATAAGGGTTGCACCTTTGACCGGGTAAGTGATCTTCCCATCTTCAATCATATAAGCTTCGGCAGCGCTGAACACAAATTTTCCGCTCGTAATGTCCACTTGCCCACCGCCAAAGTTGGCGGCATATAGGCCTTTTTTAACAGATTTGATGATTTCTTCTGGCGGCATATCGCCATTGAGCATGTAAGTATTGGTCATGCGTGGCATTGGAATATGCGCATAAGACTCTCTGCGTGCATTGCCTGTCAGTGGCATGCCCATTAGGCGGCTATTGAGACTATCTTGAATATAGCCACGCAAAATGCCGTCCTCAATCAATACGGTACGCTGTGTTGGGTTACCTTCGTCATCTAGGCTGAGTGAGCCACGACGATTGCTGATTGTGCCATCATCCACTACCGTCACACCCTTTGAAGCCACGCGTTGGCCAATTTTTCCCGAAAATGCCGAGCTGCCTTTGCGGTTAAAGTCGCCTTCTAGTCCGTGACCAATGGCTTCATGCAATAAAATGCCTGGCCAGCCAGCGCCCAATACAACCGTCATATTGCCGGCTGGGGCAGGGCGCGCATCTAAATTAACGAGTGCTTGGTGGACGGCTTTTTCAGCGTAATCTTGCAAGACCTCATCGCTAAAGTAGGCATAATCAAAACGACCACCACCACCAGCAGAACCTTGTTCACGACGTCCGTTGCTTTCAGCGATGACATTAATCGATAAGCGAACTAATGGCCTGACATCGGCCGCCATCACGCCATCATGACGAGCCACCATAATGACTTCATATTCACCCGCAATGGATGCCATGACTTGGGTGATGCGTGGGTCAACTTTACGGGCATACGTTTCAAGACGCTCTAATAACTTCACCTTTGCCTCTGCACTTAAGGAGGCTATTGGATCTTTAGGGATATAAAGTTGGGGAGCCTCTGCACGATGGATAACACCAGTTTTATTGGCTTCAAAGCTGTCATTACCCATGTCGGCAATCGCTTTTGTGGCGTTTGCGGCTTGTTGTAGCGCTGGTAAATTAATGTCGTCGGAATAGGCAAATGCGGTTTTTTCGCCGCTCACTGCACGAACGCCCACACCTTGGTCAATATTGAAATTACCCGATTTCACTTGACCTTCTTCTAAGCCCCAGCTTTCTGAACGGCTGTATTGAAAATACAAGTCCGCGTAATCAATATCATGTGTCATGATATTGTTGAGCACTCCTTGCAATGCTGGCACATCTAAGCCAGATGGGTCGAGCAAGGTTTCAGTGGCCGTGCTGAAGTGATTGCTTGGTGTAGCGTGTTTATGTTCAGTTTTCATGCTAAGTCTTTCGGGCTAATTGCTTCAAATAAACGCCTTTAGGCAAGCGTTTTGAAGTGTTCCATTTTTGTCTATTTAATATAGCAGAAGCGGGGCATTGCCCCGCTAAGTAAATTCTTTAATATGCAATCAGCACCACAAGTTTATTTAAAAACAGTGCGATGTTGTAAGGCCGGCAAGCTCTTACGAAGGCTGGCTTGATAGTCTAGATTCATGGAAGCGATGACGACACCCGAGCCGCGTGGTAAGCGATCGAGTACGACGCCCCATGGGTCAACAATCATGCTATCACCGTGTGTTTCACGGCCAGAGGCATGATATCCACCTTGCGCTGGCGCTAAGACGTAACAAAGATTTTCGATGGCACGTGCGCGTACCAACGTTTCCCAGTGTGCCTTACCTGTTGTTTCGGTAAACGCTGCGGGCACTAATATTAAGTCCACTTCACCCATGGCGCGATAGAGTTCAGGAAAGCGTAAGTCGTAACAGATGGACAATCCAATTTTACCAAATGGACTATCGACCGTGACCACTTGATTGCCAGGCACAATAGTCGCTTCTTCATGGTACTTTTCGTTGCCTAGGTTCAGGCCAAAAAGATGGATTTTGTTATAACGCGCAACCAACTTGCCTTTGTTGTCATAGACCATGCAGGCGTTATAAATCTTATCTTTGTTGTCTGATTGAAGCGGGACTGATCCTGCGACAATCCAAACATCGCGCTTTTTCGCTGTGCTGGAAAGAAATTGTTGAATCGGGCCGCTTCCTTCTTTTTCGCTGGCTTTGACTTTGTCGCTATCCTTGATGCCCATAATCGCAAAGTATTCAGGCAGCACAATTAACTTTGCTCCCTGATCAGCTGCAATTTTAATCAGTCGCTCAGCCTCGCTCAGGTTTGCAGAAACAATTGGGCCTGAAGCCATTTGTATGCCAGCGATTTTGACGATACCAGCCCCTGCTGGACTCGCTTTTGTATGGTTGATGCGGGATTTGATGGCCATGCTGAATTTCCGAGTAAGCGATGTTTGAATGATTTTTTGACATCATACCCGATTTGGCAAATGTTAAATATTTATCAAATTAAAATAATCACATGCCTAAGGGCGTTGGCGCAGGGGTTTGAGATGGAGATTTGCTATCTTTGGGTGACGCTTTGTCTTGCCCTTTTTCTTGAGGGTTACTCCAAGTGCCGACAATCTCATACTGTGATTCAGCAATTTTATTTAGTGGATCTTTCAATATTTTTTGCGCAATATAAGCAGCGGCGCCCACAGCAGGACCGCCAGCAAATGCGGCCAATGAAAGCGTATCGCTGATGAATGGCTTCACTTTGACATATAAATGCTGTGTTTCTTTATCAAGATCCGTTTCCCCTTTAATTTCAACTTGGGCCGTTGGACCCTCCATTTTAAAGTTGTCGCTATACATAACTCCTCGCTCGATATTGACGTCGGCGTTGATTTTGTCAAACGTAAATCCGCTGCTAAATAAGTCTTTAAAGTCCAGGGTTAAACGTCTTGGTAGGTTTTGTAAACTCAACACACTAAAAAGCCTGCCAACGCCCGGCTCTACTTGAAGGATTTGTCCTTTTTTAGCATCGAGATGAAGGTTGCCAGAAAGGTTGGGTATGTCGAACTCATGTGGACTGCCAGCCCATTTTAATTGGCCTGTGATTTCCGCAGAGCCGCCTTTGATCACGTCGCCAATATCCAGACGCTTTAAGGCCTTACCCATATCATTGATTTCCCAATTGAAGCGTAACTTGGTATTGGGGCGATTTTTCCAGTTATTCCACTCACCATTGGCATTAATCACACCGTCGGCTGAGGTCATGCGGAGCTTGTCGATTCCCCAGTTGCCAAGCTGCTCTTTCGCCTGGAGCTCCAATCGACCAAACTTTTTCTTACCAATTTCAAAGTTGTCAGCAACAATGTCCAGTGCAGGATATTTAAGATTCAATTGTTTTGCGGCAACGTGAGTGCTTGATTTTAGGGCGTCTGGCGTCGGCGATGGGAAGATTAGGTTGGCAAGGTTGCCACTGATTTTTCCATTACCGTCTTTGTTCCATTTTAAATCGCCAGTGACCTCATCGCTTTTTAAGTTCATGATCCATGCGTTGTCTGCCAACCTAGCACTCATTTTAAGTGCATTAATCCGGCGATCAAAAATATCGAGATGTTGGGTAGTGAGCTCAATGCGATTAAGTGTGATGTTGCTATTTGCACTATTGTTTGCTGAGCTTGCTGTGGATTTATCCATTTGCGCCAACCACTCATCAATGTCCAAGCTATCAAGCTTCGCGCGAAGTGATAGGCCTTTTTGAGGGCTTATGTCTGGTGCAACATTAATGCCAATATCGCCTCTTTCGATGGTCGTCATACCATTCTGGGAAGTTCGAATCAGCTTGGCGCTCATGCTTTTACCTAAGCTAATTTTGATCGCATCTTGTGTTTCATTGATTGGTTTTTTCTCAATCAGCAAAGGCATGGCTTCAGTCATTGTTTTGCCAAGAGGGGCGGGTAGTTTTGAACTTAACCCAACCAGACTTGAATGAATGGTGACTTCTGATTGATTGTTCTGAATCTTGGCTCTCGCTACCCATTCTGTACTTCCCGAAATAGTGCTTGGCAAAAGATGTTCAAATGACTTTCTAAAGCCCGCATCGGTTAGTCGGCCATGCGCTGCAATTTGAATAGCATGGCTTTTGTCTGTGTTAATGCTAAATACCGCTGGCGCACCATAAGCAAAAGTATTGACGTTATTGGCATTAATCGACGACTCGGTAAACTCAACTGTTCCATTGAGTTTCGTGAGTTCAGGAATGCTATCACTGAGCATGCTGCCATTCGTGATCGCATATATTCCCTTCACTTTGGTGGCATCGCTGTGGTTGAGCGGAATGTGAAGATTGAGGGTGAGCTTACCAGCCCCTGATGTTTTGAGTGACTCAGTAAATCCACCCGCCAACTTTGCAATCGGGCTGGCATTGATAAACTTTACGCCTTCATTCATCGGACTTTGTAATTCGCCCACAATATCGAGCACATTTTCATCCGCTTCCAAATCTGGAATCGTGATTTTGGCTTTTTTAATTTCATTACCAAACAGGTGGCCAGCATTGGCGTTTAACTCCATGCGCTTGCCTTCAAACAACATGGCAAGTTGAATGCCTTCTACTTTAGGCCAACCATCGGTGTAGTCCAATACCGCATCTTTGAGGTTCGCAGTGACTTTAAAAATGCCTTTTTTACCTTGGTCAAAGGGGTAGTCTTTAAGATCACCCTTAATTCTGACATTCACGTCTTCACCCTTGCCAGACAGGATCGACTTATCAAGCCATGCGACGGTATCTTGGTTAATGACGGATGGATAGTAAAATCGACCATATTGAAGATCGACTTTATTGACATGACCCGTTAAGTCTAAAAAGTGCTTTTGCGCGCCATCAGAATTAAAGCTCGCATCAACTTCGGCATCTAAGTGCGGATTTTTAAGCGCAAGACGCTTGACCGCAATCGCAATATTTTTATCCTTCAATTGCCAGTCAATTTCGCCTGTTAATTTGTCAGCAGGTAATGGCCAGCGCAGCACGGGCGCAAAATTAAGTGCTGCTGAGGTTGTATTGAGTGTCAATTTTCCTTGCGATTGGTCAAGTGCTACTTTGCCCGATAAGTTGGTAAAGCCAGGTAAGTCATATGTTGCGTAAGGGAGCACACTTAAGCCTGAGAAATCTGCGCTTAGTGCATATTTTGGGAGCGTTTCCCCCTTGCTTAGCCAGCTAAGGTGAAGGTTGCTTAGCTTGCCCAGTGGCGCTGTTTCGTTCAAAGTCTGCGTGATATTGGAGGGCAAAGTAAAGTAGGGCGTCAGTTTGTTTAAAGTCTCAAGTTGAATCTCGTCAAGCAATACATCGCCATGTACCGTTTTTTCTTGTTGAAGACCGCGCTCACGGATTGAAAACTTACCGCTACGCATATTCAAATCATCCGCGGTGACAATCTTAATGCTTTCACCTTGAATTTCTTGACCATCTGCGTGGCGTATCCATTTGAGAAAGCCAGCAAGATGATTGAAGGAGTTTTCAACGCCGTTATAAGGTAATCGCGTGACCACCTTATCGAGCGCAAGCACTGTTGATAAGCTTTCTATTTGGCTGTCTGCAAACTCAAGCCAAAGTTGGGCAGCCCCTTTGCCTTCTCGTAAATCAAATGGATAGTCTAACCAATTCCGCCACGCCGCAATGTCAGTTCCTTCAATTTTTGCATAGAGTGTGCCGTGCCATTGATCAAGTTTGGCCACATCATGACCAAACACTTTACCTCGAATGTCGATAGGCTTGGATGTGCCTGCAGAGGGCGTGGCACGCAAGCTGAATGCATGTCGCCCACGAAAACCATCCCATGCAGGGTTTTCAAGTTGTAAATTGAGTTTATCGAGGTTGAGTGCAGGCGCGCCGCGCATGTCGTCTTGCCAAACAATATTGGCATCAATGACATTCACTTTGGCTTGGCTGAGCAACCAATTAGGAAACGCTGGTTTTGATGGCCCATTCATCGAAACGCCTGCAACATACACGGTGCCATCTTTTTCACGGCGAATAGTTAGTTCTGGCTGATAAATAGAAAAAGAGGCAAGTCGAGGCTCAAGCAGAAGAATACTGGTCCACGAAAGGCTGCCTTCAATGTGGGTTAAACTCAAGGCAACACGATTTTGCTGATCGTAAATGTCCACATTAAACACAGAAATATGCGGATTTAAGCCGTCCCAATTTGCGTAGATATTGCCGATAACGACCTTTTGGCCAAGCACTTCTGAAATGCTTTGAACAATCTTAGGTTTGTAATCATCAATATGCGGAAGCACGAAAAATCGCAATCCGATGATCGAGAGCACACCTAGAAACACTAGTGTTCCTAACGCGATACACGCAGCTCGATAAGACCAGATAAGCGATTTTTTAATCATTCATTTATATTCTAATAATGGTTGAATTGGGAGCGCGCCGTTTGATTGGCTAGGCTTTTTATTCACAAGCCATATTCTACTATATGCAGTGCTTTAGTATCTGTTACTTATCGAACAAACAAATGATGCGATGCGCTTAGATGCTTTAGAATAACGCCTTTGTTAAAAGTTGGCTGACGTGAAGCTTAGAGATTCACGTTAAAGAGAAAGGTAAGTTTGATTCAATTCAAAAATCTCACGTTAACGCGTGGTGTTAAAGTGCTGATTGAAGGCGCTTCATTGCAGCTTCATCCAGGCCATAAGGTTGGTTTGACTGGCGCAAACGGTGCGGGTAAATCAAGCTTATTTGCCATGTTGCGTGGTGAGTTACATCCTGAGCATGGCGATTTGGAAATGCCGCCTAATTGGGTCATTGCCCACGTCGCCCAAGAAACGCCAGCGTTATCCCAAGAAGCCATAGAATTTACCCTTGATGGTGACGTTGAATTGCGCGCCATTGAAAACGCTTTGGTTGAAGCGGAAGCCAAACATGAAGGCGAAAAAATAGGCGAGCTACATGCACGCTTTAGTGAAATTGGCGGCTACTCAGCGCTCGCGCGAGCCGCTGAGCTGCTTGATGGTTTAGGATTTAAGAATGCAGACTTAAGTCGTCCAGTGTCTGACTTTTCAGGTGGCTGGCGCGTGCGTTTGAATTTAGCGCGCGCCTTGATGTGCCGTTCAGATTTGCTTTTGCTGGATGAGCCGACTAACCATCTAGACTTGGATGCGGTGATTTGGCTGGAGACTTGGCTTAAGGATTATCGCGGTACGCTCGTGCTGATTTCCCATGATCGAGATTTCTTAGATGCGATTGTGAATCACATCGCGCACATCGAACAGCAGCACCTCACGCTTTACAAAGGCGGTTATTCAGACTTTGAGCGTCAACGTGCCGAACGTCTCTCTCAGCAACAATCCATGTATGAGCGTCAACAGCGCAACGTCGCGCACTTGCAAAGCTATATTGAACGCTTCCGCGCCAAAGCAACTAAAGCTCGCCAGGCGCAGAGCCGCATTAAAGCGCTTGAGCGCATGGAAATGATTTCAGCAGCGCACATTGATACGCCGTTTGATTTTAGCTTTAGAGAAATGCAGAACGTGCCAGATCCATTGCTAGTGCTCGACGACGTGAGTGTCGGCTATGGCGATACCACCATTCTTAGCAAAATAGAGCTGGCTTTACGACCAGGTGAGCGACTTGGTTTGCTAGGCCGCAACGGTGCGGGTAAATCTACGCTGATTAAGCTCCTCGCAAGCGAGCTGGCCATGAAATCAGGTAAGCGGGTTGAAGGCAAAGACTTAAAGATAGGCTACTTTGCCCAGCATCAACTTGAGCAGCTTCGCCTAGATGAGTCGCCTCTTGAGCATATGCAAAAGTTAGACCCCGAAACCCGCGAACAAGAGCATCGTAATTATTTGGGCGGTTTTGATTTTAAGGGTGACATGGCAAGCTCGCCATGTGGGCCGTTCTCGGGTGGTGAGAAATCTCGCTTGGCTTTGGCTTTGCTGATTTGGACGCGTCCGAATTTACTATTGCTGGATGAGCCGACCAACCATTTGGATTTGGAAATGCGCCATGCACTCACGGTTGCTTTGCAAGAGTATCAAGGCGGCGTGGTGATTGTGTCGCATGATAGAGCAATGCTCAGAGCGACTTGCGACAAATTTATGCTAGTTGCACACGGCAAAGCCGAAGTGTTTGATGGTGACTTGGATGATTATAAAGATTGGCTCAATGCGCAAAAGCTCGCCGATAAACAGAGCTTGGAATCAAGCAAAGAGGTGCCAGCATCATCCAATAAAGTAGAACGTGCACAAAGTAAGGCTGATCGGCAAGCGCGGATTACTGAGCGTCGGCCTTTACTTAAAGAGACCGAGCAGATTGAAGCCAATATGGCGAAGTGGGAGCAAGATAAAACTGCTTTAGATACCAAGTTGGCTGACCCTGATTTATACAGCCAGAGCGATAAAAGCATTTTGCAAGACTTGCTCAAACGGCAAGCTGAACTGGTTCAACAATTAGCAACGGCAGAGATGCGCTGGCTAGAGCTGCAAGAAATGTTAGAAGCGTTGCCAGCAATCCAATAAAACAACTTAATTGAAGATAGAGAACGAAAAATGGCAGACCAACAATCTACAAACCAATATTCAAAAAACTTAAGCCTGCTACACGCACTTTGTTTGGCGGAAGGGCGCACGGAACATGATGCACCGCTCAGCAGTAATTTGGAAGATTACGATCCAGTCAAAGCAGCGAGTTATTTGGCGTGTTACATCACTGCCAAAGCGATTAAAGAAGCTTCGCGTTCGCCAGCCGATGAGCGTTATGACAACTTCGACATGCTCAGCGTTTATCAAGCATTTGCTTTGATGGTTTACGCCTATTTGGTCTTGCCGTTAGGTGCTGAGGATGTGGTGGCAGATTTAGAACAAGATCAAATCGTGATTGCTAAATCCCTTTTTGCAGAACTGACGAACGAAGAATTAGCGGATATTGTGGAATCTGGCATGCGTAAATTCCATTTGATTGGCGATGCGGATGCTGAACATTGGACGCATTTCCGTGAAGATTTTGATAAAGCCGTGATTGCTTTCTTGGTGGCAGGCACTGATGACGCGGCGCCGTTTGAAAAAGAGGAGCTGATTCCTGTGTTGGGTGCTTTTTTGAGTATGCTATGTGAGGCGTTTGCTTAACGATTTCTTTAGTTACTCTTGAAACTCGCCATCCACGTAATACCAACGCCTAGCAATGCGTCTAAATTGGCTAATTTCGTGGAGTTTTTCGGCTTTGCCATTTTCCTTGTAGCTGGCAATAAACTCGACAATGGCTTGGTCATCATTAGGATCAAAGCGCTTTACTTCGAGCCCTAGCCATTTGGTGCGGTCGTTGGCTAGGTTCAGATATTTGGGTCTAGTGTTCGGGTGCCAAGTGTTGAGTAAATATTCCTCTAAACCCAACACATAAGCACTATAGCGAGAGCGCATCAGCTTTTCAGCGTTGGGTGCGTCATTGCTTAGGTGGTAAGGCTCGCAGCAGTCTTGATAAAGCGAGCCGCTATCGCATGGGCAATCAATTCTGATCACGGGTTTTGGCATGTTGTTATTAGCAGTCGCTTAAGCAATCTCGCGTGTTTCACAAAATTGAATGTCTGGGTAACGCTCTTGTGCCATTTGTAAGTTCACGCGATTTGGTGCGAGATACACATAATCATCCGCGCTATCAAGCCCCACGTTAAAGCCATATTTGTCAGCGATGGCTTTTAGATCAGCGTCGCTGCCTTTTAACCAGCGTGTCGTGTGGCAATCATATGGCTCAAATATCATGTCAACGCCATATTCGTGCTCTAGACGGTGCGCCACCACCTCAAATTGCAAAATACCAACAGCGCCCAAAATCAAATCATTCGAGAGGAGTGGGCGGAATAACTGCGCTGCGCCTTCTTCCGATAGTTGCTTGAGGCCGATTTGTAATTGCTTCATCTTCATCGGGTTTTTAATACGTGCACGGCGGAAAAATTCAGGGGCGAAAGAAGGGATGCCAATGAATTTTAAGTTCTCACTTTCAGTGAAAGTATCGCCGAGTTTGATTGTGCCGTGGTTAGGAATACCGATAATATCGCCAGAGTATGCCTCGTCCATCGTAGTACGATCTTGCGCCATAAAGGTAATCGCATTGTTGACGGAGATTTGTTTGCCTGTGGCCACTTGTTTGATTTTCATGCCACGTTCAAAGCGACCTGAACATACCCGCAAGAACGCAATACGGTCACGGTGTTTTGGATCCATATTGGCTTGAATCTTGAACACAAAGCCAGAAAACTTGGCTTCGTTCGGCGCTACTTCGCGTGTCGCAGTTTTGCGGGCTAATGGGGCAGGGGATAACTCAACCACCGCATCTAATAGCGATTGCACACCAAAGTTGTTAATACCTGAGCCAAAAAACACAGGCGTTTGTTTGCCGCTTAAATAGCGCTCTTTATTAAAGGTGTTTGACGCGCCGCGAACTAACTCAACGTCCACGCGTAGCTCTTCTGCTTGGCGACCAAGTAACTCATCTAGGCGCGGATTATCCAAGCCCTCAATCACTTCAGAAGTCCCTTTTTCAGCGCGAGGGTCAAAGAATGAAACCACATCATTGTATAAGTGATATACACCGCGGAAGCCCTTGCCCATGCCAATCGGCCAAGTCATTGGCGCACATTCCATGCCTAATGTAGATTCAATTTCATCTAAGAGTTCAATGGGTGGACGGCTTTCGCGGTCTAGTTTGTTGATGAAGGTAATAATAGGCGTATCGCGCATACGGCAGACATTGAGCAACTTGATGGTCTGCGTCTCAACACCATTCACTGAGTCAATCACCATCACCGCAGAATCCACTGCGGTTAAAGTGCGGTAAGTATCTTCAGAGAAGTCATCATGGCCTGGGGTATCCAGCAAATTAATCATGTGGTCGCGGTATGGAAACTGCATCACTGATGAAGTCACCGAGATACCACGTTGTTTCTCTAGCTCCATCCAGTCAGATGTCGCATGGCGCGCAGCTTTACGCCCACGCACTTCGCCTGCGACTTGAATCGCGCCACCGAACCATAATAGTTTTTCGGTGAGCGTCGTTTTACCCGCATCAGGATGTGAAATAATGGCAAAGGTGCGACGGCGGGTAATTTCTTCTGGTAAGGATGACATGGCCAAAATCTAGAGTCGAAAAAAGCGCTATTCTATCCGAAATAGCGCTTAATCCGAAGGTAAAGCTAGGTTTGCTTGTGCTAGTTAAACGATAGGTTGTTTAAGTTGTTCCAAAATCGCGGGATTATCAAGGGTAGAAATATCCGAAGTAATTTCTTCGCCTCTCGCCAAGCTACGCAATAAGCGGCGCATGATTTTGCCTGAACGTGTTTTAGGTAAATTGTCACCAAAGCGGATTTCATCCGGTTTAGCAATCGGACCAATCTCTTTGCCTACCCACTCGCGCAGTTCAGCCACAATCTTCTTGGCCGCTTCGCCTTCTGGGCGGGCGCCTTTAAGTACCACGTAGGCGACAATAGATTCGCCTTTGATTTCATGCGGTTTACCCACAATCGCCGCTTCAGCAACTAATGGATTGGCGACTAAAGCAGATTCAATCTCCATCGTGCCGAGACGATGGCCTGATACGTTCAGCACATCATCAATACGCCCCATAATCCAGTAGTAGCCGTCATCATCACGGTGCGCTGAGTCGCCGGCGAGATAAAGGCCATTAAGCTCTTCTGGGAAATAAGATTTTTTAAAGCGTTCAGGGTTGCCCCAGATAGTGCGGATCATGGAAGGCCAAGGTTTTTTAGCAACAAGCAAGCCGCCGCCGGTGCCTTCAATATGGGTGCCATCTTCGTGAACAATATCCATCATGATGCCAGGGAGCGGCATCGTGCATGAGCCCGGTTTGGCATCAATCGCACCAGGAAGAGGCGCTAACATGTGCGCGCCCGTTTCGGTTTGCCACCAAGTATCCACAATCGGGCAACGCTCATTCCCCACCACTGTGTGATACCACATCCAAGCTTCTGGGTTGATTGGTTCACCCACGGTGCCGAGCAAACGTAAGCTTGAAAGATCGTATTGTTTAGGTAAGTCGCCGCCTAATTTAATGAGGGAGCGAATCGCTGTTGGCGCTGTGTAAAACACGCTAACTTTGTGTTTTTCTATCATTTGCCAGAAGCGGCCAGCATCCGGGTAAGTGGGGATGCCTTCGAAAATGACTTGTGTTGCACCTAGTGATAATGGGCCATAGGCGACATAGCTGTGACCAGTAATCCAGCCCACATCTGCGGTACACCAAAAAACGTCATTCTCTTTGTAATCGAACACCCATTTGATGCTCATCAAGGCGCCTAGTAAATAGCCGCCTGTAGAATGTTGTACACCTTTAGGGGTGCCGGTGGAGCCTGAGGTGTAAAGGATAAATAATGGGTGCTCTGCGTTGACCCATGTTGGTTCACACACGTCAGATGCTTTGCTTTCTAAGTCTTGCCACCAAAGGTCACGGCCTTCAGTCCAAGCGACTTTAGATTTTGTGCGTTGGCACACGATGACTTTGGTCACCGCCTCACAGCCGCCTAAAGCCAACGCTTCATCCACGGCGGTTTTAAGCACAACAGCTTTACCGCCGCGCATGCCAGCATCGGCCGTGATGACTAATTTAGCACCAACGTCGGTAATGCGTTCGTGCAGACTTTTGGCTGAGAAGCCACCAAACACGACTGAATGAATAGCGCCAACACGTGCACAAGCTTGCATGGCAACGACCGCTTCAATGCCCATCGGTAAGTAAATAATCACGCGGTCGCCTAAAGTGATGCCTTGGTCTTTCAGTGCATTGGCAAAACGGCAAACACGTTGGTGTAATTGTTGGTATGTGAGCTTAGTAACTGAGCCGTCGTCTGCTTCAAAAATAATCGCAGTTTTGTCGCCTTTAGTCGCAAGGTGGCGGTCGATACAGTTGTATGAGGCGTTGAGTTCGCCGTCATGAAACCAGCGGTAAAAAGGGGCCTTACTTTCATCTAAAATTTGGGTGAAGGGCTTGTGCCAGTCAAGTTCAGTGTTGGCTAGGTTGCCCCAAAAGCCTGTGTAATCTTGCTCGGCTTGTTGGCACAAGGCCTTATAAGCGGCTAATCCAGAAACAGTGGCGTTTTGTTTGAATGCCGGAATGGGCGCAAATACCCGATTTTCCGTGAGCACAGACTCGATTGATGACATTGCATTTCCCCCGATAAAGCTTAATTATTTTTATATGATCAATTTACAACTTATAAGAGGGATAATAACATTTTCAAGGTCGATTTCTAGCCACCTGATGGCATTTTTAATGGTTGAGACTTAAGGATTAAGAAGCATTACATGATCACACCTTCAGCTTTTGAATCAGTACCACAATACGCCTATGTTCAACATGCCATGGCTTGTAGCCCCTTTGTGAGCCGCTTGCTAGCGGGTGATGGCGAATTGCTGCCTGATCTGATGCAAAAAATAGCCACGAGATATAGCCGTGATGAAATGCTGGCTTATCTTGCAGGTCAATCGATTAGTGACGAAGCAACTTTGAAGCGTGCGCTACGTAAGCTAAGACAGCGTGTGATGTTGCGCATTATCGTGCGTGACTTAAATGGCTTGGCGGACTTTGCCGAAGTGGTGCAGTCGGTGAGTGATTTAGCAGAAGTTGTTGTGCGTGTTGCATTAACCCATATTGAAGCTAGTCTCAAAGACACTTATGGCGAGCCAATTGGCGAGAGCGGCAAGCCTCAATCTTTGATTGTGATTGGCATGGGTAAGTTGGGTGGCTTTGAACTCAATGTGTCTTCTGACATTGATTTGATTTTTGCGTTTGAAGAAGATGGTGAAACGAATGGTGCAGGCCTTAGTGATGGAGAGCAAGGTAAGCAAACATTAAGCAATCATGATTTTTTTACGCGCGTGGGAAAGAAGCTGATCGCTACGATTGATGAGATTACCCAAGATGGTTTTGTGTTCCGTGTGGATATGCGTTTACGCCCTTATGGTTCAGAAGGCCCACTGGCTTGCAGTTTGGCGATGCTGGAAGAGTATTACCAAAATCAAGGCCGTGAGTGGGAGCGATACGCATGGATTAAAGGGCGTGTGATTGCAGGCCCCGCAAAAGTGATTGCGGATTTGTTACGACCTTTTGTGTTCCGTAAATACTTGGATTATGGCGCGTTTGCTTCAATGCGCGACTTGAAAGTGCAAATTCAGCGCGATGTGAACAAGCGTGATATGCATGACAACATCAAGCTAGGTCGGGGTGGTATTCGTGAAATTGAATTTATCGCCCAAGTTTTTCAGTTGATACGTGGCGGTCAAGATGTGAGTTTGCAGATTAGGCCTACCCTTGCCGTCATGGCTTTATTGCGCGATAAGAAGTTATTGCCAGAAAATACCGTGGATGAACTCTGTACTGCTTATGTATTTTTGCGTGATTTAGAACATAGGCTTCAGTATGCCGAAGACCAGCAAACTCAAACATTACCAACCAATGACGAGGGTAAGGCGCGTCTTGCACTAGCGATGAATTGCGAAAGCTGGGATGCATTGCATGCCAAGATAGAAGCGCATCGCCAAATAGTGGACAAGCATTTTAGTGAGGTGTTTAGCGACCCGAAAGGTGAGCAGGCAGAAGATCTGCGTATTGTGGAAATTTGGCAGGGCACAATCGCAGATGAAGAAGTCGTCGCGCGGATTAAAAGCTTGGGCTATTTAGATGCAGCGCAAACCCTAAGCCGTTTGCGCGGATTAGCCCATAGTGCAAAATACAAGCAATTGCCAGAATTAAGCCGTCAGCGCTTTGATCAATTGATGCCGTTGGTGATTGCGTTGGCCGTGAAGGAAGATGATCCGGATACTGCCTTATTGCGTGTATCGGACTTGCTGGAAAATATCTGCCGCCGTGCCAGTTATTTGGCTTTGCTGGCCGAATATCCTGCCGCTTTAAATTTAGTGATTCGATTAACGTCTGCCAGCCCTTGGTTAGCACAATATCTATCTCAACATCCTGTTTTATTAGATGAACTGCTAGATACGCAGCATTTATATGCTGTGCCAGATTTTGCCTTGATGCGCGAAGAACTCAAGCGACGGTTGGCTGAAGTAGAAGGCGATGTTGAGCGTCAAATGGATGTCATGCGGCACTTTAAGCATGCAGCGGTATTTCGGTTCGCGGCAAAAGATGTGGCGGGAGAGTTGCCACTTGAAACCCTGTCTGATTACCTCAGTGAATTAGCCAACCTTATTTTGCAGGTTACGCTTGAAACAGTATGGCCCACACTTAAGGCTAAACATCGAGAGGTCCCTCAATTTGCGATTGTGGGCTACGGCAAACTAGGCGGTAAAGAGATAGGCTACGCCTCTGATTTGGATATTATTTTTCTCTACGATGATGAAGCGCCTGATGCGGGGCAGATTTATGCGCGTTTTGGTCAACGCATTAACAATTGGCTGAATAGCCTTACTTCAGCAGGCATGCTTTACGAAACGGATATGCAACTCCGTCCCGATGGGGCTAGTGGCTTGTTAGTCAGCACTGTGGATGCGTTTAGTGCCTATCAGCAGCACAAAGCTTGGGTCTGGGAGCATCAGGCGATTACCCGTGCTAGGTTTAGCGCTGGTGATGTGGAGATAGGTAAAGCGTTTGAGCAGATTCGTTGCGATGTGATGACGCAGAAGCGTGACATGGCTACGCTGAAAAAAGAAGTGGTCGAGATGCGCCAAAAAATGCGTGCAGGGCACGTGATTCCTGCGGATGTGTTTGACCTGAAGCAAAGCTTAGGCGGCATTATTGATGTGGAGTTTATGGTGCAATATCTAGTATTAGCGCACGCGCATCAACATCCTGAGCTGACTGAAAATATTGGGAATATTGCTTTGCTCGCAAGGCTTGCAAGTTTGGGTGTGATTGAAAAAGCACAAGCTGAGGCGGTGGCGAATGCTTATCGTGAGCTGCGTAAGAAACAACACGCGCTTCGCTTGCAAGGCCACACTAAGGCGCAAGTGAGTCTCCATGAGGTCGCGCATCTTGTTGCGTCAGTAAAGTCCTTGTGGACGAAGTTGATGGCTTAATGTTGTGCTAGTTTTTTAAACTTGTTGATGTTTTTCAAACTTACCAAAGTGCAACATAATCGTTGGCAAAATGAGCAAGTTCAAAATCGTCGAGGTAATTAAACCGCCGACAATAATGGTGGCCATTGGGCCTTCAATCTCACGGCCTGGTTGACCGCTGCCTGCGGCGAGCGGCAACAGACCCAATGCTGTCACAAGCGCAGTCATTAAGATGGAGGGGAGTCGTTCAGAGGCGCCTTGAATCGCTGTTTCTAAGCCCCATTTCATGCCTTCTTCATCAATCAGGTGTTGGTAGTGTGAAACCAACATAATCGAGTTTCGTAAGGTAATCCCGAATAGGGTCACGAAGCCAACAAGTGATCCAAGCGAAATCCAACCCCCTGTGAGCATCACCGCAAACACGCCGCCGATTAAGGCAAACGGCAAGTTGGCAAACGTCAGTAATAGATTACGTAGTCTGCCAAACGCGATATACAACATCAAGAAAATGCCGACGGTGGCGAGTAGCGAGTGCACGATCAGATCTTCACGTGATTTGGCTTGGGCTTCCGCCTCACCAGTAAAAGCAAGATAGTTACCTGGTGAAAGATGGACTTCTTTTTGGAGTTTGGTTTTTAGCTCGTCAGTGAAGCCTTGAATGTCACGACCACTGACATTGGCTGTCACGGTTTGAATACGTTTTGCGCCGGAATGCAAAATCTTTGAGCGTCCGTTTTCTTGAGTAATGTCCGCAATGTCGCCAAGCCTCACTAGCTTGCCCTCATTGTTCGTGATAGGCAGTGTACTAATTTGGCCGATATTGTTGCGCGAGGCGGGGTCAAGTAAGACGCTCACGCCAACCACGCGGCTCGCCTGATATACCTGCGCAACAGGCACGCTTTCGTAAGATGCGCGGATAGTGTCTAACACATCGCTTGCTTGTAAGCCCCATTGCAATAGCTTTTCTGATCGCAAGCGAATAGAGATTTGTGGTGTGCCAGGCGGCGACTGTACCAGCACATCTTCAGCGCCTTGCATGCCGGCTACTACGCCAGCCACCGCTTGTGCATCGCGATCTAAAGCATCTAAATCATGGCCATAAATATTGATGACTTGTGAGGCGGCATAGCCAGAAATGGTTTCCTCGATACGCTCAGTCAGAAAAGTGTTAATGGCAAAGTTAACCCCAACAAAGCCAGGTGGGGTTGGGCCATCCTCATCTTTATCGATATTTTCATCATCAATACCAGAGAGATGCTCACGGATTTCTTGAAGAATGCGGGTTTGTTCTTCACCTGAAAGCGTGCCGATTTCGATTTCAAATTCACTGTAGTGGGTGCCAAAAGTGTCGGCGGCATTCGGTGCGCGACCCACCCATTGCGCAATACTGCGCACTCCTTTAATTTCGCTCAAGGAAGCGGCGACTTTTTGACCCACGCGCAATGATTCTTGCTCAGAACTGCCGGGCACTAGCGTCATGTGCATAATAAAATGGCCTTCATGCAAGGCAGGAATGAATTGGCTTTTAAATAGTGGCAGCACGCCAAGACCAAGTGCAATTAAAGCGACACTAATGGCAATCGTCATTTTGTAATGCTGTTCAACGCGATGCAAAAGCCTGACGTAGCGTTTTTTAATGTAGCTAATCATCGGCGAGTCTTCTGCGCTGAGTTTTGCCTTACCTAGCATTAAATAACAAAGGGCGGGCGTGAGTGTGAGCGCGACTAACAGTGATGCCAAAATTGCTGAGATATAAGCGATGCCAAGTGGCGCAAATAATTTACCTGCAACGCCAGTTAAGGTGAGGAGTGGCATAAACACCAAGGCAACGATAATGGTGGCGTAAACCACTGAGCTACGCACTTCCATTGAAGCGTTAAACACCACTTTGTGGATGGGCTGTGGCATGGCCAATAAACGGTTTTCACGTAAGCGTCTAAAGATGTTTTCGGTATCAATAATGGCGTCATCCACAACCTCACCTAGTGCAATAGCTAGACCACCCAACACCATGATATTTAAACCAATATTGAAGTAACTCATCACCACGATCGCAGTGAGTAATGACAATGGAATAGCGGTCGCTGAGATAAAGGCTGTGCGGGCATTAAACAAAAATAAAAACAGAACCGTGATGACTAAAATGGAGCCAATTAAGATGTCAGTTCGCACGCCTTTAATGGCGGTTTCAATAAAGTTAGCAGGCCGGAATAGGCCTTCGTGTAATTTGATCTGGTCAGCCTCAAGCGATGGTTTGATTTGCTGAATGGCTTTTTCTAAGGCCTGGGTCACGCCATGCGTGTTAGCACCCAATTGGCCTTGCACGGAAAGGTAAATGCCTGGTTTTCCATTAATCGCCGAGGCGCTAATCGATGGTGCGGCGCCTTCGACGACTTGGCCAATGTCGCCCAATCTCACGGTTTGTCCGTGACGATGTAGGAGCGTTGTTTTCGCAAGCTCTGCAGGTGTGCGGGCTTGACCTTCGGTATTGATGACAATACGTTGGTTGTTGTTCTCAATAAATCCAGCACCGCGCACGCCTGTGGCCTTGCTCGCGGCATTCATGACTTCCTGCATGGATAGGTTGTACAGCACTAGTTTGTCTGGATTCACTTGAATTTGGTACTGCTTCACATCACCACCAAATACGTTCACATCTGCCACGCCTTGCACAGCCATGAGGTGTGGACGTAAGGTCCAATCCACCATGGTGCGCAGTTCCATGAGTGATTTGGTCTCCGAGGTGATCCCAATACCCATAACTGTGCTGGCAGCGGAGGTCAGCGGGGTGATATTCGGCGTAATGCCATTCGGTAGTCTATTTGCAAGTGTGGCAAGGCGCTCGGCCACCACTTGGCGGTTGCGATAAACGTCCGTGCCTTCTTTAAAAATCACGGTGACGACAGAAAGCCCAGGAATAGATTGTGATCGCATTAACTCGATGCCGACCGTTCCCGCAATACTATGTTCAATCGGCTGACTGACTAAGGATTCAACTAAATCTGTAGAAAGCCCTGGCGACTCGGTTTGGATCACCAGCTGTGTAGGAGAGAACTCAGGGAATACATCTAGATTGCTACGTGTCAGGCTATAAATGCCATACATCACAATTAAACTGGCGATGCCAATAATGACACCGCTAAAACGAATGGAGAACCTAACGAGGGCGGACATCATCACAATTAGTCCTGATTCTCATTTTTGATTTGGTACTTAAACTCTTCTGAGAGTAAAAGTTGTGCCCCATTGATCACTAAATCATCCCCATCAGCGAGGCTCGCACTCTGGTTAAACCAGCCGCCGTTTATTTCATTGTCGGTATTAATCGGCAATCGAACAAAACGGTCTTCGCTTTGCTTTTTGTACACCCATGGTTTACCAGCGTACCAAACCACTGCTTTAGCAGGCACGATGATGCCATTGCTTGTTTTAGTATTGTTTGGAGTAGCCTTCATTTCAACACTTACACGCATACCGGCACGTAAGTTTTCAGCTGGTGCTCGGAAATAATAGGTGCGGCCTTGTATGGTCGTGTCGGTTTGTGGTGCAGCGGCAACAAGTTGGGCGCTAATTACCTTGGTTTGCGCTCCGGTCGGCACAACGTTGATGCGTTCACCTGCGCTCACGTTGCTATCAGTTGGCAATGTAATCAACAGTAACACTTCTTTATGTAAGAGCAGTGCCTGGAAGTTTGCGCTTGCAGGTTCCTTCGTTGCTTCGTTAGCGAGCGATTCACCCCATGTTTGACGCATGGTGTCATTGAGATTACTTGCCTCAGTTTCAGCGGCTTGCACTTTCGCTTGATCTGCTTTGAAAGCCGCTTGTGCCGCTAACATGACTTGATCCGAAACGTTTTTATCATCTTTGTTGAGGGCTTGCATACGCTGAAAGTCTAGTTTGCTGTTGGCAAGCGATGCCCGTGCAATCGTGGCATTCGCTTTCGCATTTAAATAGCGCGTACGAAGCTCAATCAGCGTATCAATACTCAGCACATTCCCAAGTGTATTTAAGGTCTTTTGATGCTGGCTAACATGCAGGCTGGCCGTTTGAATGTCGCTTTGCTTCTGTGCCTCGAGGCTCAGTGTAACAACCGTCGCACCTTTTACCTCATTGACGCGGTTTGGTGTTGCGACTTCCTCTTCTTGCGCTTGATTGTAAGTGTCGTATTCATCTTTTCCATAAAACACCAATACCCAAAAGAGTACGATGATTAAAAAAGCTTGAAGCCCAATCACTAAGGCAACTTTACGGTTCATGGTGAGGTAGTCCTGGTTGGTTTGTTGCTTGTGGAGTCTGCATTAAATGAGGTGATATCGCTTGGCGTCGTTAGACGATTATCTAATGGACGTTGTAACACATCCTCAAGGTTCAATTTCGCAACTTGCGTCAGATAGGTCGTGTTCAATACGCTCTGTTTGGCGATAATATTTTCAAGTAGCGTCGTCGTAAAGGCTAAACGGTCTGCAAGTCCCGCATTAAATTGTCGCTCAGTTTGCTCGGTGCGCTTTTGTTGATTTTCTAGTAAGGTCTGCGCTTTTGCGCGAGAGGCGATCGCCGATTGGTAGCTTGCTTTTGCTTGATTTAGATCGCCGATGACTTTGGCTTGGAGGGCTTCAAATTGTGCAACTTGAACTTCACGTAGGCTGTTTGCCTCAGCGATTAAGCCGCGATTTTTGTTGATCAGTGTCAGCAGACTTGAAAAGCCTAAAGACCAAATGTTGTCACCTTGATCCAAAGTTTTAGAGGGTGAAAAAGTCATGTCCGGATATTGTTTGGCGATTTCCAAGCGTAATTTCGCTTCTGCAGCTTCATAACGGGCTAAAGAGGCGCGAATATCTAAGCGATTAAGCAGGGCTTCGTATTGTAAAGCGTCCATGGTGACTGGCTCAGTTTGCCCAAATGGTTTGATGATGAGTAGTTTGAATTTACTTAAACTTAAGCCTGCATCATTGGCAAGTGCCGCACGTAAAGTATCGATACGCCCAGCTTCGGTCGTATAAGTTTGTTCGGTTTTTTGTAAGGCAATGCGCGCATTACTGACTTCAATGTTGGATGCCATCCCGGCGTCTAAACGTTTCACGAGCATATCGACAATGGAGGTTCTGAGGTCAACTTCATTGTTGAGTGTGGCTAACTGTGCCAACGCATATTGATAGGCCAGCAAGCTTTTTGCCACACGGCTATGCACTTGCCATGCGGCTTGTGCAATCTCAATGCGGGCGGCTTCAGATAAGCTAGCCGCTTGTGCAATTCTAGCCTCACGTTTGCCAGCAGTTATTACTGGAATATCAATGCCAAATTGGTAAGTCCATGGAGATTTGTCTGTGGCTTGGCTGTGATTATCTGCATTGCCCTTAATGCCTATTTCTGGGCGCTGAGCCGCAGTGATTTGCGCTGCCTGTGCCGCACGCCACTGCGCGCGAGCTAGATTCAGGTCGGGATGGAAAAATAACGCACTTAGGGTCAGCTCATTTTCGCCCCATGCGCTAATTGGAAGCTGATCTGCTGGAAAGGCCTGCGCAATTAAGTAAGCTTGAAAATCTGAATCAGTGTTTGCACGTTGCTCAAGCTTTGCCACTACTTTTGCTGGCTCAATCGGCTGGGGGAGGTAAGATTGAAAGCCGCAACTGCTGACCATGATGGACAGGCTAATGATGCTAGTGATGTGATTGAATGCTTTTAGTTTCAAACGTCGATCTCGATAAGCTAATTTTTACGCGTAGCGATATTACATGCCATGCAAGACTTAGGCAATTTTGAGGCCCTCGATTCGGCTAGTTAACGATTTCAGCATGCGCCGCACTTAGCGCATCTTTAAGTGTTTCTTCTGGTAGCGCATTGATGCTTGCTGCCAACAGTTCAGCGGCTTCTTCAGTGCCATTTGGCAAGCTATGGCTATCAAGCTCCGCAACTAGGCCAGCAGCGACGCCAGTGACTTTCAGTAATGCTTGGCGCTCTCGCATAAGCATCTCAAGCTCGCTGCGTAACATGTTGATTTCTTCTTGATTGATGGTGTGTGGCATTTTGTATCCTTGAATTCGATTGTACTTATCTGATTTTCGCTCAAACTTAAGCTTTTACATAGACATTTCAAATTTTAATGGTTTTCGGAAATTTGCTGAGCTATAATGCACGCCTCGTTGGGGTTCATGCCCTGACAAACTCATGAAGCATTACTCATGACTACCTGCGAGAGTGGCGGAATTGGTAGACGCACTGGATTTAGGTTCCAGCGCCGCAAGGCGTGAGAGTTCGAGTCTCTCCTTTCGCACCAGCTTTTTATTTTCCTTGTTGTAAAAAATCACTCCTTTTTAAGTCAATAAGCTTTTAAGTCAATAAGCTAGCTAAAAACTTGGATTTTGCATCTGATTACCATGCGACATGGGTACTTCAATCAGGTAAAATTCAATGCTATGTCAGTCAATTTATCTCAACCTTCATTTGTTCATTTGCGTTGCCACAGTGAGTATTCCATTGTGGACGGAACGGTGCGTATTGATGATTACGTAGCGCATGCCACAAAAGACCAAATGCCAGCCTTGGCATTGACAGATTTAAGCAATTTATTTGGCGCGATTAAGTTTTACAAAGAAGCCCGCGGCAATGGCGTTAAGCCGATTTTAGGCTGTGATCTTTGGCTTGAAAATTCAACGAATCGCGACCAGCCTTACAGGGTGATGTTGCTTTGCCAAACATTAGTGGGTTACACCAAACTTTGCGCGCTGATCAGTCGCGCTTATCTTGAAAATCAATATCGTGGTAAACCGGAAATTAAACGCGAGTGGCTGATTGAGGCTGGTTCAGAGGGTTTAATCATGCTCTCTAGCGGCATGATGGGTGATATAGGCCAAGCGCTTTTACAGGGTAATACCGCAACCGCTAAACAGCTCGCACAAGCTTGGGCAGATTTATTCCCTAACCGTTTTTATATCGAACTTCAACGCGCAGGCCATGCGCAACAAGAGGCTTATATTTCTCGTGCTGTGGCGCTGGCTTCTCAGCTGGCCTTGCCTGTGGTGGCAACACATCCTGTGCAGTTTATCGAGACGGAAGATTTTAAAGCACATGAAGCGCGGGTGTGTATTGCGGAAGGCTATGTGCTGGCTGATACGCGTCGTCCTAAAGCATTCACCGAAGATCAATATTTCAAAACCCAAGCAGAGATGAATGCGCTTTTTGTGGACATTCCAGAGGCTTTGGCGAACAGCGTGGAAATTGCCAAGCGTTGTAATTTAACGCTTTCTTTGGGTAAAAACTTCTTGCCACAATTTCCTACACCTAATGGCGAGGGTTTGGATGAGTATTTGGTTACACAAGCGCAAGAAGGTTTGCTTAAGCGCTTAGAAGTGCTTTATCCAGATGCTGAAAAGCGTGCCGCCAAAGCCCCAGAATATGAAGCGCGACTTGCCTTTGAAACCAGCATCATTATTCAAATGGGCTTCCCTGGCTACTTTTTAATTGTGGCGGATTTTATTAACTGGGCTAAGCATAACGGCGTGCCTGTTGGCCCTGGCCGGGGCTCTGGTGCGGGTTCAGTTGTGGCTTATAGCTTGGGCATTACCGATCTTGATCCATTGCAATACGCCTTGCTGTTTGAGCGCTTCTTAAACCCAGAGCGGGTTTCTATGCCCGACTTCGATATCGACTTCTGCCAAGAAGGTCGTGACCGCGTCATTGATTACGTGAAGCAAAAGTACGGATTGGAGGCGGTTTCTCAAATCGCCACTTTCGGTACCATGGCGGCTAAGGCCGTGATTCGCGACGTCGGGCGTGTGCTTGATTTGCCTTTTAATTTTGTGGATGGCATTGCAAAGCTTATTCCGTTAGAGCTTGGTATTACGCTTAAAGATGCGCTTGAGAAAGAGCCGCAATTAGCGGAACGTCGTGAGCAAGAGGAAGAAGTCAAAGAGCTACTTGAGTTAGCGCTTCGCCTTGAGGGTTTAACGCGTAACGTCGGTATGCATGCCGGTGGTGTGCTAATTTCACCAAGTAAAATTTCTGACTTCTCTCCGATTTACTGTCAAGCCAATGGCGATAGCTTGGTGAGCCAATACGATAAAGATGACGTAGAAGCGGTTGGTTTAGTGAAGTTTGACTTTTTGGGCTTACGCACACTGACGATTTTAGAAATGGCCTTGGTCAATGCGAACGCGCAGCGCGCGGAGCAAAATCTGCCAGCGCTATCATTTGAGACCTTGCCGATTGACGACAAGCCAACTTATCAGCTTCTAAAATCAGCCAATACCACAGCGGTATTCCAGCTAGAGTCACGCGGCATGAAGGACATGCTTAAACAAGCAAAGCCTGACTGCTTTGAAGATATTATTGCCTTGGTGGCTTTGTATCGTCCTGGTCCGATGGACTTGATTCCAGACTTCTGCCGTCGTAAGCATGGCTTACAGCGCGTGGAATATCCGCACCCAGCAGTTGAGCCTATCCTCAAGGAAACCTACGGGATTATGGTGTATCAAGAGCAGGTGATGCAGATTGCGCAGGTCGTCGGAGGCTATAGCCTTGGCGGCGCTGACTTGCTTCGTCGTGCCATGGGTAAAAAGAAAAAAGAAGAAATGGATGCCCAGCGTGCCGTTTTTGTGGACGGCGCTAAACAAAAGGGCACGCCTGAAAGGCAAGCCGCTGATTTATTCGATTTAATGGAGAAGTTTGCGAGCTACGGCTTTAATAAATCGCATGCGGCGGCTTATGCCTTGGTGGCTTACCATACGGCCTATCTTAAAACGCATTATCCTGCGGCTTTCTTAGCCGCTACTTTGTCTGCAGATATGAACAACACAGACAGCGTGCATATTTTTTATGATGACTGTGTGGGTAACGGGGTAGAGGTGCTGCCACCGGATATTAATCAAAGTGAATTCAAGTTTAAGCCCATCAGTGATAAGCAAGTGTTATATGGCTTAGGTGCCCTGAAGGGCTCAGGTGAGGCGGCGATTGAAGTGATTCTTGCGGCGCGTCAGCAAGATGGGCCATTTAAGGATTTATTCGATTTTTGCGCGCGCTTGGATTTGCGCAAAGTGAATCGCCGCGTGATTGAATCGCTCATTCGTGCCGGCGCGTTTGACAAACTAGAGCCTAATCGTAATGCTTTGTTAGCAGGGGTCAATTTAGCCATTAGTGCAGCCGAGCAAAGTGGTGCGGCAAGTGGTCAAAATAGCTTGTTTGGTGCGGTGTCTGATAGCGCTGCCCATATTTTGCCTAAGGTGCCAGCTTGGGCTGAGCCTGAAAAGTTACAACAAGAAAAAGTGGCGCTAGGTTTCTACTTGAGCGGCCATCCATACCAAGCCTATCAAAAAGAATTAACAACATTTGTGCACACAGATTTAGGTAATCTTAAGCCACAAGATCAACCGCAACTCATGGCTGGTGTGGTAATGGGCGTCCGTATTCGCATGACCCAGCGTGGCAAGATGGCGATTGTGACTTTAGATGATGCTAAATCCCGTGTTGAAGTGGTGGTGGGGAGTGAGATGCTTGCGCAGAACGCACATCTGATTAAAGAAGACCAGCTGTTGGTGATTGAAGGTCGCGTAAGTCATGATGACTTCTCGGGTGGTGTGCGTGTGAATGTACGTAAGATTTACGACATTGCTTCAGCACGCAGTGCGTATGCCAACATGCTGAAAATATCCTGCAATGGTCAGGCCGACGCAGTGAAATTACGCGAGCTTTTAGCGCCTTATTGCCGCGCTAATGCTGAACAAAATAATCGTGGTTGTGCGGTAAAAGTGGAGTATCACAACAGCCAAGCGAGAGTAGAAATGATGCTTGGCGAGCAATGGCGTGTAGAGCTGCATGATGATTTATTAATCGGATTAAAAGCTTGGTTAAGCGAAGAAAACGTAAAAATCCTCTATAATTAAACCTAATTTTGATAAGACCCCATCTTGATATGAAAACAAGCTTTTTAGATTTTGAACAACCCATCGCTGAACTTGAAGCGAAAATTGACGAATTGCGCCACGTGCAAGATGGCTCTGCGCTTGATATCAATGACGAAATCAATCGTCTGCAAAAGAAAAATCAAGAAATGACAAAAGATATCTACGGCAAGCTCACTGCTTGGCAGATCTCTCAAGTCGCGCGTCATCCACAACGCCCTTACACCTTAGATTACATCCAACATATATTTACAGACTTTGAAGAACTGCATGGCGACCGTGCTTTTGCGGATGACCCTGCCATTGTTGGTGGCTTAGCGCGTTTTGATGGCAAGTCGGTGATGGTGATTGGTCAACAAAAAGGCCGCGATGTTAAAGAGCGTCAATATCGTAACTTCGGTATGCCACGTCCAGAGGGCTATCGTAAAGCTTTGCGTTTATATCGCATGGCTGAAAAATTCGGCTTACCTATCATCACCCTCATTGACACCCCGGGTGCATATCCTGGCATTGGTGCTGAAGAGCGCGGCCAATCTGAAGCGATTGCACGTAATCTTTATGTCATGGCTGAACTTAAAACACCGATCATTGGTGTGATTATCGGTGAGGGTGGCTCAGGCGGTGCATTGGCACTTGGCGTGGTCGATCAACTATTGATGTTGCAATATTCCACTTACTCCGTGATTTCACCAGAAGGCTGTGCTTCTATTCTATGGAAGAGTGCAGATCAAGCGTCAGTGGCAGCAGAAACCTTGGGCATTACTGCATCACGCCTTAAAACGGCGGGGTTGGTTGATCGTATCGTGGCTGAACCGATGGGCGGCGCACATCGCGACCAAGAGCAAATGATGCAGAACTTGCGTAAAGCCCTTGGCGAAGAATTAAAAGCGGTTGAAAGTAAGCCGATTGATCAACTATTAGCGCAGCGTTATGAACGTTTAATGAGCTATGGTAAGTTCCAAGAGGTTGCTGTTAAAACAGCAGCGCCTAAGCGCTAACTTTAAATTCAATCTTTCTCGATTGGCCATGCTGACTTTATATGTCATCCCGGACTTGCTCAGGGATCCATTTTATTAAATCAAATTTGGACCCCGGAGCAAGTCCGGGGCGACATTAAAATTATATTTTATTAAAACGACTATATTTGGTTGGTAAAAGCGTCCCTTAAAAAGGTTTCAACATTACAAAAGCTTCAACCCACGCACTCCGTAAAGCCCGCATTCAAGCCAACACGCCTGATGCGGGCTTTATGCGTATTCATGCGCAAGTGACGCAATTCTTAAGCCAAGCAATCCCTTTAAACCCAACACCTACTTTGCTTCTCGCATTTAGCGGTGGTGTTGACTCTTGTGTGTTGCTGCATGCTTTAGCCCAAGCTAAAAAAACACTCAACTTTAATCTTAAAGCAATGCATGTGCATCATGGTTTAAGTCCAAATGCCGATCAATGGGCAGACTTTTGTGCTCATACTTGTTTAGCTTATAAAGTGTCGCTCGAAGTCATCAAGTTGAACGTTGAGAAGGGGGCTGGCTTGGGCTTAGAAGCGGCGGCTCGCGAAGCCCGCTATCAAGCTTTATTAGCGGCTAACGCAGATTACATCTTGCTAGCTCACCATCAAGATGACCAAGCAGAAACCTTATTACTGCAATTACTCCGAGGGGCTGGGTTAAAAGGCTTGTCCGCAATGGCGGCGCAAGATTCAGATAGAAGCTTGCTACGCCCCTTGCTCGATATTCCAAGGTTAGAGATTGAGGCTTACGCAAAAAGCGCTAAATTAGCTTGGATAGATGATGAGAGTAATCTCGATACGCAATATGACCGCAACTATTGTCGCCATGAAGTAATGCCGGTGCTTAAAGCACGTTTTCTGGCAGCTAGCGCAACCTTAGCCCGCTCAGCAGCCCACATTGCCGAAGCGGCTGATTTGCTCGATGAACTCGCGGAAATCGATGCGCAAACTTGTTTGCTTAAAGGTCTAATGAATGTTGAGTTATTAGCCGCATTAACTTTGCCCCGCGCAAAAAATCTATTTCGTTGGTGGTTATCAAGTTTAGGATTTTTAGCCCCCAGCAAAGACAGACTGGATGACATGCTGACTCAGCTAATGATTGCAGGCGCTGATGCGAGCATTAAAGTGATGTTAGATAAAGCAAACGATATCTACCTCAGGCGTTATCAAGGCTTTGCCTATATCGAAAGTAATCATCCTGAACAGGCCTCTGAAATCACCATGATTTGGCAGGGTGAAGATAGTTTGACCATGCCAGATGGCACGCAATTATTTTTTGACCGTAAACAAGGCGAGGGCTTAGCGATAGATCGACTTGGTGGGCACAAGCTCCGTATTGCTAGTCGTCAGGGTGGGGAGCGATTCAAGCCTGATTTGGCCAGGCCAACGCGTACGCTCAAACATCTACTCCAAGAAGCGAATATGCCACCTTGGTTACGTGAAAGATTGCCGCTGATTTACTTAGATGACACGCTGGCTGTGGTGCCACATATTGGGGTGAATTGCATGATGCAAGCCACTGAGCGTGACATGGGCTTGGTGATTACCTGGGCAACTGATAGCAAGGCTTAGAACATAAAAATTTAGGACATAGAAAAACAGCGCCGCAAGGCGCTGTTTAAAAATGAAGATTTGTATTTAGGAGGTTCATGATACGACCTCATGTTAACTCGCTATTCTATTGCCACCAACGGAATAGCTCCCGATAATCGTTAGGAGATACTCCCAAACACAAAAGCTATCAATTAATCTAAACCGATTTGGTAAACTTCTTCTTCGATTTCAACGATTTTACCTGTCACCGCATCGACTTCAACTTCCCATTCTTTGCCGTCAGTGCCTTTAATATCAAATTCGTATGAGATCGAACCGTCTGCTTCGATCGAAGTTTCTGTTTCGATGATCTCACCTGGTTTAGCCGCTAAAGCAATTTTCTTAGCATCTTCAAGTGACACTTTTGCTTTTGAAGCAAAACGCGGGTCTTTTATGTCAATCTCTTCTTCAGCTTCTGTTAGTTTGCCTGTTTTTGCATCACATTCCACTTCCCACTCTTTACCGTCTTTACCCTTGATGTCGAACTCGTAGATTGGTTTACCATTTTCGATTTCAGCTTCTAATGAAATCACTTGGCCTGGGTATTTTGCTAATGCTGCTTTTAAGCAAGTCTCTACTGCACCTTTGTGGGCAGGGGCTGCGAATGCTGGAAGGGTGACCAAAAGTGCTGCAAGTGCGAGTGAAATTTTCTTCATAACTTTTCCTTAATTAAAAATACCAAATAGATAAAACGACTTAAGCCAAGGGCGGCATATTAAGTGGGTTCTTTTTACTGAGGAATACGACTTATGACGGATAAGAAAAGTTTCAAACTTGGCAATGAATGTTTAATCAGGAAAAGGGGCTAGAAGCTCCTCTAAAAAGTAGGCGGACAGTTCGGTACGATTTTTCAATTTGGCTTTGTGATAAACCGATGCCGCTTGGTCACGAATTGTTCTTTCTGAGGTACCGCGAAGACCAGCGATTTCCTCTAAGCTAAAGCCTTTAATGATCAAAAGCGCGACATCTGTTTCGGCTTGTGTTAAGCCCCATTGCTTGAACTGCTGGTGAATTTTGATAGATAAGCCGTCAATAAGTGTCTTGTTTTGATTTTGCCAATATTTAAGTTCGGTGGTGTGTTCAGAGATGTTTTCTTTGACCGCATTAATGCTTTTTTTGTCGAGCGTGTAAAAACCATAGCCTATATATGCAATATAAATAATCACTAGGTAAATCAAAAATTCAATGGCTAAATGCCCAAGGTTAATTCTCTCGCGAATATCAAACGAGATATCAATCAAAAACAAAATCACAATCAAAGCAATTGGCAGCCAAAGTTTGGTTAATAGCTGTTTAACCTTCAGTTCATGAAGATGAAAGTTAAACTTAGGCAAGTGCTTGCCTTTGTATTTTTGCTTGCGCTAAAAATATCAAATGTTGATAGCAAAAAATGGTGCCAATCACTGGCAGTAACAAACTAATGAAAGCAATCGGCTGGGGCGCGTGTTTAGTCGCGGTTGATAGCTCATCTAATTTCGCGGTCAAAAAAATCTGAGCGTAAATAAAGGCGACCGTGGCAATGATGATAGGACTGATGCTGTGGTAAAAGTAATCAATTAAAGCCGCCCCGCCCAGTAGTGAAATACAGCAACACCAAATTAAAAATAAATGGCTTGTTTCTTTAATAAGGCTATTAAACGCAGACGCACTTAAGGGTGCTCGCAAAGGTTGGAGATCTGCTGGGTCAGAATAAAGTGACTTTCCGCAGTGATGGCAATAATCGGCTTTTTTTAAGATAGATTGGTCGCAATAGGGGCAGAAGCCTGCAAATTGCTCGCTGAATACAATCGCCAAAATGATTACTCGGGTTAGAAAAAAGGTAACTAATACTATTCTGGCAAGTGTAGTTTGTATCGTGAGATGCTCCCGATTATTGGTGGGAGATTTTCCTAATTTCTGATTGGTGTTTTTGTTGTGTCACCCCGCATATTGGCGTGTGAATAATCTGTGTTAGCCGATATATTCCACGGACAAGATCGCTGCGGTCTGATGCGGGGTCCATGTTGACTTTTGATATCAACATGGATGCCGCATCGAGTGCGGCATGACATGGGTAGGGAGCAACATCATGTGCGGCATTAAAGCGAGAGAAAGGGATGATGCATCGACTGCTGAAAGACAGCGGGGTGTTTGGAATTGTAAAACTAACTCTCAATCAACCCGCAGCGAATGGCCAGCCTCACCATTTCAACTGGGCTATTGATGCCGAGTTTTTGTTTAATGGTAGTTTGATAATTAGCCACAGTTTTTAAACTAATATTCAGTGTAGTAGCGATGCTACTTAAATCCACACCATCAACCAACATTCTAAAAATTTCAAACTCTCGCGCTGAAAGCGACTGCATCGGGTCGCCCTGCGTGTTGTGCATTTGTAGGGCAATTTTGTGTGAGATTTCTGATCCCAAATAAGTCTGGCCTGTCATGACCCACTGAATCGCATTGCTCAGTTCTTCAGCGAGTCCGCTTTTAGCAAGGTAGCCTTTTGCGCCCGCTTTGAGTGCTTGGCTAGCAAAGGCAGCATTTTCATGCATGGACAGCACTAAAATTTTGGCGGTAGGGTATCGCGCAATCATGCGTTTAATGGTTTCCATGCCGCCGATGCCTGGCATACTTAAATCCAGCACAGTGATGTCTGGTAAATGTTCACCAAAAATTTGATAAGCGCGTTCGCCGGTTTCCGCTTCAGCAACAACGCTAAATCTTTCGTCTTGCTCAAGCAGACGACGAACGCCAGCCCTCACCACGGCGTGATCATCAACAAGCATTACTCGGATGGGGTTGTTTGTGCTCATTCGTTATTTTCTTAATAAGGCTTGATCGCTATCCAAGCGTTGATTTCCGTGCCGTTGCTAGACTGGATATTGAACGATCCGCCAAGCCCTTCAACGCGTTCACGCATGCCGGGTAAGCCAAAGCCGCTGCTTTGTTCAGCTAAAAAGCCTTTGCCGTTATCTTTCACCATCACCTGAAGTCCGTCCTTACCAGACTGAGTAAGCTTGAATACCTCTATATTGACTTTGGAGGCTTCCGCATGGCGCGCCACATTAGTCAGGCTTTCTTGCACAAGACGATAAATAGCCACGCTGATCGCCTCGCTCAGGTCTTCATTAATGCCGCTTATCTTAATCTCGCAGGCAATGTTTTTGTGTCGCGATTTCCATGTATCCACTAAATCCTGCAAAGCAAGCGCAAGGCCTAGCTCATCAAGAATACCAGGGCGTAGCTGTTGGAGCAGGCCGCTCACCATATCAATCAAGTGCTTTGAAAGTTGGCTAATGGCGATAGCACTTTCTTTAAGCTCAGGATATTTTTTATCAGCGACTTTCGAAATCACGCTTGCATCAGTATTAATCGCGGTAAGGCATTGGCCAAATTCATCATGTAACTCACGTGCTAGGTTTTTACGCTCTTCCTCTTGCAGGGTAATCAGTTGTTGAGTCAGTTTGTGATTTTGCAAAATGCTCAGTTGAAGCTTTTCCACCATGCGGTTAAATTTTTCGCCGATGCGCGATAACTCAGGCAGCTTAAAAGCGGGGAGGCGAGCCGCTAAATTGCCATTTTCAAGCTCATTGAGTGCATCTAAAATTTTATTCGTTGGCTTGAGTGCTTGCGATACCGCCCACATCACCATGAGGTTAACCAACACAAAAAATATCAACACAAGGGTGAGGAGGTCAGTAATTTGTTTCCACTTCTCGGCATATTCATACGTTGGATCAGGCGTAATTACCAACTCACCCAAAATAATGCCCTGATATTCTAATTTGCGGACAGAAGGCTCCCATTGTTCAGTAAGCTGATTTAGCAAGCGCTCAAACCAAGCCGGCGCCTCATTCTGAAACGTCTGACCATCTTGGGTTTGGTTGCTATCAATCACCTTGCCCATGCTATCAATCAGCTCAATCTTTAAATGCCGCATGTGCTTGAGTTGCTGAAGATGAAAGCCGTTGGTTGCGAGCTTTCTTTGGGCTAAGTTAGGGTCGTTGAGAATCGCTGTGTCAAACAAATAAAGCACTAATTTCTCAGCCGAAACAACCTCTGCATGCGCGTTTTGACGCGCATTGTTGAGCGATAAATAAGCGCCAGCAAACATCACCACCAAAAGAAGCGCGGTAATAATTAAGTTTAAGCGGAGTTTAAGGGTCAAGGTTTGTTACCTAAAATGTAATCTAAAAACAGGTTCTCACTATAGCGCTGGGGGCTGATAAAAGGAAACAAAAGCCCCTAATTCGGGAGTTTTTCCTAATGCTTTACCAATTTGGCTTTGTTAAAGTGCTGGACATGTTAAAAGGCGTGCAAAACGTCTCATTGGAATTTACTCGGAGATATGATGGTGAACGTAAAATTAAAACCGATTGCTTTAGCGGTTGCAGGCGTACTTGCAGCAACATCGGCTTATGCGGCAGATGCAATCAAAGCAGACAAAGTAGACGTGGTAAGCACCACACCAATGCCAGGCATTGGTTTGTCGATTAATAAAGTGCCTGCCAATATTCAATTGGTGAATGGCGACGAATTTAAAAAACAACAAAGCGTGACCATTGCAGATTATATGAATAATAATTTGCAAGGCGTGAGCGTTGTAGATACACAAAATAACCCATTCCAGCCAGACGTGACTTTCCGTGGCTTCACAGCTTCACCATTACTCGGCACGCCACAAGGCATGTCAGTTTATGTGGATGGTGTGCGTGTGAATGAATCATTTGGCGATGCAGTGAACTGGGACTTGATTCCAATGAACGCAATTGCAAATATGTCGCTAATTCCTGGTACTAACCCGTTATTCGGTTTAAATACCTTGGGCGGCGCAATTTCAGTGCAAACGAAAAGTGGTCGTACCCATCAAGGTGGTGCAGCTGAGCTTTCAGCAGGTTCATGGGGCCGTAAAACGGGTTCAGCTGAAATCGGCGGTGTGAGTAAAGACGGTTCAGTTGACTATTTCTTCTCAGCCAATGCGTTTAGCGAAGATGGCTGGCGCCAAGCTTCACCAACGGACGTTCGTCAGTTCTTTGGTAAGGTGGGTTGGCAAAATGAAACTACTAAAATCGATTTAAGCTACACCAATGCCAACAACGACATGATTGGTAACGGCTTGGTGCAACGTGAATTAATGCAAACGCTTGGTCGTAGCACAATCCATACGAAGCCGGATCAAACTAGAAATACGCTTTCGTTCCTAAATCTATCTGCAAGCCACTGGTTTAACGATGATGTGATGTTTAGTGGTAATGCTTATTACCGTAATTCAAAACGTAAGACTTTGAATGGTGATGTGAATGATGGTTATACTGGAGACGACACCAATTTAGCCGCATACCAAAGTGACTGTTTAGCTAATACTGGCGGTGATGCAGATGAATGGTGTTCTGGTGCAATTAATCGCAGTTCTACTAAGCAGCAATCTTATGGTTTGAATGGCCAGTTAACATTTAATCAAGCGCTTGCTGGAAAATCTAACCAATTTGTTATTGGTGCATCTTATGACATATCTAAAATCAAATTTAATCAATCTGAACAGCTTGGTAGTATTAATGCTTCAAGAGGGATTGATCCACTTTACGATGCTGAAATCACTACCAACCTTCATGGTAAAACAAAGACTTGGAGTTTGTTTGGTACAAATACATTGTCATTGAATGATTATTGGCATGTCACCGGTTCGGCCCGCTATAACCACGTTAAAGTGGATAATGTGGATCAAATTAATGCACCAGGTCAGTCATATACATTACTACCTAGTGATCCGAATTATTTGGCTAGTGATGAAACTTTAACAGGCAATCATACTTTTTCACGTATTAACCCAGCGCTTGGCTTGAACTTTACGCCGACTAAAGATTTGACGGTTTACGGCTCCTATAACGAAGGTAACCGCGCGCCAACTTCTATGGAACTAGGTTGTGCAAATCAATATGCACCATGTAAATTACCAAATGCGATGGCCGGTGATCCACCTCTGAAGCAAGTGGTCGCTAGAACATTCGAGGGTGGTTTGCGTGGTAATTTAACGGAAGATATTCGTTGGTCTGCAGCTGTTTATCGCACAGAAAATAGTAATGATATTCAATTTATTACTACGCCTTCAACCATCAATAACATGGGCTATTTTGATAACGTTGGTAAAACACGTCGTGTGGGGATCGATACCAGCTTGGCAGGTAAGTTAGGGCAATTTGGTTGGAATGTTGGATATAGTTATGTAGATGCAACCTATCAAAATGACTTAAGCTTGGCGAATGAAGTAAATTCAACAGCTTACACGGACGGTGGTGGTAATGACGTTATAAATGTTCGAAAAGGTGATCGTTTGGCAAACATTCCAGCGCATCAACTTAAGGTGCGTTTGACTTACGCTGTCACACCAGATTGGACTGTAGGCTCTAACATTACAGCCTTCTCAGATCGTTACATGCGTGGTAATGAAAATAATAGTCATGTTGCTAATACCCCAGGCTTTTATGAAGGTAATGGCAAGGTCGCTGGCTATGCGATTGTTAACTTAGATACACGTTACAACATCGGTAATGGGTGGAGTGTGTTTGGTAAAGCCATCAACGTATTTGATACTGAGTACAACAACGGTGGTTTGATGGGTGAAACCATGTTCACATCAAACGGTTCATTTGATGCAAACGGCAATCCATCAGGCTTCTTCTCTCCTGGCGCACCACGTGCTGGTTGGGTAGGTGTGCGTTATGAGTTTTTAGCACCAAAAGCACAATAATCCTTTAGTCAGTGTTAATAAAAAACGGCTCCCTGTTTAGTGCAGGCGAGCCGTTTTTTTATGGCTGTTATTTTCTAAAGATGAAGCCTAGCCCTTCATGTTAAAATTTAGCCTTACTCAAATCCATCTTCATCGGAGTTATTCATGGAAATCGGCAGCCCTTTAAGCCCTAGTGCAACACGCGTCATGCTGCTTGGTAGCGGCGAGCTAGGTAAGGAGGTCATCATTGCCTTGCAGCGCTTAGGGGTTGAGGTGATTGCGGTGGATCGTTATGCCAATGCGCCTGGTCATCAGGTAGCGCATCGTGCCCATGTCATTGATATGACTGATGGTGATGCTTTGATGGCGATTGTTAAAAAAGAACGCCCGCATTTAATCGTGCCTGAGATTGAGGCTTTAAATACACAAACACTTGCTGAAATCGAACAAGCAGGCTTGGCGCAAGTGATTCCAACTGTGCGGGCTGTGCAACTCACCATGAACCGTGAAGGCATTCGCCGTTTAGCGGCTGAGACTCTTTGTCTTCCAACTTCCCCTTACGCGTTTGCGCGAAGTCAGCAAGAGTTACAAGATGCCATTGATGGCGGTATTGGCTATCCATGCTTTATTAAGCCTACCATGTCATCTTCAGGCAAAGGCCAATCACGCATTACCAATGCGAGCGAAGTGGCTGGTGCATGGGAATATGCCGCCTCTGGTGGTCGTGTAAACCAAGGGGTGGTGATTGTGGAAGGCCAAATTGATTTTGATTATGAAATTACCTTGCTCACTATTCGCTCAAAAAATGCGGCAGGCGAAGTAGTCACATCATTCTGCGAGCCAATTGGCCATTTGCAAAAACGTGGTGATTACGTGGAAAGCTGGCAACCGCAAGCCATGACCAAGAATGCGCTTGTTGAAGCTCAGCGTATTGCCAAAGCGGTGACGGACGATCTTGGTGGTTTAGGTTTGTTTGGCGTAGAGCTGTTTGTGAATGGCGACCAAGTGTGGTTCTCAGAAGTCAGCCCACGTCCCCATGACACCGGCATGGTGACCATGGCAACACAGCGTTTTAATGAATTTGAATTGCACGCTCGTGCGATTTTGGGTTTACCAGTGAATGCTGAAATGCGCGTACCTGGCGCGAGTGCAGTGATTTATGGCGGTGTGGACTCCAAAAACTTGAGCTTTGAAGGCATCGAAAAAGCCTTGGAAGTGCCAGAGTCTGATATTCGTTTATTCGGTAAGCCAGAGTCATTTGAACGCCGCCGTATGGGGGTTGCTTTGGCGACAGGTAAAGATGTCGATGAAGCGCGTTCAAGAGCGACGCTGGCTTCTAGCCTCGTTAAAACAAAGGCTAATTAATGACTTTGGAAGAAGATGCAGTTGGCACCAGCCAAAAAACCCTATTCGAAGAACTAGGCGGCGCTGAAAAAATCCGTGATTTAGTCGAGAAGTTTTACGACATCATGGACTCAGATCCAAAAGCCGCAGGGATTCGTGCTATGCATGCCGCAGATCTCACTGAAGCCCGCGAGAAGCTCTTTATGTTCCTGACAGGATGGTCTGGCGGCCCTTCGCTTTATATCGAGCGCTATGGCCACCCGATGCTTCGTCGTCGTCACATGCCTTTTGCAATTGGTGAGTCCGAGCGTGACCAGTGGATGTTTTGCATGGTACGTGCAATGCACGAAATTAAGATGGAAGAGCCAATGGTGTTGAGACTGGCCCAGGCGCTTTGGTCTGTTGCGGATTTTATGCGAAATTCCGACACTCATTTAGGTGTATAACCATTCTCACTTCACACTTTAACTATGCCAGTTTACTGGCATAGTTAATTGGGGAAGCCATTTACTGGCTGAGCTTGTCGAAGTATGAGCTATTAATCTTTCGATTAGCTAACCATTGACGGGTTTAAAGATAAACTTGCTAAACATAAAATGGATGCCGGATCAGGTCCGGCATGACAATTCATTCTTGATCAGTCTTGCTGTCATCCCGCACGTGATGCGGGATCCATGTTGTATGTAAACTTAAGCATTATCAATGCCGATAAAATAGGTGGTCACAGATTGTGACGACTTCAACAAAGTTAGCCTTTAATTGGGGAAGCCATTTACTGGCTGAGCTTGTCGAAGTATGAGCTATTAATCTTTCGATTAGCTAACCATTGACGGGTTTAAAGATAAACTTGCTAAACATAAAATGGATGCCGGATCAGGTCCGGCATGACAATTCATTCTTGATCAGTCTTGCTGTCATCCCGCACGTGATGCGGGATCCATGTTGAATGTAAACTTAAGCATTATCAATGCCGATAAAATAGGTGGTCACAGATTGTGACGACTTCAACAAAGTTAGCCGAATAAAAAAGCCCGTTACTTACGGGCTTTTTTATTATCCTTTGCGTGGGAGGCCACCCAGTAATGCGGCGACTTCACGTTTGGGTTTGTTGGTTTTATAAAGCTGATTGCTTTGTGGTTTCACAGCTCCTGAGCCTGTGGGCTCGTAGGGCTTGTCAAACCAAGGGTCTGTGCTCTTTTTTGCAGGGGCTGGGCGAGGGGTGCTCGCCGCTCTGTCGTAAGATTTCTCACGTGATTTATGGTCTGAGCTTGAATTTGAGCTGGAACGCGAACCACGGGCTGGTAAGTTAGCCGTTTCTTTGGTGATCTCACGCTTAATCAGCTTTTCAATTTCTTTGAGATACTTCTCTTCATCCGGTGAAACCAATGAAATCGCAATCCCTAATGCGCCAGCACGGCCTGTGCGGCCAATACGGTGCACGTAATCTTCTGGTGCGCTTGGAATTTCGTAGTTAATTACCATGGGCAATTGATCGATATCCAACCCACGGGCTGCAACGTCAGTCGCAATAAGCGCGTTAATCTTACCTTGCTTGAAAGCATCCAAAGCTTGGATACGTTCAGCTTGTGATTTGTCGCCATGAATTGCATCAGCTGAGATGCCTTCACGGACTAATTGGCGCGCCAAGCGGCTTGCTGTGAGTTTTGTTTTGGTAAAGACGATGACTTGTTTCGTCTCTGTCTCGTTTAAGATTTGAGCGAGCAGGGCGTGCTTGTCATCTTGTGCCACGTGATAGACTTTTTGCGTTACGTTTTCGTTGGTGGCATTGCTTCGCGCCACTTCAACCAGCACTGGGTCTGTTAAGAATTCTTCAGAAAGCTTTTTGATCTCAGTCGAGAATGTCGCTGAGAACATGAGGTTCTGACGCTGTTTTGGCAATAAAGCCAAAATGCGTTTTAAATCAGGCATAAAGCCCATGTCTAACATGCGGTCGGCTTCATCCAAAATCAACATTTGGACTTGGCCGAGTTGCAATGTGCGTTGTTCAACGTGATCGAGTAAACGACCTGGTGTTGCCACCAAAATCTCCACACCCTTCATCAGGTGCGGGGTTTGCGTTTTGATATCAACACCGCCGTAAACAACCAGTGAGCGAAGAGGGCTATGTTTGGCATACACTTTAACGCTAGCTTCCACTTGGATCGCCAATTCACGTGTCGGCACTAAAATCAGTGCGCGAATCGGATGGCGAGCAGGTGAGGCACTCGTGCTAGCAAGCGGCATTAATTTTTGTAGCATGGGTAACGCAAAGGCGGCAGTTTTACCTGTACCTGTTTGCGCGCCAGCCATCAAATCACGGCCTTGCAAAACGATTGGTATCGCTTGCGCTTGAATCGGCGTTGGGGTGGTGTAGCCAAACTCGTCTAACGCCTTAAGGATTTCAGGCGCTAGATTGAGAGATGCAAAACTAATGTTTTCCGTACTCAATGTCTCAATGCTCACTCTATTGTTTGTTTATATAATTTTAATTTTAAATCACATCATTTTACAAATCTGCGACCTGATTTCATGTCACCCCGCACTTGATGCGGGGTCCATCTTTTTTAATAAAATGGATGCCGGATCAGACCGCAGGGGTCTTAACCGTGGAATATATCTGTTAAAACAAATTATTCACACGCCAAAGTCCGGCATGACAGATAGTGACGGCTTTACAATTAAGCAAAGTTACGTGGACGACGTGCTGCACGGTCGCCATCAGCACGCTTAGGGCCGCCGAACTTGTCACCGCCACGATTACCATCTGGACGACTCGCGCCTGGACGGCTGTTTGCGTTGCCATCACGGCCACCTTCATTGCGACCAGCAAAGCTGCGGTTGCCTTCAGGGCGGCTAGCACTAGGGCGACTATTTGCGTTGCCATCTTGGCTACGTGGTTTGAAGCCTGTGTTGTTGCCTGGATAGCCACTTGCAGCGCGGTCACCGAATGAACGATCGCGGTCGCCGCTTGGACGAGCAGCACGGTCACCAAAGCTGTTGTTTGATGGACGGCTGTTAAGATCACCCGCTGGACGATCACCAAAAGCAGCACGGTCACCGAATGAACGTTCACGATCACCACTTGGGCGAGCTGAGCGATCGTTTCCACGATCACCAAAGCTATTATTTGAAGGACGGCCATTACGGTCGCCTGGACGACCATTTGATGGGCGACCTGAACGCTCACCAGGACGACCTGAACGGCTAGGGCCGTCAGTACGTGGCGCAGCGCGTTTTGGTTCAAAACCAGCAATCACGCTAGGCTCTAAGCGTTGACCAGTGAACTGTTCAATCTTACGCACTTGGTGACGATCCATGTTTGATGCAAATGAAATCGCGATACCAGTGTTACCAGCACGGCCAGTACGGCCGATACGGTGAACGTAATCTTCAGCGAATTTTGGTAAGTCGTAGTTAATTACGTGTGTAATACCAGCCACGTCAATACCACGGGCAGCCACATCTGTTGCTACCAATACTTTTACATCGCCATGGCGAAGTTTAGTTAAGGTGCGGTTACGTGCGCCTTGTGTCATGTCGCCATGCAAAGCGGCTGTTTTATGGCCAGCTGCGTATAAGTCTTCAGCGAGCAAGTCAGCGTGACGTTTGGTTGAAGTAAATACAATCACTTGATTCACTTCAGGTGCAATCAATAGATGCTCAAGCAGTTTATTTTTGTGTGTCATGTCATCAACATAGTGCAAACGTTGCTCAATGTTTTCATGTTTTTGTGTTTGTGATGCCACTTGGATTGTTTTTGGGTTGCGCAAGATTTGATGCGCGATACGGCCAATGTTGCCATCCAATGTTGCTGAGAATAATAGTGTTTGACGCTCTGCTGGCAATGCTTCGCAGATACGTTCTACATCAGGCATAAAGCCCATATCTAACATACGATCAGCTTCATCCAAGATCAACATTTGTAAACGTGACATATCAATACGGCCGCGTTCCATATGATCGATCAAGCGACCTGGTGTTGCCACCAAGATATCTAAAGGTTGTGAAAGCAGTTTGTTTTGAAGTGGGTAAGGCATACCACCAACGATACTCACTGTACGAGCGCGGATGAACTTACCGTATTTGCGTGCAGCTTCATTAACTTGTGCTGCTAATTCGCGTGTTGGGACTAATACTAAGATACGTGGACCACGGCTCTTAGATTCATGTGGTGTTGCGAGCAGGTTAAGTGCTGGCAAAGCAAAGGCGGCAGTTTTGCCTGTGCCTGTTTGTGCTGAAGCCATCAAGTCATGGCCATCCATGACCACTGGAATTGCTTGTGCTTGAATAGGTGTGGCGTTAGTGTAGCCAGCTTCTTCAATGGCACGAAGAATTAATGGGTGTAGGTTTAAACTTTCAAATGTTACGTCGTTAGACATGGTATTCCCTTATAAAAAACTCATTAAGGGCGCAAGCAGACACTGTGAAATTACCCATGCAAATGGCATGTGGGATAACTCGAACAGCGCAATACATTGATGAAATTAATTTAATAATTAAGCATGCATTTTTACCGGCGCACGGGCATTGCCACTAACCGGTAATCAATACAAGAAAGCCGCAAAATGTAACAACGGGCTTCGAGAGGCTAGGGCGATGAATATTCAGGTGAGTCATCATCAAAATGTCATATAACCATGTTTGAATGTCACACCGAAGCGCGCAGTATATAGATTGTGACTGTGTTGTCAAAACCTTTTATGTAACTAAACTGTAAATAGGGATGCTTTTGTACGGTATTGCGCATGACTTGTGTTAAAATCCGGACCTTTTAATGAACCGGCATTACTATTTGCCACGGAATCTTATGTCTAGAAATTTACGCAACATCGCCATTATCGCTCACGTTGACCATGGCAAAACCACAATGGTGGATAAGTTATTACAGCAAGCAGGCACTTTTGCAGCCCATCAGGCGGTGAACGAGCGTGTGATGGACTCTGGCGATATTGAAAAAGAACGTGGTATTACGATTCTTGCTAAAAATACTGCCTTAAATTTTGAAGGCACACACATTAATATCGTGGATACCCCAGGCCATGCCGACTTCGGTGGTGAAGTTGAGCGCGTATTGGGGATGGTTGATGGTGTAGTGTTGCTAGTTGACGCGGTTGAGGGCCCGATGCCGCAAACTCGTTTCGTGACTAAAAAAGCGTTGGCGCTTGGTTTAAAACCAATCGTTGTAATTAATAAGGTTGACCGTCCAGGTTCACGTACTGATTGGGTGATTAACCAAACTTTTGATTTGTTCGCTAACTTAGGTGCAACAGATGAGCAACTAGACTTCCCTGTTGTGTATGCCTCAGCATTGAACGGTTTCGCTACATTGGACATGAGTCAGTCGTCAGACACCATGCGTCCATTGTTTGAAACAATCTTGCGTCACGTTGAGCCGCCAAAAGGTGACAGTGATGCGCCATTGCAAATGCAAGTATCTGCACTTGATTATTCAACATACACTGGTCGTCTAGGCGTTGGCCGTATCTGGAATGGTCGTATCAAGCCAGGCCAAGCAGTGGTGATCATGAATGGTGATACACAAACTGGAACAGGCCGTATTAACCAAGTGTTGGGCTTCCGTGGTTTAGAGCGCGTGGAAGTTAAAGAAGCGGAAGCTGGCGATATCGTCATTATTTCTGGCTTGGAAGATATTGGTATTGGTGTCACCGTTGCGGATAAAGAAAATCCAGTGGGCATGCCAATCTTGGGTGTGGATGAGCCAACATTGACCATGGACTTTATGGTCAACACCTCACCATTGGCTGGAACTGAAGGTAAGTTTGTGACGAGTCGTCAGATCCGTGACCGTCTTACAAAAGAATTGTTGGTCAACGTGGCTCTTCGTGTTGAAGATACACAAGATGCTGATGTATTCCGTGTTTCAGGTCGTGGTGAGTTGCATTTGACCATTCTTTTGGAAAATATGCGTCGTGAAGGCTTTGAAATGGCCGTGGGTAAACCGCGTGTTGTTTACCGTGAAATTAACGGTCAAAAATGTGAGCCATACGAAATCTTAACAGTTGACTTGGAAGATGATACCCAAGGCGCGGTGATGGAGGAGTTGGGTCGTCGTCGTGGTGAGTTACAAAATATGGAATCAGATGGTAATGGCCGTACACGTTTGGAATATAAAATTCCAGCGCGTGGCTTGATTGGTTTCCAAAGTGAATTCTTAACCATGACACGTGGTACAGGCTTAATGGCGCATATTTTTGATGAATACGCACCAGTAAAAGCTGACATGCCAGGTCGTCGTAACGGTGTATTGATTTCAGCAGAGCAGGGCGAAGCTGTGGCTTATGCCTTATGGAAATTGCAAGATCGTGGCCGTATGTTCTCAGTACCAGGCGACAAGCTTTACGAAGGTATGGTGATTGGTATCCATAGTCGTGAAAACGATTTGATTGTGAATCCTGTGAAAGGTAAGCAATTAACGAACGTTCGTGCTTCAGGTACTGATGAAGCGGTGCGTTTGGTGCCAGCGGTTCAGTTAACGCTAGAGTCAGCAGTTGAGTTTATTGATGATGATGAGTTGGTGGAATTGACACCTAAGTCTATTCGTATCCGTAAACGTTACTTGCTTGAGCATGAGCGTAAACGTGCTTCTAAAGACTAATTGATCTTAGTCACTTAAAAAAGCCGGCCAGATGGTCGGCTTTTTTTATGCGATATATTCGACAGGTTATTGATACATAACTGTATTAGTTTGAGATGTTTCAAATTATGCTAGAATGGCCTCAAGCAAGTGTTTACAACGATTTTCAATCCATATTTAATGTTTAAATTCGCCTTAAATATGCGAGCTTAGCATCTGTTTTATATTAAATTTAAATCAATTAAGAATACAAAAATGCATATCGCCATACTTGAAGATGAAAAATCACTTGCTGATGATCTAGCCAGCCTGTTGAAGAAAAATGGACATGAGGTGTCAATCTTTGGCGATGGTTTGCATTTGGTGGATACATTGCCAGCAGAGCTTTATGACATGTTCATTTTGGACTGGAATGTGCCCTCCATGGATGGCTTTGAAGTGCTCAAGCATATTCGCACCGAGCTTGGCTTTAAAACCCCTGTGATTTTTCTGACCTCTAACGATAACGAAGCAGATATTGTTAACGCTCTGTCTTCTGGCGCAGATGATTACTCAGTCAAGCCTGTTCGTCCTAAAGAGTTAATGGCTCGCATTAACGCGCTTGTAAGACGCACTTATGGCGCACCTAAAAAGAATAATTTCCCCGAGACTATCGTGGGTTATACATTTTCAAATGCTGAGCGTTCCGTTGAGTTTTTTGATTCAAAAGTGACGCTCACCGATAAAGAGTTTTTACTCGCGCATTATTTCTTTTCAAATCTGGATCGGCCGCTTTCTCGCACACACATAATGATGCGTATTTGGGGTCAAAGTGAAGAAGGTTTGTCGCGCACGCTGGATGTGCACGTTGCATGGATTCGAAATAAACTGAATATCGGTGCACAATCCGAACATGTCAGATTAGTTGCTATTCATGGCTATGGTTATCGTTTGATGCAAGTTCCAAATGAAACTGTCTAGTCGTGTAAATCACTTAACTTTTTTCTGTGTTTTGGCGGTGATGATACTAGCATCTTCAATATCTTTTGCCGCGAAGCCGCTCCCCTCTATTGATTCAAGTAAAGCGATCTATGTCGTGCCTGTTGAACCTAACGTCAGTTATGACGATGTGATTACCAGTCTTAAAGTGATCTCTGAAGGCCTGAACTTTGTGAATCCTGCTAATTTTCCAATCGGGGAACACATGAAGCTACGGGGTCAAGCGCCGGAAGGTGTGCTGGAAGTGCGTTCGTTTTGTAACTTGGGGTTGGGAGCGGAAATCATGCTCGATCATCCAGAGTTTGTGGTTTTTGCCCCATGTCGTATTGGGATTTATGAACAAAAAGGCCAGCTCTATTTGGCGATTGATCGACCCACTTACGATTTAAAAAGCATTAAAAATCCAACGCCGCGTGCGCAAAAAGCGGCACAAGCGTTAGAAAATACTTTAATTCAAATCATCGATAAAGCCAGAAAAGGCGATATCTAGTCCCATTTCTCAGGTTGTCTTTTGTTAAAAATTACCAAAGCTGGCTTTGCCGAATATACCGTGAATAAATCGCGATTTATTGCGATAGCTGAGTATTGCGCCGATGAGCGTGCGGTTGGCGCTTGTTTGCGTAAATTGGCGAGTCAACATCAAAGCGCTCACCATTTGGCTTATGCTTTTCGTTTAAAAACAGAGCAGGGTATTGTTCAGCGTTTTAGCGATGCGGGTGAACCGTCTGGTACGGCGGGTAAGCCTATCCTTCAGTTTCTTGAAGGGCGCGATTTGATCAATGTTTGTGTCGGCGTGATTCGTTATTACGGCGGGATTAATTTGGGCACAGGTGGCTTGGCGAGAGCCTATGGGGGCACGGGTAGGTTGGCGATTGAAGATGCAATCATTGTGCCTTATGTGGAAATGAAGCAATTGCAGCTTAAGCTCGATTATAAGGAGCTGGATTACTTTACCCGCGAGCTGGCTAAGATCGATGGCGTGTTGCTTGATAAAGCTTTTGGTGATGGCGTAACGGTGTTAGTGAGTCTGCCAGAAGCGAGTGTTGAGGCTGTGTTGAAAAGGTTTGGGCAACAATAAATGGTATGAAGGGCGCATAAGCGCCCTTTGTTTTTACTACTGATTATTCAACGCTTCTTTATTTGAGCACCAGAATTTCACCTTTGCCATCATTGCCAATGTCCCCAGCAAAGCGCTGCACACGGTTTTGTTTAATTTCTGCAAACTTGCTTGGCAAGTCGCTCAATGACTTTAACATTAAGCTTAAAAATGGCAAGGTATGGGTACCGCAATCTTGGATTGTCGCATGCAATTTTGGTGTTTTGGTCAGAAGAAGTGTGCCTCGACGCATGCCGTAAGCAACATACTCACCAACGTCTCCTAGTACGCCGATTGTGCCAGCCAGCATGCGACTCGCGCAATATTGACCAACATTGCCTTCAATCAGAATCATACCGCGGCGCATTTGGTCGCCAGTACGTTCGCCAGCGTTGCCTTTCACAATGACAATCCCGCCTTGCATCCCTTTTCTGTCGCCCACAAGCGCAGCGCCAAGATAGTTGCCCACGTTGCCATTGATTTGAACTAAGCCACCAGCCATGCCGCATGCCGCAAAGTCTGCCGCATTGCCATTGAGAGTGATGTTGCCTTTACGCATTTGGAATGCAAGAAATGCGCCTGCATCACCATTGATTTTGATGGTGCCTGATTTTAAACCGCTACCAATATAATCAATTTTGGCTGTGCATTCATCAAACACGATGTTGTTTGTGTCGCTGCCAGTGATTGTGAAAGCCTCGCTCGCTGGTATTTGTTGTTTGCCATACCAAAGCAAAGTCGCCGCAATATCATGCAGACTTTTATCTGCCAATAAATCAGGCGTAAGTCGTGATACATCTAGCTTTTGCGCTAAGTCTTTTTTGAGGGTAAAGGTTAAAGCGCTCATGCTGATTCTCCGCTTAAACTTTTGTCGTTCATGATGTCGCGCAAATGGAATTGGAACTGGCCTAATTTTCCGCCGTAATTGCCTGCCGAAATCCGGCGAATGCCATTCTCAGCCCCCAACTTGCAAGCCGCCTCAATGCCGACATAAGTGGCTTTGCGAATGTCTGCATCGGTTAAGCCATCAATGACGATTTCCATCACAGACTCAATATCATCAGAAAGTTGTGTGTTGGTGAGGCCTTTTAATGTTGGGCAGAAGGCATCATTGGTTGAAGCAAATAATGCTTTGTATTTTGAGCCCACTTTTGAGCCTGAGCGAACGATACCGCCAGGGAACGGCATAATGACGTTCGGAATTTTTCTCATGGCTTCAATCGCAGCCTCGCAAGCGGCTAATGCTTGCGGTTGAGAGGTTGCTAAAGCTAGGAAGTTGCCGCCGCCGACAGCACGCACCATGCCGGTTGTTTCTTCGGTAATAAACTCACCATCCATCACGGGTACGCGCCAATACCGTTTTCCACCAAATTGTTTTGAGATTTGGAATCCATCTCCAAAGAATCGTAAGTTTTTACCGAGGTTGATTTGCTCATTGCCATCAATGCCTGAGAATGCGGCGGCAGTTGGGCAGGTCAGAATGGTTTGTCCCATGCGGTTTTCAAGTTGCTTCATCAGTACAGAGCTGCCCATCGCAAACATTAAAACTGCAACACCAGGTCGTCCGTCAGGTGTTTCTTCTGAACTAAGTTCGCGCTCAATCCCAGCTTCTACCCCGCAACCGATGACTGAGGTTGCAAACCCTGTCATTGCGTTTGCCGCGTTATAAGCCCATTTGTGATTTTGTGCCGTAATGATGACTCGCGTACCACGCATATTAAATGCTTCGGCAAAGGTGTCGTCAATGTGTACGCCGTTAATGATCATAGTGATTTATCCCTTCGACCTTCACAGGCTTGAACAACGACACCGCCTCGTCCACCTTCTGCAATTTCATCACTGCTTACTTTGAAGTTTTCCATGTTCATGGTGTGATAAGTATCAAAATATTTCTTAATATCTTTTTCGATGCCACGGTCGAATTCGGGTTTGACTGTGTGTGTGTGTCCCCAAGTCACTTTAACCACTTGTCCGTCTTTAACGACAAGTTCACCGTCTTTAAAGACGTAATCAGGTTTTTCGAACATTTTTTCGCGGTCCGGGTTGTCTGTGTAAACGGTAATGTCAGCCCCTGCGCCAACGCCCAAATGTCCTCTGTCGTGTAAGCCCACCAGTTTTGCTGCGCCAGCGCGCGTCATAATCGCAATGTCGTACAAGCTATATTCGCGGTCTATGCTGGTTAGCGTGCTCATGGCTTGTGCATCTAAATTGAGTTTTGCGAACATATCGTTACGGAAGGTTTTATCCATCAGCAATTTAATGAGGTGCGGATAGCTAGTAAACGGCGCGCCATTTGGATGGTCAGTGGTTAAGAAAACACGCCACGGGTCATCGGTGAGCAAGAAAATCTCGAGGCCAATCGCCCATTGCAAGGCATTCACAAAGTTTTGATCTTTGTATTTGAATGGCACCACGCCGCAGCCAGAGTCGCATTCAATGTCCATGATCACAGACTTGCGTGGTGAACCTAGTGGGGCGTTAGCAAATTGACGCATGTTGTCGCCTGAGGCTGTCACTGTTTGATTAAACAGGATCTGACCAACGTCGGCTGAGATGTGTTTGTTTTTATTAATCGCTTCAGCAATTTGGGCTGCGCCAGATGAAAACTTGCGATCGCCTTCAGTGCCGTAACTATGAAACTGAATGTGCGTTAGATGGAGTGGGTAGCCTTCAGAAGCCCCCATGGTTTTAAGCGTGGTTTCCATGTTGCCGGGCACGCCTAAATTATTGCCATGGACATGCAATGGGTGAGGCACGCCAAGCTCGTGAACGGCACGAGATAAAGCCTTTAGAACTTCACGTGGCGTTACTTGGTAATGCGCATTTTGTTCATCTAAATCTAAGGCGCGTTGGTTGAACTTGAATGCGCTAATGCCGCCAGGATTGACGACCTTAATGCCAATTGCTTGTGAGGCATGCATAATCCATGCGACGTAATCGTTAATCGCGTTTTGGTCTTTCTTTGCCGCCAGCATCCGCAAGAAATAATCATCGCTGCCTATCATGGCATAACCGCCTTTATCGATGATAGGGGTGTCACCCATTTCTAAGTGTGATTGGCGAGCATTTACAGGAGAAAGCGCTGGTTCAAAGGCTGCGGTATAGCCCATCTCTGCATAACGATAACCTGTGGTAAATGTCGAAGGTGCTGCATGGCCACAACCAGATCGGCACAATGCGCTATGCTGGCTTGGGTCTGCGCGGTGGTCTTCAGGCAGCATCATGCGGGCAATGTTCACTTTACCGCCACCGATGTGGGTGTGCATATCAATCGCGCCAGCCATGACGACTTTACCGTTTAAGTTGTAGGTTTGGTCTATGGTTTCATCATCACGTGGGCGGCTCACAATGCGTCCGTCACGGATGTAAATGTCCATCACTTTTCCATCAACTTGATGGGCAGGGTCGTAAACTTTGCCGCCGCTTAATTTAATTAACATGGTTCTGCTCTCTTATATTCTTTTACAGTGCTGCTTCAATGGCAGTCATGACTTCAGCCAAAGTTGGCAATGTACTTTCACGTAATTTTCCTAGCGGTAAGCTCACTGAACTATCAATTCGGAACATCGTGCCAGTGTGGTCTATGCCTGCAGTACTAAGAGGGATAAACACATCAGCATCACTTACTTTCATACTGGCCTGCAAATTAGCATGACCAATCACAATCTTCGGAATGGTCACATTAGGTGGCGTTTTGTCTGGGTTAAATTCACTTATCCAAAGCAGGGCATCCGCCTCGCCATTGGCGAGTAATTTTTCTGCGCTGAAATGGTGTGGATCGTATTCTGGATATTGGCGTGCAAAACGACTTCGCACAGGGTAACCGCTGGTCCAAGTGCTGGTTTGGTTGACGCTGTAATCGCCCTCTGAGCCGCCAAGCGGCAAGCCAGATGAGCGTGTTTTTGCATTTAGCTTAATCACAAGTTCAGTAATGTTTTGAATAGTGAGTTCTGCATGGGAAATATTTAAATCACTACTCACCCAAGTTACAACGCTATATTTAGCCGCTTTAAGACGTTCGCTTAAGCTTTGTAAATCGCTGACTGGGATGCCTGCAACCTCAGTTGCCATTAAAGTTTTGCCTGAAATAATCGCCCGCAAAGCGGCAACAACTTCTGGCAATCGCTCTAGGTTGCAAGGAAGCACCGTTGGCTTAACGCCCTTAGGTGAAATACCGGAGGAAGTGTCGATATTTTGACCACCCAAATACACCACCTCGCGGGCACTGGTGTCTTGGTCGAACATACTTTCTTTGTTCCAAATATTGCGCTCAAAGAAGCGGGGGTTGTGGCTCACGATGTCAGTACCGATGACTAATAGCAGGTCAACGCGGTTGCGCACTTCTGTAAGTGTAGTGACTTGCCAGCCGGAGTTTTGTAAAACCAACGTATTACGAAAGTTACTGTAAGCATTCATGTGATCTAGCGTTGCGCCAATTTTGTCAGAAAGACTCAATACGCTGCGCATACCTTGCACTTCGGTGCCTAGGCCAGCAATAAGTGGCTGGTTGCTCCTACGTAAAATTTCAGCCGCTTTATTCACCGCTTCAATTAAAGAAACAACTTTTCCAGCGATGCTTGGGCTTGAGGTTTGAACGGCACGCTCAAAAAATGTCACACTTTTAGCACAGCCTTTGTCGATGACTTTAAGTTTTCCCGAGTTATCGCGCTCAATGCGAATGTCGTCGCAAAGTAATCCGCAAGCAGGGCAAGTGACGTTTTCAAGAGTCGAAGCGCTGAAATTTGCCATCAGAAAAACCTTATCTTTTTAAAAATAGCGTGATTTATATAGGGGTCTATTTTAATTCTTTAATTCGCGGCCATGTTGAACTAACGTGATTAAACTTCAGAAATTTTGGACTTTTAACTGGAATAGTCATTCCGCTTAGACATAGGAAAAACCTAGTGTCTGCGCTACAATAAGTGCTTCAAAAAAAGCAGTTGGGCGCCACTTTTTATGACCAAATTAAATGTTGATATGGTAAATGCAATGAGTGCCGCCCGTTGTAATGTTAATGTCACTACGTCTTCACGTTTGCACATGGGATTTTTTGATCTGAATGGTGGCTTAGGTCGTAAGTTCGGTAGCATTGGTTTAAGCTTGCAAGCGCCTGTCACGTCATTAAAAATTCGTCCATCCGAGACGTTTACAGCTGAAGGTGAGGGTGCAGAGCGTGCCATTAAAATCGCTCAGCAAGTGGCTAGCCATCTAAGAATTGATGGTGGTGTGCATATTCAACTAGATCAAGTGATTCCTGAGCATTCTGGCTTGGGCTCGGGCACGCAGTTGTCTTTGGCTGTGGGTATGGCGATGAGCGCGCTGTATCGATGCAATTTAACCGTGAATGACATTGCATTGTTCACGCAACGCGGAACACGTTCTGGTATTGGCTTGGGCACATTTGCCACAGGCGGTTTGATTGTTGATGGTGGTCGTGCGCCGACATCGCCTGTTCCTCCAGTGATTGCACGTGCTGAGTTTCCTGAAGTTTGGCCGATTTTATTGATTTTCGATAAAGGCCACTCTGGCGTGCATGGTACGCATGAATTATCAGCATTTCAAAAGCTTCCCATATTTCCAGAAGCATCAGCGACATTGTTATGTCGCCAAGTATTAATGCGGGCTTTGCCCGCGATTGCAGAGCGTGATTTGCCAGCGTTTGGCCATGCCATTCAAACATTGCAATCCGTTACAGGTGATTACTTTGCCCCTGTGCAGGGTGGTGGCCGATACACAAGTCCACTTGTTGCTAAAGTGCTTAGTCAATTACAGGCCAATGGTGTGCACTGCTTCGGTCAAAGCTCATGGGGTCCGACAGGCTTCGCAGTATTTGAAAATCAACTAGAAGCCGAAACACAGCTCAACCAACTTAATGCGACATTTGGGCATGAGCAAAATTTAGAGTTTGTACTGACCAAAGCGAATAATCAGCCTAGTCAGATCGTTGTCAGTCAAGAGTAATTTTAAGAATTGAAAGCGTAAAACATGGAAAAAGTATCCATCCTGCATTTGATCACTGCGGCAAAAAACGCGAGCCCATTTGATGTGAATATGGCGTTTGATGCGGGCTTCGACAAAATCATGCCTTACACCCACGTTGAAATGCATGAAGTCGCAGGCCTCGTTCAAGATGCCATTTTTTCTCGAGGCCCAAGTGGCGTAAAACGTGAAAGTATATTCATTGGTGGTCGTGATATTGATGTGGCCATGGATATGCTTAGTGAGGCTAAAAAAGCCATGGTGCCGCCATTTGAAGTGTCTGTTTTTGCTGACCCATCAGGTGCATTTACAACAGCCGCTGGCATGATGGCTAAAGTTGAAAAGCATCTCGCCAAAAACTTTGGTGGGGATCTAAGTGGACGCCGCGTGAGTGTATTTGGCGCAACTGGCCCAGTGGGTGGCTGTGCGGCGGTGATTGCCGCTAAATATGGCGCAACAGTGCAAATGGTTTCACATCGCAATATTGCCGATGCGCAAGCAAAGGCTGATGCATACAATGCGCGTTATGGTGTGAATATTATTGTGGTGGATGGCGCGAGTGACGCTGCCAAAATTGAAGTGCTTAAAAATACCGAGATTGCACTCTGTACGGCGGCGGCAGGTGTGCAAGTATTGAGTCTAGGTCAAATGGCGCAAGCTAAACACTTGAAAGTCGTGGCTGATGTCAACGCAGTGCCGCCAGCAGGTGCTGAAGGCGTAGATGTATTTGCTGATGGAACGGCAATTGCAGGCATAAACGCTTTTGGGATTGGTGCCCTGGCAATTGGCAACGTAAAGTACAAAACACAACACAACTTGCTCAAATTAATGTTGGACGCAGAACATAAACATTATTTGGATTTTTTATCAGCCTTTGAGATGGCGCGCAAAAGTTTGCTAGCTTAAGGTGTCATTTGAATAAACGCGTCTTAATTGCAGCAATTTCTTCAAGGCCTTTTGTCAAGGCAGCCGTCGCAGCGGGCTATACGGTAGTAGCTTTCGATGTGTTTGCCGATGTCGATACGCAAGCCGCAGCCGAATATATTGAACAAATTGAGTATCATCCTAGTGGCTTTGACCCGCAGCAGTTTGCATCGGCATTAAGTCGAGTCGATACCACTGATATGCTTGGCTTTGCTTATGGGAGTGGTTTTGAAGCACAGCCAGAGCTGATCGCACTTGTAGCGAAGCGAATGCCATTATTAGGCAATCGCCCTGAGGTGGTTCGTAATCTAAAAGATGCCCAATATTTTTTTGGCGAGCTGGATCGTTTAGCGATCCCGCATCCTGAAGTGAGTTTTAATCCTCTTGTGGATTCTGAGGGATGGCTATGCAAAGAAGAGGGCGGATCGGGAGGGTCGCATGTGCTTGATGCCCCAGAAAATCAGACCTTACCTGTGGGAAAATATTATCAGCGCGCCATCGAAGGCACGCCAATATCGATGCTCTTTGTTGCAAATGGTCGCGAGGTGAAAGTCATTGGATTTAATCGGCAATGGGTTTCCCCGATGGCGGGTAAGCCGTATCGCTATGGTGGTATTGTTGGGCATGCGGACTTGCCTGTTGCGATTAAAAACGCATTAGCAGATACGGCACAAAAAATAACGGCGGCATTTGGGTTGCGAGGCTTAAATAGCTTGGACGTGATTTGGCGAGGTGAAGCGTTTTGGGTGCTTGAAATTAACCCAAGATTAAGCTCCACGTTGGATTTGTATCAATCAGAAGAATGCCATTTATTTGCCTTACATGTGCAGGCGGTGAATGGGGACTTAAGTCGTTTCCCTTTGATCCCAGGTCGCTCAAAAGCCCGAAGTGTTTTATATGCCGAGCAGGACTTATTGATTTCTGAAAGTCTCATTTGGCCAGACTGGGTAGCGGATATTCCCATGCCACACACGGCGATAATAAAGCATCAACCTATCTGCACCGTTTTGGCTGATGCTAATACAGCAGATGAAGCAAAGGCCTTGGTTGTTGAGAGAGTTGAACAGCTTTCCGCTTTATTATTTAAGTAATTTATTGAAAATAGGTAGGAGTTTTAATGTCTGAATCTAACCAAGTTGCGCGGCTCGACACCGCTAATTGGCCGAGTGTGAATGCACTAAGCAATCCATTGGTTGCCCTTTTAGTGGCCAACGCTAAACAGCTGCGTTTGGGCGTTGCTCAGTCTGATAATGGTGCAACCATTGTTGATGCAGGGATTGAGCATCCTGGCGGCTTGGAAGCGGGGCGATTAATTGCGGAAATCTGTATGGGTGGTTTGGGCCATGTTAATTTGCAAACATCAACTACTTTTTCACACTGGCCTTGGATGCTTTCTGTGCATTCAAATCATCCAATTTTGTCTTGCTTAGGTAGTCAGTATGCTGGCTGGAGCTTGGCGCATGAGAAATTCTTTTCACTGGGTTCAGGACCAGGTCGCGCGATTGCGGGCCGTGAGGATTTGTTTAAGGAGCTTGGTTACAAAGACCAAGCGAACGCTGCTTGTTTAGTGCTTGAGAGTGATAAAGCGCCCCCTGTTGAAGTGATTGAAAAAGTATCGCGTGACACGGGGGTGGCGATTGAAAACTTAACCTTTATTCTTACCCCAACGCGCAGTTTGGCTGGCACAGTGCAAATCGTTGCGCGTGTGCTCGAAGTGGCGATGCATAAAATCCATACCCTACATTTCCCGCTAGACCATGTTGTGGATGGCATGGCGAGCGCACCATTACCGCCACCAGCGCCTGATTTCTTGATCGGCATGGGGCGTACTAACGATGCGATTTTGTTTGGCGGTCATGCGCATTTATTTGTAAAAGGCTCGGATGACGCAGCGGCAAAATTAGCCAAAGCGTTGCCAAGTAGTTCATCACGTGATTACGGCCGTCCATTTGCCGAAGTGTTTAAATCAGTGAATATGGATTTCTACAAGATAGACCCCATGTTATTTAGCCCAGCGTCTGTGACCATCACAGCGCTTGAGTCTGGCAACACCTTCACCGGTGGTAAGTTGGATGCAGCTTTGATTAACCAATCGTTTGGTTATCAGGCTTAAGTTCTTTAGTGACAAGTTTTGTGATGACAAAAATACCTGTCTTGACTGACGATCCAGGCTGGCATGGCAATCGCTTAAAAGAAGCGTTTGCTTTGCGCGGCTATCAAGCTGTTTTTATCTCACTCAAAGATTGCTTTTTAGATCTCACTGCTGGTTCACGCGGTGTGGTGATTCCGGGCTTCGACACCTTGCCTAAATTCGCTTTTGTTCGCGGCGTTCCGGGAGGCACCTTGCAACAAGTGATTGCCCGTTTAGATATTCTGCACGCTTTAGAAATACTGGGCGTTAAAGTTTACAACAATGGCCGCGCAGTTGAGCGCACTGTAGATAAAGCCATGACTAGCTTTCTCTTGCACCATCACGGTATTGCTACGCCAGATACTTGGGTGTGCGAATCTCGTCATCAAGCCCAATCCCTTATGAAAAAAGAAATCGCAGCAGATAGGCCACTTGTCATCAAGCCGCTATTTGGCTCACAAGGCAACGGTGTGCGATTGATTAAGCAGGGCGATACATTGCCTGTGCCGATGGAAGCGCATGTGGATGGGTTGTATTACTTGCAGCGCTATATCGACAGCGGTGAGGGGACATGGCACGACTATCGTGTATTTGTGATTCGCGGTAAAGCCATTGCGGCGATGGTTCGCCACGGCGAGAGCTGGGTGAATAATGTAGCACTCGGTGGACGCTGTGAGGCGATGGCGCATGATGGCGAACTTTGTGTGCTGGCTGAAGCTGCCGCCAAAGCAGTAGATATTGATTACTGTGGCGTGGATATTATTCGTGACCGTCATGACAAATTGTATGTGCTCGAGGTAAATAGCATCCCCGCTTGGAAAGGTCTGCAAGGCGTTGTGGATGTGGATATAGCACAAACATTAGTAGACGATTGCTTGGGGTTGATGTCGTGAGCGATGTCGCCTTTCTTTATCGCGACGCTTGCATGGCGGAGCTGGGCGCCCTAAAGCCAGGCAATGTCCATTTGTTTGCCGACGGACATGGCATGGTGGTGCAGGATTTTATTAAAAGCGCGGATGCTTCATCGCAAGTGATTGCACTTCCGAATTTAAGCGTTGGCGAGCGAGTTTTAAGCGCCATCAAATCCACTTGGGAGGCGGTGGGGTGTAATACTAATCTAGGCATCGTGTTGCTCGCCGCACCTATGGTTCAAGCTGCTTATTCAAAAGATGGCTTTAGTCATCATGCCCTGCAGGAAGTGTTAAATAATCTCACTGTGGATGACGCTGTTAAGGTTTATGAAGCGATTTCAATTGCAAAGCCAGCAGGGCTTGGACAGGTGCAACAGCACGATGTCCATCAGACGCCACAAATCTCATTACTCGAAGCGATGAGGGTGGCTGCAGATAGAGACTTAATCGCGCAACAATATGCCAATGGCTATCAGGATATTTTTAATCTTGGCTTGACGACCTACCAACATTATCTAGCCAAATGGGAGCGTCCAGCTTGGGCGGTGACCGCAACATATTTGGCTTTTTTGGCTGGGTTTGAAGACAGTCACATTGCTAGAAAGTATGGCAATCAAGTCGCAAAAGCTATTCAGCAAGAAGCAAAAAAACACTTCCAAAGTTTTACCTCTCAAGAAAACCCTAAGCTTTACCAAGCAACTTTATTGGCTTGGGATACTGAACTCAAAAAACGCGGCATTAATCCGGGCACGAGTGCGGATTTAACAGTTGCAACATTATTTGCTATCCGCCTGCTATCGGGCTGAGAAGTTGAGCATAGCTGTTGATATTTTCAAGGGGGTTTTCTTTCTCGTTTCGCATGTGATTTATCCGCCTTAATCATGGTAAAATTTGCCTTTTAATCCACGCTTAAAGCCAATAGAACAATATGGATCAATTCGCAAAAGAAACCCTCCCTATTAGCCTCGAAGATGAGATGCGTCGTTCGTATCTTGAATACGCCATGAGCGTGATTGTTGGTCGTGCGCTTCCTGATGTTCGTGATGGACTTAAGCCGGTGCATAGACGTGTGCTTTACGCCATGCACGAACTTAGCAATGACTGGAATCGCCCTTACAAGAAATCTGCTCGTATTGTTGGTGATGTCATCGGTAAATATCACCCGCATGGCGACACGGCAGTTTATGACACCATCGTTCGTATGGCACAGGATTTCTCTTTGCGTTACATGTTGGTGGATGGTCAAGGTAACTTTGGTTCTGTAGACGGCGATAATGCGGCAGCGATGCGTTATACGGAAATCCGTATGGCACGGATTGCGCACGAGCTTTTAGCAGACTTGGATAAAGAAACGGTTGATTTTGGACCTAACTATGATGGTTCAGAGCACGAGCCATTGATTATGCCAGCGCGTATTCCTAACTTACTGATTAACGGTAGCTCTGGTATTGCGGTGGGCATGGCGACGAATATTCCGCCACACAATTTAAATGAAGTAGTGGATGCTTGCTTGGCCTTGCTGAAAGACCCAGAGCTTTCGATTGATGACTTGATTGAAATTGTGCCGGCACCGGACTTTCCAACCGCGGGCATTATTTATGGCACCATTGGTGTAAAAGAAGGCTACCGCACAGGCCGTGGCCGTGTGGTGATGCGTGGTCGTACGCACGTTGAGGATTTGGAGCGTGGCGGTCGCCAAGCGCTGATTGTTGACGAGCTTCCATACCAAGTTAACAAGAAAACCTTCGTTGAAAAAATTGCTGAATTAGTCAACGAAAAGAAGATTGAAGGTATTTCAGATTTGCGCGACGAATCTGATAAATCTGGTATGCGTGTGGTGATTGAGCTTAAGCGTGGCGAAGTGCCAGAAGTGATTCTGAATAACCTCTACAAACAAACCCAGCTTCAAGACACTTTCGGTATGAATATGGTGGCCTTGCTTGACGGTCAACCGCGCTTGCTTAACCTTAAGCAGATGCTTGAAGCGTTCTTGCGTCATCGCCGTGAGGTCATTAGCCGTCGTACCGTATTTGAACTTCGTAAGGCGCGTGAGCGTGGTCATGTGCTAGAAGGTTTGGCTGTGGCGTTAGCCAACGTGGACGAGATGATTGCGATTATCAAAGCTGCACCAACCCCACCAGAAGCGAAAAAAGGCTTGATGGCGAAAGCTTGGAAATCGCCAGTGGTTGAAGAAATGCTTAAGCGCGCTTCAATGGAAGCTTCGCGTCCAGATGGTCTGTCAGTTGATTTTGGTTTGTCACCTAACGGTTACAAGCTTTCAGATGTTCAGGCACAAGAAATTCTTCAAATGCGCTTGCAACGCTTGACTGGTCTTGAGCAAGATAAAATTGTGAATGAGTACAAAGAAGTGATGGATATCATTTCTGACTTGCTCGATATTTTGGCTACCCCAAGCCGTGTCACCCAAATGATTGTGGATGAGCTTGCAGCGATTCGCCAACAGTTTGGTGATAAGCGTCGTAGTGAAATCGTGCATAACGCACAAGATTTATCACTAGAAGATTTAATTACCCCACAGGACGTGGTGGTGACTTTATCGCACACGGGTTACATCAAATCGCAACCACTTGAAGAATATCGCTCACAACGTCGTGGTGGCCGGGGTAAACAAGCGGCTGCAACGAAAGAAGATGACTTTATTGATAAGATGTTTGTGGCGAATACTCACGATTACATCCTGTGTTTTTCAAGCCTTGGTCAAGTCTATTGGCTTAAAGTTTATGAAGTGCCACAAGGCAGCCGTACAAGCCGTGGTAAGCCTATTGTTAACTTGTTCCCATTGAGCGAGGGCGAGAAAATTAACGCGATCTTGCCAGTAAAAGAATTTGACGAAAATCGCTTCGTATTCATGGCAACGGCAATGGGGACTGTGAAGAAAACTGCCTTAAACGAGTTTTCAAACCCACGTAAATCAGGAATTATCGCGATTAATCTTGATGACGGTGATTACTTGATTGGTGCTGAAATTACTAACGGCACACAAGATATTGTTTTGGTTTCAAACGGTGGTAAAGCTGTTTGGTTCGACGAAGAAGACGTCCGTGCGATGGGTCGTAATACGCGCGGTGTGCGTGGGATGAAGATTACAAAAGATCAGCAAGTGTTATCGCTACTAGTTGCGGAAAACGATCAGCAAACTGTGTTGGTTGCGACTGAAAACGGGTTCGGTAAACGTACTGTCTTGGCCGACTTCCGTCACTCAGGTCGTGGTACACAAGGGGTGAAAGCGATAGCCATTAGTGAGCGTAACGGTTTGGTGGTTGCTGCGCGCTTGGTCAATGACGATGATGAAATCATGTTGATTACTACTGGCGGCGTATTAATTCGTACCCGCGTGAAAGAGATTCGCGAATTAGGTCGTGCAACGCAAGGCGTCACCCTGATTAATCTTGGTGATGGCGAAAAGTTATCTGGCTTAGAAAAAGTAGTTGAGACGGACGACGATGAAGAAGGCGCTGAAGCGTAAGCATTGGAAATGGTTGAAAGTAATTCATGACGCAAATTTTTAATTTTTCAGCGGGCCCAGCGGTATTGCCAAAAGAAGTCCTTGCGCAAGCGAGGGATGAGATGATGGACTGGCATGGCGCGGGCATGTCAGTGATGGAAATGAGTCATCGCGGTAAAGAGTTTATGAGCATCGCCGCTGAAGCTGAAGCCGATTTACGTGAGTTAATGTCTATCCCCAGCAATTACAAAGTATTGTTTTTGCAAGGTGGGGCGCATAGTCAGTTTTCGATGGTGCCAATGAATTTGCTACGCGGGAAAAAATCGGCTGATTATTTGGATAGTGGTATTTGGTCTAAAAAAGCCATTGATGAAGCAGCGCGTTATTGCCAAGTGAATATTGCTGGTTCTAGCAAAGACAAAAACTACACCTATGCGCCAAGCCAGGTTGCATTAAAGCTCAATAAAGACGCGGCTTACTTCCACTTTACATCCAATGAAACGATTGGTGGCGTTGAGATTTTTGATGTGCCAAAAACAGGCGATGTGCCTGTGGTGTGTGATATGTCTTCTCATATTCTTTCCCGTCCTATGGATGTGAGCCAATATGGTGTGATTTATGCTGGTGCACAAAAGAATATTGGCCCTGCGGGCTTAACGATTGTGATTGTGCGTGAAGATTTAATTGGTGAGACGATTGCTGGCACGCCAACCATGTTTGATTATAAAATTCACGCGGATAATGAATCCATGTATAACACGCCAGCCACTTATGGCATCTACATGGCGGGCTTGGTGTTTAAGTGGCTAAAAGCTAAAGGTGGCTTGGCTGCGATGGAAAAAATCAACATCGAGAAATCATCGCTTTTGTATGATTATTTAGATGCGTCAGATTTTTATCATTCGCCAATTGCAGTTGAAAATCGCTCACGCATGAATATTCCTTTCACATTAAAAGACGCGGCCTTAGACGAGTCCTTCTTAAAACAGGCGCAACAAAATGGTTTGCTGCAGTTAAAAGGCCATAAATTGGTTGGCGGGATGCGCGCTTCGATTTATAACGCAATGCCAATTGAAGGTGTAAAAGCTTTAATTGAATTTATGCAGTCTTTTGCAAAGGCTAACGCTTAATCCTGCTGATTCAGGAAAAACACTATGTCAGACATCTTAAAACAACACAGAGACCAAATTGATGCCATTGATGAGCAATTGCTCAAGCTGGTGAATGCGCGTGCGGCACATGCACGTGAGATTGGCGAGCTTAAAGGCGGTGGCCCGATTTATCGTCCAGAGCGCGAAGCGCAAGTATTGCGTCGTTTGGTGGACTTGAATGGTGGCCCATTGCCAGCAGAGGCAGTGACGGCAATCTTTCGTAGTGTGATGTCTAACTGTCGCGCATTAGAAAAAGCACTCACGGTAGCGTTTCTTGGGCCAATCGGCACGTTTAGTGAAGAAGCGGCCAATAAGCAATTTGGTGGGCTTTCTTCACCGATGCAATGTGCATCGATTGATGAAGTGTTCCGCATGGTGGAGTCGGGCCAAGCCCATTATGGTGTAGTGCCTGTTGAAAACTCAACGGAGGGTGCAGTGGGTCGTACGTTGGACTTACTCACCGCAACCCGTTTACATATTTGCGGCGAAATTGAGCTTTCTGTTCATCATAATCTACTGAGTCAATCACTAGATAAAGCTGGCGTGACGAAAGTATATTCGCATGCACAATCGTTAGCGCAATGCCATGAATGGCTTAATAGCCATTTGCCTAATGCGGAGCGTCATGCTGTGGTCAGTAATGCTGAGGCGGCCAGATTGGCTAGCACAGAGAGCGGGGCTGCCGCGATTGCCAGTTTACGTGCAGCTGAAATTTTTGCGCTCAATACATTAGCGAACAATATTGAAGATGACCCACGAAATACCACGCGCTTTTTAGTGTTGGCTGATCACGATGTGGCTGCTTCAGGAAAAGATAAAACCTCATTAGTGATCGCTACCAAGAACGTTCCAGGCGCAATGGTGTCGATGTTAGAGCCTTTATCCAAAAACAATGTGAGTATGACGAAACTAGAGTCTCGTCCAGCCAAAATGGGTTTGTGGGAATATATCTTTTTTGTGGATATTGAAGGCCACCACCAAGATACCAATGTCAAACAAGCTTTGGCTGAGATTGAGCAACGCGCATCGTTTGTTAAAGTATTGGGATCCTATCCCGTCGCTGTGGTTTAGTTAAGCCTAATCGGTTATTAATTTCGAGGTTATTTTCGTGTCAGATATTGCCAATTTAGCACCTGCTTATATTCGTTCAATCGCGCCTTATCAGCCAGGTAAGCCAATCACTGATTTGGCTCGCGACAAAAGCTTAGAGCCAAGTCAAATCGTTAAGCTCGCATCTAATGAAAATCCACTTGGGGTAAGCCCGAACGCGCATATGGCCATGATGGATGCCTTGGACGAAATTGCACGATATCCGGATGGTAATAGCGTTTCACTTCGAGATGCAGTGTGTGAAAAATTCAATGTCACGCCAAGTCAATTGGTATTTGGAAATGGCTCAAATGATATCTTAGAGCTTTCTGCACGCGCTTTTTTAGCGCCAGGTGATGAGGCAGTTTACTCGCAGCATGCTTTTGCGGTGTACAGCTTAGTCACTCAAGCGGTTGGTGCTACTGGTGTGGTTGTCCCCGCGAAAGAATTTGGCCATGATTTAGATGCGATGTTGCTGGCGATTACGCCAAAAACGCGCATGGTGTTTGTAGCAAATCCTAACAATCCTACGGGTACGTTGATTAGCAAAGCCGCGCTTAAGCAATTTATATCTTTGGTGCCAAAAAGTACTTTAGTTATTCTGGATGAAGCTTATGATGAATATCTTACTGATGAACTCAAAGCTGAATCCATAGGCTGGTTAGCTGAGTTTAATAATCTAGTGATCTCTCGCACGTTTTCAAAAGCTTATGGTCTTGCTGGTTTGCGTGTTGGTTTTGGCGTGACATCAAGTGCAATTGCGGATTTGATGAACCGCGTGCGACAGCCATTTAACGTCAATAGCATTGCGCAAGCGGCTGCTGTTGCTTCACTTGGTGATGATGAGTTTGTAGAGCGTACCCGCGCTTTAAATCAAGCAGGTATGGTGCAAATTACCCAAGGTCTTCAAAAGTTAGACTTAACGTACATCCCTTCGTTTGCAAATTTTATTAGCTTTAAAGTGTCTGATGCGCGAGGTGTTTATGAGCGATTGCTGAATCAAGGTGTCATTGTCAGGCCGATTGCTAATTACGAAATGCCAGATTATTTGCGCGTGAGTATTGGCTTGTTCTCGGAAAATGCACGGTTTCTAGAAGCGCTCGATCAGGCAATCAAGGCTTAGTTGTCAACAGATTGACTTCAGTGATTCGCGGGTTAAGTCACTAGTTTAGGCAAGGTCAACGGCTGCTTAATGTTAAGCCGCGAGCGCAATTTCAAATGTGCCAATGTTAGAGGGCTTACCAAATAAAAAGCCTTGATACATCTTACAGCCGGCTTTTCTCAAGAGCTTCTCCTGCGCTTGGTTTGCAACTCCTTCAGCAATCACATCAAATCCTAAATTCCCACCCATTGAGATAATGGTTTGAATAATGAGCGCACTATCTGCACTTTCAACCGCGTCAGCAACAAAGCTTTGATCGATCTTTAATTCGTCTAAGGGTAGTTGTTTTAGCACTGACAAAGATGAATAGCCCATGCCAAAATCGTCAAGAGACAGCATCACGCCAATGCTTTTAAGCGCACTCATTTTTTCGACGACTTCATTAATGTTTCTCATTACCAAACTTTCTGTAAGTTCAAGCATTAACTGCCTAGGATTGCAGTTGCTGATTTTGAGAGCATCTTCAACCTGTGTCACAAAGTCGGCTTGGGCGAATTGAAGTGCACTGACATTCACAGATAATCGTAAATGCGATGTGTTGCTAGATTCGCTCCATTTATAAAGTTGCTGGCATGCTTGTTTTAACACCCAGGTACCGATTGGGATGATAAGCCCGGTTTCTTCAGCCAATGGAATAAACTTGGTTGGTGAAATGCTTCCAAGCTCTGGATGATTCCAGCGCAGCAAGGCTTCTGCACCAATCACCTTCTCATTCAAGCCCACTTGCATTTGATAATGAATTTCGAGTTGTGCGTGTGCTAATGCAAAATTTAAGTCATTTTTGAGGTTAGAAATTAAGTCTAATACTGGCTGCATGGAGTCATCGTAAAACTTAATGTTGTTACGGCCTGACTGCTTAATTTGATACATCGCAGCATCTGCACGTTTCAACACCTCGTCTGCGCCAACACTTTCACCTGCATAAGTGTAAATGCCAATACTTGGCGTGCAGTAATGTTCGTAATCTTGAAGGGTGAAAGGGCGATTAATTTCTTTAAGCAACTTTTCACCAACTAGCCTAATTGCTAATTTGGCAGTTTCAATATCTTTCCCGAGGTTATCTAAAATAATGACAAACTCATCACCCCCAATACGCGCTACTGTATCGTGGCTTCGCACTGCAAGTTGAAGTCTTTTTGCGACTTTTTGTAGCAGCAAGTCGCCGATTGCATGTCCTTTGGTGTCATTCAGCGTCTTGAAATTATCGAGATCCATGAACATGACACCTACACAAGACTTAATGCGTTTGCAGGCTTTTAACGACTGATTAAGACGATCTACCAGCAATCTTCGATTTGGTAGGTTGGTCAATGTGTCGTAATAGGCTAGACGCTCAATTTCATCTTGTGCTTTTTTATAAGCGGTTTCATCTTGCACCAAAGAAGCAATGCCGACCACGTTGCCAGATGCATCTCTTAGCGTGGTATTGAACCACTCGCAGTAGATAATTTTTCCATCTTTTCTGATGTTTTGATTTCTAACATGATGGCCACCTGAGCCACTAAGTAACTGATAAATACTTGTACTTAATGCGTTTTGTTGTGATGGAGGAATGATAAATTTAATGTGTTGACCAAGTGCTTCTTCAGGGCGGTAACCAAACATTTTGCTCGCTGAGGCATTCCATGAAGTGACATTAAATGCGTAATCCCATTCAATGACTGCAAGCGGCGTATTATCGAAATGTAGTTTTTGGCGCTGTGCCAGCGCATTAATCGCTTTTTTGCTTTCAATGCTGTGCATACGAAGGGCAATGTTGTCATGTAATGTGCTGGCAAGATTTAAACCAGCAAGCGTAATGTAAAGCACAAAAGTCACAAACATTAAGACGATTGAAATGCTAAATATATCGCCAGACATAAAATAAGGAGGCAAGAAAAACACCATGAGGCCACTGACGAACGCCAACGATGTGTAGCGGTCTAGCGCATTCACTACTATTGCACCACCGCATATTCCAGCTAATGACATGGCCAAAAAAGCTTGATGTAGATAGTCGCTTGGATGGAAGAAGAAAAAGCTGGAAATACCCCAGGAGGCGCCACAAATGAGCGCTAATAGACGGAAGTAGAAAAGCTGCTTGGCAGTTGAACGTTGCGAATCTGTTTTTTCTGAGTAAAACGCCGCTACCATTTTTTTAATTAAGTGAACGGTTGCAAGGATCACCGCCCAAATTGTAATGTTTTGAATATTGCTGACATCAGCTTGCAAATAAATTAGTAGCGCTGCAATGATGCAGGAAATCAACATGGACTTAGTACTATTAGCCACGATTAAATCGACAATCTCCAAATTGATTATTTCAGGAGTATTTGAGACTTTATCTGTTGTATTTAATGAGTCTTTTTTTTCTTGGTGCAATTGAGTTCTCGAAGGCTGTTTTCTGACGTAGATTAAATAAAATATTAAATTAAGTTAAATCTTTAAGTATCGGTTTTTTAATGGTTCAATTCTTTCACACTTTTAATTTTTTTCATGACTTTATTGAGTGTCGTCATGAAAATCATGAGCAATGTTTCCGTGTTTTTGCACTATTGCTTAATAAGGGTCGGGCGCACTATTTGAATCACGTTGCATGCAGACAAATTATATAAATGCGGTAACGTTTTTTTAAACTATAATTAGGAGATACACCATGTGGACTAAACCAGCTGCTACTGAAATGCGTTTCGGTTTTGAAGTAACAATGTACGTTTGCAATCGCTAAGATTGTTGAATAGTACAAGCAGTCTTTAAGATTGCGGTAACTGGGCTGCTGAAAAGCAGCCCAGTTTCATATTAAAGATGTATTGATAATAATAATTAAAGAGAGATTTATGCACATTCATGTCTTAGGCGCTGCAGCGGGTGGTGGTTTTCCACAGTGGAATTGTAATTGTCACAATTGCGATGGACTGCGTAAAGGTACTATCAAAGCAACAAAACGTACGCAATCATCAATCTGCGTAAGTAGTGATGGTATTAATTGGGTACTGTTCAATGCTTCACCAGACTTGCTTCAACAAATTCAAGAGTTCAAGCCTCTGCAGCCAGGTCGTGCTGTTCGTGATAGCGGTATTGTGGGTATTGTACTCATCGATGCGCAGATTGATCATACTACGGGGCTATTGATGCTGCGTGAAGGTCAAGTTAAGCGTGAAATCTATTGTACGGACATGGTTTATCAAGACTTAACGACTGGTAATCCGCTGCTCAATATTCTGGGTCACTACTGTGGTATTAACCATCACGAAGTGGCCACAGATGGCGCGACCTCCTTTGAAGTAGCTGGTGCTGCTAACCTACGCTTCACAGCCGTTGCGCTTAAGAGCGCTGCACCTCCATATTCCCCACATCGTAATGATCCACATCCTGGCGACACCATTGGTGTGCTGATTGAAGAAATCAGCACAGGCAAAAAATGTTGGTACTCACCTGGACTTGGTGAGATCGAACCTCATTTGCCAGCGCTCATGATTCAAGCAGACTGCATCATGGTGGATGGTACTTTCTGGACGAATACCGAGATGATTGATATGGGTTTGATGACCAAAACAGCTCGTAGTATTGGTCATAATCCGCAATCTGGCGAAGGTGGCATGATCGAAAAGCTCAATGAATTTGATGCGTCAAGAAAAGTACTGATTCATATCAATAACACCAATCCAATTTTAAGAGAAGACTCTGCTGAACGTGCAGAGCTGACTAAACATGGTATTGAAGTCGCTTACGACGGCATGGACATTATTCTTTAGGAGCACAATATGAATGCAGTCACGGATAATAATCAACCTTGGTCACGGGAAGAATTCGAAGAAAAACTTCGTACTAAAGGTCAGGGTTACCATATTTACCACCCAATTCATGTAGCAATGTATGAAGGTAAGTTAAGCAAAGAGCAGCTTCAGGCTTGGGTTGCTAACCGTTTTTATTATCAAATCGGTATTCCACTTAAAGATGCTGCGATTCTCTCTAATTGCCCTGATAAAGAGGTTCGTAAAGAATGGATTGTGCGAATCACCGATCATGATGGTGTTGATGGTCAAGTTGGCGGCATTGAAGCTTGGATCCAATTGGGTGAAGCTGTTGGTCTAACCCGTGAGCAAGTCACCTCACTAAAATTAGTGAGCCCAGGTGTTAAATTTGCGGTGGATGCCTACATCAACTTTGCCCGTCAACGCCCATGGCAAGAGTCAGTATGTTCATCACTCACTGAATTATTTGCCCCGCATATTCACCAGCAACGCATTAGCTCATGGCCAACGATGTACCCTTGGATTAAAGAGGATGGCTTGAGCTACTTCAAAAAACGTCTGACAGAAGCGCGCCGTGACGTTGAGCAAGGTTTGTCAGTCACGCTTGAGTACTTTGGCAAGAGCCGTGAGATGCAAGAGCGTGCATTAGAAATTTTGCAATTTAAGCTTAATGTACTTTGGGTCATAGCCGATTCAATTATGCTTGCTTCAACCGATGTGACAACAGATGGTGTGCCTTACTTACGCCAACCGGTTTATTAATTGAGACTATGATGAGCATTCAACACACCGATATATTCGCAATCGCATTGCACCACCGTTTTCAGTGGGAAGAAGCACAAAACTGCTACGTGATTTTGTTTCCAGAAGGTATGGTAAAACTCAATGGTGGCGCGGGCGAAGTGCTTAATCTTGTGGATGGTAAACGCACGGTCACTAATATCATCACTGAATTACAGACTAAATTCCCTGACGCGCCTGATTTGGATCAAGACGTCGTCGGCATGTTGGAATTAGCCATCGAAAAAGCTTGGTTACGCCAAATCAACTAAGAGTAGCCAGTTTAGGAGTCAAAAAATGACACAAGCATCACTAGGTCAATCAGTTGTACAAAAAGAGATTCAATCTCAAAACAACGGTGTTGCCGCCAACATTACTCACACTCAACCACTTTGGTTGTTAGCAGAGGTGACTTATCGTTGTCCGCTGCATTGTGCGTTTTGCTACAACCCAACCGATTACGATAAACATACTCAAAATGAGCTAACGACAGAGCAGTGGATTCAAGCCTTGCGAGATGCACGTCGTTTAGGTGCTTTGCAGTTAGGTATCTCTGGCGGCGAACCTTTGCTGCGTGATGATATTGAAGACATCGTGATTGAAGCCAAAAAACTGGGTTATTACAGCAATTTGATTACTTCAGGTGTTGGCCTCACTGAAAAACGTATACAAGCTTTTAAAGACGGTGGCTTAGATCACATTCAATTGTCGATGCATGACATTACCGAAGAGATTAACAACTTCATTACTAATACCAAGACGTTTGAGCTCAAGAAAAAAGTCGCCGCGATGATTAAAAATCATGGCTACCCAATGGTGCTTAACGTAGTGATTCATCGCTACAACATTGGTCACATGCGCCAAATTTTAGAGATGGCCGAAGCGTTGGGTGCAGATTATATTGAGCTTGCGAATACTCAGTATTACGGCTGGTCTTTGGTAAATCGTAGTCAACTCATGCCCACCAAAGAGCAAATTGACGAAGCTGAGCGCATCACTAATGAGTTCCGTGAAAAGCAGGGCAGCAAAATGAAGGTTTTCTTCGTGGTGCCTGATTACTTCTCAGATCGTCCTAAGAAATGTATGAACGGTTGGGGCGAAGTATTTATGATTGTGACGGCCAATGGGGATGTATTGCCATGCCATTCAGCGCGCGTATTGCCGAACATCGAGTTCCCGAATGTAAAGGACAAAGGCTTAGATTGGGTGTGGAACGACTCCCCAGCTTTTAATAAATACCGTGGCGATAGCTGGATGAAAGAACCTTGCCGTAGCTGTGCTGAAAAAGAAAAAGACTTAGCAGGCTGTCGTTGCCAAGCCTTTATGCTGACGGGCGATGCAGAGGGCGCTGATCCTGTGTGTAGCTTGTCACCTAATCACCATGTGATTACGCAAGCGATTGAGGACTCACGCAACTCGGTGATTGCCTCACAGCCGATTATTTTCCGTAATGATAAAAATTCAAAAGCGATTATCGCTGGCGAGTTAAATGATCGAGTAAAAGAGTTCCACGCGTTGCCATAACCTATCGGTTTGCAATTTGTGGTTAAATGAACGCGCCTTTGAATATTCACTGGCGCGTTTTTATTAAAGCTGACTTCACTGAACCTAATGACTAAACACTCCCCACTATTTTTATCTGTTCTACTCGCAAGCCTTGCCGCGCTTGCGCCGTTTGCAATTGATACTTATTTACCCGCATTTCCTGCGCTAGAAGCCGATTTGCTTGCACAGCCTGTCGCTCTTCAACAAAGCCTCACCTTTTATTTATTACCTTACGCCATCATGACCTTATGGCATGGTGCCATTTCAGATTCGATTGGTCGCATCCCCACCATTAAATGGGGCTTGGGTATTTTTCTGCTAGCGTCAGTAGGGTGTGCTTTTGCGCAAAATGTCGAAACGCTTTGGTTTTTTAGAGCCTTGCAAGGCATGTCGGGCGGGGCGGGTAATGTCGTGGCACGCGCCATGGTGCGTGATTTGTTTGAAGGCCCACAAGCCCAGCGCGTCATGGCCACTGTGCAAATGCTCTTTGGCATTGCCCCAGCCATTGCGCCTGTCATTGGCGGCTTACTGCTCGGCATTCACTGGCAGGCCATTTTTATCTTTTTGGCGCTTTACTCCGGCTTTGCCTTTTTTGCTGTGGTGAAATATTTACCTGAAACCATGCCACCGGAAAAACGCATGCCGCTATCAGCGAGACAAGTGATTAAAGACTACCGCCTCATCTTTTCAGATAAAGAATACTTCCGTTTAGTGTTTTCTATCAGTGCTAATTTTGCAGGCTTTTTTTTATACGTGGTTGCAAGTCCAGTCTTCTTGGTGAAGCACTTGGGCCTCAATGCCCAGCAATTTGGATATATGTTTATTCCCACCGTGTGCGGCATGATGCTGGGTTCTTATTTGGCCAAACGCGCTGCTGGCATTTATTCCCGTCAACAAGTTGTGAAGTGGGCATATGCATGGATGTCAGTGACAGTGACGGGCAACGTCATCGCTTGTTACTTTTTATCTCATACTGTTTGGTTAATCCTACCGATTGCCATCTTCAACGTCGGGATGGCCTTGGCCATGCCTGTGCTCTCAATCGCTGCGCTAGATCGACACCCAAAAATTCGTGGCACCGCTGCATCAGGCCAAGCCTTTATGCAAATGTTCTTATCTAGCGTTTCATCAGGCGTGGTCGCTGCATTGGTGTGGGGCAGTCCTTTTGCCATGGCCTGCGCAATGGCCGCATACTGCTTGATTGGTTGGTTAGTTATTCGTCAAAGTCATTTATGGCGCCATGCCTAGTACTCAGGGCGATTTAGATGGGAAAAGTCACCGAGCCTCATCGCTGTTTTTGGTGTAACGACACGCAAATCTATCGTGACTATCACGACACTGAATGGGGCTTTCCGGTTTTTGATGATAAGCACCTCTTCGAAAAAATCTGTCTTGAAGGGTTTCAGTCTGGGCTTAGCTGGCTCACTATTTTAAAAAAACGTGAAAACTTTAGGCTTGCTTTTAATGGCTTTGATATCGCTAGCATTGCCAGATTGACGCAAAAAGATATTGAACGATTAATGTCTGATGCTGGCATCGTTCGCCATCGTGGCAAGATAGAAGCCACCATTAATAATGCCCGCTGTGCTGAAAAGTTGCTTGAATCTGAATCATCCCTCGCGGCTTACTTTTGGCGTTTTGAGCCTGAAGCATTTAGCCGCCCCCAAGCCTTTGATGTGGACACACTCAAAACTCTTACACATTCTAAAGAAGCGATTGCGCTTTCAAAAGACCTCAAGAAAAGAGGTTGGAAATTTGTGGGGCCAACCACCATGTATGCCTTTATGCAGTCTATGGGCTTAGTAAACGACCATGAGGAGGGCTGTCATGTGCGTGAAGCTTTGCTAGACGCAAGGCGGCAAATAAAAAATACTTACATAAATAATAGACAATAAAAAAGGAGACTTTAGTCTCCTTTTTTATTTTTGTTGAGTTTAATTATTCCACCAACAATTCACGCTTGCCTGTTGCGCCGTTCATGGCATCTGCATCTGGTAATGGTTCTTTACGTGCTGAAATGACAGGCCATACTTCTGCAAGGCGTGCGTTCAGCGCGATGTACTCTTGTTGGTCTGCCGGTACATCATCTTCTGCAAAAATCGCTTCAGCAGGGCATTCAGCCACGCACAATGTGCAGTCGATACATTCATCAGGGTTAATCGCTAAGAAGTTAGGGCCTTCTACAAAGCAATCCACTGGGCAAACATCTACGCAGTCTGTGTATTTGCATTGAATACAATTTTCGGTAACGACATAAGTCATGTTGGTTTTCCTTCTTTATTCAGCGGCTAAATTAATTAATCGCTATTTTAATAGATTTTGCGGGGCACGTCATTGAGACAATGCCAGTCATTTTAGTTCGGTTAAATAATCATCCCTGCACCGACGGTATTGTTGGTCGATTCATCAATCACGATAAATGCCCCAGTTGCACGGTTTTTGCTGTAGCTATCGACCATCAGCGGTTGGGCGAGTTTGAAATTGATTTTGGCAATATCGTTCATCGCAAGGCCTTGCGCTTCTAATTGCTCAAGCGTGTTGACATCGACTTTATATTCAATCGCGCCCACTTTTGCTTTAGATTCGCGCGTGGTGTGGCGAATGATATAAGTACGCGCCGTTGAAAGCGGTGTTTCAGAGAGCCAGCACACCATGCCTGAGATTTGTTTAACAGGCTCAGGGGCTTGGTCTGATTTTACAATCATATCGCCGCGTGAGGTGTCGATTTCATCTTCAAGCAAGAGCGTTACAGATTGCTCTGTAATGGCGCTTTGTAGTTGTTCATCACCCAATTGAATAGCTTTAACTTTTGAGGTGTAGCCATTTGGTAAAACGGTGACAGCATCTCCTACGGCGATTTCGCCTGACTCAACACGACCCATAAAGCCACGGAAGTCGTGCAGATCTTTGTCGTCTGATGCGTGTGGGCGGCAAACGAATTGAACAGGGAAGCGGAATGGCTCGTTTTGCTCTGAGTGGGCAGCTGGGGCTGATTCTAAAATCTCCAGCATGGTTGGACCTTGGTACCAATCCATTGCGTCGCCACGGTCAACTAGCATATCGCCAGTGAGCGCTGAGAGCGGCACGACTTGAATATCGCGGCCAGCGCGTTGTAAGCCAATTTGTTCTGCAAAACTTAAGTAGTCAGCCTTAATCTTCTCAAAGGTTGCTTGGTCAAAATCCACCAAGTCCATTTTGTTAATCGCCACTACGATGTGTGGAATACCCACTAGGTGCGCCAAGAATGAATGGCGACGCGTTTGGGTGAGTACGCCTTTGCGCGCATCAATCAAAATAATTGCGAGGTTGGCAGTTGAGGCCGCTGTCACCATGTTGCGTGTGTATTGCTCATGGCCTGGTGCATCAGCAATAATGTATTTGCGTGTGCCAGTGCTGAAGTAGCGGTAAGCCACATCAATGGTAATACCTTGTTCGCGTTCAGCTTGCAAACCATCAGTCAGCAAGGATAAATCGACTACTTCAAGACCGCGCTTTTTAGAAGTGCGATCCATTTGTGTAAGGGTGTCAGCTAAGATGCTTTTGGTATCAAATAGCAAGCGGCCGATGAGGGTGCTTTTGCCGTCATCTACGCTACCGCAAGTCATGAAGCGCAGTAGGCTATCGTTGTGTTGTGTATTCATAATTTATATTTTTCAAAAAATAAAATGCGTAATAAATTGAATTGCTGAGGTGAGGGCGAGGCACACGGAACGCAGAAACCAGAATGTACATAAAGTACATGAGGATTTTGAGTACCGCGTAACGCGGCAATCGCTTCAACAATTTGATTTAAGCGTATTTTTTAGAAATAGCCTTCTTTCTTACGCTGTTCCATTGAGGCATCTGATGTTTGGTCATCAAGCCTTGTTGCACCACGTTCTGTAATGGTCGTGGTTGCAGTTTCTAAAACAATTTTAGAAATGGTATCTGCATCACTAATCACTGGTGCAGTACAAGTAATATCACCAACAGTGCGGAAGCGAACCTCCATATTAATGATTTCTTCACCTGCTTTAGGTTGGTTAATCACCTCACCAGAAGCAAGCGGTACGTTCACTGGCACGATAGAGCCAGCGCGCATTACGACATCGCGTTGGTGAGCAAAATAGATGCTTGGTAGCCCTAAGTTTTCACGTTCGATATATTGCCAAACGTCCATTTCAGTCCAGTTTGAAATTGGGAACGCGCGGATGTTCTCACCTTTGTGTGAACGTGCGTTATATAGGTTCCACAATTCAGGACGTTGGTTCTTTGGATCCCATTGGCCGAACTCGTCACGGAAACTCATGATACGTTCTTTAGCGCGGGCTTTTTCTTCATCGCGGCGTGCGCCACCAATACAACAATCGAAGCCAAACTCTTCAATGGCTTCTAGCAATGTGACAGATTGGTGTTTGTTGCGTGATTCGTCCTCTGATTTAAGCACCACCGTGCCGCGCTTCATTGAGTCTTCTACAGAGCGAACGATTAGGCGCTCACCTAGTTCTGCGGCACGTTGGTCGCGGAACTCAATCACTTCTTTGTAGTTGTGACCAGTATCAATATGCATCAGCGGGAAAGGAAAGCGCCCTGGACGGAAAGCTTTTTCAGCTAGGCGCAATATGCACAATGAATCTTTGCCCCCTGAGAATAGCAGTACGGGGTTTGAGCATTGACCTGCGACTTCACGCAAAATGTGAATCGCTTCCGCTTCTAGCCAATCAAGATGGCTAAGGGTTGTTTTGTTTGCTGTTGTCATCATTTCAACTTGTTAATTTCAAATAAGGTTTAATGCTTTTTTATTGATTAGATTTCTTTACATGCAGTCCACATTCTTTGCTGGTTGGGTCTTCCCACCACCAGCGACCAGCACGGACATCTTCACCCATTGCGACGGCACGTGTGCAAGGCGCACAGCCAATGCTCGGGTAGAAAGCGTCATGCAATTTGTTATATGGCACCTCATGAAGGCGAATATATGCCCACACTTCTTGTTCGGTCCAATCGCTCAGCGGATTGAATTTTTCTAGCTTATTGCCTTCATCAAACTCTTGCACAGGCAAATTAGCGCGAGTTGTGGCTTGCTCTGCACGCATGCCTGTAATCCAAGCTTGTTTGCCATTGAGTGCGCGTTGAAGCGGCTCTACTTTACGCATGTGGCAGCAGGCTTTGCGTAAATCAATGCTTTCGTAAAAGGCGTTGATGCCTTTTGTTTCTACGTATTGTTCAACCACTTCATGCTTAGGGAAGTAGACTTTAAGCTTGGTGCTATAAGTACTTTCGGCTTCAGCCATCAAGGTGTAGGTTTCAGCAGGTAAGCGACCAGTATCTAATGAGAATATCTCAATAGCTAGTTTTTCGCGCATGATGATATCAGTCAGCACCATATCTTCAGCACCAAAGCTGTTAGCAAAGGTGATCGCTGGGAAAGTGGTCGCAGCTTCTTTAAGTAAGCTTAATACTTGTGCGCGCTTGGTTGTGACTGATGCCTTTAGTGCATCTGTGAGTTCTGGGCTTGTCGCTGGGTTTTTAGCCGCTGAACGAATCATGGATACGTCGCCGAACATTAGCGATTTGTCCTGCGCCAAGCTGGTTGCGCAATATCAACGGCGCCTTGGTATGGCTCGCTGAAGTCTTTAAGGCTTGCCAAAGCTTCAGTGGCTGAGCGGTCAGCGCGGATTAAGTAGCTATTAAAGCCTGAGCGCTTCAGGAAGAATAATTGATCGCGAAGTACATCGCCAACAGCGCGCAATTCATTTTTAAAGCCGTAGCGTGTGCGGAGTAGGTTGCCAATGGTGAAAATGCGGCCATCAGCAAAGCGCTCGACATACACAGCGACTAAAGCAAAAGCGTTGATGTCTTTTACTTCGGTAATCACATCTTCAATGGCTTCGTGTGTGGCAATTAACAGGCCAACTTCACCTTGGCTAACACGGCTAGCAAGCGCGTCTTTATTGGTGCGCCAAACAGCGAAAGGCACTAACACTTTGCCAGCAGGAATTTGCGTTGCGGCAATTTGCTCAGCAGAGAAGGTTTCTTCACCTGTGAGCTTAAATAGCACCACTTTGCCTGCTTGTTTGCGAACGGTTTCTTCGCCTAAAGTTGGTGGGGTAACGCGAGTCCATTCATCAGCAACGATAGCATTGTATTTAATTAAATTAGACATTTGCTGTCTCCTTGCTCGCATATACGTGTGCTTTGAATGGCGGCACACCGATACGGCGCACGGTATCAATAAAGCGCTCTTCAGGCGTACGTTCTTTGATGTAAACCTCAATCAAGCGTTGAACTACACCTGGCATTTCGTCTGCTGAGAACGATGGGCCAATCACTGAGCCGATGCTTGCATCATTGCCTTGTTTGCCGCCAATGGTGACTTGGTACCATTCTGAGCCATCTTTATCCACGCCCAAAATCCCAATATGGCCAACGTGATGGTGACCGCAGGCATTCATACATCCAGAGATGTTAAGTTCTAGATCGCCAATGTCATGCAAGTAATCGAGGTTGTCGAATTGCATTTGGATGGCTTCAGCGATAGGAATGCTCTTTGCGTTAGCGAGTGAGCAAAAGTCGCCGCCTGGGCAGCAAATAATGTCGGTGAGTAAGCCGATGTTTGGCGTTGCCAAACCAGCAGCGCGTGCTTTTTCCCAAAGCGGGAAAAGGTCACTGAGTTTTACATCCGCTAAAATCAAGTTTTGTTTGTGCGATGCACGTAGCTCACCAAAGCTGTAAGCGTCAGCCAAATCAGCTACTACGGCCATTTGCTCTGATGTGATGTCGCCAGGCGCATGACCATGAGGTTTGAGTGAAAGCGTGACAGCGCGGTAGCCCGCTTGTTTGTGGGCGTGAACGCAGCGCTTTACCCAAGCCGCAAACGCGGGGTTGCTAGCGATTGCACTATCAAAGCTTGCGTCGTGTGCTGGCAAGTTCTCGTAAGGCATCGCTTCAAAATGTTGGCCAACGCGAGCTAATTCAGCTTCGGTAATTGTGTTTGGATTGTCTTTTAGGTGTAGCCATTCAGCCTCAACTTGTTGTTTGAAGTCTTCAATACCTAAGGCTTTCACCAAAATCTTAATGCGTGCTTTGTAAGCGTTGTCACGACGGCCGTGAATGTTGTAAACGCGGATAATCGCTTCGCAATAAGTGAGGGCATGTTGCCACTCCAAATGCTCTCGAATGACTGTGCCCAAAATTGGTGTGCGACCTAAACCGCCGCCCACCCATACTTTAATCGCTGTTTCGCCTTTAGCATCTTTGTAGAACTCCATGCCTATGTCGTGGGCTTGCACAATGGCACGGTCTTGCTCGGTGCCAGATACTGCAATTTTGAATTTGCGCGGCAATAATGCGAACTCGGGATGGAATGTGCTCCATTGACGCATGACTTCAGCCATTGCACGTGGGTCAATCACTTCATCCGGCGCAACGCCAGCGAATTGGTCTGTGGTGATGTTGCGGATGCAATTGCCAGAGGTCTGAATAGCGTGCATCTCAACAGTGGCAAGTTCAGCCAAAATCTCAGGCACATCCTCTAGCTTAGGCCAGTTAAGTTGTAGGTTTTGACGGGTACTGAAATGGCCGTAGGCTTTGTCGTATTTTTGAGCGATGTCGCCAAGTTTACGTAGTTGTTTAGATGACAACATGCCATAAGGCACCGCGATGCGAAGCATCGGTGCTTGGCGTTGAATATATAAGCCGTTTTGTAAACGAAGAGGGCGGAACTCATCTTCAGAAAGTTCGCCAGCGAGGTAGCGATTGGTCTGGTCGCGATATTGGGCGACACGTTCGTTTACGAGTTGTTGGTCAATGGCGTCGTATTTATACATTTTTATTCAATTTTTCAAAGAGGCAATATTTTAATTCAAAACCCGCTTGGTTTCACGTTTTTCTTGGTATTCAATAATGGCATTAAGTCTTGTTAATGAGGCTTAATGCAATACCAATTTAAAGCCGACATAAATCAAAATGGCTGACAGAGCGATACGTATCCAATGTTCGGCTACTTTTGCGCTCAAATGACTGCCAATGTAGATGCCAGGAATTGAACCAATCAATAAGGTGCCAAGCAAGTTGTAATCAACCGTACCAAGACTAGCATGCCCGAGGCCTGCCACTAGGGTTAATGGCACGGCATGGGCAATGTCGGTGCCGACGATAGTAGTAATCTTTTTATGAGGATAGAGCACAATCAGGGCAGTAACGCCCAAAGCACCGGCGCCGACCGAAGTAAGTGTGACAAGGCCGCCAAGCACAATACCAAGCACCACAGTGCTTGATGCAACGTACTTTTCAGGAATGAGACTCTCTTTTGACAACAGGCTCATAAGTTTCGTCCGAAGGAGAACCGCGACGGAAGTGATAATTAAGGCGATTCCTAAGCTGAACTTGATGGTGGCGATTGCTTCAGTAGAATCTACGTTGATTGAGCGAAGAAACAAGATGGTGGCGAATGAAGCTGGCACACTGCCTGCTGCAAGCAGTTTAACGATCCGCCAATCTATATTCCCTAGTTTGCCATGTGCAAAGATGCCTACAGATTTGGTGATGGAGGCATATAGTAAATCCGTACCTACCGCCAATGCAGGTTTGATATGGAAAAATATCATTAAAATAGGGGTCATCAATGAGCCGCCACCTACGCCTGTTAGCCCCACTAAAAATCCGACAATAAATCCTGCGATGATGAATCCGAAGTCCATGAGTATTCCTAAAACAATGGGTTTTTACTTAGATTTAAACAGCGCATAGTATAAGTGATGAAATATGTTGTTTTTATAACAATTTATTCTTAGTATATATCCCTTGATTATAAAGGCGTGATGAAATGAAATTACATCAATTAAAGTACGTCAGTGAGGTGGTGAGGCAGGGGTTGAATATATCACTAGCTGCAGATGCGCTTCATACATCACAGCCTGGGGTGAGTAAGCAGATTCAATTGCTGGAGCAAGAGTTGAATATACAGATATTTCAGCGCCATGGCAAACGTTTGACCGGAGTGACCGCGCCTGGTCAACACATTGTGGATCTCGCTGAGCGTGTGATGCGTGACATGGAAAATATCAAGCGTGTTGGAGACGAGTTTAGTCACGAGGATATCGGCATGCTCACCATTGCTACTACGCATACCCAAGCCCGCTACCGTTTGCCTGCAGCTGTAAAAGCGTTTATGGAAAAGTATCCTGATGTTAAGTTGAATATTCATCAAGGCAATCCAACCCAAGTGGCAGAGCAAGTCGAAAGTGGTGAAGCGGATATTGGGATAGCGACTGAAGCCATTAGTCACTATGAAAAGATTTTGTGTTTACCGGCGTATCAGTGGAATCGTTGCGTAGTAGTGCCGCCAGGGCATCCCTTAATCAAGGATGTGCCGCTAACGCTCAAAAAATTAACGCAATACCCATTGATTACCTACGACTTTGCTTTTACGGGCGGTTCGTTGGTCAGTAGTGTGTTTGAACGAGAGGGAATGACGCCTAATGTAGTTCTCACAGCGATTGATGCTGATGTGATTAAAACTTACGTGAGTTTAGGATTGGGCGTGGGCTTACTTGCTGGCATGGCTTATGATGAAGAACGTGACGCTAATTTGGTGGCTTTGGATGCGAAACATTTGTTTCCAGACAGTGTCACTTATGTTGGAATAAGGCGAGATGCATATTTGCGCAAGTTTGCTTATGACTTTATACAGTTATTAGCCCCGCATTTTGATCGCAAAGCAGTGACTGAGGCATTGAAATAACAAAACAATTTGTTACGTTTGTAGGCTGTGGTTTCCTTATTTTTTCGGGTATAATCAGACCTCGAAATTATGGTTAGTTCGTCATTTTATTAAGTAATTATTCGGAGAGCAGTATGGCTAATTTATTAGAACAATTAAAGTCTATGACCACGATCGTGGCTGACACTGGTGACGTTGAAGCGATTAAAAGTGTAAAACCTATCGATGCTACAACAAATCCATCTTTAGTATTGAAAGCTAGCCAATTGCCACAATATGCATCGTTGATTGATGAAGCGATTGCTTATGCAAAAGCACAAGGCGGCTCTAAAGCAGAACAAATCGACAATGCAGCTGACAAATTAGCTGTGTTGATTGGTACAGAAATCACTAAGGTGGTTCCTGGCCGTATATCCACTGAAGTAGATGCACGTTTGTCATTCAATGTTGAAAAAATGGTGGCTAAAGGCCGTAAGTTGATCAAGTTATATCAAGACTCTGGCGTAAGCAAAGAGCGCGTATTGATCAAATTAGCTTCAACATGGGAAGGCATTAAAGCGGGTGAAATTCTTGAAAAAGAAGGCATCCAATGTAACCTCACATTGTTGTTTGGTTTCGGCCAAGCACGCGCTTGCGCAGAAGCTGGCGTATTCTTGATTTCACCTTTCGTTGGCCGTATCTTAGACTGGTATAAAGCTAAGAACCCAACCACAGAATACACACAAGAAACTGACCCAGGTGTGGTTTCAGTACGTGCAATTTATCAGTATTACAAAGAACACGGCTACAAAACTGTTGTGATGGGCGCTTCATTCCGTAACACAGGTGAGTTAATCGCTTTGGCTGGTTGTGATCGTTTAACTGTTTCACCAAACTTATTGCAAGACTTGGCTGCAACAGAAGGTACTTTGACGCAAGTATTAAAAGATGGCGGCGCAAATAAACCTGCTCCAGCTCGCTTGACTGAAGAAGAGTTCCGCTTTGCATTGAATGAAGATCCAATGGCGACAGAGAAGCTTGCTGAAGGTATTCGCGGTTTCGTTGTTGACCAAAACAAACTTGAAGCAGCGCTTGCTGAAAAGCTGTAAGTAATCAATCAGCAGAACGCTAGTCGTGATTTTCATGTCTAGCGTTTCGAGTTTTATGGCGTTGACACATTGATTGTTTACGCTATAAGATGTCGATCGAATTTTAAGTTGGTGCTGAAAAGCACTAAATATTAAGTAGTAAAACCTGTAATTAATCGGAGAAAAGTAACATGGCACATACACAAATGGCATTAGATTCATTAGACTTTGACGCAACAGTTGCACTTGCTACAGCAACTGCACCACACGTTGACATTCTTGAAATTGGTACACCATGCATCAAGCACAACGGTATCAAATTGCTTGAAACACTTCGTGCTAAATTCCCAAACAACAAAATCTTAGTTGATTTGAAAACAGCTGATGCTGGTTTCTACGAAGCTGAGCCATTCTTCAAAGCTGGCGCTGACATCGTTACTGTATTGGGTGTTTCAGACATCGGCACTGTTAAAGGTGTGATCGACGTTGCTAACAAGTACGGCAAAAAAGCTCAAGTTGACTTGATCAACGTTGCTGACAAAGTTGCTAAAACTAAAGAAGTTGCAAAATTAGGTGCACACATCATCGGTATTCACACTGGTCTTGACCAACAAGCTGCTGGCCAAACACCATTCGCTGACTTAGCTGCTATCGCTGCTTTGAACCTAGGTGTTGAAATCTCTGTTGCTGGTGGCGTTAAAGCTGCTACAACTGCACAAGTACGTGATGCTGGCGCGACAATCATTGTTGCTGGCGCTGCTATCTACGGTGCTGCTGATCCTGCTGCAGCTGCTGCAGAAATCACTGCTATCGCTCACGCTTAATTAGCGATAAATTCTGAGCTAATTTTAATTGGCTAAGAGTTTATAGAGTTTAAAAATCCCGACACAGCAATGCGTCGGGATTTTTTTTGGTAATATTTGAATTTGCTGGCAAGACAATTAATTAAGGAAATATCATGGATCATCAAAAACTTATCTTAGACAAATTAACAGGTATTTTGGCTGTGACTGATAACAAATCAGCACAACTTTTAGAGTTAGTTGAAAAAGCAGGCCGTACATTCATCGGTGGTGCTGGCCGCTCATTATTGGTTTCACGTTTCTTCGCAATGCGCTTAGTGCATGCTGGTTACAACGTTAATATGATTGGTGAAGTTGTAACACCAGCCATCAAAGCGGGTGACTTGTTAATTTTAGTTTCAGGTTCTGGCGGTACAGAAACATTGCTTCCATTCGTTAAAAAAGCCAAATCAGTTGGTGCTAAATTGGTTGTCATTTCAATGAAAAAATCTTCACCAATGGCTGATGTCGCTGATTTAGTGATTCAAATTGGTCAAGACGATAGCTTCCCATTAACATTGGGTATGCCGATGGGTTCTCAATTCGAACTTTCAACATTGATTTTCTTGGAAGGTGCAATTTCTGAGTTGATTCATGCTAAAGGTTTAACTGAAGAAGGCATGCGCGCGCTTCACGCTAACTTGGAATAATGGTTGTTTTAAGCTTTCTCTAGCTTTAATCATGCCAAAAAAAGCCCGCTTAACTGCGGGCTTTTTTATGGTTTAAACATGATTCAAGAATTCACTTAATCTATTGGCGCTCAGGGTCCCGTTATGCAGTGCGCTCGCAATCAGCACGCCATCAATTCCTAGCATTTTAAGCACTTCTAAATCAGCACTGTCGCGCACACCGCCAGCCGCATAAATCTTTGATTGCTTAGACTGTTGCTTAATTGCTGAGAGCTTTGTTAAGTCTGGCCCCGTATTGCTGCCAACTTTGTTAAGTGTCATCACAATCAGATCTTTAGGCCATAAGCTTGCATCGTTTAGGAGTGCTTGGTTACCTTGAAATAAAGCATCTTTGTAATCTAAAGACAGTATGGCTGTATATTGAGATGCGGATGATAATGCTCGATATTGCTCGATGCTGATTAAGCTCTCAGAGCCTAATACTGGTCTAATGTTGTTAGATTGATAGGACTTTATCGACGCTTCGTTATCAAAACCTGCATCAAGCAAAATCTCTAATTGAGGAAAGTTATTCGCTATTTCCAGAATATTTTTTTGATGCTGGCCAGTCTTTTGGATAGCGTTGAGGTCGGCAATGTAGAGTTGTTTGAATGGGTATAATGCAAGTAAGGCTTGAGCGACGTCCAATGGATTGCTTGAGTTGGTCAGTACTGATTTTATGGGCAAGTATTCGTGTCGATTTCCATGCTTTGCATGAACGACCTGTCCATTCATTAAATCAAGCACGGGAATGATGTTCATTTGAAAATTTTTATCTGCGAATTTATCACGGGTGGGGGATTATACCGTGAGCCATTGCCGCCGTCCTTACTAGCTGAGGGCGAGTTGATGCGTGATGCTGCTTTGCGGGACTTTTCTCAAATTGCAGAGATTGAAACTGTCGTCACTTGTGATGCACGTCTAGATTCGCCCACCAATGCTCACTTGGTGCATGTTGTGGGTGTTGAGCAAGATATTTGGGCGCTGTGGGAGCAATGTATTGCCTCTGTCGATGCCGTATTGTTGATTGCCCCCGAGACGAATGAGTCACTTGAAAGGCTGACTATGCTCGCGGAAAAGCTGAGTAAGTTGGTCTTGGGTAGTTCATCTTCTGCTGTGAAGTTGGCTGGAAATAAATGGTTAAGTTATGAGGTGTTTATTGCGCATGACATTCCTACTTTAAATACTTATCTCGCAAGTGCTTTGCCAACAACGTTGGATGGTGCGCATGTCGCAAAGCCGCTAGATGGTTCTGGTTGTGATGATATGGCATATATAGAAGATGAGTCCGCGTTAAGAATATGGCTGAAAGATCGCCTTGCTACGCATATTGTTCAGCCATATCAAGTGGGCGAAACAGCGAGTTTTTCTATGTTTTGTCAACATGGGCAAGCATACCTTTTAAGCTGTAATCGGCAGGATATTCGGTTGAAAGGTCAGCATTTTTCATACCATGGTGGCGAAATGAATGGCTTGTCTCAATATGCGCAAAATTTTAATGTGCTTGCACAAAAAATTGCTCATGCCATCCCTGGTTTGGCTGGTTATGTTGGGGTAGATTTGATCGTGCATGAGGATAGTTTTTTTGTGCTAGAAGTAAACCCTAGACTGACAACTTCTTATGTGGCCTTGCACCAAGCCTGTGGCTGTAATCCAGCACAGCTGCTACTCGAGTTGTTCTATAATGAGGCGTTCACAATGCCAGCAATAGCTCATCACAAGGTTGAAATTTCAATTAATGCCGCAGTCCTCACAGATTAAATCAGAAGCCACACTGGGCTGGGATGTTGGAGGTGCGCATTTAAAGGCCGCACTGGTCTCGGCTAATGGCGTGGTGATCAAAGTGTATCAAGTGCCTTGCCCATTGTGGCGAGGTATGGCTGAGCTGGAGCTGGCTTTGGCTCAAGTGCTGGGTCAATTGGAAAACATCCCACAACAACACGCGGTCACCATGACAGGAGAGTTAGTTGATATTTTTCCTAATCGCCATGCTGGCGTTCTTCAAATAGCGCAGTTCATGGCAGAGCATTTAAATGGCAAGGTTCTTTTTTATTCGGCCAAGCAAGGTTTTGTTGATACTGCACAAGTATCTTTTTACGCGGACTCTATTGCTTCAGCTAATTGGCATGCGAGTGCTAGCCTGATTGCCGAATCAATAAGCCAAGCCTTGTTGATCGACATTGGCAGCACAACTTCTGATTTAATTTTAATCAAAGATGGCTTAGTGGCTTCGCAAGGCTTTACCGATGCAGAGCGAATGCGCTTTGATGAATTGATATATGCTGGCGTGGTGCGAACGCCATTGATGGCGCTTTGTCAGAAGGTGAGCTTTGATGGGCGCTCGGTCAATGTCGCGGCAGAGCATTTCGCAACCACAGCCGATGTTTATCGCTTAACGGGTGAGTTAGCAGATGAAGATGATATGGTGGATACTGCCGATGGCACTGGAAAAACTGAGCTGGAAAGTGGACGCCGCCTAGCTAGGATGATAGGTCATGATGTTGAGGATGCGGACATGAGTTCATGGAAAACACTTGCATTTGAATTTAGAAAAGCCCAACTCATGCGCTTACAAGGAGCGGTAAGTTATTTGGATATTAATCAAGAGGTGCCTTTGATTGGTACGGGAGCAGGGCGCTTTTTGGTGCGCGCATTGGCGCAGCAAATGAATAAACCTTACTTGGATGTTGAGACTTTGATTAATACGTCCAATGACGCGGCGCATTGGGCAGGTGTCTGTCTGCCTGCAGTTGCTGTCGCAAGTTTGTCTATTGGTATGCAATGTTAAAACACGAAATTCCCTATCAGCCCAACAGTGCCGAGCTATTTGCAAAGATCGCGCATTGGCCTTGGGCGGTGTTGTTAGATAGTGGACAGCCGGCAAGTCAGTTCGGTCGATATGACATCATGTCGGCTAAGCCTTTTGTGCGCTTAGTGACAAATGGCGAGCAGACTGTGATTTTCGATGCTCTCGGTCAGCACTCAAGCACAAGTGACCCATTTCAACTATTAAAAGAGATGCTTGCGCCTTACCAAATGGCAAAAACTGAATTGCCTTTTGAAGGCGGGGCCATTGGTTATTTTGCCTATGACTTAGCCCGCCGAGTTGAACATTTACCATCGGTATCGTTAGATGCTGAAAACGTGCCGCAAATGATGGTGGGTATTTACGACTGGGCGGTTGTGGTTGATCACCAATTGCAACGCGCTTATTTGGTTTCTCACTGTCAGCATTCAAAAACCGCCCAGGATTGGCCTAGCTTGTGCGCCTTATTTGATGCGCCTCTCAAGGCAGCACTTCGGGCTGAATTTAAAATCAACTCTGCATTACAGTCCAATATGGATTACACCCAATATGGCACCGCTTTTAATCGGGTTAAGCAATACATTCATGAGGGCGATTGTTACCAAGTAAACTTAGCTCAGCGTTTTTCTGCACAGGCTTCAGGTGACGCTTGGTCTGCTTATCTTGCTTTGCGTCACATTAGCCCCGCGCCTTTCATGAGTTATTTGAATTTAGATGATGGTCATTCGTCATTGCAAGTGCTCTCTGCTTCGCCAGAGCGCTTTTTGCAGGTACATGGCAAGCACGTCGAAACGCGTCCAATTAAGGGCACAAGGCCTAGGTCAGACAATGCAGACGAGGATGCGAGCAACGCAAATGATTTGCAAAATAGCCCTAAAGACCGCGCTGAAAACCTAATGATTGTAGATTTGCTGCGTAACGACATTAGCAAAGTCTGCGAAACGGGCAGTGTGCGCGCTGATAAGTTATTTGCTTTGGAAAGCTTTGCGAATGTCCATCATTTAGTGAGTACGGTGACGGGTAAATTGGCGGAAGAGCAAACAGCGATTGATTTGCTGCGGGCATGCTTTCCGGGCGGATCAATTACTGGGGCACCTAAATTGCGCTCAATGGAAATTATTGAAGAGCTGGAACCCAATTGTCGTGGGCTTTATTGCGGTTCAATTGGCTACATTTGTTTTGATGGCAATATGGATACGAATATTGTGATTCGGACCGCAGTTTATTCGCATGATGAGATTCGCTTTTATGCGGGTGGTGGAGTAGTGGCCGATTCCGAGCTTGACAAAGAGTACCGCGAAACACTTGATAAGGCCTCATCGATGTTGGCTTTGATAGCCCACTTTGGCGGCGATATTAGTCTGAAAGCAAACAAAACCTAATGTGGGTGGTCAAGTTAGGTGGCAGTCTCATGGGAACGGCAGCGCTGAAAGGTTGGTTAGATGCACTTGCCCAATTTGGAGATGGCAGAGTCGTGATTGTTCCAGGGGGTGGAATATTTGCTGATACTGTCCGTGATGCACAAGTAAAAACAGGCATCGATGATGCAACTGCGCATCAAATGGCGGTGGTGGCAATGGACCAATATGCAACCTTGATGACAGGCTTGAATGCGGATTTAGTCATGGCTTCCAGCGAGCTGGAAATTGCGAAGCTATGCTTACAAAATAAAGCGATAGTTTGGAAGGCATCTGAGATGGTGTTGGCAGATAAAGATTTGCCTATGAATTGGGATCTGACTTCTGATAGTTTGGCTGCTTGGTTGGCAACTAAGCTTAATGCTGAGCATTTATTAATTGTTAAGTCGATATCACCTAGTCATACAGAAAAAATTGAGTTTGAAGACTTGATGTCAGAGGGCGTTGTCGATTTATATTTTGGTGCATATGCCACTGGAAAATCTTTCAAAACCTGGTTAGTGGGCAAAAGTGAGTTTATTAACATTAACCAACCAATTAGCCATCTATCAAGTCCGATGATTGGGGTTGAGATTGTGGCAGGGAGTTAACATGAGCGATTTGGTAGATAAAGAAAACACTAAAGAGCGCGTTTATACTGAGGCGGAAATTCAGCTTAAACTTGCCGCTGATTTACCTCATTGGTTTTATGAAGGTGGCTGGATACGCCGCAAATATAAAACCAGCGGCTGGAAAGCGACTTTGATGGTGGTCAATACCGTTGGACACTTGGCTGAGGCTGCCTGGCATCATCCTGATTTAAGTGTTTCTTATGCTTTTGTGGTGGTTAAATTATGCACGCACAGTGCGAAAGGTGTTACGGATAAGGATTTTGAGTTGGCGACCAAGATTGAATCGGTGGTGAGTTGGAAACCATCTCAAGAAGCTTCGGCGCAGGGCAAGGTCAGTGCTTTGGAAGGTACACCTAATGATGACGTGCGATTTAAATATATCAAATATGATGATTAATGCGGCGCGTGCATTGATTTTTAAAAGAAACTAGCATTTTCGCAAGGTTTTCTATATAATCGCGACCTTTCCACCTTGGCTCACTGTTTCGCTGTGCAGGAGCCTTTTAATCCAAAAGGAGTTTACATGCGGCATTATGAAGTAGTATTTATCGTCCATCCGGACCAAAGCGAGCAAGTGCCTGCGATGATCGAACGTTATCGCGCACTCGTGACTTCAAATGGCGGCGCTATGCACCGCCTTGAAGACTGGGGTCGTCGTCAAATGGCTTACCCAATCCAAAAAATCCACAAAGCGCATTACGTGCTCATGAACATTGAATGTAATCAATTCGTTTTAGACGAACTTGAACACGCATTTAAATTTAATGATGCTGTGTTGCGCCACCTAACAATGGCGACTAAAGACGCTGTTGTTGCTCCATCACCAATGATGAAAGAAGAGAAATCTAAATCAGTATTGGGTAAAGATGAAGCTGCACCAGCTGCTGAGGCAGCCGCTGCTTAAGTGAGTCGCAGAACGCTGGGGACTAATTTATTAGTCATTGATGGTGAAGTTGTTCAAATTGAAACGCTTCGCTACACACCAGCAGGAATACCGTTGTTGAGTTTTGTATTACGACATCTCTCCGAACAAGTTGAAGCAGGGATGCAACGTAGGGTTGAATGTGATGTAAATGCAATGGTCATGGGACCTTTAGCAGAAAAGTCACAAAGCATTAAAGTTGGAGAGTTTGTAAAAGCTTCTGGTTTTCTTGCTAAACGCAGCCTAAAAAGCACACAACTGGTCATGCACATTAATACATTAGATGCTATTTAAAAATAGATAGCTAAAATAAATATTTAAAGGATTACTAACATGGCACGTGATATGTTCAAACGCCGCCGCTACTGCCGTTTTTCAGCAGAGGGCATTAAAGAAGTAGATTACAAAGATGTAGACCTATTAAAAGATTTCATCACAGAAAACGGCAAGATTATTCCTGCACGTATTACTGGGACTAAAGCAAAATACCAACGTCAGTTGACATCAGCTGTGAAACGCGCACGTTTCCTAGCTTTGTTGCCATACACTGATAAGCACTAAGGGGAAAACCATGCAAATTATCTTATTAGAAAAAGTAGTGAACTTGGGCAACCTTGGCGATATCGTTAAAGTGAAAGATGGTTACGGTCGTAACTTCTTAATCCCACAAGGTAAAGCAAAACGTGCAACTGAAGCTAACAAAGCTGAATTTGCTGAGCGTCGTGCAATTCTTGAGAAACAACAAGCTGACTTGTTAACAGCAGCAGCTAAACGTGGCGAAAAACTTGCTGGTTACTTGTTGCAAGTGACACAAAAAGCTGGTGTTGATGGTCGTTTATTCGGTTCAGTTGGCAATGGTGACATCGCTGAAGCATTGACTGCAGCTGGGTTTGAAGTCGCTAAATCAGAAGTGCGTTTACCAGTTGGCCCATTGAAGGCTGTTGGTGACCACGCTGTGAGTATTGCATTGCACCATGACGTAGTGGTTGATATCACTGTTTCAGTATTGGGTGAAGCATAAGCAACACATTAAGCTAACTGCTTAATCCAAAAAAAGGCTACCTCGGTAGCCTTTTTTATTGCCCGTTTTTTGTTTTTCTAGCCGTCTTAAGCATCCATGTTTCAGTTTATAATGTTGCCATGGCTGAAGACTCATTAGAATCGTTAAAACTCCCTCCTAATTCGGTAGAAGCAGAGCAGTCAGTGCTCGGCGGCTTGTTACTTGAAAATGAGGCCCTTGATAAGATTGCAGATGTGCTCAATCAAGCCGACTTCTATCGTCATGATCATCGTTTAATTTACACCCATATTGCTAGGTTGATTGAGCAAAACCGTCCAGCAGATATTGTGACGGTGGCGGAATCGCTTGAGAACTCTGCTGAGCTATCTAGTGTGGGCGGCATTGCCTACTTAGGCGCTTTGGCGCAAAACACACCAACCGCTGCAAATATCCGTCGTTATGCAGAAATCGTGCGTGAACGTTCGATTATGCGCAAGCTGGTTGAAGTGGGTTCCGGCATTGCCGAGAGTGCTTACAACCCTCAAGGCAGAGAGGCGCAGCAACTGCTGGATGAAGCAGAAGCTAAAATTTTCCAAATCGCGGAAAGTGGTAATCGTGGATCGCAAGGCTTTGTGAATATTCAAACCTTGCTGCCGCAAGTGGCAGACCGTATTGATTTTCTGTATCAACGTGAAAATCAAGGTAGTGTTACTGGCATTCCAACCGGCTTTGATGACCTGGATGAGCGTACATCAGGATTCCAGCCTGGTGATTTGATTATTGTGGCAGGCCGTCCTTCGATGGGTAAAACCGCGTTCTCGCTCAATATTGCAGAAAACGTTGCGCTAGACACCAAAAAAGCAGTCGCGGTGTTCTCCATGGAGATGGGTGCAACCCAGCTTGCCACGCGTATGATTGGCTCTGTTGGCCGATTAGATCAACATCGTATGCGTAACGGCAACTTAGAAGATGAGGATTGGGTACGTCTCACGACCGCGCTTGGTAAGCTTAATGATGCGCCTATCTTTATTGATGAGGGCGCAGGCTTGAGTTCATTTGATGTCCGTGCAAGAGCGCGTCGTTTGCATCGACAAACAGGTGGCTTAGGCTTAATCGTCGTCGATTACTTGCAATTGATGTCAGGCACCTCAGGCCGTGCAAGTGAGAACCGCGCCACAGAGATTTCTGAAATCTCGCGATCACTGAAGTCGCTCGCTAAAGAGCTTGATGTCCCGGTAGTGGCCTTGTCACAGTTAAACCGAAGTGTAGAGCAACGTCCGGATAAGCGTCCGGTCATGTCCGATTTACGTGAATCCGGCGCGATTGAGCAAGATGCCGATTTGATTTTGTTTATCTATCGTGACGAAGTGTATAACCCTGACTCTGAAGACAAAGGCACCGCTGAAATTATTATCGCTAAACAACGTAACGGTCCAATTGGCCGTGTGCGCTTGACGTTCTTGGGACAACATACCCGTTTTGAGAACTTCTCATCTGGCAATGCCCATATGGGGGACGATTACTAATCAAGCTTATGCGTCCTATTCAAGCCTCCATCAGTCTCAGCGCCTTAGCACATAATTTAGCGGTTGCTCGATCACATGCCCCCCATTCGAAGATCATGGCAGTTGTTAAAGCTAATGCTTACGGGCATGGCTTGCTTAATGCAATTAGAGGCTTAAAGGCTGCTGATGGATTTGCGATTCTTGGTTTAGACGAAGCGCTTGCCATAAGAAACGCTGGCTACTTGCAAACTATTCTGATGCTTGAAGGTGTGTTTTCTTCAGATGAACTCACCCATGTCAGTGAGCATGCGATCAGCATCGTCGTGCATTGCGACGCACAAATTAAGATGCTTGAACAAATCAAGCTTGCCAAGCCGATTTCAGTTCACCTCAAGATTAATACCGGAATGAACCGTCTTGGCTTTAAGCCAATCGATTTTGAATTAGCAATGGCGCGCCTATTGGCTTGTGGCAAGGTTGCTGATCTGACTCTGATGACGCACTTTGCAACCGCCGACGAAGCATCGGGTATCGCTGGGCCATTTGACGTTTTTAACAAGACGACCCAGGGTCATCAATATCCAAGCTCGCTCGCCAATTCGGCGACTTTGCTACGCTTTCCTGCAGCGCATGGGCAATGGGTAAGAGCTGGCATTATGCTGTATGGCACGTCGCCAATGGCTAGCCAATCAGCGGCCAGCTTTAATCTCAAACCTGTGATGCAATTGACCTCCCAAATCATTGCCGTCCAGTCGCTAGAGGCTGGTGAAAGTCTTGGTTATGGGCTAGCCTTTACTGCAACTAAAAAAACGCGTGTAGGCATCGTAGCGTGTGGTTATGCGGACGGTTATCCACGGCACGCGCCAAACGGAACGCCAGTTGCGGTTGCTGGCAAGCTGACGCAGACGCTGGGGCGTGTTTCGATGGATATGCTTTATGTGGATATTTCGAATATTCCTGAAGCGGAGATGGGTGCTCATGTTGAGCTTTGGGGGAGCCAGGTTTCAGTGGACGAGGTTGCTCAAGCGGCAGGAACAATTAGTTATGAGTTGTTATGTGCGGTTGCGCCTCGTGTTTCTATGAAGGTCGAGGACTAAATGGCCAAAGCGAAAACTGTCTATAGTTGTACGGAATGTGGCGGTCAGTCACCTAAATGGCAAGGACAGTGCCCTAGTTGTATGGCATGGAATACCTTAGTAGAAGCGATTGCTGAAACTTCAAGTGCCAGTCGCTTTGCGCCATTAGCTGAAGCCAGCATGATTCAAAAACTTCAGGAAGTTGAAGCAGCTGAAACGCCACGTCAGGCCACAGGTATTGCCGAGTTTGACCGTGTCTTGGGCGGTGGGCTTGTTCCTGGGGGAGTTGTCCTTATTGGCGGCGACCCTGGTATCGGTAAATCAACCTTATTGCTACAAACGCTTTGCCATTTGGGTAATAAAAGTAAAACCCTCTATATCAGCGGTGAGGAGTCAGCGCAGCAAATCGCCATGCGCGCAAAGCGCTTGGGTTTAGATGCATCTCCAATTGATTTACTGGCTGAGATTAATCTTGAAAAAATTGTCGCTACACTTCAGACGCACAAGCCTGATGTTGCAGTGATTGACTCCATTCAAACGGTTTACTCCGAAGCATTGCAGTCAGCACCAGGTTCGGTGGCACAGGTGCGTGAATGTTCAGCGCAATTAACACGCGCTGCAAAACAACTTGGGATTAGTGTCATATTAGTTGGACATGTCACCAAAGAGGGCGCGCTTGCAGGACCACGTGTGCTTGAGCATATTGTTGATACCGTGCTTTATTTTGAGGGCGATCCTAATTCTAGCTTCCGTTTGATTCGTGCGTTCAAAAACCGTTTTGGTGCCGTGAATGAGTTAGGCGTATTCGCCATGACCGAAAAAGGCTTGCGTGAAGTCAGCAATCCATCTGCGCTATTCTTGTCGCATCACGCTGAAGAAGTCGCAGGTTCTTGCATTACAGTAACTCAAGAGGGTACAAGGCCTTTGTTAGTTGAAGTGCAAGCTTTGGTGGATGAGGCGCATGCGCCCAATCCTAAAAGATTGTGTGTGGGGTTGGAGCAAAATCGTTTGGCCATGTTGCTTGCAGTATTACATCGCCATGCGGGCGTGGCTTGCTTCGACCAAGACGTGTTTGTAAACGCCGTGGGTGGTGTCAAAATCAGTGAGCCAGCGGTGGATTTGGCCGTGCTATTGTCGATTGTTTCATCATTAAAAAACAAAGCATTAAACAATAAACTGATTGTTTTTGGTGAGGTTGGTTTAGCTGGAGAAGTACGCCCGGTACAGCGTGGTCAAGAGCGCTTAAAAGAAGCGGCTAAGCTTGGATTTACCCATGCCATTGTGCCAAAAGCCAATGCGCCTAAGCAGCCGATTAAAGGCATGCAAGTATTTGGTGTGGAGCGGCTGGAGCAAGCCCTCAATAAAGTGAGAGAGCTTTAACCAGTCAGCCAATTAAAAAAGTTTTTCGGGCGTGTAACGCAGCCCAAATGAAATCCACTTCAATTCCGAATCCCCATTGATCTGCTGGCCATATGTACTATCAATTTGGAATAGATTGGGAATGACGGAATAGCGGAAGCCAACTTGTAGGTATGGGTTATTTCTGTTGTCACCATAAATTTCAGCAATGCCAAGCAAGTTTGGTTTTACCCGAATCTCGCTGCCTAAGCCCCATGTCATGTTGTTTTGTTTGCTTTGTTTATCATGCAGTATGCCAAAGTTGGCATGCAAAATGATGTCATCATCCCAAAGCGACCATGAAATAGGCACGTATCCATAGGTATTGCCGTATTGATTAGGTCCCGGGCTAAGGCCGTCATGGCTAATTTTTCCGAACGCAACGCCAATCCCCCAATCGTTAGTTTTTAGGGCTCGAAATAAAGTCTTTGCTTGTAACGCTGAATCTAATGATGCTCTTTGTCCATCTGCTTTTGCTGAAGAGCCGCCGAATGTTAGTTCAAAGTTGCCCCACGGATTGCAGGCAGGCAGTGCCCATAGTTCATGGCTATGTTGATAGACGCGCGTCCATGCTTCAAGTTGGCAGCTACCTGCCGTGGTTAAGCGCGCATCATCAGTAACAAAGGGTCTAGCAGCAAAGGCTTGTTGCGTGAGTAATAGTGGAAGGAAAACTAAAAGTTTTTTCATGCGCGGTATCATATATTTAAAAAGTGACAATTCCATGACGGCGGTCAATGACAGAGCTAAGCCATTTAGACGTGAATTACTTTGCCTGTTATCCCAATACTGTCATCCCCCATTAAATACAAGTAGAGCGGCATTGCGCTCTCCATTGTCGCGAGTTCCGCATGCACTTCACCGGGATGAGTTTTTTTGCGCTGAGGGCTTTGTAATGGCCCTGGCACAATACTGTTGAGGCGGATGTTCGGATGACTCTCCAATTCTTGCGCCCACATTTGCATCATAAAATCCGATGCTGCTTTGCTGATACCATGGCTACCCCAGTAAGCTTTGGGGGATTGCGCTGAGCTGTTAGAGGTAAAAACCACAGAAGCGCTTTCTGAGCGTTCTAACAAGGGCAGGCAGGCTTTGGTAAGCGCAAATGGTGCAATGATATTGACCCGAAACATCTCTTCAAACTGATCTATCGTTTGAATTTCTAAAGGACTTAAATTATTAAAATCTGTTGCGTTATGTAAGATGCCATCCAAGCGTCCCAGCTGTTGATAGACGCCCTCAGCCATGGCCTTGAAATCCTCTTCAGTGGCTTTTTTTAAATCTATCGGAAAAATTAACGCCTCTGGCAGGCCTTGGGCTTGAATTTCATCATACGTGGCTTCTAGCTTAGATTGCGTGCGACCAAGCAATATCACCGTAGCGCCTTGTCTAGCAAATGCAATGGCCGCCGTTTGGCCGATGCCCTGGCCTGCGCCAGTGACAATAATGACACGGTCTTTTAAGTGTTGGTTTGGTGCTTGGTAGTTTTTCATGGCGCTTGTGAGTTGATCGATATTAAATTTGGGAGATTGTCTCACGATTGGATAATCAATTGGGCAGCAGATAAGCCGCTGCGTATCGCACCTTCTATGGTGGCGGGATAGTCGCCCTCGGTATAGTCGCCAGCAAGATATAAATTTTGTATATGTGTTTGCTGTTTTGGACGTTTTAAGCCTGCAGTACAAGCAAAAGTTGCACGTTTTTCTGCAATTACTTTATGCCAAGTAGGGCTTGGCAGCTCGGGAAATGCATTAGCTAACTCCTCAATAACGGCTAAAGCAAGCGCTACTTGGGAGAGCTGCTGATGATGACCTTCAGCGCTAATAATGACCGAGATTAAACCATCTTGGCCACAAAGCTGGCCTCTATCAAAAGCCCATTGTGCAATGCCCCTGGTAAAACCCGTCATGATATTCGGCAATTTGATGTGGCTAGGATATTGAATATAGACGGTATAAATTGGCTGGTAATCAAATGCGATGGTATCTGTAGCGATATTAAGCATAGAGGTGATTGCATTTAAATGATGGGGTGAACACGCAATTACCATATGGCTAAATTCTAAACATTCTCGGTCGGCAATATGAAGCCTAAATCCATTCGCTGTTTGTTCAATATGAGATACGGGCGTGTTTAATCCTATTTTCCCGCCATTTTTCTGAATGTGTTCAGCGATAGGCTTTGAAAGAAGTGCTGATAAATCGACTTTTGGTAAAAGCAGATCGCTATCGGTCTTGCTTTGGTTAAAACTATCCTTAAGTACATTCAGATAAGTCTGTGCGCTTGCTGTGGCAATTGGTGTGTTGAGGGCGGCTAAGCATAGTGGCTCCCAAAGCCATTTAATCAACCTCGAAGGCTGTTTTTTTCGGATGAGTAAACTTAGTAGTGATTCATCTTGGGTGAGCTTAAAGCATTTAGCTTTGAGCCAAATAAAAAAACGAATGGCGGCAAATCGCTCCTGCCAACTTAGGCCGTTGGCAGCCAATAGGCCAAACAATAAATGGAATGGGGCGGGAAAGTGTTTGGCTTTTAAAGTGAATGCGCCGTGCATATTCAGCGTCAACGGTAATCTCAACAAAGTATAGCTTTCATCAACGCCAACGGAGGCCATTAATTGAAGTGTTTGCTGATATGCACCTAGTAGAATGTGCTGCCCGTTATCAAGGCACTGGCCTTTCCAAGCCACTGCACGGGCGCGTCCGCCTAACTGAGGTGCCGCTTCAAGCAAGGTAACATCAATGCCAGCCCCCGATAGCTTGCTGGCAGCACTCAATCCCGCTAAGCCACCACCGATGACTACAACTTTTTTTAGTGAAACATCCATGTTGTCCAAGCCAAATAGAGCTTTCTGAGCGGCGTGAGTGAGATGCGTGCATGGAGCACTTGTTGTGAACCACTTGTTTTAATTTCGCGGAGTAAGGTGCGGTAAATCGCTGCCATGATTAAGCCAGTGCGTTGCTGCTTTTTATCTTCGGCGGGTAATGCTTTTAATGCGCGATCGTAAAAGCCCTCGGCACGTTCGATTTGAAAATCTAAAAGCTTTTGAAGATTTTCAGATAGGTGGCCATGCAGAATGTCAGATTCTTTTACGCTGAATTTGGCTAGTTCATCCATGGGCAAGTAAATGCGGTTGCGACGCGCATCTTCACCCAAATCTCGAGTGATATTGGTCAGTTGAAATGCCATGCCAAGGTCATGGGCGTATTTGAGCGTTTTACGGTTAGTAAAGCCAAAGATTTGAACAGACAATAAACCCACGACGCTGGCCACACGATAACAATAAAGTTGAAGCTGCTTAAAATCTGCGTAACGGTTTTGATCGAGATCCATTTCCATGCCATCAATGATCTCAATGAAATGCTCTTGATCTAAATGGTATGTTTTGATGGGCTCGGCTAAGGCTTTGGTGACAGGATGCTGTGGATTTCCAAGATATAAGCCATGTATTTCGTTCCGCCACCAAGCAAGTTTAATGCGGGCAACGGAGACTTCTTTGCACTCATCGACAACATCGTCTACTTCTCGGCAAAAAGCATAGAGCGCAGTAATTGCCTCTCTTTTGGCTTTTGGGAGAAACAAAAAACTGTAATAGAAACTTGAGCCACTTTTGGCTGCTTTTTCCTGGCAGTACTCTTTAGGGGTCATTGTTTGATTTCAACTCTATTTTTTGCTGATGGCGCGATAGGCCATATACAGCCAATCTTTTTTGGTGAGCTTGGGTCTGTAATCAAATACATTGCCATGCGCTTGATGTAATTTTTTTAATATCCGCTCACCACCAGCAATGATCATCCGCATTTCTAGGCCAATGCGACCAGGAAGCACCAAGCCAAGCGGGGCGCCTGCTTGAAGAAGTTTTCGGGCCCGATTGATTTGAAACTCCATCATTAGGCTCCAAGTGCCACTGCTGTCACCGCGTATTATTTGTGCTTCTGTAATTTTATATTTTTCTAGTTCATCTTGAGGCAAGTAAATACGGTTTTTTTGAATGTCGATGGCAATGTCTTGCAGAAAATTAATCAGCTGTAGCGCACTGCATAGAGCATCCGCCATCCCAACATTTGCATCCGAATCTGCTTGGTATAAAGACAACATCATTCTACCAACAGGGTTTGCAGAGCGTCTGCAATAACTCATGACTTCACCAAAGTCTTGATAGCGGGTTTTAGATACGTCTTGGCTAAACGCATCAAGCAGGTCGTAAAACGGCTTGATGGGCAGCTGATGTTGATGAATGGCATCTTTTAACGCGATGAATAACTCGGTATTGGGTTGCTTGTTTTTTTCAATGAGATCAAGTTCAGCTTTGAATTCGTTTATCAGCGCAATTCTTTGTTCGGGTAGTAAGTCTCCCTCATCTGCAAAATCATCCGCTTGTCTGGCAAAAGCATAAATTAAAGCGACGGGTTCCCGTAGTCTTTTAGGGAGCAAAAAAGAAGCCACAGGGAAATTTTCGTAATGCGAGGCTGTCAGCTTGAGGCTTGCTTTTACAGGGGATTGAGTGATTTTCATTTGTTCGAAGTATGCCACAAAAGTCGGGGCTATAAAATTATCAAATGGACTTTAAAATTGCTAAGTAGGGTTAGGGATTGCGCTACAATTAAAGTTATTCATTAATTGATGAAGGTTGCGTATGTTAGGGATTATTGGTGGCACGGGTTTAGCGGCGCTGACCGACTTGCAAATTGGTCGCCGTCAAATTGTTCGAACGCCCTATGGTGAAGCTTCTGGCCCTCTGACTTTCGGAGAAATTGCTGGAAAGCCAGTTGTGTTTTTGCCAAGGCACGGTAATGGACACACCATTGCGCCGCACATGATTAATTATCGCGCAAATATTTGGGCACTTCATGCGCAGGGCGTCAAAGATATTGTGGCGATTGCTACGGTGGGTGGTATCGCGGACACGCTTGGCCCTGGAACGATTGCATTGCCCAGTCAATTAATTGATTACACGCACAGCCGAAAAAGCACTTTTTTTGATGGCATGAGTGAAAACGGCTTTAATCAAGTTAAACACATCGACTTTACCTTGCCTTACGATGAGAAATTACGTGCTCTGTGCCTAAAAGCAGCGGGTTTGGTTGGAGAGCAGTTGGTGGATGGTGGTGTCTATGCAACTTCTCAAGGGCCAAGGCTTGAAACTGCTGCTGAAATTAATCGTTTTGACCGAGATGGTGCAACGATGGTTGGCATGACAGGTATGCCAGAAGCAGCCTTGGCGCGTGAGCTTGAAATACGTTATGCGGCAATATGCCCAGTGGCTAATCATGCCGCAGGGCGCGGCGATAGTTTGCATGCGATCAAATATGAAGAAATGAGTGACCTGCTTCATCTCACCATGGGACGTGTTCGCGGCATTATTCAAAAGTTGGTGGCTTTATATGGCGATTAAAACGGTCTTGCGGATGGGTGAGCCTTTGTTGTTTGCAAAGGCTGAAGCTGTTGAACAATTTGACACGCCAGAATTGCATGAACTGATTAAGGATATGCAAGACACCATGGCCGACATGAACGGCGCTGGCATTGCGGCGCCTCAGATTGGTGTAAGTTTGCGCGTTGTGATATTTGGTGTTGGCAGCAATCCACGCTATCCCGATGCAGAGCAAGTGCCTTTTACCGTGCTGATTAATCCGGTGCTTAATCCCGTTGGCGAAGAAATGGATGACGGTTGGGAAGGGTGCTTGTCTGTGCCAGGCATGCGCGGCATTGTGCCGCGTTATACGCGATTACATTACACAGGCTTTGATCAATACGGCCAACCGATTGATCGGCTTGTGAGCGGCTTTCATGCACGGGTCGTTCAGCACGAATGCGATCATTTAGATGGCATCTTGTATCCCATGAGAATTCAAGATTTGACGAATTTTGGATACACAGACGTACTTTTTCCTGATTCAGATATAGCGGACGACTAAAAACTGGTGTTATAATGCGCGCCTTGGTTGCAACTTAGCGACTAATAAAGACGGAAGAGTGGCAGAGCGGTTTAATGCTACAGTCTTGAAAACTGTCGTGGGTTCACGCCCACCGTGAGTTCGAATCTCACCTCTTCCGCCAAGAATTCTTAAAGCTGCAAATGTGATGTTTGCGGCTTTATTTTTTTAATGTTTTAACTTTAGGATAACAAATGAGCCAAATTATTATTGACCACAATCCTTCTCAAGAAAAATTGCAAGAATTGGGCGTGTCTTCATGGAGCATCTGGGATTGCGCACCATCAAAATTCCCACTTGATTTCGGTATGACTGAAAAAGCATACGTTCTTGAAGGCGAGTTCACAGTGACACCACAAGGTGGCGAAACTGTTACGATTAAAGCAGGCGATTACGTTGAATTTCCAAAAGGCCTAAAAACACAATGGGAAGTCATCAAGCAACTTAAGAAACACTACAAGCACTTCTAATAGAGAAGTAGCGATAGTATGACAATAAAAAAGCCCATTAAAACGGGCTTTTTTATTGTGGCAACTTAGACCGAAAAGGTCTTGCCCGTGGAGTATGCTTACTAAGGCCTTTTGCTTAAAGACCACGCCGCTCCATCATGGCTTGTGCCAAAGTGCCAGCATCCACATGCTCAATTTCACCTCCCATTGGCATCCCACGAGCGATACGGGTAATTTTGACGCCGTGCTTGCTCAGCAGCTCGCTCACGTAGTGCGCAGTGGCTTCACCTTCGACGGTGTAGTTGGTCGCGAGAATAACCTCTTTTACCAAGCCGTCTTGTGCGCGTTTAAGCAGTTTCTCTAAATGGATTTCTTTGGGTCCAATGCCATCTAGTGGCGATAGGCGTCCCATCAACACAAAATACATGCCTTGGAAGGCATGCGTTTGTTCCATCATCATCATGTCGGTTGGCATTTCGACCACGCAAAGCGTGCTGCTATCGCGTGCGCCTGAAGCGCACATTGGGCAAATAGGCTGTTCGCTAAAAGTATTGCAAAGCTGACAGTGGCTAACGACTTGTAACGCGGTGTCTAGTGCAGAGGCGAGGGTATTGGCCCCTTTTCTGTCGCGTTGCAGGAGGTGGTAGGCCATGCGTGTGGCAGATTTTGGCCCAACGCCAGGAAGGCAACGTAAGGCTTCAATTAACTGGTCTAAGCTTGCTGGAGTTTGCACGAAGATTCTTTAGGTTATTCAGTTAGAAAGGCATTTTCATGCCGGCTGGCATGAGGCCGCTCATACGCGCTTCTGAGGTTTTTTCTGCTTTGCTTAATGCGTCTTTCATGGCGATTAACACTAAGTCTTCAAGTGTTTCTTTATCGTCCATGACGCTGTCATCAATGCTGATACGCTTGACTTCATTGCGGCATGTCATCAGTACCTTCACCAAGCCGTTGCTTGCGAGGCCTTCAACTTCAACCGTTGCAAGCTCTGCTTGGGCGCGTTTCATGTTCTCTTGCATCATTTGGGCTTGCTTCATTAAATTGCCCATGCCGCCTTTCATCATTTTTTATTTCCTTATATTAATTATTGAGTTGTAAATTATTTTGATTAAATTGGTTTAACACTTGAAGGGATGATGTTGGCCCCAAAGTCTTTCATCAGCGCTTGCACAAAGTCATCTTGTTCGATGGCATTTACCGCTTCAGATTGAACAGCCGCTTTCTCTTCAAAGATCTGTTTTGCTGGCGTATTGCCAGTGCCACCAACCTTGAGACTGAGCTTAATTTTTCTACCGAAGTGTTGATCCACTGCAGCACTTAACTTATCTTGATAGTTGGCGTCTAGGAGATGTTTTTGTCCATCAGGAACCGTTAAATTGATGTTATTTTCATCAAAGCTTTCAAGCTCACAGTTTTGAGCCAATGTGCGTGCCAAGCCTAATTTTAAGGCATCAACCAGACTACGCCAGTTGCCATTAAACTGAATCTGGTGCGCTTCTTGGTCTGTAACGAAATCTTGCGTTTCAGGTGCGTCGTCTAAAGACACTGTTGTGCTGTTGAGCGGAAACGCCGTTTCATCAGATTGTGAGGGCTTGGATAAGTTTTCAGGCCTTAAAGCAGCGCTTTTCATGTCAGCCGAAGTAGCATGCACTTCTAGTAGCACTGGTTCAGGTGCAAGCGTGGTTGTCGACGGGGTAGACGCCACAGATTCATTTACAGCCAAAGTAGCGGTTTGTGTTGAGCGCTCAACCGCTTTAAGCATTGCGCTGGCTGAAGGTCTAGGTGTTGAATTTTGTGACTCATGAGCGGTTGCTTGGTTTAAAAGCGGGTTTGATGATTGGCTTGTCGCTTGCGCAGCTGATTTACCAACAGGCGGTGCGATGTCGCTTTGGTTAAACGCCAGCATGCGCAGCAAGGTCATCGTAAAGCCTGCATATTCATCGGGCGCTAGACCAATATCGCGTCTCCCAAGTAAGGTGATTTGATAAAAAAGCTGTACTTTTTCTGCGCTGAGTTGCTGGGCAAGATCCAGCAAAACAGGACGCTCAGGCAAGTCTAGAGCGATGCTATTTGGTACGACTTGCGCCATGGCGACTTGTTGTAATAAGTTGGCAAGGTCACCTAATGCCCCATCGAAAGCGATACTCCGCTCAGACATTGCGCTTGCTTGACGCATCAAAGCTTCGCCATCGTTGTGGATCAGCGCTTTTAAGAGTTCAATTAAATAACTTTGGTCGATTGCTCCAAGCATGGCGCGCACTTCTTTTTCTTGCACGCTTTGGCTTCCATAGGCAATGGCTTGGTCTAATAACGACAACGCATCACGCATACTGCCCGAAGCTGCTTTCGCAATCAGTTGCAAGGCGGGCACTTCATAAGGAATATTTTCCGTCTTTAAAATGGATTGGCAGTGTTCAGTGATCGACGTACTTGCCATCTGGCGTAAATTAAATTGCAAGCAACGTGAAAGCACGGTGACAGGCATTTTTTGAGGGTCTGTCGTTGCAAGAATAAACTTAACGTGCGCAGGTGGCTCTTCAAGTGTTTTAAGCATCGCATTAAACGAGCTTCGGCTGAGCATGTGCACTTCATCGATAATGTACACTTTGAAGCGGCCAGCCGTTGGGGCGTATTGCGCGTTGTCGAGCAGGTCACGCATATTATCGACCTGTGTATTTGAGGCGGCATCCACCTCAATCAGGTCAATAAATCGTCCTTTATCAATGTCTAGACAAGTTGAGCAAGCGCCACATGGATGGGCTGTAATTCCTGTTTCACAGTTGAGGGATTTAGCGAGAATGCGGGCAATCGTGGTTTTACCAACGCCACGGGTACCAGTCAGTAAATAAGCATGATGCAAGCGTTGTTGTTCAAGTGCGTTGGTCAAGGCACGAACCACATGCTCTTGACCGATTAGTGTTTCAAATGACTTTGGGCGCCATTTCCGCGCGAGAACCTGGTAACTCATCGAATATCTAGCTCATTAAATAAGGCGATAACTTTAGCTTAAATTGTGACCAAGCGGCTAAAAAAAGCGATAGCTAAAGCAAATAAAACTGCTTGTTTGATCTGGGTAATTTGTGCACACGAGAGGAGGCGAGCCAAACCCCCGGCACTTGCTCAATAGTTGTGGCTGCTTCCTTCCGGACCTGACCAGGTTGGCTATCTTACAATGCGGGGAGGCCCGCCAAATGGTATTTTACATCAAGTCGCTATTTTGGGGCGAACTGAAAATGAATTTATAAGCGCGCCCAGTTGCGCTATAATCCGCCACCTCGGAGAGATGGATGAGTGGTTTAAGTCACCACCCTGGAAAGGTGGCACAGGGTTATCCCTGTCGCGAGTTCGAATCTCGCTCTCTCCGCCAGGTTTTTTTACACAAATCTACGCATAGAGCCTGTTACTACGCCGATAATCGCAATTCTTTCAGCGTCAGCAAAATTAATCGCTTCGCAGTTGATATTGCCAGGTAGTAATTGTTGTTGGGCTAAGTACTTCACAGTAAATTCACCATCGACCTCTGCCAGTACAATATGACCCATGCTAGGCTCTAATGAACGGTCCACAATGACAACGTCACCATCTGTAATGCCTGCATTAAGCATTGAGTCGCCTTTTACCCGAACGAAGTAGGTTGCCATTGGGTTTTTCACTAGCAATTCATCAGCGCTAAGCCTTGCTTCAATACGCATGGGGCTGGTAACACTGGCTGATGCTACTTGATTGTAAAGCGGAATGTATGCACTTTTATTAGATGCGCGTGTATAAATCTCCGCAACATTGTTTGTGTGTTTGCGGTTGTAGCTGCTAATGAAATTTAATGGATTCATGTTTTTCACCCTTCATTGTCTTTGTTGTACGTTCGTACAGTTGAGTGAATATTAAGGATTTGAATGAGCTTTGTCTATCACTTTTGTAATAAAAATTTAAACGACTTACGAGAATATGGTGAGGATGCCTTGCTTTATAGGGTTGTGGCCCCATATAACAATAGAAAAAAGTTTGATGATATGTTGTGTTGATGAGTTTGGTGCGCAAAAGAGGTCTCGAACCTCCACATCCGAAGGCGCATGGACCTGAACCATGCGCGTCTACCAATTTCGCCATTTGGGCTATACTACGAAAAGTAGATTTTAACGTAAGAGAATCAAGAATTAATCTAAGAAGTAATCTAATAGGAACAATAAGCCTTGGCTCATAAAAAAACACCGCGAAACTCAAAAAGACTAGCGGATCCGCATGCTCAACGAGAGTCTGCAAATTACGAAAATCCATTACCTAGTCGCGAGTTTATTCTCCAAATGATGGCAGATCAGGGCGTGCCTTTGCACGTTGAAGATTTATACGAACTGCTTGAGATTGGTGAGGATGAAAAAGAAATATTTAACCGTCGCCTCAATGCGATGGAGCGTGAAGGGCAAATTATGCGTAACCGCAAAAATGTCCTATGTATCGCTGAAAAGCTCCATTTGATCGCAGGCAAGATTCAAGGCCATGCGGATGGCTTTGGTTTTTTAATCCCTGATAATGGTGGTGATGATTTGTTCTTGTCGCCTCGTGAAATGGCGCAAGTCATGCACGGTGATCGTGCCATGGTGCGTCAATCTGGCTTTGACCGAAAAGGCCGTCCAGAGGGTAAGATTGTTGAGGTGCTTGAGCGCGCGACTAAAAAACTAGTCGGCCGTTTAATTCGAGAGCAAGGCGTCACCTTGGTTGCGGCAGAAGATAAACGTATCAATCAAGATATTTTAGTGCCACCAGGTCAAGATATGCAGGCGAAAGCTGGGCAGGTGGTGATGGTTGAGTTGATTGAGCAGCCATCCGCTTATGCTAAGCCGATAGGTAAGGTGGTAGAGGTTCTTGGTAATTATGCGGACTCTGGCATGGAGATTGAGATTGCGCTGCGTAAGCATCAATTGCCACACGAGTTTAATCCTGCCTCGGTAAAGCAAGCTGAAGACTATCCTCGTTTTGTTCAGCCGCAGGATTACAAAGGGCGTATTGATTTGCGTGAGATGGCGCTCATCACCATTGATGGTGAAACTGCGCGTGACTTTGATGACGCGGTATTTTGTGAGCCACAAGGCAAAGGCTGGCGCGTTGTCGTGGCGATTGCCGATGTGAGTTTTTATGTGAAACCTGGCGATGCATTAGATAAAGATGCTTACGACAGGGGTAATTCTGTTTATTTCCCACGCCGCGTGATTCCAATGTTGCCAGAGGCTTTGTCTAATGGCCTTTGCTCGCTTAACCCAGATGTTGAGCGTTTATGTATGGTTTGCGATATGCAAGTGGATGGCACTGGTGTCGTCAAACGTTATCAATTCTATCCTTCAGTCATGCGCTCAAAAGCCCGCATGACTTACACCAAAGTACATGAAATCTTGACCCAACCTGATGGTGAATTGGCCAAAGAGTATGCTTGGTTAGTGCCGCATTTAGAGAACTTAAATAGCTTTTATAAGCTGTCATTGGCTGTGCGTGAAAAGCGTGGGGCTATTGAGTTTGATAGCCAAGAAACGCTGATGGTGTTTAACGAGAATGGCAAAATTGATCGTATTGAGCCTACTTCACGTAATGATGCACATCGTTTAATTGAAGAGTGTATGTTGGTGGCTAACGTTTGTGCGGCAGATTTCTTAAAGACCCATGAGCATCCAGCGCTTTACCGTATTCACGAAGGTCCAACCCCTGAGAAACTTGAAGCTTTGCGCACCTTTATGGGAGAGTTTGGCTTTGGCGTGGGTGGCGGTGATACACCCCACGCAAAGGACTACGGCAAGCTATTGGCCCGCATTAAAGGTCGTCCTGATGAACAGTTACTGCAAACCGTGTTGCTACGCTCTATGCAACAAGCGGTTTATAGCCCTGACAATGTCGGTCACTTCGGCTTGGCTTATGAGGCTTATGCCCACTTTACGTCACCCATTCGTCGTTACCCAGATTTGATTATTCATCGTGCGATTAAAGCGGTACTTAAAGGTGAGCGTTATCAAGGTGGCGACTTTCATCAACTAGGTCAACATTGCTCGATGACCGAGCGTCGTGCCGACGATGCCACACGTGACGTGCAAGCTTGGCTCAAATGCTTCTATATGCAAGATAAGATTGGCGAAGACTACGATGGTACTGTGGCTGGCGTAACCAGCTTTGGCTTATTTGTTGCGCTTGATGGTGTTTATGTCGAAGGCTTGTTGCATGTCACCGAGCTAGGTAACGACTATTTTAATTTTGATAAAGCACGCCATGAGATGGCGGGCGAGCGGACAGGGGTTAAATACCGATTAGGTGACCGATTGCGCGTTAAAGTAAGTCGGGTTGACCTAGAAACATCGCGTATTGACTTTGTTTTAGCCGATACTAATAAACTCACGCCGATTAGCGAGGAAGACTCAATCTTGCCTGAGCGTTACCGAAGCAAAGGTGGCGATAAAAAAGCCACGGCAAAGGTTGAAGTTAAACAGCCGGAAAGAAAAACCTTAAAGGTGACTGCGCCTTGGGATAAAAACAGCCCACCAAAATCTAGCCGTGCTAAAAATGCTAATACCAACAAAAATCGCAGCCACAAGGCTGGTAGCACTTCATCTAAGCCGAATGTAGGATCAAAAGCGCGTCCTGCAAAGTCCGCACCAAGAAAAGCAAAGTAAGTGAAGCGTAAGTAAAAAACAATTGAGAAAGTAAAGGTTTTGAGTAATGAGTGATGCAAGAATTTTATTTGGTTTCCACGCCGTATTAAGTCGTCTTCGTCAACATGGTGCCAGCGTTCAAGAGATTTTGATTGACCGTGACCGTATTGATGCCCGCATGAAGGATTTGTTAAGTCTTGCTGAACAAGCTAATGTTCGCACAATGGAGGTGGATAGGGCGCGTTTAGACGGTCTTGCTGGCATGAATGGCCGCCACCAAGGGGTGATTGCGCGCGTGGTTGATACGCCAATTCCCTATAAAGATATTTACGACATTTTGGAATCTGGCCTAAAGGAGCCGCCATTCTTTTTAATCTTAGATGGTGTCGAAGATCCACATAATCTAGGGGCCTGCTTGCGTGTGGCAGATGCCATGGGTGTTCATGCGGTCATCGCGCCTAAAGATAGGGCAGTTGGCTTGAACGCAACTGTCCGTAAGGTGGCTTGTGGTGCAGCTGAAACGGTTCCATTTTTGGCGGTGACTAACTTAGCTCGCACGATACGCGAGCTTCAAGATGCTGGCGTGTTTGTAATTGGGGCTTCAGCAGAGGCTGAGCATGATTTGCTCGCTACAAAATTCGATGGCCCTGTGGCGTTGGTATTGGGCGCTGAAGGTACAGGTTTACGTCGATTAACTGAAGAAACGTGTGATTCTTTAGTCAGTATTCCAATGTTTGGCAGTGTGGAAAGCCTGAATGTTTCTGTGGCGAGTGGAATTTGTCTTTACGAAGTGCGTCGCCAACGAAGCCTGAAGTAACTTAATCTTGCTGTTTTAGCTTTATTAAAGACCCTTAAAATGTTATTTTAGCGGTCTTTATGCTTTATAGATTTGCAACCCATTTTTCTTTCTAAATCGCGGTTGGATTTAGAGTTTTTTTGTTGTTTTGTAGTGTTATTTTATTGGAGTAATTATGGCTTTAGAACGTACTTTATCTATCATCAAACCTGACGCAGTTGCTAAAAACGTGATTGGTCAAATCTACACACGTTTTGAAAACGCTGGTTTGAAAATCGTTGCAGCTAAAATGGCGCAATTATCACAAGCTGAAGCTGAAGGCTTCTACGCTGTTCACAAAGAGCGTCCTTTCTTTGCTGACTTGGTTAAATTCATGATTTCAGGTCCAGTGATGATTCAAGCGCTTGAAGGCGAAGGCGCTGTATTGAAAAACCGTGATTTGATGGGCGCAACTAACCCTAAAGATGCAGCTGCTGGCACTATCCGTGCTGACTTTGCTGAAAGCATTGATGCTAACGCTGTTCACGGTTCTGACTCTGCTGAAAATGCAGCCATCGAAATCGCTTACTTCTTCGGTAAGTAATTGTAGTTCATGATTAATCTGCTCGATTTTAACCAAGCGCAACTCGCCGAATACTTTGTAGGATTGGGTGAGAAGCCTTTTCGCGCTAAACAATTGATGCGCTGGATGCATCACTTTGGCGTGAATGATTTTGAGCAGATGACTGATATTGCTAAATCTCTCCGTGAGAAATTAGCCGCCACGACCACCATCGCCCCTCCCAACGTTCAACTTGAGCAGATTTCCAATGATGGAACGCGCAAGTGGTTGGTGGGTGCTGGTACTGGCAACGGTGTTGAAACCGTGTTTATTCCAGAAGACGATAGAGGTACATTGTGTATTTCATCGCAAGTCGGTTGTGCCCTTGAATGTACGTTTTGTTCAACCGGTCGCCAAGGATTTAACCGTAATCTGAGTGTTTCTGAGATTATTGGTCAGCTGTGGTTAGCCAACCATTCGCTTAGACAAGACCCTGATTACGGCATGCTCCCAATGAGCGAGCGCATTATCAGTAATGTCGTGATGATGGGTATGGGTGAGCCACTCACGAATTACGATAACGTCGTGACCGCTATGCAAATCATGTTGGATGACTCTGCTTATGGATTGAGTCGCCGCCGCGTAACCTTATCCACGAGTGGTGTAGTGCCAGCCATGGATAGATTGAAAGAAGATTGCCCTGTGGCATTGGCGGTTTCATTGCATGCGCCTAATGATGCATTACGCGATGTGATTGTGCCGATTAATAAAAAATATCCCCTTAAAGAGCTGATGGCTGCTTGCCAGCGCTATTTAGTCAAGGCGCCACGAGATTTTGTGACCTTTGAATATGTCATGCTTGATGGCGTGAACGACAGCTTTGATCATGCTAAAGAATTGATCAACCTAGTCAAAGATGTGCCATGTAAATTCAATTTAATTCCATTTAACCCATTCCCTAATAGCGGTTACGATACGTCACGACCAGATGATATTCGCCGCTTTAGAGATGTTTTAATGCAGGCTGGACATATCGTCACGACACGCAAGACGCGTGGAGATGACATTGATGCTGCTTGTGGTCAATTGGCAGGACAAGTCCAAGACAAAACCAAAAGAACAACGCGCCCGATTGTTTTGGAGCGAAGCTGATGCGTCAATTATTGATCTTGTTAGTATTGTTACTCAGCGCATGTGCCAATCAATCTGCCATGCGTTTGTCCGCGATTGATGGTAATAAACAAGATAGTGCACGTATTCATGCTGAACTTGGTTCAGGCTATTATCAGCAGGGGCAGATGGCGGTGGCGCTTAATGAATTTATTAAGTCAACTGAATTTGATCCTAATTATTCTCCTGGATACAATGGGTTGGCGATGACTTATGCAGCAATAAATGAAGATGATAAGGCGGAACTGAATTTCAAAAAAGCGATTGCTTTAGATGTTAAAAGCGCTGAGGCACATAACAATTACGGTTCATTTCTTTGTTCGCGTAATCGGATTGATGCGTCGATTCATCACTTTCAAGAGGCTGTTAAAAGTCCCCTATACACAACGCCTTTTATTGCCTATACCAATGCAGGATATTGTTCTCTTAAAAAATCTGACTTATTAGGTGCTGAGCGTTTTTTTAGTTTGGCGTTGCAATACCAACCTCTGTTGCACAATACCGCTTATCAATTAGCTAAACTCTACTTTGATCGTCAACAATACGGATTGGCCCAGCAAACCCTTTTCAATGCTATGGCCAACAATCCTAACCCTGATATGTTGTGGCTTGGCATAAGGATTGAACATCAGCTGGGAAATCAAGATGTCGAGTCAAGCTATGTAACGGAGTTGAAAAGCAAATTTCCTGATTCACCACAAACAAAACTTTTACTTTCTCGAGGTAAATGATGGATCAACCGTTCACAACTGAATTGTTAAATCAATCGGTAATCGGTGCAGCTTTGCGTGAGGCAAGAGAGTCACAAAGCCTGAGCATTGATGATGTTCGTGCGAGATTACATTTAAGCGACAGGCAAATTATCGCCTTGGAAACTGACGACTTTAATCAGTTTGGTAGCGCTATGCTTGTTCGCGGATTTATTAAGTCCTACGCACAATTTTTATCTTTGAATCCTGAGCCATTATTAGATGCATATCGGGAACAATATCCACAAGATGAAATTCAATCAATTGAATATAAATCCCCCTATATTAATCGTCCACAATCGTCTGGACTCGGAAAATTTTTAACCTTAATGCTTGGTTTGTTTACTATTTCGGCTTCATTGGCTTGGGTAGGTTACAAAGTCTGGGTTTATCAACAAACAACAAACTTAGCGATCGCTTCTGAACCCACCTCAGCGATGAATAAAGATGCTTTAACTCAAGCCTTACCTGACGATGGCCTAACAGTTGATCGTCATGAAATCTCAGCAAGTGCTGGGGCGATAGTGACCGATATTGAGCTTCCAAAGTCGAATGAGCCCAAATTGACTCAGGGAGCACAGCTAAACCCTGTGATGCCAGAGATAAAGAAAACAACAGACAAAGGCTTGGATTTAAGTCGCTCTCTTGAAACAACAAATTCTGAGGCAGCCAATATTTCGCCAGTGAAACCGCCTGTCGAAAGTGGCAAAGTAAGGGTTAGACTTGTTCTTACTGGCTCATCTTGGATTGGTGTGCAAGATAAAACAGGACGTACCGTTTTTAGTAAATTAGCTAAAGCAGGTACAGAGGAGTTCGTCGAGGGCATTCCTCCCCTGAAGTTTCATATCGGTAATGCGAGTGCTACCCAAGTGATTTTTAATGGTGAAACCATAGACTTAACAGCGACTACTTTCAACAATATGGCGCGCATTACACTGGGCGATCAATAATGAGCAATCCTTCCTCCTTGATCTCACGCCGTTCTTGCCAACAAGTGTTGGTCGGGAACGTCGCCGTTGGTGGCAATGCATCCGTGGTTGTGCAGTCAATGACCAACACAGATACTGCCGATGCTGAAGCGACTATTAAGCAAGTGGTGGAGTTGTGGCAGGCTGGATCAGAGATCGTTCGCATTACCGTCAACTCACCCGAAGCTGCAGCCCAAGTCGGTAAGATTCGTAAGCAGCTAGATGCGTTAGGCTGCCCAGTGCCGCTAGTGGGGGATTTTCATTACAACGGCCACAAGCTACTGAATGACTATCCTGAGTGTGCGATTGCGTTAGCAAAGTATCGTATCAATCCTGGTAATGTTGGGAAGGGTAGTAAGCGTGATGATCAGTTTTCAGCCATGATAGAAACAGCGATTAAATACCATAAGCCTGTGCGTATTGGTGTGAATTGGGGTAGCTTAGACCAAGAAAAAATGGCGCGCATGATGGATAAAAATGCGCAGTTAGCACAGCCATTATCATCAGAAGCGTTGATGCGCGAAGCGCTCATTCAATCGGCCTTGGAAAGTGCTCAGCATGCGGAAGAGATTGGTTTGGCGCACGATCAAATTATCATTTCTTGCAAGGTCAGTGATGTGCAAGATTTGGTTTTAGTGTATCGAGATTTAGCTAAGCGGTGCGATTATCCACTGCATCTTGGGCTTACTGAGGCTGGCATGGGGTCTAAAGGAATTGTCGCCTCAACAGCGGCCTTATCTTTGCTTTTACAAGAGGGGATCGGTGACACCATTCGTATTAGCCTAACTCCCGAACCTGGAGAGTCTCGCACTAAAGAGGTGATTGTTGCGCAAGAGATTTTGCAAACAATGGGCATACGCTCATTTACCCCACTTGTGACTGCGTGTCCTGGATGTGGAAGAACGACGTCCACTTACTTTCAAGAGTTAGCCCAAGATATTCAGCGTTACCTCCGAGAACAAATGCCAGTGTGGCGCAAACAATATCCTGGTGTTGAATCGATGAGTGTTGCTGTGATGGGCTGTGTCGTTAATGGGCCAGGTGAATCAAAACTAGCTAATATTGGGATTAGTTTGCCAGGGACAGGTGAAGTGCCTGTAGCGCCAGTATTTGTAGACGGAGAAAAAACCGTGACGCTTAAAGGCGATGCCATTGCGCAAGAATTTCAATCTATCGTCGAGCATTATGTTGCAAAGAACTATGCAGAAGGTGGCAAGTTACGTAGCCAATCTACAAAAATACCAATTCAATCAATCCCGATTCAATCAATCTAAGCACAAACGTAACTATTTATGACGCAACAAACAAAAAACACTAAGTTTCAGAGCATTAAGGGCTTTTATGACACTCTGCCCGAGATGACACCTTTGTGGCAAAAGTTAGAAGATACAGCTCGTTTAGTACTTGGCCAGTATGGTTATCGCAATATTCGCATGCCGATTGTTGAGCCTACAGATTTGTTTATTCGAAGTGTTGGTGAACATACGGATATTGTAGAAAAAGAAATGTATTCGTGGGAAGACCCACTCAATGGCGATAGATTAACGCTTAGGCCTGAAGGTACTGCTGGCTGTGTGCGTGCCGTAGTTGAACATAGCCTCACCTATAATGGTCCGCAGCGACTTTGGTACACGGGCCCAATGTTTCGTCATGAAAATGTTCAAAAAGGTCGTCAGCGTCAATTTCATCAAATCGGTGTAGAAGCTTTTGGTTTTGATGGTCCTGATGTTGATGCGGAACAAATCATCTTGCTTGCCCGATTATGGAAAGTACTAGGCATAGCTGATGTTGAGCTGCAACTGAATAGTATCGGTGATGCTCATGAGCGAGCGGAGTATAGAAAGTCGCTCATTACTTATTTTGAACAACATTCAGAATTGCTGGACGAAGATGCTAAGCGTCGACTTCATACCAATCCACTGCGTATTTTGGATAGCAAAAATCCACGTATGCAAGAGATGATTGAGGGCGCACCAAAGCTGATTGATCACCTGGGCGATGAAACTCGCCAACATTTTGCTGGTCTTTGTACTAAGCTTGATGATGTGGGCATCGCCTACAAACTCAATTCAAGATTAGTGCGTGGTTTAGATTACTATAATCGTACGGTTTTTGAGTGGGTGACCACCAAGCTTGGTAGTCAAGGCACGATTGCTGGCGGTGGCCGATATGATAGTTTAGTCGCTCGATTGGGTGGTGATCCAACACCAGCTTGCGGATTTGGTATTGGCTTAGAGCGTGTATTTTTGTTGATGCAAGAATACGGCGTGACCGCGCAATCACAGCCAGATGCTTATTTAATTAATGTTGGTGAGTTAGCTGAATCTGTTGCCGCTAAGACGGCTGAAGCTTTACGTGATGTTGGGCTGTCAGTCATAGTCCACGCGGGTGGTGGAAGTTTTAAGTCGCAAATGAAAAAAGCGGATCGCAGTGGTGCAAGATTCGCGCTTATTTTAGGCGATGATGAAGTCCAGGCAAATAAGATAGCTGTAAAACCTATGTTAGCTGCGGGAGAGCAAGTGACTGTTGATTTGTCACATGCGATTGATTTACTTAAAAGATGATATAGATAGCTGATATGACCGAACTCCTTAAAATTGAAGGTTTAACCATTTGCCCAATCAATGCGCCTGATCGTAAGTTGGTCAGTAATGTTTCACTTTTAATTGCCCCAGGTAAAACAACATGTGTGGTTGGCGAGTCTGGAAGTGGCAAAAGCTTAACGGCGTTATCTGTAATGGCATTGCTTTCTGAGCAGTTGATCAGAATGGAAGGCCGCATTTTATTTCAGGGGACTGACCTAGCAACCCTGAGTCATGAAGAAATGCGAAAAATTCGTGGCCGTCAAATTGGGATGATTTTCCAAGAACCGATGACGTCTTTAAATCCAGTCCTCACCATCGGCTTTCAGATTGGTGAGCCATTGAGTGTTCACCTTGGTCTCTCCGGTGATGCCTTAAATAAAAAAGTAGCTGCATTATTAGAGCAAGTCGGTATTCCTTCTGATCGGGCTAATAGTTATCCTGATGAGTTATCAGGCGGACAAAGACAGCGGGTAATGATCGCAATGAGTATTGCTTGTGAGCCACGCATGTTAATTGCCGATGAGCCAACAACAGCATTGGATGTCACCGTACAAGCGCAAGTGTTAAATCTCCTAGATAGTCTGAAGACAAGCATGAACATGGGCATGCTGCTCATTACGCATGACTTTGGCGTCGTAGCCGATGTGGCAGACGATGTTGTTGTCATGTTTAGAGGGGAAGTGGTTGAGTCCGGATCGGTTGCTGATGTGCTTAATCATCCGAAGCATCCATACACAAAAGCACTACTAGATTGCGTACCCGACGCCGAAGGTAAAAAACCGCTCAAGCCAATTGATTATGCATGGCTCAATACAGAACAGGAGCAAGCATGAGTGAATTCATTTTAAAAGCACGAGAGCTTAATAAGTTTTACACGCAACGTGCTGGACGTTTTGGATTTGGTACTAAGCAAGTGAAAGCCTTAGACAATGTCAGTCTTGCATTACGTCATGCCAGCACCTTGGCAGTGGTCGGTGAATCTGGCAGCGGTAAATCCACGTTAGCGAGATGTCTGTTACAATTACAACCCTTGGATGGGGGCTCGGTATTTTTCCAAGGTCGTGATCTGGCGGAGTTGCCAGCAAATGAATTGAGACAGCAGCGACGTCATTTGCAAATGATTTTTCAAGATCCTTTCGCTTCGCTTAATCCAAGAATGCGAGTAGGAGAGATTGTCGCAGAAGGCTTGTTAGTGCATGGACTCGGAAGTAAAGACGAGCGTTTCGAAAAGGCATTGAGTATGCTTAAACGTGTTGGGCTAAGTGAGTCTGACATGAAAAAATATCCCCATGAATTTTCAGGTGGCCAGCGTCAAAGAATCGGCATTGCAAGAGCGTTGGTGCTATCGCCTAAGGTAGTGGTTTGTGATGAGCCTGTTTCTGCACTTGATGTATCAATTCAGGCACAGATTTTATTGCTTCTCAAAGAGTTGCAGCAGGAGATGTCCCTAAGCTATATTTTTATTAGTCACGATTTGAGAGTTGTTCGCCATATCGCAGATGAAATAGCGGTGATGCATCAGGGCAAAATAGTTGAGACTGGGAGTATTCAAGCAGTCTATGGCGACCCACAAGAGCAATATACAAAAAATCTTTTAAAAGCGATTCCTGGACAAAAAAGAAAAGTCGCATAAGGGTGACTAGAGAGCACAGTTTTTTTGATTAACAGTTGTAGGTAAGGATATTGGTATGGCATACGATTTTGAAGAACAAGAGCAGTTGGATGAGTTTAAAGCGTGGTGGAAGCTACACGGTCAAAAAACGATTGCTGTCGTGGCAATTTTAGTTGTCAGCTACCTAGGTTATCAAGGTTGGCATTATTATCAAGATCAGCAATCACTAAAAGCTTCTGCACAATACGAAAGTTTGCTTAAGTTAGATATGACCGACGCTAAAAACCTCAAGGCAATTCAAGCAGCTTCTGCGCAGTTGATGGACAACTACCCAAGCACACCCTATGCCGGTCGTGCAGCTTTAACTGCGGCAAAAGCAAACTTCCAAGCAAATGAACTTAAAAGTGCTAAATCACAATTGGAGTGGGCGGCGAAAAATGCTAAAGAAGATGCTATTCAAGCAATGGCATTGCTGGGCTTGCATCCTTGCAGTTTGAAGAAAAAGACTATGCTGGTGCACTAAAAACGCTGAGTGAAAATCATACTTCTGGTTTTGATGGTTTATTTGCTGATCTCAAAGGGGATATTTTAGTCGCTCAAGGTAAAACGGCGGATGCCAAAATCGCTTACAAAGAAGCACTTGAAAAGCTAGATTCTCAGGGCAAACTTTTGAAATTCACTCAACATAAATTAGAAGTGTTAGGTAATTAGTGTTGAAATTCTTTAAGACAGCAACGCTCTTAATCACCCTTGCCTTGGGTGCTTGCAGCTCTATTACAGACCTAAAAGAAGATATGTCCGAACGATTGTTCGGGCGAGGAAGTAACGAGACACCATCAGAGCTTCTTGAGATAAAAACGACAGCCCAGATTAAAGTGCTTTGGAGCACGCATTTAGGTGATAGCCTAGATGCTGACTTTACTACTGTTTTGGACAATGGGTTTATTTATGCAGCCAGTGCTAATGGTGAAATAACAAAAGTAAGTGTGGCTGATGGTAAGCAGATCTGGAAAATTAATAGTGGTGAAATGCTTAGTGGCGGTGTTGGACTTGGTAATAACTTGCTTTTACTAGGGTCTGCAAAAGGTTATGTATTGGCCTACGACTTATCCGGAAAATTGCTATGGAAGTCAAAAGTGAGCAGTCAAGTTTTGAGTGCGCCTAAGTCTGATGACAGCGTTGTTGTTGTTCGATGTGGCGATAGCCGTATTTACGGTTTAAATGCCAAAGATGGTTCTAAGAAGTGGGTTTATGAGCGTGCAACGCCAGCCTTATCTTTAAGAAGCAGTGCTGGCATAGTATTAGATGGTGGCGCTGCTTATGCAGGCTTTGCGGGTGGTAAATTAATCGCTCTCAGAGTTGATGATGGCAAGGTTGTTTGGGAGGTCTCAGTCGCTCAACCAAAGGGAACCACTGAAATCGAACGTATTGCTGATATCACAAGCAATCCAGTTGTTGATGGAAGCCTGGTTTACGCAGTTGCCTACCAAGGGAAAATCGCCGCGGTAGATCGCGCAACAGGTCGATTGGCCTGGTCACGTGAAATTTCAAGCTATACGGGCTTAAATGCTGAGGATGCAAAAGTTTATGTTACGCATGCTAACAGCGCCGTCTATTCTCTTGATTTTGCGACTGGAAAAACCTTTTGGCGCCAGGCAGATCTTAAGCAGCGCCGCATCTCAGCGCCTCTGCCAATGGGCAACCTAATAGCGCTTGGGGATGTGGAGGGCTATGTGCATCTCCTTAATCGTGAGGATGGATCGTTTGCCGCGCGGTTACAATTAGAAGATTCAGCAATAATGCCTCAAATGCTTGCAGTTGGTGCTTCCACAATCATCGCACAAACCCGAAAAGGTGGCATATACGCCATCTCTATTAAGTAAGACATGTTACCTACCATTGTTCTCGTCGGTCGACCAAACGTCGGCAAATCCACACTCTTTAACCGACTCACTAAAAGCCGTGATGCACTCGTCGCAGACCTTCCTGGTTTGACACGCGATCGCCATTACGGAAGAGGTGTTGGCGGAGATAAACCTTTTCTTGTCGTTGATACAGGCGGGTTTGAGCCAACTGCTGAGTCTGGCATCATGAAAGAAATGGCGCGTCAAACCTTGCTCGCCATTGATGAAGCCGATGTGATTATTTTTGTGGTGGATGGCCGTCAAGGGGTAAGCCCGCAAGATAAAGTCATTGCCAATCGCTTACGCAAAAGTCAGCGCCCGGTATTGCTGGCGGTGAATAAAACTGAAGGCATGCAACGCGCTGTGGTCAGTGCTGAATTCCATGAGTTAGGTTTGGGTGATCCACTCTCAATTTCATCAGCCCACGGTGAAGGTGTGCGAGATTTAGTAGAGTTAGCACTAGAACCTTTTGCTGACCCTGCAGATGCTGCACCGTTCAATGAAGAAGACGCACCAAAGGTTGCTATTGTTGGGCGTCCCAATGTTGGTAAATCGACGTTGGTGAATGCATTGCTGGGTGAAGAGCGCGTAATTGCCTTCGATCAGCCAGGAACCACCCGTGATTCAATTTATATTGATTTAGAAAAGAACGGCAAACATTACACCATTATTGACACCGCCGGTGTACGTAAGCGTGGCAAGGTTTTTGAAGCGATTGAGAAATTTTCTGTTATCAAAACTATTCAGGCCATTGAGGAAGCGAACGTAGCGATTTTAGTGGTGGATGCACAAGAAGGCATTACTGAACAAGATGCACACGTAGCTGCTTATATTCTTGAAACAGGCCGTGCATTGGTTGTAGCTATTAATAAATGGGATGGTTTAAAAGAGGACGAACGCGATTGGATTAAACGTGAAATTGACCGTAAACTTCAATTTTTAGACTTTGCCAAATTCCATTACATTTCAGCGTTGCGTAAAAAAGGGCTTCCTGAGTTATTCACTTCAGTGGATGGTGCTTACAAAGCGGCGATGGCTAAGCTTTCAACACCACAGCTTACTCGCGTATTAATTGATGCGATTGCGCAACATCAACCACCAATTAGTAAAGGGATTCGTCCTAAATTACGTTATGCCCACCAAGGCGGAAGCAACCCACCGATTGTGGTAATTCATGGGAATCACGTCGATGGTGTTAAGGATACATACAAGCGCTTTTTGGAAGGTGTGTTCCGTAAGACATTTCAACTTACTGGTACCCCTTTGCGTGTGCAGTTCAATCAGGGTGATAACCCTTTTTCTGAGCCTGATAAACGCGTTCAAGGTGAAGGGATTGTCAGTATGCGTAGACGGAAGACTGCCCAAAGAGCTGAGTTGAACGCTCGCAAAAATGATGAAGTGAAGCAAGGCAAGCACAAAGCTTCTGGTCTTGAAATTGCTAAACGAGCGCCTAAGAAAAAGAAATCATCATAGCGTTTTCATATTTTGGTCTCAAAAAAAAGCACCACGAAATTCAGCGGTGCTTTTTTATAAATGAAACTCTCGGTATTTAGTTATAGAGACTTTCCCAAAATTTCCACCAAACACGTTCATCTGATGGAGCCCCTTTAGCGAGCATTTTGCTGTTTGGGTAATTCGTTTGAAGTACTCGCATGGTATCTTCTTTAAGATCTTGCATTTGCAAAAGGTCGTAAGCACTGATCATAATGACAAGTGCTTCTTCCAAGCTGGTTGATTGAGGATAGTTTTCAATTACGTACTTACAACGATTAACAGAGGCCAAGTAAGCTTGGCGCTTCATGTAATAGCGAGCCACATGGAGCTCATGCGCGGCAAGTGCATTGACAAGATAAGTCATCCGTAAAGCACTGTCTTTTGCATAGCGACTGTCAGGGTAACGCGTTAATAGCTCTTTAAAAGCTAGGAACGATGCGTTCATTGCTTTAGGATCTCGATCATTGATTTCTTGGCTAGTAAGCTTGTCGACGACGCCGCGCTCGGTGAAGCTTGCAAGACCGCGTATGTAATAAGCGTAGTCAACATTAGGGTGGTTAGGATGAAGCTTAATAAAGCGTTCAGCCGCTGCAGTGCAAGAGACGGGATCAGATTTTTTATAAAAGGCAAAAGCCGTTTCAAGTTGCGCCTGAGCAGCATATTTGCCGTGAGGATAACGAGACTCGAGTGTTTTAAAAAGCTTAATGGCTTTTTCGTAGTCGCGATCACGCATTTTTGTGCTCGCTTCTTGATAGATCCGCTCTGCTGGCCAAGACTTTGTTTCATCTAACTCGGTTGGTGCGCCGAAAATACTGCAACCTGTGAGCCAGATTGCTACAAAAAACGCTAAACTGTATTTCATTGATCGAATACCTAATATTGATTTAATTTAAAGCTGATTATAACTGATGACTCAAAACACACCTATTGCTCTTATTATCCCACAAGACTTAGGAGGATTGCGTCTCGACCAAGCATTGCAACGCATGATGCCAGAACACTCAAGATCTCGATTACAAGCTTGGATCAAAGAAGGTTTGGTGACGTTGGATGGTGAAACAAGTACGTCAAAAAGTAAGGTTTGGGGCGGTGAAGCTGTTTCAGTCATTACAAAAGAAAAGCCCGAAATGACCGCTTTTATTGCACAAGATATTCCACTCAATATTGTGTATGAGGACGATCATATTTTAGTCGTCAATAAGCCTGCCGGAATGGTCGTTCATCCCGCTGCAGGAAACTGGGATGGCACTTTGCTAAATGCTATTTTGCATCATGTCCCGCACGCGAGCGAATTGCCTCGTGCTGGGATTGTGCACCGCCTGGATAAAGATACCAGTGGTTTGCTTGTCATTGCCAAAACACTTGCAGCGCAGACCAGCCTCGTCAGACAGTTACAGGCTCGCACAGTCAAGCGTGAATATCGAACGATTGTCTGGGGGCAGGTTTGGCGTAACGGTAAGATTGATCAGCCAATTGGCCGTCACTCACATTCTCGAACCAAGATGGCGATTAATAAGATGGGTAAGCCTGCTGTCACGCGCTATGAAGTCTTGGAGCGTTTCGCAGTTCATACCTATTTACGATGCAATTTAGAAACGGGTCGCACCCATCAGATCCGCGTTCATATGCAATTTCTAAAAGCCCCCATTGTTGGTGATTCCGTGTATGGCTATAAAGGAATTATCCCGCATAGAGCCATGACTCAAACATTAAGGGACTTTGTTCAGGGCTTTGATAGACAAGCACTACACGCCATTAAATTGGGTTTAATTCATCCTGCCACTAACGAGCCGATGGAATGGCAAATTGAATTGGCTGATGACATGAAAGCCTTGTTGGAGGCCATGCGTCATGAAGATGCGCCGCTTGAAGAGCCATTTGAGTTTAGTGAGGACCCTTATTTGTCTGATGAAGACTATGAAGATGACGATTTTGATGATCAAGATGATTTAGAACCTCTTGAAGACGGCGATGAGGATGTTGAGTAAAACAGACTTCATCATTCCCGATTGGCCAGCACCTGCCAATGTAAAAGCCATTCAGACCACGCGAAATGGTGGTTTTAGTGTTGCGCCATATCACAGCTTAAATTTAGGCGAGCATGTGCAAGATGATGCTTTGTCTGTGACTAAGAATCGTCAATTATTAAGGCAGTATTTACCATCGGAGCCTGTGTGGCTCAATCAAGTGCATGGCATTGAGGTCATTGATGCAGCAATAAGCCCGTGTTTGGAAGATGCTGATGCATCCTTCAGTACACATAAAAATGTCGTTTGTGTCACGATGACGGCTGATTGCTTGCCTGTGTTGCTATGCAATCAAGAGGGGACTGCTGTTGCCGCTATCCATGCTGGTTGGCGTAGTTTGTGTGATGGGGTGATTGAAGCGACGATTAAAACGCTAGGTATGCAATCTTCAGACTTAATGGCTTGGCTTGGGCCGGCGATTGGCCCGAAGGCTTTTGAAGTGGGTCATGAGGTGCTTTTAGCTTTTATGACGCAAGATACACAAGCTGAGCAGGCATTTAGTCCTGTAGGTAACAAATGGCTGGCTGATTTGTATTTAATCGCAAGACAACGCTTAAATAAGCAAGGCATTACCAAAATATACGGTGGTGGCGAATGTACTTATCACAATTCAGACCAATATTTTTCATTTAGACGTGACGGCATTACTGGCCGCATGGCAACAATGATTTGGTTTGAATGAGCAGGTCTTGACACCTCGTTTATAATATCTCCTCAGCAATAAGAAACCTTATACAAAGAAACCAAATAATCAATGTTTAACGCACACATTTCTGTTTTGACTTGGATTATCTCCGCAAGCTTGTTGGGCGGTGTACTGAGCGTAATGTGCGCTGGTTTTGTCGCGCTCAACGCACGTACGCAATGGATTCCCATGTTGATTAGCTACGCCATTGGCGCGATGCTGGGGGCTGTGTTCTTGGAGATTTTGCCACATGCATTCCATGAGGCAAGCAGTGTGGAGAATATGGCAGCTACGGTGCTGTTTGGTATTTTGTTATTTTTTGTGCTGGAAAAATTGGTGTTATGGCGACATTGTCACGGTGAGCATTGTGAAGCACATGCCATGCACACTGAGGCGGATTGTCCTGTGCATGATAGCGATTCTTCAGGCACAAAATTTAAAGCAGTGATTGATAAGGCGCCATCAATTAGCAAACCTCATTCACATGGGCATCACCACGACTCAGGTCGAAGTGGCATGATGATTATGGTGGGTGACACATTCCACAACTTTGTAGATGGCATTTTAATTGCAGCGGCCTTTATGATTGATATTCGCTTAGGTGCTGTGACGGCTATTGCTATTATTGCCCACGAAATTCCACAAGAAGTAGGCGATTTCCTGATTCTTTTACATTCAGGCTACAGCAAAAAGCAGGCCTTATTATTTAACTTATTTTCGAGCTTGGCTACGGTAGTAGGTGGCGTACTGGCTTATTTTGCATTACAAACCGTACAACACTGGATTGCAACGATATTAGGGTTAGCCGCCGCAAGTATGCTTTATGTGGCGGTAGCAGACTTAATACCAGGGTTGCATAAGCGTACGGAGCTTAAAGCGACGATTGCTCAGGTGGGCTTAATCGGGATGGGAATCGCTTCTATTTGGCTGACTAAGTTCTTCCTCGAGTAGCGCTTTTTTACGTTTGCGTTGTGGCGTACCTAATATCCACATGAGCAAGCCACAAGGCATTAAGCCATAAAAAATAAAAGTAAGAATACCAGCTGTCACACTTGCTTCGGTAGCAGCCATTAAGAAGGTAACGTAAAGCCAAGCGATTGCAATGATGTACATTTTTTAATTGTTAAGTAGGTTAATTTTCATGAGTTCAAACAATACACCTAAAGTTGGCTTCGTTTCATTAGGTTGCCCGAAAGCTGGCTCTGATGCAGAGCGTATTCTCACCCAATTGCGTGCAGAAGGCTATGAAATATCGGGCACTTATGAAGACGCTGATTTGGTCGTAGTCAATACTTGTGGCTTTATTGATAGTGCGGTTGAGGAGTCGCTGGATGCCATTGGTGAGGCCATTAATAAAAATGGCAAAGTGATTGTCACGGGTTGTTTGGGTGCTAAGAGCGGCGTTGTGCAAACAGCGCATCCTAGTGTGCTTGCTGTGACCGGTCCGCATGCGCTTGAGGAAGTGATGACTGCGGTGCATGCCAATTTACCGAAGCCTCATGACCCATATGTAGATTTAGTGCCTGCTCAAGGCGTGCGTTTAACACCTAACCATTATGCTTATTTAAAAATCTCTGAAGGCTGTAATCACCGTTGTAGTTTCTGCATTATTCCTAGCATGCGGGGCGATTTGGTGAGTCGTCCTATAGGTGAAGTGCTAAATGAGGCTGAAAACCTTGTGAATGCAGGAGTGTCTGAAATTTTAGTAATTTCTCAAGATACTTCAGCATATGGCGTAGATGTGAAGTATAGAAGTGGATTCTGGAATGGACGTCCAGTAAAAACGCGTATGACTGAGCTCACAAAATCATTAAGTGAATTAGGAGTTTGGGTGCGATTGCACTATGTTTATCCTTACCCACATGTGGATGAAGTCATACCGTTAATGGCAGACGGCTTGATATTGCCGTATTTAGATGTGCCATTTCAGCACGCCAGTCCGCGTATTCTGAAAGCAATGAAACGCCCTGCAAGTAGTGAAAATAATTTAGCGCGTATTAAAGCTTGGCGTGCCATTTGTCCTGATATAACAGTGCGCAGCACCTTTATTGCTGGCTTCCCAGGTGAAACGGAAGAGGACTTCCAAATGCTACTCGACTTTTTAGAAGAGGCGCAATTGGATAGGGTGGGTTGCTTTACCTATTCTGCAGTCGATGGTGCTTCAGCTAACGCACTTCCGGACCAAGTGCCAGAAGAGCTTAAACAAGAACGTTTAGCGCGCTTTATGGAAGTGCAGGAACTTATTAGTGCAGCTAAGTTACAAACTAAAGTGGGTACTATGCAAACAGTGCTGGTTGATGAGATTGTGCAAGACGTTGATGGCAATATTGAAGCGATTGGCAGAACTAAAGCTGACGCGCCTGAAATTGACGGCATTGTGTATTTGGCGGACGCTGAAGGTTTAACGCCTGGTGATTTCGTTGAAGTGCAAATCTACGACGCTGACGGGCATGATTTATGGGGTGGACCGCCTCAGGATTGAGCTGTAAATAAATCTGGCATGATAGGCGAGGGGCGCTCGCTATCAGCTCTATCTTCTAAAAAGTCAAAGGTGAGCGGGCAGCGGGATGGTTTCTTTGCAGCTTTACGTCGCTTGGGTGTTGATGCTTCTAAGTCAATATAAGGCGTTTGGCTGATGCGAACATAACCTGATGAACTTAGCTTGTCAGCAGTGGTTTCAAACAAGCTTAAAGGATTGTCGATGTTTTGTAGAGTAACGACGCTCTTGCTCACTTTGAGCACGTTGTACATTACAAATTTGCCCGTGGTCTGTTTGCCATATATCTCGCCAACATGAATATCCACAACGCACCTCTTTTCAATCGATGGCTGAATATTAGCGCCTAGCCATGTTATCCACAAGTATTGTCGTTGTTTTTTGCGATGAACCAATCATGACAAGCTGAGTCAGAATTAATGATTCGTTCAATTTAATAATGGATAGAAAATGATTAAATACTTTATAGGGGTCGTCGTCATGAGTTTATCTAGCGCGGCATTTGCAGCGTGTCCTGACTTATACAATCATCAGTTTACAACCCTGCAAGGCAACAAGATAAATCTATGTGATTATCAAGACAAGCCGATTCTTGTAGTCAATACAGCAAGTAAATGCGGCTTTACACCCCAATTTGAAACGCTAGAAGGACTTTATAAACGTTATCAATCAAAAGGCTTGTTGGTTGTGGGATTTCCATCTAACGACTTTAGGCAAGAGCTAGCCAGTGACAAAGAAGTAGGTGATTTCTGTATCAATACTTATTCGGTTAAATTCCCGATGATTACGAAAACTTCGGTGACCGGTCCAAATGCCAATCCACTTCATAAGCAATTGATTGCAATTACAAAGCAGTCACCCATGTGGAATTTCTACAAATATGTCATTCTGCCGGGTGGAAAGCAAGTTTACGCATTTAGTAGTGAGGTAGATCCCGCATCTGAAGAAGTAATGGGTAAAATCAAACCATTCCTAAAGTAAGCTTCATTACGTTGTAAAATGCGGGATGGCTCAAACTACTATCCCGTTTTCAAATCTTTCCCCAGACCTTATCCTAGATGCGATTGACAGTGTTGGCGTCGTTACAGACGGTAGACTGCTGGCACTTAATAGCTACGAGAATCGTGTATATCAAGTAGGTGTCGAAGATGCATTGCCTATTGTGGCAAAGTTTTATCGCCCACATCGCTGGGATGATGTCGCAATTCTCGAAGAGCATATTTTCGTACAAAGTTTGGCAGATGCGGAAATTCCAGCAGTTGCCCCAAGTTTAATTGACGGTAAGACTTTATTTACTTACCAAGACTTTCGTTTTTCTATTTTCTCTAAGCACGGCGGTCGTGCGCCTGAGCTTGATCAAGAGGGCGTGCTTGAGTGGATAGGCCGTTTTATTGGGCGTATTCATAGTGTCGGTGCCCTAAGCGAATTTAAGCATCGACCTGCATTAAATATCGAAACCTTTGGTGAGGAGCCGAGTGCTTATCTTTTATCACGTGGCATGATGCCTAAAGAGCTTGAGTCAGTTTATCGTGGTGTTGTGGCACAGGCTTTAGATGGCGTGAGGCGTTGTTATGAGAGGGCCGGTGATGTCGCCAGCTTAAGGTTGCACGGTGATTGTCACATGGGAAACTTGCTCTGGACTGATGCAGGCCCGCATTTTGTGGACTTTGATGATAGCCGCACGGGACCAGCAATTCAGGACTTGTGGATGATGCTTTCTGGCGACCAGGATGAAATGCAAAAGCAGTTTAATGAAATCCTCTTAGGGTATGAAGATTTCTATGACTTTAATCCTCGTGAGCTACACTTAATCGAAGCGCTTAGAACTTTGCGCTTGATTCATTATTCTGCATGGCTTGCAAGACGTTGGGATGACCCAGCGTTTAAAGTCGCTTTTACCTGGTTTAATACCCAGCAATATTGGCAAGATAGAATATTGGAGCTACGTGAACAGATTGCTTTGATGGATGAGCCGCCATTAGCTTTAGGCATTTCAGGGAATTTCTAGTAGCTAAGTTTTAGTCGGCTTTATTTTTGTTGAATACCAAGTCGTTGCAAGATAATTGCTGATAATTCCTCAATGGAACGGCTGGTTGAGTCAGCCCATGTAATTCCAGCATTGCGCATTAAGCCTTCAGCTGTTGCAATTTCTTGTTTGCAGTTTTCTAGCGATGCATATTTGCTATCTGGCCTTCTTTCGCTACGCACTGAGTGCAAGCGTTCAGGCTTAATTGTTAAGCCAAATATCTTGTGAATATGATTTCTTAAAGCTGCTGGCAAGCTGCCTCGTTCAAAGTCTTCTGGAATCAGTGGATAGTTAGCTGCTTTGATGCCGAATTGCATCGCTAGATAAATGCTGGTTGGGGTCTTTCCGCAGCGAGAAACACCCACCAAAATGACCTGTGCTTCTTCTAAACCACTATTGGTCATGCCATCGTCATGGTTAAGCGTAAAGTTTATCGCTTCCATACGGTCAGCATAATTGCTTCCCATCGCTCCATGAGCAATACCAGAGCCTGTTAAAGGTTGTTCACCTAGCTCAACGCCGAGTGGATCAATAAACGTGTTGAATAGATCGATGTAGTAAGCATCGACCTGTTTAAGTGATGTGCGAAGGGCTGAGTTGCCGAGCGACATAATAACGACAGGGCGAACACCATCTTGCTCTGTTGCTTTTGCTATTGCAGCCTTAGCAACATCAATTTTTTCTGGGGTATCGGTAAAAGGAAGGCGAATCTGCGTAAATTCGGTATGCGGAAAATGCTCGAGTAATTTCCCTAATGCACTGGCAGTCATGCCAGTGCTGTCCGAGATGAATAATGCTGAGCGTTTCATTCGAATTGACGCTTATTTTTGCGTCAATTTTTGCCAAGTGGCAACCACAGTATCAGGGTTAAGTGATACTGATTGAATACCTTCATCGACCAACCATTGTGCAAAGTCTGGGTGATCAGATGGGCCTTGGCCGCAAATGCCGACATACTTGCCTAAACGATTAGCAGTGCTGATCGCCATGCGAAGCAATACTTTAACTGCCTCGTTACGTTCATCAAAGCCATCAGCCAAGATGCCAGAGTCGCGATCCATGCCCAATGTTAATTGAGTCAAATCGTTAGAGCCAATAGAGAAACCATCGAAGTAAGCTAGGAACTGTTCAGCGAGTAGCGCATTAGATGGAATTTCACACATCATGATGAGGCGTAGGCCATTCTCACCGCGTTTTAAGCCGTTAGCCGCTAAGATATCTGTAACCGCTTTAGCTTCGTCTAAAGTACGTACGAATGGAATCATGATTTCAACGTTCACCAAGCCCATTTCATCACGAACTTTTTTCATGGCCTTGCATTCCATTGCAAAACACTCTTTAAAGTCTTAGCCATGTAGCGTGCAGCACCGCGGAAACCAATCATTGGGTTTTCTTCATCGGGCTCGTAGATGTCACCACCCACTAATTTTTTGTACTCATTAGACTTAAAGTCAGAAGTACGCACAATCACTGGTTTTGGGTAGAAAGCGGCTGCAATTGTCGCAACACCTTCAGCAACTTTATCAATATAGAAGTCAGTAGGACTTGCATAGCCACGTGCACGGTTTCTGATGATGGTTTGCATTGGTGCTGGCATTGCATCAACATTCAAAATTGCTTTTGGATGAATGCCAACCATGTTGTTAATCACAAATTCTAAACGAGCTAAACCAACACCATCGTTTGGTGTTTTAGCAAAGCCAAACGCCATGTCCGGGTTGCCAACGTTCATCATAATTTTGCATGGCGGTTTGCTAAGCGCTTCAGTCGCTTGCGTATTGACTGAGAAAGGGAGGGCGCCGTGATAAACGAAACCTGACTCGCCTTCAGCACATGAAACTGTCACGACTTCACCTTCGCGCAATACATCTGTCGCATTCACAGAGCCCACAATCGCTGGAATGCCTAATTCACGCGCAATAATCGCAGCATGACAAGTACGGCCGCCGCGGTTGGTGACTAAAGCGCTGGCGCGCTTCATGACTGGCTCCCAGTTAGGATCAGTCATATCAGCAACTAAAACATCGCCTGGTTGTACTAAGTGCATATCAGCAGGGTCTAGCACAATACGTACAGGGCCTGTACCTATTTTTTGTGTCACAGCGCGGCCAACCACCATTGGTTTAGCAGCATGTTTTTCTAATGTGAATGTTTCGGTAACGTTGTTATTCGCTTCTTGCGATTTCACAGTCTCAGGACGTGCTTGCAAGATATATAGCTTGTTATCAACGCCATTTTTGCCCCATTCGATATCCATTGGGCAGCCATAATGCGACTCAATAATCATCGCATAACGAGCTAATTCCAAGATGTCTTCATTAGTGAGTGAGTAGCGGTCGCTATCAGCAGCATCTACATCAATAGTATGTGTACTTTTACCAGCTTGCGTTGCATCGCTAAACACCATTTTGATGAGTTTAGAACCCATGGTGCGGCGTACAATCGCTGGTTTGCCTTGCGCTAGCAATGGTTTGTGTACATAGAATTCGTCAGGATTTACAGCACCTTGAACCACTGTTTCGCCTAAGCCATAAGATGATGTGATAAACACAACATCTTGGAAGCCTGATTCAGTGTCAATGGTGAACATCACGCCAGCACAGCCGATATCGCTACGCAACATTTGTTGTACGCCAGCAGATAAAGCAACATCAGCGTGAACAAAGCCTTTGTGAACGCGGTAAGAAATCGCACGATCGTTATATAAAGAAGCGAACACTTCTTTAATTGCATGAAGGATATTGTCCAAACCTTGAATATTTAAGAAAGATTCTTGTTGACCAGCAAATGAAGCATCAGGCAAATCCTCTGCAGTTGCTGATGAGCGCACAGCAAATGTCGCGCCATTTCCTGATTTTGCTGTGAGTGTTGCATAGTTTTCTGCGATTGCTTTCTCAAGTGCCGCAGGGAAGGGTGCGGCCATAATCCATTCGCGAATTTGCTTGCCGCAACTGGCAAGTGCAATGGTGTCATCCACATTAAGCGTTTCGAGTGCTGTCACGATTTTGGCGTCTAAACCATTTTGCGCCAAAAATTCACGGTATGCATCGGCAGTAGTCGCGAAGCCAGTAGGAACGCGAACGCCTTTTGCTGAAAGCTGCGAAATCATTTCCCCTAGTGATGCATTCTTGCCGCCTACTGAGGGCACATCAACGTTACGCAGGTTTTCGAAAGGAATTACATGGGCTGACATAAAGAATCTCTCCATCTATCTACGTTATATATGTTCTTCACCAACCAATTTAACGTAAATATTTTTGTTTTCAGAGTGTTATGCTTTGTGTGATTTTTTTATTGACGATCACTTAAAAGCAGAAAAAGTAAAAGTAGTATTTTGCCTAATAAGCGGTCTTATGTCACGCTGAATAGCGTGTTTGTGAGCAAGAATGCTTGAATATTTCCTGTTCTTTAATTTTAGGCGGAAACTATTTTTATGGCTCAAGCATCAAAAAAAAGTTAAAGTAGTTTTAATGTTATTAAAAAGAAAGTTGTCAATATGAGCCAAGTAAACGAAAACAGCAGGACATCACTAAGTCATCTAGAGGAAACGTTGGCTAAAGCCTGTTTTTGTAAGCTTAGAGAGTCTTGCCCAGACAAAACAAGCCGTGACTGTCTGAAAGAGCGCAATATCTATAAAGAATTTATGCAAAAACAATCTTAATTGAAAGTCTTTAAAACGGATGGTAACAGCGTAAAGCTCCCGGCATCGTGTGTTACCAACATTTCATTGTCTTGAATCGTGCAACTGATATTCATGTTTCTAGTTGCTGCATTCGCAAGTTCCTCTGTATCAGGCAAGTTAATCACAGTTAAATTATCTAGCTTAAGTAGCGCTTTGCTGTTTTGATTCCACCACATATCAGCATTACGACCGCCATACAGCACCAAGGCAACTTGGTCTGAGCGTCCGCAAGCTTTACGCAAAACGCGCTCATCAGGCAAGCCCACTTCGATCCAAAGCTCAATCGCGCCCGTCAAATCTTTTTGCCATAAGTCAGGCTCTTCATCATCACTTAAACCTTTACCAAAGGCCAAAGAATCGCTGGCAAAGAATGCAAATGCAATCAACCTCACCATTAGTCGTTCATCAGTTTCTGATGGGTGTCTGGCAAGCGTCAGACTATGTGCAGCATAGTAGTTACTGTCCATATTTGAGACTTGCAGATCGGCTTTATGGATCGTAGATTTTAGTGCCATGGTGACTTTTTCTCAGTGCTTTTCTCTGTCTTCTTGACAGCTTTAACGCCTGACGGCTTAATGCCAGCCCCACTTCTTCGATTCGGCTGTCCTTTGCCGCGCACTTTAGGGGCTTTGACTTTAGGTGGCTTGATTTCAGCGTTAGGGTCGATGCTTATTAAGATGCGTTTACCTTCACATTCGATAATTTGGCCGGGTTTAATTTTCGCTGTTTTGCGCAGTTCTAATTGACCATCTACTTTTACCAAGCCCTCAGACACCATCGCTTTTCCGCGGCCGCCGCTATCAGCTAAATCCACTAGCTTGAGCAGGTTACATAGTTCAACGTATTCTGTATTTATAATAAATTCAATATCTTGCATTATATTTTCTTAAGTGATAGATGAGGTTTTATTGCTTTTCTTTTTTAATGACTTTACCAATATGTGCTTCGCCACGTTTTTTAGCTAGGGCCATTTGTTTTTGACGTTCAGCCACACTTGCGCGTTTTTCTTCGGTGAGTTTATCAAAGCAATGCGGACATGAGATACCTGCTACATATTGCTCGCTTTGCATTTCTTCTGGCGAAAGCGGATGTCGGCAGGCGTGGCACTGGTCGTAATCGCCAATCTCTAGGCCGTGCTTCACTGATACGCGTTGGTCAAACACAAAGCATTCGCCTTCCCAGAGGCTCTCTTCTTTTGGCACCTCTTCTAAATACTTTAGGATGCCGCCTTGCAAGTGATACACCTCTTCAAAGCCTTGCTCCATCATGTAGGAGCTGGCTTTTTCGCATCGGATGCCTCCAGTACAGAACATGGCGACTTTTTTATGTTTATTTGCGTCTAAATTTTTGCTGACGTATTCAGGAAACTCTCTAAACGTTGTTGTTTTAGGGTCGATGGCCCCTTTAAAAGTGCCGATGTCGTATTCGTAGTCATTGCGCGTATCAATTACAATGACATCCGGGTCTGAGATAATGGCATTCCAATCTTGCGGTTTGATGTAGGTGCCTACCTTGTAGTTAGGATCTATGCCTGCCACCCCCAGGGTGACTATTTCTTTTTTAATTCGCACTTTCATTCGGTAAAAAGGTGTTTCATGCGCATAAGACTCTTTGTGCTCTAAATCTGCCAAGCGCTGATCTTGTTTCAAGAAGTGAATAAGTGCATCAATTTCTTCGCGACTAGCGGCAACTGTGCCATTGATGCCCTCTTCCGCCAAAAGAAGGGTGCCTTTTATGTTGTGAGCAACACAGAAATTAAGCAATTTAGGCTGAAACTCTTTGTAGTCATTGAGTTTTGCAAATTTATAGAGCGCGGCAACAATAAAATTGGGCAATTTATCCTCTCTGCGTTGGGCTGTTTTTGATAGGTCGCTATCATAAGCCAAGCAAGGCTTATTTTCTACGCAAATTGATGTGACTAATTATCAAATCCTGGGTGTTTTTTCTAAAATACTCCCCATCAATATCCTTTACCCACATATGCAATAGGCCACTAAAAAATAAATGGGTGTCTAACGCGAGCTCCGAAGGTGTTTGTCGCGTGTTAAGCTGTTCTTTGTCATCAGCTCTTCTGTAGAGCTCTTCGAGCTTTTTAATGATGCCATCACAGTTCATCAGGATTTGCTTTAGTACACCTGAAAATTCTTCAACATATTCACACTTGATCATCATAATTTCATAGGTTTCACGTGTGGCAGCAGAGTCATTGAGGGCCTCAATCGTCCCTAGGAGAAAGTTTTCAATTTGAGAAAGCGGATCTAAATTTGTAGTCAGCTGCAAATTATCATCAATTCGATCGATAAGAGGCAAGAAAACTTGCTCTCGCATGGCGCTAAACAATTCAGTTTTGTTTGCAAAATGCCAATAAACAGCTCCTCGGGTTACGCCTGCCGCAGTAGCAATATTTTCCATGCTTGTTCTACTGACACCACGTTTTAAAAAAACTTCACGCGCAGCGTCAATGATGCGATATCTGGTTATTTCCGCATTTTCTTTTGTTTGTCTCACCATGGGTTAATCACTTACACCTTAAAAATCTTTTGAAGCACTCAATATATTTGCGCATGTTTTTAAACGATTGAAACACGTGTACTTGCAAGCCTGTTTCTATATAATATACATACAACTTTGTATGTAAACAAGCATTACCTGAATTAATCCTTTAAAAGACATGGAGTTAACAATGCCAACCTTATTTCTAAAACACGGCGCTAAATCAAGTGTTTCGCATCTCCTCATGATTTGCGTAGTGGCAAGCTTGGGATTGGTTGCCTGTGGCAAAAAAGAAGAGGCCGCGCCGCAGGGTGCTGGCATGGTGATGCCTGTGAGTGTTATTTCAGTAAAATCAACTAGCGTGCCGATTACCGCTGAAGCGGTGGCGCAAACGGAAGGTGCAAAAGAAGTTGAAATCCGCCCGCGTGTTGGCGGTATTTTATTAAAGCGCATGTATGACGAAGGTGCTTCAGTAAAAGCAGGTCAAACCATGTTTTTGATTGATCCAGCGCCATACCAAATTGCTTTGCAACAAGCTAAAGCGGCTTATTCAGCACAGCAGGCAAGAGTTGAGCAAGCGGTTCGTGAGGAAGCGCGTTTACGTACTTTGTTAGCGACCCAATCAATTAGTCAGCGCGAATACGACAATGCCAGCAGCGATAAGGCAACTTCACAGGCTAATCTTCAGCAAGCATTAGCAAACGTGAGAGAGGCTGAGCTAAATCTTTCATATACCAATGTCACATCTCCACTGACGGGCGTTTCTGGTCGTTTCCAATTTTCCGAAGGGGCATTGGTTTCGCCTAATACAAGCTTATTAACAACGGTTTCTCAAATTTCTCCAATTTGGGTACGTTTTAGTTTGTCAGACAGTGAAATTAAGGTGCTAGGTGGCCATTTAACAGAGAAAAATATTAAACAGGTTGCGATAGTGTTGCCTGATGGTAGTGAATACAAGCAAAAAGGTAAGCTTAACTTTTCGGCTAGCCAAATCGACCCTAAATTAGGGACACAACAATTAAGAGCAACCTTTGAGAATAGCGAGCATCAATTATTGCCGGGGCAGTTCGTGAGAGCTCGCATTACAACAGGTGTTCGTAATGGTGTATTCCTCATTCCCCAAACTGCGGTTCTGACGAGCGACCAAGGCAAGTTTGTATTTGTTGCGGATAAAGACAATGCAGGCAAAGTTGTTGCTGCTGTTCGCCCAATTAAAGAGGGTGGCTGGCTGGGTAATGATTGGGTGGTGCTTGAAGGTCTAAAAGAAGGCGACCAAGTGATTGCGGATAATTTAATTAAAGTACGCCCTGGTGCACCAGTCAATCCTCATCCATTTGGCACAGCTCCGGCAATGCCTGCTGCTAATCCTGCTAAAGCTAAGTAATCGAATATGAAAAACTTCACACGATTTTTTATTACTCGGCCAATTTTTGCGTCGGTGCTATCTATTATTATTGTGCTGGCTGGCTTAGCGGCGGCATTTAAGCTGCCAGTCGCACAATACCCACAAATTGCGCCGCCAACGGTGACGATTACCGCGGTTTATCCTGGTGCAAGCGCCGATACATTATCTAAAACCGTTGCTGCGCCAATTGAAGAGCAGTTAAGTGGTGTTGATAACTTGCTATATTTCAACTCTAGCGCTGACTCCAGCGGTACCTTGGTCATTACAGCCACTTTTGAGATTGGCACCAACGTTGACCAAGCAACATTTAACGTCAGCAATCGCGTCAATATTGCAACGCCTCGTTTGCCTGATGAAGTTCGTCGTAACGGCTTAATTGTTCAAAAAAAATCGAACGATATTTTGCTTGTGGTGATGCTTACTTCAAAAGACAAAAACCATAATCGTCTATTCCTTAGCAATTACGCCACGCTGAATGTCATGGATGAAATGAAGCGCGTTAAAGGCGTTGGCGATGCAGCAATCTTCGGTGGGCAAGATTACTCTATGCGCGTTTGGCTTCGTCCAGATCGCATGGCACAACTTGGTGTGAGTACAACAGATATATCGAATGCGATTACTGCGCAAAATAATCAATATGCGGCGGGTAAGATCGGCCAAGAGCCAGCGCCACCTTCTCAGCAGTTGGTTTATACCGTCACAGCAAAAGGTCGCTTGGTTGACCCAGAGCAGTTTGGCAATGTCATTATCAGAGCTGATGGCCCTAATGGCGTTCTGTATCTAAAAGACGTTGCACGCATTGAGCTTGGGGCTCAAAACTACAACGTAGCTTCAACGCTTGATGGCACGCCAGGTGTTGCCATACCTATCTTTTTACAAACAGGTGCAAATGCGCTTGATACTGCTAAAAATATCAAGCTAAAGATGGAAGAGCTGAAAGCACAATTCCCAGATGGCATGCAATATAGTATCCCTTACGATACGAGCGATTTTGTTAAGGCGACCATTAACGAGGTATTCCATACCTTTGCAGAAGCTTTGATATTGGTGGTGTTGGTAGTCTTTTTATTCTTACAAAGCTGGCGCGCTACGCTCATTCCTATCATTGCCGTGCCTATTTCTTTAATCGGAACTTTTGCTGGACTCTACCTGTTTGGCTTTTCTATCAATTTACTTACCTTATTTGCCATGATTTTGGCGATTGGTATTGTTGTGGATGATGCGATTGTGGTGCTCGAAAATACCGAGCGCTTGATGACCGAAGAGAATATGGCGCCACTGCCTGCTGCAATTAAGTCAATTAGTCAGGTGTCTGCGGCAGTTGTGGCGATTGTGCTCGTTCTTTGCGCCGTGTTTGTGCCAGTAGCGTTCCAAGGCGGCATTGCGGGTGAGCTGTATAGACAATTTGCGGTGACAGTAGCGATTGCTGTGGTGATTTCAGGCATTGTTGCGCTCACACTGACACCAGCGCTTTGCGCCATGATTTTGAAGAAATCCAATACTGAAAATGCCTTTTTCAGAAAATTCAATCACGGCTTCGGGCGCATGACTAATTTCTATACTGGCACTGTAAGCAAAACGCTTAATCATAAAGTGGTTGGTGGGTTAGTGTTTGCCGTGATTGTGGCAATCGTTGCGGTGTTGTTCAGACAGGTGCCGGGTAGCTTTGTGCCTGCTGAAGATCAAGGCTACGTGGTGACTATTGTCATCATGCCTGACGGGGCGACATTGAACCGCACATCCAAAACCACAGAAGCCATTAGGTCCGCGATAGCCCACGATCCAGCTGTGGCACATGAGTTTGCGGTGAATGGTTTTGAATTGCTCACAGGTGCAAATAAAACTAACTCAGCGACCATGTTTGTGCGCCTCAAGGATTGGAAAGCGCGCGAAACAAGTGCGACTGATATTGTGGGGAAATTGTTTGGAATTGGTATGAGTCAGCCAGATGGCTTGGCGATAGCCGTTAATCCACCTGCGATACGCGGTTTAGGCTCAGCTGGTGGCTTTGAAGTCTACGTACAAAGTCAACGCGATACTGACCCGATCAAGCTTGCAGCGGTCATGAACGGCTTTATTGATGCCATGCGTGCTGAGCCAACATTAACAGGCTTAAATTCATTTTTCCGTCCGACAGTGCCACAGCTTTTAATTGAGGTGGATGAGGCAAAGGCGCTTTCACAAGGTGTCCGAATTGCTGATATTTACGCAACCTTACAAAGTACGATGGGCGCTTTTTATGTGAATGACTTTAACCGTAATGGCCGTACATACCGTGTTCAATTACAAGCGGAGCCTGAGTTCCGTATGAACCCTGAAGACTTGGGTAAGGTATATGTGCGTAGTCAAGGCGGCAATATGATTCCACTTTCAGCATTGAGCAAGGTTAGCAATATTGTTGGTGCAGAGCAGTTGGAGCGTTATAACGGCTTGCTCTCTGCCAAAGTGTTTGGCAGTGGTGCGCCAGGCGTGAGTTCTGGTGATGCGATTAAAACAGTTGAACGGATCGCTAAGGAAAACTTACCAGATGGCTACAAAATAGCTTGGACAGGCCAGGCCTATCAAGAGAAGCGCACAGGCTCTGCGGCGCTATATGCTTTTGGCTTTGCCATCATTATGGTGTTCCTGATTTTGGCGGCGCAATTTGAAACTTGGGCATTGCCATTGGCAGTGATTATGGCGGTGCCGTTTGCGCTTGCAGGTGCGCTGTTAGCGGTTCTCCTGCGCGGTATGCCGAATGACATTTACTTCCAAATCGGTTTAATTACCTTGATTGGCTTGGCCGCAAAGAATGCGATTCTGATTGTGGAATTTGCCGAGCAAAAAATGGAAGAAGGCATGCCGGTTGCACAAGCTGCGCTTGAAGCTGCTAGGTTGCGTTTTAGACCGATTGTGATGACTTCGATGGCTTTTGTACTTGGTATCTTGCCATTGGTTGTTGCGACAGGTGCTGGTGCTGCAGCGCGCCGTTCTATGGGCACAGGTGTATTTGGCGGCATGATACTAGCCACTTTTATTGCCACTATTTTTATTCCTCTGTTCTTTACATGGCTGAGCGGCAAACACGTCAGACAGCATGGCCATGTTGGCAAGGAAGAATTGCAAGAGAAAGAAACTCAATGAAATTAAAACAGCTAATTAGATTGTCTGTAGCACTGCCGGCATTCAGTTTGGTGGCTTGTCAGATGGTCGGCCCCGATTATTTTAGACCTAAGCAAGCTTTGCCTGCTAGCTACCAAGAAGAACAAACGACTGATGCTTCAGAGGCAATAAGTAATCAATGGTGGACGCTTTATAACGATGAGGTGCTCAATGACTTGATTGCAAAAGCCAGTAAAAATAATACTGACCTTAAGATTGCGGTGGCACGTATAGAAGAAGCTGATGGCTTCATGCGCGAAGTGGGCGCAGCCTTATTTCCCCAAGTGAATCTTGATTCAAGCGGAAATCGTTTCAGGGTGACGGAGTTGGGTGCTGTGCCTATGTTTAAAGGCATGAGCCCAACCAGAAGCAATTTTAATGTCAGGTTAGGCACGACTTTTGAATTGGATTTTTGGGGAAAATTTCGCCGTGCGCAAGAGTCAGCCAAAGCCCAAGCTTTAGCTTCAAGATTTGCCAGAGACACCGTTGATTTATCGCTTAAAAGTTTGGTAACAGGTGACTACTTATTGCTACGCAGTTTGGAAGCGCAAATTGAGCTTTCTAAAGCAAGTATGAAAAGTCGTGAAGATAGCCTTGCATTAACTCAGCGTCGCCTAGAAGGCGGTGTATCTTCAGCGCTGGATGTGCATCAGGCTGAGGTGGCTTACAACAATCTCAAAGCACAATTGGCTGATTTAACTCGTCAACGGGCTATTATTCAGCATCAGTTGGCCGTGCTCACAGGTGATTTAGACTTGAATATTGCGGCGGGGGATATTAAGTCCTTACCTATCCCACCTGTTCCGCCTGTCGGCATGCCATCAACACTATTGGAAGCGCGTCCTGACGTCCGCCAAGCTGAGCAGAACTTAATCGCTGCTAATGCAAAAATCGGGGTGGCTAAAGCTGCTTTATTCCCAACGATTTCGCTCACAGCTGGTTTGGGTGGTGAAAGTAAAGACTTGGGTGACGTATTGAAATCTGCCGCCAGAATCTGGAATGGTGGCTTGAGTTTAAATCTTCCGGTGTTTGATTCTGGCCGATTAAGTTCAAAAGTGGATCAAGCGACAGCAGCGAAGAAGCAATTGCTGGGGAGTTATGAGCGCGCTGTTCAAAATGCATTCACTGAGGTGAATGATGCTTTGGTGAATGTTCGCCAAAACACAGAGCGTGAAGCAGCGCTTAACGCAAGTCAGTCATCTGCTAGCAAAGCATTAGAAATCGCAAATAATCGCTATAAGTCAGGCTACACAGGTTATTTAGAAGTGCTGGATGCGCAGCGCGTTTTTAACGACGCCTCATTAGCTTTTGTGCAAAGTCGCCAAGCAAGGCTAACTTCAACGGTGGAGTTATTTAAGGCGCTTGGCGGGGGTTGGGTAGCCGCTAAATAGTTACTTTTTTTTGAGGACTTGCTGAATTTTCAATGCAAGCACGATGGCTGATAGTACCAAGGTGATGGCGTTGGCGATAATCACCGGCATGCTATGGATCGTTAATCCATAAAAGAACCAAAGCGCTACGCCTGTGGTAAAAAGGCTATACATCGGCAATGAGATGCCTTCAAGGTTGCGTGTTTTCCATGATTGGTAAGCTTGCGGGGCAAAAGCAATGGTCGTGAGGAAAGCAGCACTATAGCCAAGGATGTCGCTTATATCTTGAGGCATATTATTCTTAATCTGTTTTAAACGAGCACAGATTAAATCATGAGTCGTTAAATCACGGCTAGACTTTTTTAGTCAAACAACTTCTGTTTGCTTCATGCTCCAAGGCTGGCATGATAAAATCTAGATTAAATCTTAATCACTGAATTCAAGCAAAGATAATCAAAATAATGACTGTTCGCACACGTTTTGCCCCAAGTCCTACTGGTTTCCTTCATATTGGCGGCGCACGTACCGCTTTATTCTCCTGGGCTTACGCCCGCAAGCACAAAGGTCAGTTCATTCTTCGTATCGAAGATACCGATGTGGCACGCTCAACCCCTGAAGCAGTACAAGCGATTTTAGATGGCATGTCATGGTTAGGTTTGGAGTGGGACGAGGGTCCTTTCTATCAAATGCAACGCATGGATCGATACAAAGAAATTATCCAAAAAATGCTGACTGAGGGCAGTGCTTATCTTTGTTATTCAAGCAAAGAAGAATTAGATGCTTTGCGCGAACGTCAGATGCAGGATGGTATCAAGCCACGCTACGATGGTCGCTGGAGACCTGAAGATGCCAAGACGCTTCCCGAGGTTCCTCCTGGTGTGCAACCAGTTGTGCGCTTTAAAAACCCAAAAACAGGCTTGGTAGAATGGAATGATATGGTTAAAGGCCATATTGCCATCTCAAATGAAGAGCTAGATGATTTGATTATTGCTCGCGGCGACGGCACACCCACTTACAACTTTTGTGTGGTGGTTGATGACTGGGAAATGGGCATTACCCAAGTGATACGTGGTGATGACCATGTGAATAACACACCTCGCCAAATCAATATGCTTAAAGCACTAGGTGCGACCATTCCTCAGTACGCTCATTTATCCATGATTTTGGGTGATGATGGTCAAAAGCTATCTAAACGACACGGCGCAGTGAGTGTGATGCAATATGACGATGATGGCTATTTGCCTGAAGCGGTATTGAATTACTTAGCGCGCTTAGGCTGGTCTCATGGTGATGATGAAATTTTCAGCATGGAACAATTCTGCGAGTGGTTCGATTTGGACCACATTACGCCATCAGCAGCGCAATTTAATACTGAAAAATTAAACTGGGTTAATGCGCACTACATTAAGCAAGCAGACTTAATAGTACTGGCTACTGACATTCAAAAACGTCTTTTAGCCAAAGGCATCAAAACTGAAGGCGGTCCCGATTTGAATGGTGTGATTGCGCTTTATCGTGACCGTGCAAATACGCTTAACGACTTAGCTGCAAGCATTGACTACTTCTATAGTCAGCCTTCATTAGATGCAGCAGCGGCAGAAAAGCATTTAACACCAGACATTATGCCGATGATGAAAACGATGCTCGCTGAGCTAACTGAAATTGATTGGACTGTTGAAGCGATTCATCATGTGATTGAGCAAACAGTCGTAAAAAATGAATTGAAGTTTCCTAAAGTGGCAATGCCGCTTCGTGTGATGGTAACAGGCGGTGGTCAGTCACCAAGCGTTGATGCTGTGATGCAATTGTTAGGTAAAGAAGAAACACTTAAACGTATGTCAGCTTTTTGCGCTTAAACATATTTGAATAAATTGAGAACGAACGGCATATACTGATAGTCTTAGTACATGAGTAAAATACTAAGCTGATTGTTTTAATTTAAACATTACCAAGAAAAGGTGAAAACATGACTCCTAAAGGGCAGTTGTTACAAGACCCATTTTTAAATGCATTACGTAAGGAACATGTCCCTGTGTCGATCTATCTCGTTAACGGGATTAAGTTACAAGGTCAGGTTGATTCATTTGATCAATACGTGATTTTGCTCAAAAACACAGTCACTCAAATGGTATACAAACATGCCATTTCTACTATTGTTCCAGGCCGCGCTGTCAGCATTCCAACTGGAGTCGTCGAAGAGTAGTGTTTTTTGTATTTTTGATGGATAAAAATTTAATGACGTTGTATCGCAATGCTTGATCGACCAGAAACTAGTAGTGATGCCATATTAGTTAGTTTGGACTTTGGTGAGTCGGGGTATGAAGAGAGCCTCGAGGAACTCAAACAGCTCGCAATCAGTGCCGGTATTAACATTCGCGGCGTTGTTGAGGGTAAACGAGACAAACCTGACGCCAAGCTTTATTTAGGTTCTGGAAAAGCGGAAGAACTGGCTGAAATGGTAAAAGCCACTGAATCACGCGCTGTTGTATTCAATCATGATCTAAGTCCCTCACAACAACGAAATTTAGAACGTCTACTTGAGTGTCGAGTGGCTGATCGCACTGGTCTAATTCTCGATATATTTGCTCAACGCGCTAAGAGTCACGAGGGAAAACTTCAGGTAGAACTTGCTCAACTTGAGCATCTTTCTACACGCCTAGTCCGTGGATGGACCCATTTGGAGCGTCAAAAAGGCGGCATCGGTGTGCGTGGTGGGCCAGGTGAAACTCAACTTGAACTTGATCGGCGGATGTTGCGAGTTCGGGTTAAGCAACTCCGTGAAAAGCTTGATAAACTCAAACAACAGCGTGGAATGCAACGACGTTCTCGTCAGCGATCCCAAGTGATGTCGGTGTCACTGGTTGGTTATACCAACGCTGGCAAATCTACCTTATTTAATCGTCTAACACAGTCTAAAGTGCTCGCTGCAGATCAGTTATTTGCAACCTTAGATACTACCTCGCGCAAGCTTTACATTCCTGATGCTGGCGCAATGGTCATTTCTGATACGGTGGGTTTTATTAAACATCTACCCCATGCCTTAGTAGAAGCTTTTGGGGCGACGCTCGAAGAGTCTGTTCAATCTGACCTGTTACTACATATTGTAGATTCAGCAAGCACCAATCGCGATGAGCAAATTGAACAAGTCAACAAGGTGCTTGGTGAAATTGGGGCTCAGGACGTTGCTCAAATTTTAGTCATGAATCAAATTGATCGTGCAGGGTTACAGGCGGGCTTGGAGCGGGATGAATATGGTAGAATTTGCAAAGTGTTGATTTCAGCAAAAACTGGTGCCGGCTTGCAGTACCTAGAGCAAGCATTAAAAGAACATCAGCAACGCTTGTACGACTACAGAACAACTGAAGCGGCATACCTTTAATTTATTGATTTATCGGAGTTTTAAATGGCAAACGATCTTGGCTGGGGCAATCGTAACAATGAAGGCCCACCTGATTTAGACGAGGTTATGCGTCAGTTTAGTCGTAAATTAAAATCTTTATTTGGGCAAACTCCTGAGACGGGTGGGGAGTCAAACGACAAACCTAAAATTTCAGCACTACCGATACTTGGTTTAATTGGGCTAGTATGGATTGCAACCGGCTTTTACATTGTCGACCAAGGTTCCCGTGGGGTAGTTTTACGATTCGGCAAACACGTCGAAACATCCTTTCCTGGCCCACGTTGGCACATGCCTTTTCCTTTTGAGTCAGTTACAGTTGTTAATATGGAGCAAGTGCGCACCATTGAAATCGGATATCGCTCAGCGGAAGGTAGCACTGGACGAAGCAAGCAGCTCAACGAATCGCTCATGCTGACGGATGACGAAAACATTATTGACTTGCAATTCGCTGTGCAATACAACCTTAAGAACGTTGAAGAGACGCTTTTTAACAATCGAAGCGCGGAAGAGGCTGTGCGAGGTATTGCTGAAACAGCCATTCGAGAAGTTGTTGGTAAAAGCAAGCTTGACTTTGCTTTGTATGAAGGGCGTGATGAAGTCTCAATCAACACCAAAAAGCTAATGCAAGAAGTACTGGATCGTTACAAGACTGGCATTAACGTAGTGAGTGTAACGATGCAAAACGCTCAGCCTCCAGAACAAGTTCAAGCTGCTTTTGAGGACGCGGTTAAGGCTAAGCAAGATTTAGAGCGTCAAAAAAATGAGGGTCAGGCTTACGCAAACGATGTGATACCAAAAGCACGCGGAACAGCCTCAAGATTATTGCAAGAAGCCAATGGTTACAAATTAAGAGTTGAAAATGAGGCGCAAGGTAATGCAAGCCGCTTCAATCAAATCTTTGCTCAATACCAACACGCACCAGAGGTCACGCGCTCTCGCATGTATCTCGATGCACAAGAGCAGATTATGTCGAGCGTCAGCAAAGTGATCGTTGATCAAAAAAACGGCAATAGCTTACTTTATTTACCGCTAGACAAACTGATTGCGGCAACTGCTGCAAATGCACCACCAGTGAATACTGATGTGCCTGGAGCGCCAGCAGCGGCTGAAACTACCACAGATGCCAAAGTTCGAAATTCGTCGCGCAGTCGCGAACGCGACAGTAGATAAGGATGAGAATTGATATGAGAAATTTAGGCGCTATATTTTTTGGTTTTTTGATTTTAGTGATTGTAGTCAGTGCTTCAGCATTTACAGTGGACCAACGTGAATATGCTTTGGTGAAACGCCTTGGTGAGGTTGTAGCGATTGAGAAAACACCGGGCTTATACTTTAAAGTTCCTTTTGTTGATAACGTGGTCTATTTTGACAATCGAATTTTGACCCTCAACTGGGAGGAACCTGACCGTTTTATCACTAGCGAGAAAAAAAACGTACTGGTGGATTCTTTTGTTAAGTGGCGCATTATTGACCCCCAAAAATATTACGTTTCTGTCAAAGGCGATGAAGTGCAAGCAGAGCGTCGTTTATCGCAAACAGTGAATGATGGACTTCGTGCGGAATTCGGCAAGAGAACGATCCATGATGTTGTTTCTGGTGAACGCGGTCAAATTATGGAAATCTTACGTCAACGTGCTGACCGCGACTCCCGACAAATTGGCATCCAAGTGCTGGATGTTCGTATCAAGCGTGTTGATTTGCCTGAAAATGTGAGCAATTCCGTTTACGACCGAATGGAAGCGGAACGTAAAGGAGTTGCGAATCAGTTGCGTTCAGAAGGTTCTGCTGCTGCGGAAAAAATCCGCGCCGATGCGGACAGACAGCGTGAAGTCATTGTGGCAGAAGCGTTTAAAGAGGCGCAACGCGTGAAGGGTGAGGGCGATGCTAAGGCTGCCGCTATTTATTCAGCTGCTTATGGTAAAAGTCCTGAGTTTTATGCCTTTTATCGAAGTCTTGAAGCGTATCGTAATAGCTTCAAGAGCAAAAGCGATGTCATGGTGCTTGAGCCAAGCTCTGACTTTTTAAAATACATGCGCAACTCTGGCGCAAAAAAATAATTGATTTGAGTTTTTATGCGTAATTGGTTACTTCCCGAATATATCGAAGATGTACTCCCTATTGAAGCAAGTCAGATAGAGATTTTTCGCAGATCTTTGCTTGATTTGTTAGATGTTAATGGCTATCAGCTTGTCATGCCGCCGATGTTGGAATACCTAGAATCACTTATCACTGGCGTTGGTCATGACTTAGACTTGGCGACCTTTAAGGTGGTTGATCAGCTGACAGGCCGCCTCATGGGTGTTCGCGCTGATATTACTCCTCAAGCCGCTCGCATTGATGCCCATATGCTTAACAACCAAGGGGTCACCAGACTTTGTTATGCTGGGAGCGTTTTACGAACAAATCCTAGCGGACTTGCCCAAACGCGACAGCCTATGCAGTTGGGTGCTGAATTGTTTGGCCATGCGGGGATTGAAGCTGATATTGAAATTCAACGCTTAATGGTGAAAACACTTCAAGCTGCTAACGTGAATGCATTACAAATCGACTTCAGTCACGTGGGTATTTTTGATAGCTTAATGATTAATACCCATGCAAATGACTTATTAAAGCAGTCAATTTATGAAGCTTTGCAAAGTAAAGACAAAACAGAGCTAAGATTCCTGACTAAGGATTTCGATGCTGATATTCGCGAGGCTTTATGTCGACTGACGGAACTGAATGGTGATGTCAGTGTGTTGGATAATGCCTTAAGGGACCTTCCAAAATCCCCTAAAATCAAACAGGCACTCAATGATCTCCAACAAGTTGCCAATGCCCTCGCTGATTTGGGTGTTGGGATTAGTTTCGATTTAGCCGAACTTCGGGGCTATCACTATCATAGTGGTATGGTGTTTGCTGCTTACGCACAGGGCTATGCTGGGCCATTAGCTTTTGGTGGTCGCTATGATGAGGTCGGCCAAGCTTTTGGGCGTGCACGTCCGGCGACTGGCTTTAGTCTTGATCTCCGAGGGTTAGTTAAATCGTTACCAACGCATACATCTACAAAAGCAATACTGGCTCCATACGGATATGACCCTGAGTTATTGAACAAGATTGAAGCATTAAGAACTTCTGGTGAGAGAGTTATTCAAGCGCTCCCAGGTCATGATGCGCACGAAAAAGAGTTAGGGTGTGACAGGAGATTGATTCACCAGGCAGGCCAGTGGCAAGTTGTGGCCGCGTAGATCTATTTAATCGAACAAAAGACTTTAAAAAGTCAGCAAAAAAATTAGCAGTACACAATTAAAAAAAGCACTTAAAAATTACTAGGTAAATTATGGCTAAAAATGTAGTTGTTATTGGTACCCAATGGGGTGACGAAGGTAAGGGGAAAATTGTTGACTGGTTAACAGACCACGCGCAAGGTGTTGTGCGTTTTCAAGGCGGTCATAATGCTGGTCATACGCTTGTAGTTGGGCAAGGTAGCGAGCAGCGTATTTACAAACTTAACCTAGTGCCTTCTGGTATCGTTCGCACAGGGGTGAATTGCTATATCGGTAATGGCGTAGTCCTTGATGCTGGTCATTTACTCAAAGAGATTAAAGAACTTGAAGATGGTGGTTTGGAAGTTAAAAATCGTCTAAAGGTGAGTCCAGGTTGTCCATTAATTTTAGATTATCACGTACGTTTAGATGTCGCGCGTGAACTAAAACGTGGCGCTGAGAAGAAAATTGGTACGACAGGTAAGGGGATAGGTCCAACTTACGAAGATAAGGTTGCCAGACGTGCTTTACGTTTGTATGACTTATTCTATCCAGAACAGTTTGGCGAAAAGCTACGCGATGTATTGGACTATCATAACTTTGTCTTAACTCATTACCTTGGTGCGGAAGCTGTTGACTTTAATCAGCAATTAGATTCTGCACTAGCGAAAGCTGAACATATCAAACCAATGGTTGCTGACATCTCTGCAGCGCTCTATGAGGCAAACAAAGCGGGTCAAAATCTATTATTTGAAGGTGCGCAGGGAACATTATTAGATGTCGATCATGGCACCTACCCATATGTCACTTCAAGCAACTGCGTATCGGGACAGGCATCAGCTGGAACGGGTGTTGGCCCGAGTATGCTGCACTATGTAATAGGTATTACTAAAGCCTACACAACCCGCGTTGGCGGTGGCCCTTTCCCAAGCGAGTTAGATATTGACTCTGAAGGAGCCCCCGGCACTCAAATGTCAGTTAAGGGCCAAGAGATTGGAACGGTGACCAAACGCAAGCGTCGTTGTGGCTGGTTTGATGCCGCTGCTTTACGTCGTTCCGCAAGAATTAATGGCTTATCAGGACTATGCATTACCAAGCTTGATGTGTTGGATGGTATTCACGAATTACAAATTTGCACGGGTTACAAACTAGACGGAAAAATAGTCGATATGTTGCCGGTTGGCGCAGATGATGTTGCAAGATGTCAGCCAATTTACGAGCCTTTGCCAGGCTGGACTGAAAACACTTTTGGCGTCAATCGTTGGGAAGATTTGCCGTTGAATGCACGGAATTACCTCAAACGTCTAGAGAGTTTATGCGAAGTGCCTGTTGATATTGTCTCAACAGGGCCTGAGCGTGATGAAACCATCGTATTGCGCCATCCATTTGGTGCTTGATGAAGCCAGTTCAAAAACAACGTATGGCATGGGCTCTAACTGGCTCAGGTCATTATTTGCGGGAATGTATCGACATTTTTAACAAGCTTGAAGATGTCGATCTTTTTTTGAGCAAAGCGGCTGCTGAGATCCTTCAGCAATATGGTTATCACCATAATGTCGGTAAAGTTTATCAAGACAAAACAGCCAGTGCTGTTCCAGTTGAGTTGTTTTACCGTGGCGCGTATCACACGGTAGTTATTGCACCAACAACTTCAAATACCGTGGCAAAAATGGTCTATGGGATTTCAGACAATTTAGTCACAAATATTTTTGCCCAAGCAGGGAAGTGCCGAGTACCCAATATTGTTTTTGCATGTGATACTGAGGAAGAGGTTGAATCAGAAGCGCCTCGCAATAATATGGTAAAAGTCTATCCAAGAAGGATTGACTTGGAAAACACGGCAAAACTCAAAGCATTCGAAGAAACAACAGTCGTCGAGAATATGCAACAACTCGATAGCGCGATTCAAGCAAGATTAGCGTGTCTGAAAGCCTCCTCTTTTTAACTGGCAAGTTGGCCGAAAAAAGCTTGCAGCAGGTATTGGCAAGCATACAGCCAACCCCTTTTAAATATCGCGTTACTCAAATCGGCGTTTCTGTTGCTGCCCTAATGACGCCCGAATTGATTGCAAGGCGACTTCAAGATGTCGGTGATGCGACTCAAGTGATTGTGCCTGGGTTATGTTGTGGAGACCTCACAATACTTGAAGACAAATATGGCGTGCCTGTTGCGCGAGGCCCTGTGGATTTGAAAGACCTGCCACAGTATTTCGGCCGAGGAGGTAAGGTGCCAGACCTAACAAAGTATGAAGTTAATATTTTTGCTGAGATTGTCGACGCCCCTCAGCTCAGTCTTGATGATATTTTGGCGCGTGCCCTTCACTTTAAAGCCCAAGGGGCTAATATCATTGATCTAGGCTGTTTACCCAATACGCCTTTTCCCCATTTAGCAGACGCAATAAAATTACTAAAGAAAACGGGGTTAAAAGTCAGTGTTGACTCTCTCAATGCGGATGATCTTTTATTGGCAGGGAGAACTGGTGCTGACTTCTTGCTGAGTTTGACAGAGCATTCCCTATGGATTGCACAAGAAGTGGATGCAATTCCGATATTAATTCCTGCCAAATCTGGTAGCTTGCCATCTCTGTATCGTGCAATCGAGGGTATGAAAAAAATAGGTAAGCCATTTATTGCCGACGCAATTTTAGATCCTATTCCATTTGGATTCACTGAGTCTATTGTGCGATATCAAAAGCTTCGCAAGCGCTATCCAGAGATTGAAATTATGATGGGGGTTGGAAATATCACTGAGCTGACCGATGCGGACACCACTGGAATTAATGCGATTTTATTTGGCATTATTACTGAACTGCGCATTAATGCAGTCTTAGCGACATCAGTGAGTCCGCATGCAATCAATGCGGTTGCTGAGGCCGATATAGCAAGGCGCATGATGTATGCTTCGCGAGAGGAAAATCGTTTGCCTCGCGACTACACCTCTGGACTATTGGGTTTGCATGACAGACGTCCATTTACTTACTCACCGGATGAAGTTGCAGCATTTGCAGCGCAAATCAAAGATCCTAGTTTTAGGATTCAAGTAAGCAAAGATGGATTACATATCTACAATCGCGACGGCATGTTAACCGACGTGGATCCTTTTAAACTTTATCCGCATTTAAAGGTTGAAGATGATGCGTCACATGCTTTTTATTTAGGCGTTGAGCTAGCAAGGGCACAAATTGCATGGCAGTTACAAAAACGATATACCCAAGATGAGGAGCTGGAATGGGGTATTAATACCCACAAGAGTGACCAGTCTGGAAAAACTGCACACAGAGAAGCATCAATGAAAGAAAAAAAGCAAAAGTAATGAGCGCTTCAATGAAAACCTCGGACAAAATTAATGAGATTATTCTCATTACTGAATGTGAAAATGGCGCTGCCCACATTGCGCCTTTTGGGGTGCGTGAAAGAAATGGCTTGATCCTGATTGCGCCTTTCAGGCCGTCATTAAGTTTAGACAACTTAATGAGTGGTCGGTCTGCCACCATTAATATGACAGATGACGTAAGAGTATTTGCAGGTGTATTGACTGGGCGACGCAACTGGCCTGTTCAGACAATAGGAAGCGCTTTAATACTTGCATCAGCACTTTCTTATCAGTCACTTGAATTGGTGAAAGTCGAGGATGATCAAGTGCGTCCTAATCTCTATTTTAGAGTGATCAAAGAGGAAATGCTTAAAGCCTTTCAGGGTTATAACCGTGCGCAAGCTGCTGTCATTGAGTTATGTGTTTTAGTCAGCAGATTAAACATGTTGCCACTAGAAAAAATTACGCAAGAAATGAGCTACCTTGGGATTGCCATAGAAAAAACGGGAAGCCATCGTGAGATTGAGGCTTGGAAGTGGTTAGTGGAAGCCGTTGAAAATCATCAAGCGCAGATTTCAGGGGGGCATATTGCTTAAGCAACAGATTTCAGTGAAGATGTTGGCAAGTGTTGCAAGCGTCGAGGAGGCTTTAATTGCGCTTGAGGCTGGGGTTGATATGATCGACTTAAAAAATCCTGCTCTTGGCGCTCTTGGTGCTCTTAACCATGCCTTGGTCAAAGAGATCGTTCTGACCATTAATCAACGCTCCGCAGTCAGTGCAACCATTGGAGATTTGCCAATGGATCCTGATATCATTTTTGAAGCAAGTAGCGCCATGATTGCAACAGGGGTTGATATTGTCAAAATAGGTTTTTTTGGGCGAGACCATCACACTGAATGTTTAAAGGCTTTGAAGCCCTTAAGCACTCATAACAAGCTGATAGCCGTTTTATTTTCTGATGAGCAACCGAAATTAAATTTAATGCTAGACTCGCTAGCACTTTTTGCAAATGCAGGGTTTTATGGGGTGATGTTAGATACCGCAGACAAAACCAATGGGCACTTGCTCAGTTATCTAGATGTGGATCAGCTTGCTGAATTTGTGCGCCAATCAAAAATGTTAGGATTAATTACAGGACTAGCAGGCTCTATTCAAGCTGAACATATTAATCAACTCTTAATAGCTGACCCATCATATCTGGGTTTTAGAGGGGCGCTATGTGAACAAAATCAAAGAGTATTTGGTCTTGATATAAGCAAAGTTAAGCGCATTAAAAATCAGTTGCACTAGAATATGTAAGCGTTACTCAATGCATAGCAAGCCAATCATTTTGGATAAGTGAGCTGAGTGACATACGATGAAGACTCAATCACCCGACTCTTGGTGATTGCAAACGTGGAAAATATGACCGACTCCAATAAAATAAATGTTGATTTGATCCTCGAGGCACGATGGATAGTCCCCGTTATTCCTCGAAATCAAATTCTTGAACATGCTGCAGTGATTATTCATCAGGGAATAATTGTTGATCTCACACCCATAGATTCGGCGCGATCCAAGTACTGCGCTAAGCAAACGATTAGCCTTTCAGATCAACTGCTTATTCCAGGATTGATTAACCTACATACACATGCCGCAATGACCCTTATGCGAGGCCTAGCGGATGACATTCCACTTATGCCATGGTTGCACAATCATATATGGCCAGCTGAGCAGCAAGTAGTTTCTGAACGTTTTGTCCGCGATAGTGCATTATTTGGTTGTGCTGAGATGTTGGCGGGTGGCGTTACTTGTTTTAATGATATGTACTTTTATCCTCAGGCCACTGCCGAGGCTGCTATGCAGGCTGGTATGCGAGCACAACTGGGCTTGGTTATCTTAGAGTTTCCTACTAGTTACGCGAGTAATGCAGATGACTATATAGAAAAGGGGCTTCTTATTCGCGACACGTGGCGCGGACATCCTTTACTGTCAGCAAGCATGTCGCCACATGCGCCTTATACCGTTGCTGACTCAACTTTTGAGAAGATCATTACCTACGCTGAGCAGTTGGGATTAGGCATTCATACCCATCTGCATGAAACGAAGGCGGAGGTTGCTGAAAGCATTGAAAAGCATGGGGTTAGACCCATTAAACGCATGGCGAATCTGGGACTGCTCGGCCCCAATCTGACAGCGGCACATTGCGTGCACATGGATGATGAGGATCTCAGTTTACTGAGTGCTTATGGAAGTCATGTCGCGCACTGTCCGACCTCTAATGCGAAGTTAGCCAGTGGTATCGCGCCGATTACTCAGTTATCAAACGCAGGGATTAATGTTGGTCTAGGGACCGATGGGGCAGCAAGCAATAATCGACAGGACATGTTTGCCGAGATGCGCATGGCCGCTTTATTGGCAAAAGCAACTTCCGAGGATGCCACCTCTATACCAGCCTCAAAAGCGCTTGAGATGTCAACCATCAATGGAGCTAGGGCTCTAGGTTTAGATGATCAAATCGGTTCAATTGAAGTCGGTAAATTGGCGGATTTAACTGCAGTAAGGATTGCTGATGTGGAAACTTTGCCATGTTTTGACCCTCTATCCCATTTGATCTATGTCTGTGGTCGTGAACACGTGAGCCATGTTTGGGTGGCTGGTGATTTACGATTTGAGCGCTCAAATCAGTTGTCAGGGCTATTTGCCAATATTGAACCTAATGAATTAAAGGAAATTGCATTGCTATGGCAATCGAAACTCAATCAACACAAGGCTTAAATGCTGATCCAGCAGAGCTTGAAAAATTTGCAACCCTCGCTCACCGATGGTGGGATAAGACGAGTGAATTTAAGCCATTGCATGCCATTAACCCCTTACGCTTAAATTTTATTGATGAATTAGTGAGCCTGAATGGCAAGCGAGTCCTCGATATTGGCTGTGGCGGGGGTATTCTCTCTGAATCCATGGATGAAAAAGGTGCAATTGTTACTGGGATTGATTTAGGTGATAAAGCCTTAAAAGTTGCACAGCTTCATCAGCTTGAATCTGGCTCGAAGGTGGACTATCGACTTATTTCCGCTGAAGACCTTGCCGGGGAGCAGCCCGAAAGTTTTGATGTGGTGACATGTATGGAGATGCTTGAACATGTGCCAGATCCAGAAGCCATTGTTAGGGCATGCGCTTCTTTAGTCAAACCAGGTGGATCAGTGTTCTTTTCCACCATCAATCGCAATCCCAAGGCTTATTTATTCGCGGTGATCGGTGCGGAATATGTTCTAAAAATGCTTCCTAAAGGCACGCATGAGTATCAGAAGTTCATTAAACCCTCAGAGTTATCTGCTTGGGCGCGTCATGCGGGATTGGATATTAATCAACTTAGGGGCATGGGTTATAACCCATTAACGGATCATTATTCCTTAGGTCAGGATACTTCTGTTAACTATCTCATTCACACCATTAAGCCATTACGATGATTTTATTTGATTTAGATGGAACGCTTGTTGATACTGCACCTGACTTAGGATTTGCACTTAATTTACAGCGAGAGCGTCATGGATTAGCGCCATTAACAATGGAGGCTATACGTCCTTATGCATCGCATGGATCAAAAGGGCTCTTAGGTCTTGGTTTCGGCTTAACACCGGACGATAAGTCATTTGAGGAAATGCGCATCGAGTATTTAGATTTATATCATCAGGTCTTTAATCGCTCACCAGCCTTTTTTGATGGCGTGAGTGAGCTATTGACCGTTTTGGAACAGTCGGGCGTTTCTTGGGGTGTTGTGACGAATAAACCACGACGCTTTGCTGCGCCATTAATTGACTCAATGCACTTAATTCATTCGATGGCTTGTTTAGTGTGTGGCGATGATGCAGCAGCACCAAAGCCAGCGCCTGACACTTTATTTTTGGCATGTGAGCAAGCATCTGTTGTGCCGAGCGAGTGTTTCTTCGTGGGAGATGCTGAGCGAGATATTGAGGCGGGCAATGCAGCTGGTATGAAGACAGTGGTAGCGTTGTGGGGTTATTTAGACAAATCTGACCGCCCAATGGATTGGGGGGCAAATTTTGCTATTAATCATCCATCCGAACTTCGTGAATTAATTTCCAAATCAAACCATCTAGCCTAATTAAAACTTTCCTTAAGTGAGTCTTGAAGGGCTTGGGCTGTCGTTTCACTCAGTTTCTCGCCATGCTTGCCGGAGATTAAAAATACGTCTTCAGCCCGCTTACCCAAGGTATTAATCTTTGCCGTTTGAATTTTAACTTCATGCGTAAAGAAGGCATGTGCAATCGTCGATAATAAACCTGGGCGATCCCCAGCCACAATTTCAATCTTATGATTATTCGACTCAGCAACGCTTTCAACCATAATGCTTGATTTAATAGGCATATGTTTGACCTGACGACTCAAGCGACCTTTTGCAGGTGCGATTAGCGGGGTCTTATTGCGTAAACTGTTGCCAAGCTCATACTCAATATAACTTAATAAGTCTCGATAACTTACAGACCTATCGTTTTGATCTAAAACTAAAAAGCTATCCAATGCATAAGCGTTTTTAGTGGTATGAATTTTTGCTTCAACAACGGTATATCCCATTCTCTCGAATACGCCACAAATACAGGCAAACAAATCATCACGGTCAGGGGTGTAGATCATTACCTGAATACCATCTCCAGAAGGACTAAGTCTTGCTCTTACAATCGGCTCATCGGTATTCAAGTGTGCTATTAACAATCGACTATGCCAAGCAATTTCCTGTCCAGTATGTCTAAGGAAGTACTGCTCGCCAAACTGATCCCAAAGAGGCTGATAGGATCTTTCCATAATGCTGTAATGACTCAGCGTTGCCTGAGCCTCTTTTTTACGTGCAGTCAACTCGTCCTTTGTCTCATAAGCATCTCCACTTAGGAGCCGTTGCGTCAACAAAAATAAGGTTTCAAGTAATTTAGCTTTCCAAGCATTCCAAACTTTTGGGCTAGTCCCCCTAATGTCAGCAACTGTTAGGAGGTATAGGGCTGTAAGATGGCGGATATCAACAACAAGTACTGCGAAATCTTCAATCACCTGGGGATCTGATAAGTCATGTTTTTGCGCTGTACTCGACATCGTTAAATGAGACTCAACCATCCAAGACACCAGCCTTGTATCCGCTCGAGAAAGCCCATGCTGCTTACAAAAACGGCTCGCATCCAGACTACCTAACTTTGAATGGTCGCCACCACGTCCTTTTGCAATGTCATGAAATAGCGCCGCCAAGTAAAGCAAATATGGCTGGTCAAAACTTGAGTGCAGTTTGCTACATAATGGAAATTCATGACCAAATTCGCCAATGGAGAATCGTTGTAAATTTTCCAACACATGGAGAATATGTTCATCGACGGTGTATACATGAAATAAATCATGCTGCATTTGGCCCACGATTCGTCCAAAAGCTGGAATGTATTTACCGAGAATGCCATAGCGGTTCATGCTTTTAAGCACATTAGTGACACCGCTCGGATACTTTAGCATCTGTATAAATAGCGCTTTATTTTCGGGGTCTTGACGAAAGTCTTTGTTGACTAAGTTTTTTACGCGCTGCAAAGTTCTTAGAAGGTTAGCACTCATTCCAGTAATTTCTGGTCGCTGTTGCATGAGCGCGAATATTTCAAAAATACATTTGGGGTTGCGCTGAATAAGCGTGTTGGATTTGGCACTTAAGAGCCCGTTGCAGGCGTCAAATCTTTCATTAATCGGCTCTACCGAGATGGTTTCAGGTGCTGCCAACTCCTTGAGGAGCTTAAGGAGTATTTCGTTAAACAATCCTACCGCTTTTGCGCTTTTATAATAATCTCGCATCAGCTGTTCACTGGCGCGGTAGCGTTTTGTATTACTAAAGCCTAAGGCATCTGCCAGCTCATTCTGTACATCAAAAATTAGTCGGTCTTCCCTGCGTTTTGCCATGTAATGCAAGCGGATGCGCAGCATTTGTAAGTGCTGCTCATGCTTGCGAATTTGACGAAGTTCTGACTGGCTAATCAGACCATGGGTCACAAGTGATCGCCAGTCTTCACCTAGCTTAAGGCTACGGGCAATCCATAGAATGATTTGTAGATCACGTAAGCCACCAGGACTTTCTTTGATGTTTGGTTCTAGGTTGTATGCTGTGTCATCAAAACGTGCATGGCGTTGTTCTTGTTCATGAAGTTTTGCACTGAAAAAAGCACGCGAATCATTTGCTTCAACCATTTGTGTTTGGAAGCTTGAAAATAGAGATGAGTCGCCAGCAATTAACCTTGATTCCAGCAGGTTGGTTTGAACGGTCACATCCTTTTGAGCTTCTGCAAGGCATTCATCCAAGTTGCGAACGCTGTGACCGACAGCCAACCCAATATCCCAAAACAAGCCTATCGTGCTCGTTACGCGTTCATTGATTGATTGGTCTGCGTTGTTGGGTAGAAGGATCAGTAAATCAACGTCGGAGTAGGGAAAAAGCTCGCCGCGCCCATAGCCGCCAACGGCCACTAGACTGACGGATTGGTTTAAACCAAATCGCGCCCAAATATCTTTTAATACACCATCAACAAGCTTGGATTGCTGGGTTAACAGTTTTCTTGTGTTTTTGTGCTCAAAAAAGTCATCACGAAGGATGGTTTGTGTGTCTCTTAATTGATTGCGCCAAATATTTGCTTGGTTGTCAGCTTGCATTTTGCGCTCGAGGGTAACTATGCGTTAACAATGCTTGGGATAGCAGGTGTTCCACTTGAAACGGTGAGTACTTCGTAGCCTGTTGGCGTTACTAAAATCGTGTGCTCAAACTGTGCTGATAAGCTATGGTCTTTGGTGACGACAGTCCAGCCGTCACCAAGTTGCTTAATAAAGCGCTTGCCAGCATTGATCATCGGCTCGATCGTAAAGATCATGCCCGCTTGCAACTTGAGCCCTGAGCCTGATTTTCCGTAATGAAGCACTTGAGGGTCTTCGTGGAATTTTTTACCAATGCCGTGCCCACAAAACTCTTGAACCACGCTAAAGCCATTTTTTTCTGCGTAAGATTGAATGGCGTAACCAATGTCACCTAATGTAGCGCCTGGCTTTACTTTTGTAATACCCAGCCACATACATTCGTAAGTGACTTCACACAGGCGTTTGGCCTGAATTGAGGGTTCTCCTACATAAAACATACGGCTAGTGTCACCGTGATAGCCATCTTTAATCACGGTAATGTCTAGATTAACGACATCACCATTTTTGAGCACTTTTTCACCTGGAACACCGTGGCAAATTTGATGGTTGACTGATGTGCAAATGGATTTAGGGTAGGGCACGTGACCTGGTGGTGCGTAATTAAGCGGGGCTGGGATGCTTTTTTGCTCATTGACCATATAGTCGTGGCATAGCTTGTCTAGTTCACCAGTGGTAATGCCTGGTTTTACGTAAGGAGTGATAAAATCTAACACCTCGGAAGCAAGCTTGCCTGCGACGCGCATTTTTTCAATGTCTTGTTCGTTTTTAATCGTAATTGCCATAATTCAAACTTAAAGCCATTCTGGCTAAGGTTTTCCTTGAGTTTCGAGATGTGCTTATGGTATCATACTGCACCCGTTTAGCTGGTAATCAATCAGCAAAGCGGCAACGATTAGAGTCTGAATGTTTTACAGGCTTTAATGGTTTTTTATTTAATATTTTTATTGACTTAGCTTGATGAGTTTGTTTTTTGCGGCTTTTGCATAAGCAAATTTTATAAATACATCATGCTCCTCGTACAGGGTGTTCGCTCATGCGGATGTTTTTGGGAGCATGTGAGCTATAACCCTTACTGGAGACTTTTATGTCCGTTACTATGCGTGAAATGTTAGAAGCTGGAGTTCACTTCGGCCACCAAACCCGTTACTGGAACCCAAAAATGGCGCCGTTCATTTTCGGTGATCGCAATAAAATCCATATCGTTAACTTAGAAAAAACATTGCCTTTGTTTGAAGATGCATTGAAATATGTGCGTCAACTTTCAGCAAACAAGGGTCGCATTTTGTTCGTTGGTACTAAACGCCAAGCACGTGACATCATGCAAGAAGAAGCAGTTCGTTCAAACTGTGCATACGTTAACCATCGCTGGTTAGGTGGTATGTTGACTAACTTCAAAACAGTTAAGCAATCTATCAAGCGTTTAACTGACTACGAAACAATGCTACAAGATGGTAGCTTGGAAAAATTCGGCAAAAAAGAAGCTTTGGGCTACAAACGCGAAGTTGAAAAACTTTCACGTTCTATCGGTGGCATTAAAGAAATGGGCGGTTTGCCTGATGCAATTTTCATCGTTGACGTTGGTCACGAAAGCGGCGCTGTGACAGAAGCGGCTAAGCTTGGTATTCCAGTCATCGGTGTTGTTGATACTAACAACTCACCAGATGGTGTTACTTACGTGATTCCTGGTAATGATGACTCAAGCCGTGCAATTCGTTTGTACGCTCGTGGTATCGCTGATGCTGTGCTAGAAGGTCGCAACCAATTCATCGCTGAGATTGTTAAATCTGCAGACGAAGAACCAGCTGTAGAAGCTGCAGCAGAGTAATACCCCATCAAAAAGGGGCTCAGGCCCCTTTTTTTATACCTAATACTTTTGAATATAGTGGCTTTTAAGTGAATCTGCCCTTAAGCCAAGATTAAATTTAAGGAGTTTTAAATGGCTGAAATTACCGCATCAATGGTAAAAGAGTTACGTGAGCGTACTGATGCTCCGATGATGGATTGTAAAAAAGCGTTGTCAGAAGCTGACGGCGATATGGACCGCGCTGAAGAGATTCTACGTGTTCGTTTTGGTAACAAAGCAAGCAAAGCTGCTGGCCGTGTTGCTGCCGAAGGTACAGTTGGCGTTAGCATCAGCGCTGATGGCAAAACTGGCGCAATGATTGAAGTGAATTCTGAAACAGACTTCTGTGCAAAGAATGATGATTTCTTGGCTTACGTGCGTGAGTTAGCTGTTGTTGTTGAGAAAAGCAACCCAGCAAACATCGAAGCTGTTGCAGCATTGCCTATGAATGGCAGCACTGCAGAAGATGTTCGTACACAATTAGTTGGTAAGATTGGTGAAAACATTACGCCACGTCGCTTTGTCCGTTTGGCAGCGCAAGGTAAATTGTCTTCTTATGTTCACGGAAGCAAAATTGGCGTCATCGTTGATGTTGTTGGTGGTGACGAAGCGCTTGGTAAAGATATCGCCATGCACATTGCGGCTGCAAAGCCAAAATCATTGGATGCGAGCGGTGTTGATGCAGCGCTGATTGAAGCTGAGCGTCGTGTTGCAATTGAAAAGGCTAAAGAAGCTGGCAAGCCAGATGCGATGCTTGAGAAAATTGCTGACGGTACCGTGCAAAAATTCTTGAAAGAAGTAACTTTGCTAAGCCAAAACTTTGTTAAAGATGACAAGGTAACAATTGAGCAGTTATTGAAATCAAAAGGCGCTTCAGTTGCTTCATTCACGATGTACACCGTGGGTGAGGGCATCGAAAAAGTAGTGACTGATTTCGCTGCTGAAGTGGCTGCTGCTGCTAAGTTATAAAAAATAATTGCGCAGCTGATTTTTAGCTGCACAATGTTGTAAACTCGCAAAACGATGATATCCAAGGAGAGCTTGGCGTCATCGTTTTGCACAATAGAACAGGAGTTTTATACCGTGTCTGCACAAACGCCAAAATACAAACGCATCTTATTAAAACTTTCTGGCGAGGCCCTCATGGGGGATGATGCATATGGCATCAATCGCGCTACCATCAATCGGATTGTTGGTGAAGTTAAAGAGGTTGTAGATTTAGGTGTGCAGGTGGCGGTAGTGATTGGCGGCGGCAATATTTTTAGAGGCGTTGCGCCGGCTGCTGAAGGGATGGATCGAGCAACTGCTGACTATATGGGCATGCTTGCTACTGTCATGAACGCATTGGCACTTCAAGATGCAATGAAACACATTGGCTTAGTGAGCCGTGTTCAATCAGCGCTTAACATCGAGCAGGTTGCGGAACCTTATATTCGCGGCAAGGCAATTCGCTACCTTGAAGAGGGGCGTGTGGTAATTTTTGGTGCGGGTACAGGCAATCCATTTTTTACAACTGATACCGCAGCAGCGCTTCGTGGTCTTGAGATGAGTGCCGATATTGTCATTAAGGCCACTAAGGTCGATGGTATCTATACAGATGATCCAAAAACTAATCCAGATGCAATGCGTTACACCACAGTTTCATTTGATGAAGCTATTGGCAAAAATTTAAAAGTGATGGATGCAACAGCATTAACGCTGTGTCGCGATCAAAATCTTCCAATTTCAGTGTTTAGTATATTCAAGCAAGGCGCATTGAAGCGTGTTGTGATGGGTGAGGATGAAGGAACTAAGGTTTTGGCTTAATGAATTAAGCATGACCTGATACCCTTAATTTATATCCAATTAAGTTATTAGCAAGGAGAAGAAAATGTTAGCCGAAGTAAGATCAAATGCAGAACAAAAGATGCAAAAGTCGCTAGATGCGCTTAAGAATGATTTAGGTAAAGTGCGCACTGGTCGCGCTCATACAGGCTTGCTAGATCACGTCATGGTCGAGTATTACGGCTCTATGGTGGCTGTCAATCAAGTAGCTAACGTCACATTAGGTGATGCGCGTACGATTAACGTGCAGCCTTATGAAAAACCAATGATTGGTAAAGTTGAAAAAGCGATTCGTGATGCTGATTTAGGATTAAATCCAGCTACAAATGGGGATTTGATCCGTGTTCCAATGCCAATGCTGACTGAAGAGCGCCGTAAAGATTTGATTAAAGTGGTACGTACCGAAGGTGAAAACGCGAAAGTTGCTGTACGCAACATCCGTCGTGATGCTAATGATGCATTGAAAAAGCTGATTAAGGACAAAGAAATCAGTGAGGATGATGAGCGTCGTGCGCAAGATGAGATTCAAAAAATCACTGACAAGAACGTGGCTGAAATCGACAAGATGTTGCAAGCCAAAGAAACAGATTTAATGGCTGTTTAACTTGCCCTTGATACGCCTATTTATATTCAAGATGGAGCTGTAATTGAGCATATTCTCTAGCTCAACCAGCGTTATCCCAGAGGTGCTTGAAATACCACGCCATATTGCTGTCATCATGGATGGCAATGGGCGCTGGGCAAAAAAACGCTTTTTGCCACGTGTTGCTGGGCATAAGGTTGGAGTTGAAACAGTGCGCGGCATGATTAAGCATTGTGTTGATATCGGTGTTGAGTACCTTACTTTGTTTGCATTTAGCAGCGAGAACTGGCGCAGACCTCCAGAAGAAGTCAGTTTTTTAATGAGTTTATTTATGGAGGCTCTAAAAAAAGAGGTCGTTAAACTGCATAAAAGTAATGTCCGTTTTGTCATGATTGGTGACAAATCCCAATTTAATGAAGCGCTATCACTTGAAATCATCGCGGCTGAGCGGCTGACTGCAAATAACACAGGACTGACACTCACCATTGCCGCAAATTACGGCGGTCGCTGGGATATTCTGCAAGCAACGAATGCGATGCAAAAGGCCAATCCAAGTTTGACCGGAAACTATACAGAAGATCATTTGAGTCCCTATCTTTCGATGCATTACGCACCTGAGCCCGACTTATTTATTCGAACAGGAGGGGAAAAGCGGATCAGTAACTTTTTGCTATGGCAATTAGCCTACGCTGAGTTGTACTTTACGGATACGCTCTGGCCTGACTTTGACGATGATGCTTTTAAGCTCGCCATTCATTCTTATCAACAACGGGAGCGTCGATTTGGACGCACCAGTGAACAATTGACTGCAAGTTAACTATGCTTAAAACTCGTTTAATCACCTCACTTATTTTGATCATTACAATCGGCGCAGCCTTTGTTTGTTTACCCCAACTTTACTGGGGTTTATTAATGTTGATGATTTCATTGCTGGCTAGCTGGGAATGGGCAAACATGTCGAAATTGAACAAGTCTGCCAGCATCGCGTATACCGCGTCAATCGGATTGTTTGGTCTATGGTTGTTAATTCTAAACCCACAACTTATTCAACTGATTGTGTTCTGGAGTGTTTTTGCTGCCGTGCTTTTTTGGCTGATCGTTGCACCCATTTTGCTTGGATTTAATATTTTGATTAGCAATCGTGTTGTGATGGCATTGCTTGGCTTAGTTATCATCATTCCTTTTGCTTTGTCCATGATCGCCCTTCGAGAAATCAATCCTATTCTATTAGTGGTATTTGCAATGACCGTTTGGATTGCGGATACCGCAGCTTATTTTGCAGGGAAACGCTTTGGGAAACGCAAGCTAGCCCCATCTATCAGCCCAGGAAAAACTTGGGAAGGTGTGATGGGTGCTTTAGTAGCCACGACAGCTTTTTCATTCCTGCTGTCCTATCTAACACATCAAAGCTATTGGTTTGTGCTCGTTTTTTGGGGGGTGATGGTGTTAAGTATTTTGGGAGACCTATTTGAGTCACTGATCAAACGACAAGCGGGCGTTAAAGATAGTGGCAATCTATTGCCAGGGCATGGAGGCGTGTTAGATCGAATTGATGGCTTAACTTCTAGCCTTCCATTGGTGATGTTCTTGCTCACTTTGCCGATTTATTACAACTTATACTTGTACCTCAAGGCCGTAGTATTTAATGCCTAAGTTGCAGCCTGTCACTATACTGGGTGCAACTGGCACCATCGGTATCAATACCTTGGATGTTATTTCACAACATCCAAATCGATTTGCTGTCTTTGCTTTAACCGCCAATCAAAACGTTGAAGCGCTATTTAACCAATGCCTAAAATTTAAACCTAAGTATGCCGTCATGCTAGAGGAGGGTGCTGCCGAGCAGCTTGCATCTAAACTAAATCATGTAGGAAGTGCTACTGAGGTGCTTAGCGGTATGGCTTCGCTAGAACTTGTTTCAGCCCACGAAGAAGTAGATGTGGTCATGGCTGCGATTGTCGGCGCTGCGGGATTGAAGCCTGCAATTGCAGCGGCAAAAGCAGGTAAGCGTATTTTATTGGCCAATAAAGAAACGCTTGTGATGGCAGGTAGCATTTTTATGCAGGCTGTCGCTGATGGGGGTGCAACATTACTGCCTATCGATAGCGAACATAATGCAATTTTCCAAGTAATGCCGCATGGTAAGCAGGCAAACCTAGAGCATGGTGGTGTTAAAAAGATTATCTTAACCGCCTCTGGCGGGCCATTTAGGCAAGCGAGTTACGATGCGCTTAAACAAGTCACCGTCAATCAGGCGTTAAATCATCCTAATTGGGTAATGGGGCCCAAAATTACCATTGATTCGGCTACTCTTATGAATAAGGGCCTGGAAGTGATAGAAGCGCATTGGTTATTTAATGCATCTCCCGATCAAATTGAGGTCGTTGTGCACCCCCAAAGCGTGATTCACTCGATGGTTGAATACATAGATGGATCTGTGCTTGCGCAACTTGGAAACCCTGATATGAGAACACCAATTGCATACGCATTGGGCTACCCAGAGAGAATTGAGAGTGGTGTAAATTCGCTGGATTTATTTAAAATTGCACATCTTGACTTCGAGGCGCCTGACCTTCATAAATTTCCTTGTTTGAGATTAGCTTTTGATGCGCTAAGAGTGGGAGGTAACGCAGCAGCAATTATGAACGCAGCTAATGAAGTTGCTGTTGGTGCGTTTATCAATCAAAAGATCGGCTTTACCGATATTCCAGTGCTGATCGAGTCTGTTTTAGAAAGTAGCGTTATTAAACCAGTGACTGATCTGGAAATGCTTATTTCATCCGATGATGAAGCGCGAAGTTTAGCAAATGTATGGATAGCGAAGGTCCAATGATCACACTCTTATCATTCGTCTTCACTTTAGCCATCTTAATTGCCATACATGAATATGGTCATTTTCAAATGGCGAGATGGTGTGGCGTCAAAGTACTTAAATTTTCAATTGGATTTGGCCGCCCATTCTTCACGAAAACATTTGGTAAAGACAAAACAGAATTTGTTCTTTCAGCGCTTCCTTTCGGTGGATTCGTCAAAATGTTAGATGAACGAGAGTTATCTGAGCATGATAAGTTGTTAATGGACTCTCATGAATTAAATAGAGCTTTCAATCGACAATCGGTTTACAAGCGCATCGCAATTGTTGCAGCGGGCCCGATAGCTAATTTACTACTTGCAGTTGTCTTGTATTGGTTGCTCATGATGCAAGGCACGATAGGGTTAAAACCGGTGCTCGCTGATGTCGCTGAAGGAAGCGCAGCAAATGCAGCTCAACTGCATCGAGAAGATCGGATCGTTAATATCGCAGGTCATGATGTTCAATTATGGCAAGATATTCAATGGATATTAATTCGCCAGGTGTTTAAATCACCAACAGTGGCTGTTCAAACGATTGATCGTCATCAACAAAAACATACCCGCTACCTAGACCTGACCGGCATTACCGAATCCGACCTAGATGCTGATTTTTTGGCAAAACTTGGACTGAAACCATCTAAACCAGTTGTTGATCCCGTCATTGGTAATCTTATTCAGAATAGCCCTGCTGAGAGGGCTGGATTGCAGACTGGCGATAAAATTTTGACTGTCGATGGGGAATTGGTTGCCGATTGGGAGTCGCTTGTAAAGATTATTCAAGATAGTCCAAACAAAAACCTAAAACTCTCAATAGAGCGAACAAATCAACATCTAGACATTAATGTAATACCCGATGTTATTAATAAAAATGGCCATTCAATCGGTCAAGTTGGCGCAGGAGTATCAATGAATGAAAGTATGATGAATCAATATTTGATTACCATTCATCATTCGCCGATAACGGCTCTCCTTAAAGCCGTCCAAAAAACTTACGAAACATCAGCTTTTAGCTTGAAAATGTTAAGTAATATGTTGACTGGTGAAGTTTCGATTAAATCGATCAGTGGGCCAGTCACAATTGCAACTTACGCAGGGCAGAGCGCCAACTTAGGATTGAATGCATTCATTGCTTTTTTGGCAGTAATTAGTATCAGTTTAGGTGTGTTAAATCTACTGCCAATCCCTGTGTTGGATGGCGGACATTTGTTGTATTATATGGTTGAAATAATAAAGGGAAGCCCCGTTTCCGACCAAGTCATGGAAATGGGTCAGCGGATTGGTTTGGCAATTCTAGGATTACTTATGGCATGCGCTTTATATAATGATTTAAGTCGATTGATAACGGGCTAGGCCTAATGATTTTTAAAGATAAATTACGTACCAAGCTCAAACAAATTCCAATTGCATTGATTGGTATTTACGCCACTAGCGCATTTGCAATAGAACCCTTTATTGTAAAAGATATCCGTGTAGAGGGTATTCAACGCACAGAGGCTGGCACTGTGTTTAGTTATCTTCCAGTGAAAGTCGGCGAGACGATGGATGATGACAAGGCAACACAAGCCATTAAATCCCTTTACGGTACTGGTTTTTTCAAAGATGTCAGAATAGAGTCAGATCAAGACGTCCTCGTCGTGACTATCCAAGAACGCTCTGCGATTGCACAAATTACTTTTAACGGTAACAAATCATTTCCAACAGACAAAATGAAAGAAGGGCTTAAACAAATTGGCCTTTCAGAAGGCCTCATTTTTGATAAGTCGATGCTTGATCGTGCAGAGCAAGAAATTAAACGTCAGTATTTATCGCAAGGAAAATATGGTGCAACTGTAAAGGCCAGTGTCAGTCCATTGGAACGCAACCGTGTTGGGCTCCGATTTGAAATTGAGGAAGGCGCTGTTTCTAAAATCAGAAGTATTAACATTGTCGGTAACCAAGCATTCACCGAAGATGAGTTGCATAACAACTCAAACTAACCACACCTGATTGGTTGACTTGGTGGAATAAAAACGATCAATACTCAAAACAAAAACTAACTGCGGATTTGGAAACATTACGTTCTTTTTACATGAATCAGGGGTACTTAGAATTCAATATTGAATCCACCCAAGTTTCCATCTCTCCAGATAAGCGCGATATTTACATTACGGCCAACATTACTGAAGGTGAAAAATACACGGTAACAGGCGTCAAAGTTGCCGGAGACACCATTATCCCAGAAGATGATTTGCGCAAGCTGATTAGTCTTGACACTGGAGACACTTTCAATCGCCAAAAAGTAACTACATCAAGTAAAGCGATGAGTGATAGGCTTGGAAATGAAGGCTATGCATTTGCAAACGTAAATGCCGTTCCTGAAGTAGACAAGGAGAATCATACTGTTGCATTTACGTTTATGGTGGACCCTGGCCGTCGCGTTTATGTTCGCCGCATCAATCTCACGGGAAACACTAGAACACGGGATGAGGTCATCAGACGTGAAATGCGCCAGATGGAGTCCTCTTGGTATGGCGCTGACAAAATCACGCGATCTAAGCAGCGTCTAGATCGTTTGCAATACTTCTCCGACGTTAACCTTGAAACGCCAGCTGTGCCGGGTACATCTGACCAAGTGGATGTCAATGTCAAAGTGACAGAGAAATCTACTGGTAGCATCATGTTTGGTGCAGGTCTATCCAGTTACGAGGGCATCGTACTGGGCGTGACGGTTAACCAGAACAACTTCCTTGGCACCGGCAATCGTGTAGCTGCACAAGTCAATACAGGTAAAATTAATACTGTATATTCATTATCATATACAGATCCTTACTTTACGCCAGACGGAATCAGTCGCACCTTTAATATTTATCGTCGTGATGTCAATACTAAGAGCTTAGGGACTGGCACCTATCAAACATCTTCATATGGTGGTGGTGTATCGTTTGGTATGCCGCTAAATGAGCGTGACTCAGTTAATGCAGGTATTTCGTTTGATTACACAGATGTAATCCTAGAAGCAAATAGTCCAAAACGCTACAAGCTATATTGCGGCACTGAGGCCAGCCTCGGATGTGCTAATTATTCGTATATGTTGAATTTGGGCTGGGCTCACGATACTCGTGACAGCACACTCTTCCCTAAAGAGGGTGTTTACCAAAGAATTTTTGCGGAAATTGGTTTGCCAGGTTTAGATTTGGAATACTACAAGCTTGATTACAAGCACTCATGGTATCAGCCTATTAATAACTTTATGACGTTTATGCTAAACGGCGAATTGGGATATGGCGATACCTACGGTTCCAAAGACTTCCCTTACTTTAAAAATTACTACGTCGGCGGTGTGAACTCCGTGCGTGGTTATGACACAAGCGCGATTGGTAAGTATGAGCCAGCAGATGGTACCAACGCTGGATTTTTCACTGGTGGTACAAAACGTATTGTTGGCAATGCTGAGATCTATTTCCCAGTGCCAGGCATGAAGGATTCTAGTCAGTTACGTTTAAGTACATTTATAGATGCTGGTAATGTTTACGCTGCCAATCAAGATTTTAGTTTGGGAGAGTTAAGATACTCAGCAGGGGCTGGTATCAGTTGGTATTCACCATTTGGCCCAATCAAACTGGTGTTCGCAAAAGCGCTTAACCCACAATCTACGGATAGAACACAAATGATTCAATTCCAAATGGGCTCACAGTTTTAATTAGTAAAAAGATATTAGGAGATTCAAATTGAGTAAATTATTCAGTCATTTATTACTTGCTGGTTTATTTGTATTCGCTGCCAACTCTCAAGCTGTGGAGCTTAAAATTGGTTACGTACAGGTCGATAAAATCTTGCAAGAAGCACCTCAAACAGCTGAAAGCGGCAAGAAGCTTGAGAAAGAATTCAGCCCTCGCACTCAGGAGCTTGAGCGTATTCAAAAACAAATCAAAGAGATTGAATCATCACTTGATAAAGATGCATTGACGATGTCAGATGCTGATAGAAAAAATAAAGAACGTGATGCCGCTAATCTTAAAATTGATTTTCAACGTAAACAACGAGAGTTGCGTGAAGATGTTAACTTGCGTAAAAATGAAGAGTTAGGTGCATTACAAGATCGTATTAACAAAGCAGTTACCGCCGTATCTGAAGCTGAAGGCTATGATTTGGTTGTTTATGGCGGTGTTGCATATGCCAACAAGAAAATCGACATTACTGAAAAAGTACTGAAGTCTTTAGGAAAAAAATAATTAACCTTATTTGAGGTTGATATCCAAGCATGTCAGTAACGCTTAAAGAGTTAGTCGATTTATTCGGTGGAAAACTAGTTGGGAAAGACACAACGATTGATTGCGTAGCATCCATTGCAAATGCGCAAGTTGGTAGCATTAGTTTTATTTCGGATTCGAAATATCGGAAAAGTCTTGCATCAACCCAAGCAAGTGCAATGATTTTATCTGAAGATGATCAATGCCACACCCAATTGCCATGTATTGTCACAGACAACCCCTATGCCTACTTTGCAAAAGTATCTTCACTTCTCAATCCTAACACTAGAATTCCTGTTGGAGTGCATTCAAGCGTAGTGATGGGTGAAGTAACGAACATAGCGAAAACATGTGCCATCGCACCGAATGTGGTAATTGGAAACAATGTCACACTTTCTGATGGGGTAGAAGTAGGGTCGGGATGTTTTATTGGGGACAATGTCAAGATCGGTAAAAATACCAAATTGCAACCCAATGTCACCATTTACGCAAATTGTGTGATTGGAGCGAGTTGTACTATTGCTGCTGGCGCAGTAATCGGTGCAGATGGTTTTGGTTATGCTAATCAAGATGGCATATGGGTAAAAATTCCGCAGGTGGGGCGAGTAGTGATTGCTGACCATGTAGATATTGGTGCAAACACAACGATAGACCGTGGCGCGCTTGATGATACGATTATTGAGCAAGGCGTTAAGTTAGACAATCTAATCCAAATAGGACACAACTGCGTGATTGGTGAGCACTCTGTGATTGCTGGATGTGTTGGTATTGCTGGGAGCGCTAAGATAGGAAAGCGCTGCAAGATTGGCGGTGCGGCAATGGTGTTGGGACACTTAGAGATTGCAGATGACGTCACCATATCGCCAGGAAGCATGATCACTAGATCATTGCAAAAGTCAGACACTTATACTGCGCTTATGCCGTTTCAAAAGCATGAAGACTGGTTAAAAACAGCGGCTAGCTTGCGTCATTTAACTGAAGTAACAGAAAAAATTAAAGTGCTAGAAAACACACTTGCGCAATTAAAACTAAAAAATCAATAGTGAAAGATAAGGTAACAAAATGAGTGATCACGTAAACACAAGTATGGACATCCACGAAATACTGGATCATTTGCCTCATCGTTATCCGTTTATGTTGGTTGACCGTGTGCTGTCCTTAGAACTGGGCAAACAGATAGTTGCTGTTAAAAACGTCAGTATGAATGAGCCATTTTTTCCAGGCCATTTCCCATACCATCCAGTCATGCCTGGCGTGTTAATTGTTGAAGCAATGGCACAAGCAGCAGCAATTCTTTCATTTAAAACAATGGGCGTAAAACCCACTCACGATGCAGTTTATTACTTTGCTGGGATTGATAATGCAAGATTCAAAAAACCCGTATCGCCGGGCGATCAAATCATTCTTAAAGTCAGCATAGAGCGTATTCTTCGTGGGATTTGGAAGTACAAAGGAATTGCGTACGTTGATGAAGCTATCGTCGCAGAGGCTGAAATGATGTGCATTCTTAAAGAAATCGAATAAGTGTCTTGATGATGGCTTTTAAAAACATCCATCCAACAGCAATTGTTGATCCTAAAGCAGAACTTGCCGATGATGTAACCGTTGGTGCATTTTCAATCATTGGACCCGATGTAAAAATAGATAGTGGTACGCGAGTTGGATCTCATGTAGTCATTAACGGACACACCAGTATTGGCAAAAAAAATGAGGTTTTTCAATTCTCATCCTTAGGTGAAGCCCCACAAGATAAGAAATATAAAGATGAACCAACCAAGCTAGAGATCGGCGACCACAATACGATTCGTGAGTTTTGTACGTTTAACCGCGGAACGGTCCAAGATAAGGGCGTGACTAAGATTGGCGATCATAATTGGATTATGGCTTATGTCCACATCGCCCATGATTGTCATGTTCATAACCACACGATTTTAGCGAACAATTCTTCATTAGCTGGTCATGTTGATATGTTTGATCATGCAATTCTTGGTGGCTTCACACTCGTTCATCAATTTTGCAAAATTGGTCAGCACGTGATTACCGCGGTAGGTTCGGTTGTTTTTAAGGATATTCCTCCCTATGTAACAGCTTCTGGCTATGATGCCAATCCACACGGCATCAATGCTGAAGGCTTAAAGCGTCGTGGCTTTTCGACTGAAAGCATTACAAACATTAAACGTGCTTACAAAACACTTTATCGCCAGAGTTTGACGCTTGAAGAGGCTAAACAGGTACTGACGCAAGAGGCGTTAAATGCACCTGAATTAGACATCCTCGTCGCATTTTTAAATCAATCCACTCGCGGCATTATTCGCTAATCAGGTACGTTTAAGATGGCGCTAACCATTGGTATCGTTGCAGGTGAGGCTTCTGGCGACCTGCTTGGGAGTCGCTTAATTCGCGCAATTAAAAAACATAGGCCAGATATTGAGTTTGTCGGGATTGCTGGGCCTAAAATGATGTCCGAAGGTGCTAAGTCGCTTTACCCAATGGGAAAACTCTCCCTCCATGGTTATGGTTTTGATGTTTTAAAACAAATACCGAGTTTGTTTAGCATGCGTAAACAACTTGGGAATCATTTTATTGAGAATCCGCCAAAAGTCTTTATTGGCATTGATGCGCCTGACTTTAATTTTTCATTAGAAAAAAGATTAAAAGATCATGGCATCACGACAATCCATTACGTCAGTCCATCGATCTGGGCTTGGCGAAAAGGACGCATGGGAAAAATAAAACGTGCGGTGAATCATATACTCACTTTATTCCCATTTGAGCCCGCCTTGTATGAGGCTGCGAATGTCAAAGCTACTTATGTGGGACACCCTTTGGCCGATAGATACCCCTTAATCCAAATGTCCAGGAAGCCAGGGAAGCTTTAAATCTCACAAAACATCCACTGATTATTGCGATGTTACCTGGCAGCAGGGTAGGTGAAGTCACACAACTGGCAAGCCTATTTGTAAAGACAGCCCAAACCATTATTCAAACTCAGCCTGATGCCTTATTTTTAGTGCCGCTCATTACGCGAGAAACGCGAATCATATTTGAACAAGCTATTTATGATGGTTTTAAAGAAAATCCAGCGTCACCGCAAGCCAACATTAAAATATTGTTTGGCCATGCGCACATGGCCATGCAAGCCGCTGATCTTGTGGTCGTTGCTTCGGGCACCGCCACATTAGAAGCGGCACTATTAAAGCGCCCGATGGTAATTACTTATCGGATGCCATGGTTAAGTTGGCAGATTCTAAAGCGGTTGAACTATTTACCTTACGTAGGCTTACCGAACATTCTGGCAGGACGTTTTATTGTGCCTGAGTTGCTTCAAGATGACGCTAGCCCAGATAAATTATCACAAACCATCCTTAATATGGTGCAAGACAAATCGAAGCTCAATGAAATTAATATTGAATTCACTAAAATGCATAAGCTTCTTAGTCAACATAATGAAGATAAAGCAGCTGAAGCAGTATTGGCTTACCTTTGATGACAAGTCATTTAATTTGTGGCGTTGATGAAGCCGGCAGAGGTCCTTTGGCCGGCGCTGTCTTTGCTGCTGCAGTGATTCTCGACCCCGCCAATCCAATCGAGGGATTGGCTGATTCCAAAAAGCTCTCTGAAAAGAAGCGTGATGCCCTTGCTATTGAAATCAAATCTAAAGCATTAGCGTGGGCGATTGCGAGCAGCAGTGTGGAAGAAATTGATGAGATCAATATTCTCCAGGCAAGTTTATTGGCAATGAAGCGATCTATTGAAGCCCTCAGCCTTGTGCCAAACGAAGTCCTCATTGACGGCTTGCATTGTCCTAAGCTCTCTCTTCCAATGCGCGCCATTGTTCAAGGCGATAGTAAGGAAGCTTGTATTTCAGCCTCTTCAATTTTGGCTAAAACAGCAAGAGATGCAAATTTGTATGACCTTGATAAGCTTTACCCCGCTTATGGATTTGCAAAACACAAAGGCTATCCAACCCCTCTACATTTACAAATGCTTGAAGAGCATGGTGTGTTAACAATTCATCGAAAAAGCTATGCGCCAGTCAACAAAATACTGAATCTTAAAAAGGGGAAATAAATGAGTGATACTAAAGATAGTAACGGTAACATCTTGAATGATGGCGACTCAGTGCAGTTGATTAAAGACTTAAAAGTAAAAGGCACATCAGTCACGTTAAAGCGCGGTTCTGTCGCTAAAAATATCCGTTTAACAGACGATCCTGAAGAGGTTGAGTGTAGTGTTGAGAAAGTTAAGGGTTTAGTATTAAAGACGTGCTTCTTAAAGAAAGTTTAAGCGAGCAATAAAAATACGGTGGGTTGCTTATGTAGGTCCGGCAGCTCACTTTTTTTCCATTCAGCAATGGTTTTACTGATCACCAACTCAGTTTCTAAACTGACGTTTCTCGCTATACACAGCTTGGTATTGGCACTACAACTTGCCAGAATATCTTCCAGCATGTGTTGATTACGGTAGGGCGTTTCAATGAAAATTTGTGTTTCATTAGCACCTTGTGACTGCTTTTCAAGCGCTTTTAGTTTTGCCACGCGAGCAGCTTTATCGCTTGGTAAGTAACCTAAAAAGGTAAACTGTTGTCCATTAAAGCCAGAAGCCATCAATCCCAGCAATATTGATGATGGGCCAACTAATGGTGAGACGCGAATATTTTTTTTATGTGCTAAAGCGGCAAGCAAAGCGCCCGGGTCGGCAATGCCTGGGCAGCCAGCCTCTGAAAGCATTCCAACATTGTGCCCTGCAAGTAACGGCGCAATGAGTGCAGGCAAGTCTTTTTCAGTGCTATGTTCATTGAGTAATTGGAAGTTAAGCTCACGCACTGGTTTGTTTGTTTTCACTGAGCCTAAAAATCGACGCGCACTTTTTTCATTTTCAACGACAAAGTACTCTAAGCCCTGCACTAAGGTCATGACTTCAGCAGGAATGACATAACTGAGGTTGTCGTCACCCAATGTGACCGGAACCATGTACAAAGTGCCTAGCGTCATCTTGATTTACCTTGTGTGATGATTAAATGACGTGAACTTGCTCGTTTTGAAGCATGCTAATGAGCTTAATGAGAGGCAATCCAATTAAGGCATTGGGATCAGAGCCTGTCATGGAAGCAATAAGCGCAATACCCAATCCTTCAGATTTTGCACTGCCAGCACAATTGTAGGGTGCTTCAATACGTAAGTAATTTTCGATTTGAGCATCGGTCAGCTGCCTAAACTCCACATCGTAGGGTACAACCTCAGTTTGCATATGTTTTGTTGCCGCATTAAACAGACACAACGCACTATGGAAAGTGACGTGACGACCTCGTTGATGCTGCAACTGTTTTACTGCATTTTCATGCGTCATTGGCTTGCCAAGCTGAATGCCATCTAGCGTCGCAACTTGGTCGCAACCAATCACTAGTGCATCAGGGTGTGACTCAGCAATTTTTTTTGCTTTTAACTGCGCGAGCCTTAATGCAGTTTCTTGTGGCAACTCGCCCTCTAATGGTGACTCATCAATCGCTGGTGAGATTGCATCAAATGGCAAGCCTAGCCTCGCCAGTAACTCTTGGCGATAAGGTGATGATGAGGCGAGAATTAGTTTTGGTTTCATATGGCTGAATGTTACCTATAAAAAAGCCGACAGTAACTTACTGCCGGCTTCCAATGAGTACTGGAGTGAAATTAATTACTCAGGTTGAATTTCTAGGAGTGACTCATCTGGTGTAACGGTATCACCTTTTTTCACGTGCACAGCAACGACAATGCCTGTTACTGATGCTTGAATTTCATTCTCCATTTTCATGGCTTCAATTACGAGCACAGCATCGCCTGCATTCACTTTATCACCCGCTTTAACTTTAATCTCTACGATACTACCTGGCATAGCTGTCGTTACACAGCCTTCATGTGATGGGCGAGGGCGGCCGCTTGCACCAACTTTGGCAGCTGCTTTCTTTTTACCACTTGATTTACTGCCTCCAACCTCAATCTCACTTAAGGTTTCTACAATGACTTCTTCAGCAATGCCATCAACAGAAACATAGAACGGACGCTGTTCTTCACCTGCGTGGCCGCTACCCGTTAACTTAATATGAAACGTTTCACCATGCAGGGTGACCTTGAACTCATTAGGAGCGTATCTTGAGTCGTTGGTTGAAACAGCTTCTTTTGTCAGTAGTTGCTCAGGCTTCAGACTACCTGCATTGCGCTCTTGTAAAAATGTTTTGGCGAGATCAGGAAACATCGCATAAGTTAATACGTCTTCCTCTGTCATTGCCCAGGCTTCAGATTCGTGACGCAATCTTTCCATCTCATCTTCAAGCAAATCAGCAGGGCGGCAATCAATAACCTCTGCATCATAGCCGACAGCAATATTTCTAATATCAACATTCACTTTTGCAGGCGCTTTGCCATACTGTCCTAAGAAGTAGTTTTTAACTTCGTTAGTCACAGATTTATAGCGTGCACCAGTCATGACGTTTAGTACCGCTTGTGTACCAACGATTTGTGATGTTGGGGTAACAAGTGGCGGAAAACCTAAGTCTTCACGAACACGAGGAATTTCAGCAAGCACTTCATCCATACGGTTGAGTGCGCCTTGTTCTTTCAGTTGATTAGAAAGATTCGAAATCATGCCACCTGGCACTTGATTTACTAAAACGCGGGTATCAACGCCTGTGAATTCACTTTCAAATTGCCAGTATTTTCTGCGAACCTCACGGAAATAAGCCGTAACTTCTTGTAGCGAAGCCAAACTTAAACCTGTGTCATATTCAGTACCTTGTAGTGCAGCAACCAAGCTCTCCGTAGTTGGATGACTTGCACCTTCAGAGAAGGATGAGTTACAGGTATCAATAATGGTCGCACCATTCTCAACACCCTTTAACAGATTCATACTTGCTAAGCCTGATGTAGCATGGCTGTGTAAGTGAATAGGTAACTTAACTGCAGCACGAATAGCTTTAACTAGCTCAGTTGTGCTTTTAGGGGTAAGCAAGCCCGCCATGTCTTTAATGGCAATTGTGTCTGAACCGATAGATTCAAGCTCTTTTGCCATTTCAACAAAATAGTTGATGTCGTGCACAGGGCTTGTTGTAAATGAAATTGTTCCTTCAGCATGCTTGCCATGTTTTTTGACGGCTTCAATAGATACGCGCAAATTGCGAATGTCATTCATCGCATCGAATACACGAAAAACATCTACACCTAAATCAGCAGATTGCTTAACGAATGCGCGCACAACATCGTCAGAGTAATGACGGTAGCCCAAAAGGTTTTGGCCACGCAATAACATCTGTATACGGCTGTTAGGCAGGGCAGCACGAAGTTTCTTCAAGCGCTCCCATGGATCTTCTTTTAGATAGCGAACACAGGTGTCGAATGTAGCGCCGCCCCATGCCTCAAGAGACCAGAAACCAATGGCATCTAATTTTGAGCAAATTGGCAACATATCATCAGTGCGAAGACGTGTTGCGATGAGAGATTGATGACCATCTCTTAAAACTAATTCAGAAACATGAACTTGTGCCATATATTTAACTTACTTTATTTAATTATTAATTGATATGAATTAAATGCCTTCATGAGCGGCAATCGCAGCTGAAATTGCAGCGGCGATTAACTCAGGAGGGAAGGCTGTAGCGTAATTATTTAACTCAGGGTGTGATTCTACAAAGCTAGTGTCAAATTCGCCGCTTCTAAAATCTGGGTGCTTCAAAATCTCTTGATAATATGGAATGGTTGTTTTAACACCATAGACCAGCATATCGTTAAGCGCTCTACGTCCACGCTCAATCACACTGTCCCAATCCAATGCCCAAACGGTAAGTTTGGCGCACATTGAGTCATAGTAGGGCGGAATAACATATCCGCTGTAAATCGCAGCATCCATACGAACACCTGGACCACCTGGTGCATAGTAACGTGTAATTTTACCAAAACTTGGCAAGAAATCATTCTTAGGGTCTTCTGCATTAATGCGAAATTCCATTGCAAAACCGCGATATTTAACTTCATCTTGTTTGTATTGCAGCTCCTGGCCGTCAGCAATGCGGATTTGCTCTTGTACGATATCAATACCGGTAATGGTTTCGGTAACAGTATGTTCAACTTGCAGGCGAGTATTCATTTCCATGAAGTAGAACGTGTTGTCCGAGTCTAATAAAAACTCAACAGTACCTGCGTTTTCGTAACCAACTGCTTTTGCAGCCTTAACCGCTAAATTTCCAATGTATTCACGTTGTGCATCACTTAGTTGTGGTGATGGCGCAATTTCAATGAGTTTTTGGTTGCGGCGTTGGATAGAGCAGTCGCGCTCAAACAAGTGAATAACGTTGCCATGGCTGTCGCCAACAATTTGTACTTCAATGTGTCGTGGATTAACGACGCATTTTTCTAAGAAAACTTCAGGTTTTCCGAAAGCTTTACTTGCTTCTGAAATGACGCGGTCATAATTACCAAGCAATTCTTTTTCGTCGTTACAGCGTCTAATACCACGACCGCCACCGCCGTTAGTTGCTTTCAACATCACCGGATAGCCTATCTTGGCAGCGAGATTACGTGCCTCTTCAAGATCCGCTAAGTTGCCATCACTTCCTGGCGTGCAAGGAATGCCTGCTGCGACCATTGCGTTACGCGCTTGAATTTTATCGCCCATCTGACGAATGACGCTTGCATCTGGTCCAATGAATTTAATACCGCGTCGCGCACAGATTTCTGCTAATTCTGGATTTTCAGATAAAAAGCCATAACCTGGATGAAGCGCATCACAACCTGAAGCTACAGCCAAATTAACAATGTTGTGAGCGTTCAAGTAACCAACTACTGGATCTGAACCAATGTTATAGGCTTCATCTGCTTTTTTGACGTGTAATGCGTGACGGTCTGCGTCAGAGTATATCGCAACGGACTTAATGCCCATTTCCGAACAAGCTCTAACGATACGCACTGCAATTTCGCCGCGATTAGCGACAAGAATTTTTTTAATCACTACTGAACCTGAATGTTAAGAGTTTAAAGATGTTAAAAATAAACGGTTAAATCGGTTAGTTTTTTGACATAACCACAGGTTAATTATATCATGCGCGCCTTATGACTGCACAGCACATCATCAATAGCCTTGAATTTGCAAGAAAATCTCTAGAGATTCGTGATACAATCGCGCACTCAGATTTGCAACGAGCTAAAGATTTGCTCACGCCAGAGACTGAAAGCCTTAACTGGCGCTTGTCTGGTGAGGTTTCTGCTGATAAAAAAGCGAGACTGCATTTAACTCTAACAGGTAATGCGGCTGTACCTTGTCAGCGTTGTTTAGAGCCAATGTTGATTGCTTTAAATATTAGCTCTGAGTTTATTTTAGTTAAAGATGAGTCCGAAGTGCCACCTGAAGAGGATGATGTTGAGGATCATGATTATATTGTTGCTGATGCAGAGATGGATGTTCTGCAATTGGTAGAAGATGAGATTTTGCTCGCTTTACCTTATGCACCAAAACACGAAATTAATGATTGCGCAGTAAAAGCGGAAGTAAATGAGCTTAAGGCTCCTAATCCCTTCGCTGCATTGCGAGATTTTAAAGTTGTAAAAAGTTAGATTATATTTAGGAGTAAAAAATGGCTGTTCAACAAAACAAAAAATCACCATCTAAACGTGGTATGCATCGTTCACATGACTTTTTAACAAACCCACCATTGGCTATTGAGCCAACAACAGGTGAGGTGCATTTACGTCACCATATTAGCCCAAGCGGTTACTACCGTGGCCGTAAAGTATTACCGGCTAAAGGCGAGTAATTAGTGATTGAAACTAGCGTGAAGTCTTCATTAGTAAGATTTCACCGCTTGTTTTAGCGTTGATTTAAAAGCATGGATATCACCGTTGCTATTGATGCCATGGGTGGCGATCACGGCCCCCGTGTCACAATCCCAGCCGCATTGACCCTATTAAAGCAAGACAGTGAATTAAAAGTCATATTGGTTGGACTTACTGTTGCAATCGAAGCTGAGCTTCGAGCACAAAAGGCAAAACCAAACCCAAGAATGACCATTCATCATGCAAGCGAACTTGTGCTGATGGACGAGTCACCTCAAAGCGCACTCAAAAATAAAAAAGACTCATCAATGCGGGTCGCCATTAATTTGGTTAAAGATGGCAATGCAGATGCTTGTGTAAGTGCGGGCAATACTGGCGCACTTATGGCAACAGCTAGATTCGTTTTAAAAACTCTCCCAGGTATTGATCGTCCAGCTATTGCGGGCGTTTTGCCTAGTAAAGTAGGCATGACGCACATGCTTGATCTTGGCGCTAATGCTGATTGCACACCTGAACATTTATTGCAATTTGCCATCATGGGCTCAGTATTAGTTTCGTGTGTTCGCAACAAAGCAAATCCAACGGTCGGCTTACTCAACATCGGTTCCGAAGATATCAAAGGCAATGAAGTGGTCAAGCAAACTGCTGAGCTACTCAAATCTAGCCATCTAAACTTCTACGGCAATGTTGAAGGTGATGACATATATAAAGGCACCACGGACTTGGTTGTTTGTGACGGCTTTGTTGGTAATGTTGCGCTAAAAACATCGGAGGGCCTTGCGAATCTGATGGGGAGTTTTTTAAAGGAAGAATTCAAAAGAAGCCCAATTACCAAGTTAATGGCGCTCATCTCAATGCCCGTATTATCTGCTTTTAGAAAACGTTTAGATCCAAGATGTTATAACGGGGCAAGCTTCCTAGGTCTGCGGGGCATTGTTGTGAAAAGTCATGGTGGCGCGGATGTCTTTGCTTTTAAACACGCTATCATTAAAGCGGTTGATGAAGCCAGAAGTGGTGTGTTAGCTCACATTACAGAGCAATTAGCACTTGAGCATACACAATCCGAAACCTCAGCGAAAGTAGCATCTTAAACTTGCTACCTTGCTAGTTTAAAAATATCATTCGCTGTCAAAATCAAACTTATTTGAAAGTTCTTGCATGAAGCATTCACGTATCGCGGGCACCGGCAGTTACTTGCCCGAAAGAATACTTACCAACGCAGAACTTGAGCGAACAATCGATACCACTGACGAGTGGATTTTTACTCGCACAGGGATCCGCGAGCGACACATCGTCGCCGAAGGCCAATACACAAGTGATATGGCATTAGAGGCAGCTAAAAAAGCGATTGAAGCTTCAAATATCGACATCCAATCTATTGACCTGATTGTTCTCGCAACAACAACGCCAGATCGCACATTCCCAAGCACTGCTTGTTTATTACAACAAAAGCTAGGCATTGTTAACTGCCCAGCATTTGACTTACAAGCGGTATGCAGCGGCTTCGTTTACGCATTGGCAACAGCAGACAATTTTATTAAAGCTGGCGCAGCAAAATGTGCACTTGTAGTTGGTGCTGACGCGATGTCACGCATTACCGATTGGACAGACAGAAGCAATTGCATCCTTTGGGGTGATGGTGCTGGCGCAGTGATTCTTCAAGCAAGTGATGAACAAGGTATTTTATCTACTCACTTACATGCAAATGGCAATTACGCAGATATGCTAATGGTGCCTCAAGGTGTATCAAATCAAGAGGGCAGTAAGACCATCCTCATGGAAGGTAACGCTGTATTTAAAATGGCTGTCAATACATTGGATGCTATTGTTGACGACACGCTTGCAGCAAATGGCTTAGAAAAATCAGATATTGACTGGTTGGTACCTCACCAAGCGAACATTCGCATCTTGCAATCAACTGCTAGAAAGCTTGGGATGAGCATGGATAGGGTAGTGACAACTGTTGATAAGCACGGCAACACGTCGGCAGCGTCAATTCCATTAGCGCTTGATGTTGCTGTTCGAGATGGACGTATTAAACGCGGCGAAACAATTTTAATGGAGGCCTTTGGTGGTGGTTTCACCTGGGGCTCCGTCTTAATGAAATATTGAGTTAATGAAGTTTTAAGAGGTTTACATGAAATTTGCTTTTTTCTTTCCAGGGCAAGGTTCCCAATCCGTCGGCATGATGCAAGGCTTGGCTGACATCGCAGTCGTTCGCCAAACATTTGATGAAGCCTCTGACCTGCTGGGTCAGGATTTTTGGTCTATGGTGACAGAGCCAAACGAAGCACTCAATCAAACAACTAATACTCAACCATTGATGCTCACTGCGGGCGTTGCCACATGGCGCGCCTGGCAGGCGCATTCATCTTCAGTGCCAACGCTAATGGCAGGACATAGCTTGGGCGAATATACAGCGCTTGTCGCCGCAGGCGCTTTAACCTTCAACGATGCCTTGCCATTAGTTCGTTATCGCGCAGAAGTGATGCAAAATGCTGTTGCTGAAGGTGTTGGTGCAATGGCTGCCATTCTGGGCCTTGATGATGAAATAGTGCGTGAGGTTTGTATTGAAGGCGCTCAAGGCGAAGTGCTGGAAGCAGTTAACCTAAATTCACCAGGACAAGTAGTGATTGCAGGTAATAAGGCAGCTGTTGAGCGAGGCATGGAGCTTGCAAAAGCAAAAGGTGCAAAACGCGCATTAGCGCTACCTGTAAGCGTTCCATCACACTGTGCATTGATGAAGCCAGCTGCAGAAGCTTTGGCTGTGTATCTGCAAAACGTTCAAATGACTGCAAGTAGCATCCCGGTGATTCATAATGCTGATGTGCTTGCCTATAGTGATATTAATCAAATGAAAGATGCTTTAGTGCGTCAATTGTATAGCCCAGTAAGATGGGTTGAGACAGTACAAAGTGCTTACAATCAAGGCGTCACAAACTCTGCGGAGTGCGGTCCGGGTAAAGTATTAGCAGGACTGACAAAACGCATTGTGACGGAATTGCCATGTGTCGCATTAACTAATGCAGAATCTTTGGCGGATGCCCAAGCGCAATTCTCTGCATAAATATTGAGGGAGATGAATATGTTAGAAGGTCAAATTGCATTAGTCACAGGCGCTAGCCGTGGCATTGGTGCCGCAATTGCACAAGAATTAGGTAAAAAGGGCGCGATTGTTGTTGGAACAGCAACCACCCAAAATGGTGCTGATGCTATCAGTGCAGCATTGAAAGATGCTGGCATAAAAGGTTGCGGCTTAGCGCTAGATGTTAACGACAATGAGCAGATTCAATCAACATTAAAGACGATTGCAGAGCAGTTCGGTGACGTAAGCATTCTTGTTAATAATGCAGGCATCACTAAAGACACCTTGCTAATGCGTATGGAAGATAGCGATTGGGATGCAGTGATCTCGACAAACTTAAGTTCTGTATTTCGCATGTCTAAAGCCGTTTTACGCCCAATGATGAAGGCACGAACAGGCCGAATTATTAGTATTTCATCGGTGGTTGGTCACATGGGTAACGCTGGTCAAACCAACTATGCAGCGGCTAAAGCAGGTATGTCAGGCTTTACAAAATCATTAGCGAGCGAAGTAGGCAGCCGTAACATTACAGTGAACTGTGTTGCACCAGGCTTTATTGATACTGACATGACACGCTCATTACCAGATGAACACAAAGAAGCACTATTGAAGCACATACCATTGGCAAAACTTGGTCAAGATAGCGATATTGCGGCGGCTGTAGCGTTTTTAGCATCGCCATCAGCAGGCTATATCACAGGCGAAACCTTGCATGTGAACGGCGGAATGTACATGGCATAATGCCATTAACAATTTAGTTTTTTGAATTCCTCACGCTTTTTGTTAGAATGTCGTAAGTTTAGTAGTAGTAAATTTAAATAATAAAAGGGGATTTAGATGTCTGACATCGAACAACGCGTTAAAAAAATTGTAATCGAACAACTTGGTGCTAACGAAGCAGATGTAAAAAATGCATCTTCATTCGTTGATGATTTAGGCGCTGACTCTTTGGATACAGTTGAATTAGTGATGGCTCTTGAAGAAGAGTTTGACTGCGAAATTCCTGATGAAGAAGCTGAAAAAATTACAACAGTACAACAAGCTATTGACTACGTCACAGCTAACCTTAAGTAATTGAAACCTTAAGTAACTAAACTTCTCATTATTTCTTGGAGTCGCTTTGTCCAAGCCAATTAACGCGTCTAAACGACGCGTCGTTGTAACAGGTCTAGGGGTTGTATCACCAGTGGGTATTGGTGTACAACCTGCTTGGTCTAATGTTATTGCTGGTAAATCTGGCATTACTAGAATCACTAAATTTGATCCTAGCAATTTCTCATCTCAAATCGCGGGTGAAGTAAAAGATTTCGATGTGTCGCTATACCTTCCTGCAAAGGAAGCGCGCCGCATGGATACTTTTATTCAATACGGCCTTGCTGCTGCGATTGAAGCAGTAAAAGATTCAGGTATTGAAGCGACAGAAGATAACGCTGAGCGTATAGGCGTTTCAATCGGATCAGGCATTGGTGGTTTAGGCTTAATCGAACAAACCAATGACACTTATGATGAAGGTGGTCCACGTAAAGTGTCCCCATTCTTCATTCCTGGCACGATTATTAATATGATTTCTGGCAATCTATCTATTATGTTTGGTTTTAAAGGACCCAATGTATCAATAGTGACTGCTTGTACAACTGGCACACACTCTATCGGTGATGCCGCTCGTATTATTGAATACGGCGACGCTGATGTCATGGTTGCTGGCGGTGCTGAGGCTGCAATTACAGAGCTCTCTGTAGCAGGTTTTGCATCAGCGCGTGCTTTATCAAGCCGCAATGATGATCCAGCAACTGCAAGTCGGCCTTGGGACAAAGACCGTGACGGTTTTGTAATTGGCGAAGGCGCCGGTGTCATGGTGCTTGAAGAATACGAATCAGCTAAAAAGCGTGGCGCTAAAATTTATGCTGAGCTAACTGGTTATGGCATGAGTGCCGATGCTTATCATATGACCGCACCTAATATGGATGGCCCGCGCCGTTCAATGCGTAATGCAATGAACAACGCTGGCGTGAATCCAGATGAAGTTCAATTCGTGAACGCACATGGCACATCAACGCCACTGGGTGATGCAAACGAAACCAATGCGATTAAAGCCGCATTTGGGGACCATGCTAAGAATATTGTTGTCAATTCAACCAAGTCCATGACTGGCCATTTACTAGGTGGCGCAGGTGGCTTGGAGTCAGTATTTACCGTACTTTCTATTTACAACCAAATATCACCTCCAACGATCAATATTTTCAATCAAGATCCAGAGTGTGATTTGGATTTCTGTGCAAATACCGCACGTGATATGAAGATTGATGTAGCTCTCAAAAACAACTTTGGTTTTGGTGGTACAAACGGTTCACTCGTATTCCGAAAGATTTAAGCAAGACACAAATCTTTCGGGATTTCAAAAGCATGCTTTAGGCTGTTCTTATCGTAGAATGTACTAAACAGACGAACAATCTAAATAGCATGAATCAAGAAACTAAAAACGCTCAGTATTTAATCAACGGACAAACCTCCTCAGGGCTGTCCGTTCTAGACCGTGGATTATCATACGGCGATGGTGTTTTTCGAACCCTTCTTGTAAAAGCTGGCCTTCCTCATCACTGGAGTCTCCAGTACCAAAAATTGGCTGAAGATTGCCAAGCGCTGAATATTTCTTGCCCAAGTGAAGATGTTTTACTTCAAGATATCAAGGCTTTGTTTGACGATCCATTAGATGCCGTCGCCAAAATCATTGTGACGAGAGGAGAAAGCGCTCGTGGATATGGATATCCTGCCGATATTAGCGCGAATAGAATCGTCATCAAATCTCAGATTCCAGCTTACCCGGCAATCAATCAGACTCACGGCGTTAGTTTGCATCTTTGCCAATTAAAACTTGGCTTGCAGCCTAAGCTTGCTGGCGTAAAACACCTTAACCGACTAGAGAATGTCTTGGCGCGAGCTGAGTGGAATGATGTCAAGATTGCAGATGGGTTGTTATTAGACACCGATGGCAATGTCATTGAGTGCACCATGAGCAATGTTTTTGCAAGATTTGGCAAAGACTTAATTACACCATCGCTTGATGAGTGCGGGGTCGCTGGTACTGCAAGAGCACTCATCATTAAAAATGCAGCCCAACTTAATCTTAGCGTAAAAGTTGAATCAATGAGCCTTGATAAACTAATGCAAGCAGATGAAATGATCATCTGCAATAGTTTGCTCGGTGCATGGCAAGTGGTGAATCTTAATGGTCAACAATGGGCGAAGCAAAAGTTGGATGCTCAATTACGTGAAATGCTACTTAATTAGTATGGGATTAATCATCAAAACATTACGTCTTAGCTTGCTATGCTTAGCACTAGCAGTGGTATGGATGCTGTATTTTGCCAACTCGGCAATTCAGTTAAGCGGCGAGACTGAAAGCTTTGATATCGAGGCTGGCAGTCGATTCAGAGGCGTTACACGTCAACTTGTTCAGCAGGGGGTGATTAAAGACCCTGTGAGCTTCGAAATACTCGCGAGAGGGCTTGGTGTTGCATCAAACGTCAAAGCAGGCATCTATGAGGTTAAAAGTGGCATCACGCCACTAGAACTATTGGATATGATCACTTCTGGATCAACCACGCAGGTGAGTATCACTTTTATCGAGGGTTGGACTTTTGCGCAAATGCGTGAAGAACTGAATGCCTCCGATAAAGTAAAACACATGACCATGAGTGAAACGGACGAGCAAATTCTAAAAGATATCGGTGCGACAGAAGTCATGCCTGAAGGCTTGTTTTTCCCTGACACCTACTTCTTTACGCCAAACACAAGTGATAGGGATATCTTGAAACGATCCTACCTTGCTATGCAAGGCAAGCTCAAAGCGGCTTGGGACGTTAAATCTAAAGGCTTACCTTATAGCACGCCTTACGAAGCGCTTATCATGGCCTCTATTGTTGAAAAAGAAACAGGGCGAGCTTCGGAACGCCCTCAAATTGCGGGTGTGTTTATCAACCGTATGAAAATAGGCATGCGACTGCAAACTGACCCAACTGTTATTTACGGCTTGGGAGCCCGTTTTGATGGTAATTTACATAAGCAAGATTTGCTCAATGACACACCTTACAACACCTATACACGCTCTGGCTTACCGCCATCGCCTATTGCCATGCCAGGGCTTGGTGCAATCAATGCTGCACTTCATCCTGCGCAAACCAAGGCGCTTTACTTTGTAGGCAAAGGCGATGGCAGCCATGCTTTTTCTGCCAGTTTAAACGAACACAACAATGCGGTTATTAAGTATCAACTAGGCGGAAAACATGCGAGGTAAATTTATCACCCTAGAAGGCATGGATGGCGCTGGTAAAAGTACCCACATCCCTGACATTATCAAGTTAATTGAGTCGAAAGGTGTGGAAGTTATTTCCACACGCGAGCCAGGTGGCACAGTACTTGGAGAGCAATTAAGAGCGTTATTGCTTAATGAGGCAATGCATCCTGAAACTGAAACGCTATTAATGTTTGCAGCGCGAAGAGAACATATTGCAAATGTCATTGAACCCGCACTAGCAAGAGGTGCTTGGGTACTTTCAGATCGATTTACTGATGCCACTTATGCATATCAGAGCGGCGGACGTGGCGTTTCAGCTGAAAAAGTCATTTCGCTTGAAGCTTGGGTTCAAGGAAACTTGCAACCCGATTTAACTTTGTTGTTTGATGTTCCCGTTGAGGTCAGTGTTGCCCGATTGGCAAGTGCTAGAACACCAGACAAATTCGAACGTGAGTCTGCTGAATTTTTCACCCTAATACGAAATGCTTATCTCGATAGAGCTAATAAACATCCCAATCGTTTTCGTGTCGTGAATTCCAATCAAGCCTTAAGTGACGTTAAGATTGAAGTTAAGAACATCATTTCAACATTATGATAGTAAACAAAATATTCTCATGGCAAACGCCAATTTGGCGACGAATTATTGCCGATAAAAAACGTTTACCTCATGCAATATTACTCAGAGGAAAAAGCGGCATTGGTAAACTTGGTTTTGCCATATCACTCTCACAATCGTTATTGTGCGCGCAAGCAAACGCCGACGATCAAGCCTGTGGCACATGTCCAAGTTGCGGATGGTTCGCTCAAGACAATCATCCTGATTTTCGTTTAATTGCTCCAGAGCAAGATGCGGAGAAGGAGGAAGGGTCCTCGACAAAAACCACTAAAAAGAAAACGCAAATTGTGATTGACCAGATTAGAGGCTTAAGCGATTTTTTAAGCCTCTCTAGTCATAAAAGTGACGGCTTGCGAATTGTGGTGATTCATCCAGCTGAGGGATTGAATTCTGCCGCTGCCAATGCATTATTAAAGATGCTCGAAGAACCGCCTGCTAATGTTGTTTTTATCCTCGTTGCGCATCAGTCTCATAAAATCATACCAACCATCATGAGCCGCTGCCAAAAAATTGACATGCCCGTCCCGACAACATCAGAGGCGCTTGCATGGATGAGAGAAAATGGAATTGAAGCTCCAGAAGCACTACTAAGTTATGCAGGTGGCTCACCACTCATGGCAATTAATGATGCAGAGGAGGTTGCGCTTGCATCTATTGAAATAGGAAAGCTTTTATCTTTGGGCGCCAAAGCAGATATTTTTCAATTGACCTCGATCTGCCTAGCGCTTGGCATAGAAAATGCTGTTAATGCCCTACAAAAATGGTGTTATGACCTTCTACATTATCATTTCACCCAAAAAGTGAGATATCATCAAAACCAAGAGAGTGTTTTAAAAAAATTGGCTCAGCAAGTGATATTGACGAGACTATTAGAATTTCAAAGCACTCTCAGCAATGCAAAGAAGAGCGCGAATCATCCACTGAACAATGAGTTGCAACTAGAGCGTCTATTTTTACATTACATCCAAATTTTCGACTGCGCTAAGTTATGATCATTCAAGAATCAAAGTCAACTTCAAGCTCAGTCATTAAGCTAGGAGTCCTTTCTTTAGCTATTAAAGAAAACCCTTCTTTATACTTAGCCTATGGGTCCTTCGTTAATGATGGTAGCTTGTTTATTACAACGACTGAAGTATATAAAATGAGTGATAAGAGATTGATGATGTTGAACTTATCGGAAGACACTGAAAAAACTAACGTTGCTGGAAAACTTGTTGGGCTCAATCCTATCGCGCAAAATGGCAAACCACAGGGTGTTGGCGTTCAGTTCAATCCTCATACAGGTGGTAGGCTATCAAAAGTAAAAATCGAGGCGCTATTAGGCGAATCTCTGCATGCTCATCATCCCACTTACATCCTATCAACACTATGTTAGTTGATTCGCATTGCCATTTAAACTTCCCTGAACTGGCTGAAAATATTGATGCTGTTCGAAATGCCATGGCCGAAAATGGAGTAGGGCACGCACTTTGTATATCCGTGACGCTAAAAGACTTTCCGCAAGTTCTAGCGCTTGCGGATCAATATCCAAATTTTTTTGCATCCGTTGGTGTGCATCCAGATTATGAGAGTGAACCGCCATTTACGCGTGAAACTCTGGTAAACCTCGCACAACATCCAAAAGTAGTTGCAATTGGTGAAACTGGTCTTGATTACTTTAGGCTAACTGGTGATTTAGAGTGGCAGCGCGATCGGTTTCGTACCCATATTCAGGCGGCTGTTGAAGTTGGTCTTCCCTTAGTGATCCATACTCGCGCTTCTGCTGAAGATACTTTGCGCATTATGAAAGAGGAGCAAGCATACAAGGTTGGCGGCGTGATGCACTGCTTCACTGAAAGTCTTGATGTTGCAATGCGCTCGATAGCGTTGGGGTTTTACATTTCATTTTCTGGCATCGTTACCTTCAAAAATGCGAACGCCTTGAAAGAGGTTGCTCAACATGTCCCCCTAGATAGAATCTTGGTGGAGACAGATTCCCCTTATTTGGCACCTGTCCCTTATCGTGGCAAAACGAATCAGCCTGCATACGTAAAGCATGTTGCAGAGGAGGTGGCTAGACTTCGTGGCATCTCTTTAGACGAAGTGATGCAAGCGAGCACAGAAAACTTCTTCACTTTATTTAAAAAGGCAGTGCCTTGCAGTTAATGATGCTTGGTGTTGGCTCAAGCGCTGGAACGCCTGTGATTGGTTGTCAGTGTCAAACTTGTCGCTCAAATAATCCGAAAAATAAACGTTTAAGATGCTCTGCTGCCATTATGACGGATCAAGGTGATGTTATTTTGATTGATACTGGCCCTGACCTTCGTGCGCAATCATTAAGAGCTGAACTCACGCGCGCAGACGCGGTTCTTTACACCCATACGCACGCTGACCATCTACATGGAATTGATGACTTACGCGCATTTTGCCAAATTCAAAAAAAACAAATTCCCTTGTATGGTAAATCCGATGCGATGCAACATATTCAAGATAAATTTGGGTACGCAATTCGCCCTGCAGGTGATTTTTGGGATTTGCCAGTGTTGAGTCTTAACCCTATAACAGGGCCTTTCGAGTTGTTCGGTCTCACCATCACGCCGATTCCAGTAAAACATGGTTATAGTGATATCTTGGGTTACCGAATTGGTAATATGGCCTACTTAACGGATGTATCTGACATCCCTGCATCATCAATGTCGTTGCTAAAAAACTTAGATATCCTGATGTTAGATTGTCTAAGATATACACCGCACTATACCCATATTAATGTGGAACAAAGCCTTGCTTTTGCAGGTAAGATAAATGCTTTAGATACTTATCTAATCCATATGACGCATGATATCGATTACGACAAGCTGAGTACTGAGCTTCCTGATCATATTCATGTCGCGTTCGATGGGTTAAAATTAAATTTTTAGCCTCATGATTTGTAATAAAATAGCAGAAATTAACAAATAGATTAAATATAGGAATTACCATGACACTTAATAAAAAATCATTTATCGCTTCTATGTTGTTAGCCTTAGTTAGCTTGAATGTTTATGCTGCAAAATCAACTTTTAACGAAGAAGAGTTTCTCAGAAACTTTAACGGAAAATCAAACAAAGTGATTTTGGAGAAACTTGGTACGCCAGATAAAAAAGAACAGTCTGTAAAACCGACCAATGCCAATGCAATGATTGCAGGCAAGGGTAAAGAGTCATCAAAACCAGTGAACGTAGAAATGTGGTACTACAATAACAAGGTAAGCTATGCACCAAACAAAACATATAAGTTTACAGAACTTACTTTTGTTAACGGTCGCTGCATGAATGTGGCTTTTTTCAATAACAAATAAACGTAACAAAGCATCATTTAAAGAGGCTGACATCATTGTCAGCCTCTTTAAATGATTATTAACTTCGCATAATGTATATTATGTTAAATATACATTATAGGTAAATTATCGTGACAAACAATAATTTAGTAACTATCCCCTAGTGAAAGCAATTCGATGCAGATACTTGTAGCCAAACCGAATAAACATAAGCAAAAATAACATCACACCGTATACCAACGGCTCAGTGTGATCTTTTTTGACCAACCATAGAAAATGCAATACGGCCAACAGAGCAATCAGGTAGACGGCACGATGGAGAATCTTCCAACGCCTACCTAAACGCTTCATCATTGACTGAGTTGAAGTAATGGCCAATGGGACGCTGAGTATAAAGGCTGAAAATCCAACCAAAACATAAGGATGCTTATAGATATCCTTAAAAATTTCATCAAAATCGAAAAAATGATCAAGCCAAAGATAGGTAATGACATGAAGGCAAGCATAAAAGAACATTAATAAACCAAGCATGCGTCTGTATAAAATAAAATTGTTAGACCTAGTCAACAGCCTTAATGGTGTCATGCTGAGGGAAAGCAGTAAAAATACTAACGCCCAAGTGCCGGTCGAGCGCTCAATAAACTCTACAGGATTCGCGCCTAGTTGATCATGAAATCCAAAATAAATAAGCCTGAAAATCGGAATGAGAGATAATATAAATATTATTTTTTTATATTTATACATCAATATTTTATTGATATTTTCTCTCATTTTAGATTAAAAGTTTTTGCTTAAATCCATTCCGGAATAGAGTTGACCTACTTGCTCTGCATAGCCATTGAACATTTGTGTCTTGATGCGCGGCGTAAATAATCCGCCACCTATACGACGTTCAGAAGACTGAGTCCATCTGGGATGATCTACATTTGGATTAACATTCGCATAAAAACCATATTCGCTTGGCCCTGCTTTCACCCATGATGTTTTAGGCATTGTTTCTGTAAATCTTATCTTCACAATCGCCTTTGAACCTTTAAACCCGTACTTCCAAGGCACTACAAGACGCAAAGGTGCACCATTCTGATTGGGCAAGACTTCACCATACATGCCCAATGCCATAATCGTCAGTGGATTCATTGCTTCATCCATACGCAACCCTTCAACGTAAGGCCAATCTAATACCTGGATACGCTGTCCAGGCATCATACGATCATCGGATAGCGATATAAACTCAACGAACTTGGCGTTAGCTGTCGGTTCAGCCCACTGGATCAATTTTGACAAAGGCAACCCTATCCATGGAATCACCATGGACCACCCCTCAACACATCGCATCCTATAAATTCGCTCTTCTAGAGGCGAAAGTTTAAACAGATCTTCTATGCCAATTTGTTTGTTCTTTTTAACAGCACCTTCTATAGAGAGCGTCCAAGGGGAAGGTTTAAACAACTTAGATTCAATAGCCGGCTCACTCTTACCGGTGCCGAACTCGTAATAATTGTTATAAGTTGTGACGTCATCATATGGCGTTAGCTTTTCATCTGCACCAAACTTAGTTTTCACATAGCCACTAATTTTTTGTTTATTAGGCAATGCCTGAGCTGAATGATGAATTAAACCCGTGAAAATGCCGCTTGCAGTGACCAAAGATGCGCCAGCGGCCTTGATAAAGGTTCTGCGATTTTCAAAATTTTCTTTAGTAGTGATCTCTGAGGGAATAACATCAGATTTTTGAATGATTAACATATCGTCGCCTTATGCGTATTCATGATGACTTAGTCGTGACAATCAAAGAGAAATTACCGAAAATCACGAAGTTGTTCATCAATTTACTTGGATAGTTGACTCAATGCCATAGAAATTGACTCCGAGAGGGTGGAATCCCCTACTTCTTGATTAAGTTTTTGTGCATCCTCAAGCAGTTTTTTTGCTGACTCCATTTGATGAGTAGCCAGTTTAAGCTTAGCTAGATATAAATTGCTTTTCACTTCCCAGTAAGCGCCACCATTATCTAGGGCCATCTGGTTAATTTTTTTAATTGTACGCTCAGCTTGCTCGAACTCCCCTGCTTCCATGTAGATACGACCTAGTTCTAGCCCCGCATTGGCTTTGTCATCTAAATCACCATATTTAGTGTAAGCAAGTGTGGCTTTGAGCTGAAAATCAATCGCTTGATTGTGCTTTTGTTGTTGGTTATAAATTTTAGCAATATGTTCATACGCATCAGCTCGCTCACTATCATTCAGCGCTAATTTCAGCGCAGATTGATAACTCAAAATAGCCTCATCGTATTGTTGATTGAGTAACTGCAGCTCACCTAACAATCCAAAGCCGATACGCTCAAAGCTTTTATTCTTTTGTGCTTTAGCAATATCCATTGCTTGCTGATAACTAATGGCAGCCTGATCAAACTGACGATTACCTTTATAAGCATTCCCTAACATTGCAAGAGACATCATATGATCATTTTGGTTATTAGATAGTTGATCAACCGCAGTTAAACTAGTCACCGCTTCAGCAAATTGCTCTAGTGCCATATGTGCACGTGCTTTACATAAAATAAGATCACGACTCTTTGATGTTTTCTTTAGCATCTGATTGATCATCACTAAAGCCTTTTCTGGCACCCCATCTTTTACCATCTGATTACATTCAGCTATTTTTTTATTTACCTCTAATTCTTCAGCAAATACTGTTGCATGGAAAAAGCTGAGTAATAACGCACTTATTAGTAAAAAACGCATTTCAATCCCTAAGAAAAAAATATCTATTGTTCGGACAACAGGCGTAATAAATCAGTTTCATCAATCACATTAACATTTAGCTCCTGTGCTTTGGCTAGCTTACTTCCAGCATCGGCCCCAGCGACAACAAAATCAGTTTTTTTCGATACGCTACCACTCACCTTACCTCCTGCTTTTTCAATCAACGCTTTAGCATCCTCTCGACCAAGTGTTGGAAGCGATCCTGTTAACACAAGTGTTTTTCCTGACAATACACCTGAAGCCCCTGATTGTGCGATCACAGCATCCCAATGAATACCCGAACCACCCTCCTCTGCTGGCTTGACAAGGCTAGCAATCACCTCCCTGTTGTGCTGTTCAGCAAAGAAATTAACGATTGATTCTGCCACAATAGGTCCTACATCTGGCACTTGTTGCAACTGATCAACATCGGCATTTTGGATAGCCTCAACGCTACCAAAATAACGAGCCAAATCCTTGGCCGTCGCCTCGCCAACATTTCGAATCCCTAAGGCATAAATGAAACGGGCGAGCGTTGTTTTTTTACTCTTAATTAGCGCATCTAAAATGTTTTGTGCAGACTTTTCTGCCATGCGATCAAGACTAGCGAGTGTATTAAAATCTAGACGATAAATATCCGCTAGATTATTGGCCAAATCCCCATCAACAAGCTGATCCACTAATTTATCTCCAAAGCCCTCAATATCCATGGCCTTGCGTGAAGCAAAATGAATCATGGCTTGTTTTCTTTGCGCCTTGCAAGATATGCCCCCAGTGCAACGCGCGACAGCCTCATCTTCTTGACGACTGATATGAGAGCCGCAAACTGGGCAGTTCGAGGGCATGGTAAATATTAATGCATTGGATGGACGCATATTCAGCATCACACTGACCACCTCAGGAATCACATCCCCTGCTCTTCTGATACTGACAGTATCACCGATGCGAACATCTTTACGGCGCATTTCATCTTCGTTGTGAAGCGTCGCATTAGTCACTGTCACTCCACCTACAAACACTGGCTTTAGCCTGGCAACTGGGGTAATTGCACCTGTGCGACCCACTTGAACATCAATGCCTTCAACAACTGTTAGCGCCTCTTCTGCAGGAAACTTGTGAGCAATCGCCCAACGTGGCGCCCTCGAAACAAATCCTAACTCATTCTGATATGCCAATGAGTTAACTTTATAAACGACACCATCGATGTCATAAGCTAATGCTGATCTAAGGGCGCCAACTTTTTCAAAAAACCCCGAAAGTCCACCAGCCCCGCTCACCACAGCCCTCAAATCACACACAGGCAGACGAAGGCTCTCTAAATAATCCATGCAAGCGCTATGCGTTAACAAATGAGGCACCCCCTCACTTGCGCCTAGACCATATGCAAAAAATGAAAGTGGACGCGTTGCTGTAATGTTTGGATCAAGCTGACGGAGGCTGCCAGCGGCTGCGTTACGAGGATTGGCAAAAACTTTGTCGCCACGTGTTATTTGTTGTTGATTGAGGAATTCAAAATCTGATTTAAACATTAACACCTCTCCACGCACTTCAAGAAGCTTAGGTGGGTTTTGAATGTTTAGTCGCTGCGGAATACTCCGAATCGTCTTGAGATTATGAGTCACATCCTCGCCGGTGTAACCATCACCACGAGTGGCCCCTTGGGTAAAATAGCCATTTTCGTAAGTAAGCGTAATTGCAAGACCATCAAACTTGGGCTCGACGGCATATTCAACTTGGTTTATGCCTAAACCTTCTCGAACACGCTTATCAAAGGCATTTAGCTCATCATCACCAAATGCATTATTAAGAGAAAGCATGGCAACACGATGCGTAATGCTGCTGAAAGCCTTTACTGGCGAACCGCCAACTCGCTGCGTTGGTGAATCAGGTGTGACTAAATTTGGATGTTTAGCTTCTAACGCTTGAAGCTCTCGGAATAGACCGTCATATTCATTATCACTAACGGTGGGCGCATCTTGTACGTAGTACTGAAAATCATACAAGCGAATGAAATCGCGTATCTGAGAAATTCTAGCCTCATCCGCAGGCTTGGCAGTTAATGGCTCCTCGCCAAAAAGTCCACCCTGAATAGACGCTTGCTGATCTGTTGTCATGGGCAGAAACTACACGAACAATCGCAGGGCTACTGGACTGCCGGGCGGTATTCCTTTTACAGTCATTTGTACTTGTATTAATCTCAACTGCTGTCTAATTTTTTCAATTTTAACGTCGCTGAGTTCTCGCTGATGATCATCAACAACTGTTGCAGATAAAGCACTCGCCATGTTCTTTGCCATCAGAACCATGCGATTAAAAGTTTCGGTGCAATTTTCAGCGAGCGCAATTTCCATTTGAAATGTAACCCCCTTAAGGGCAACAGATTTCAACATATCCATAGTGAAGGGGTTGTTTTCCATATTCACAAGTTTAAAAACAGCTTGCCCACTGGGAGTATGCGCATAAAACCCGCCATCGTCCTTGAGATGGAGTTGATGAGTTTCTGCAAGTCCTCTAAATTTAGTCCCAGTAAATCTACCGCCCGCGCCATTAATAATATGAAAACCAACTGTTTGGTCAACTTCCAAACAGAATGCATCCAACTCTTTTGCAAATGCAAGTGGGTCATGAGGACCTATCCACTCTACCTGTGCACTTAATTCATAAGCTATTTCAGATACCGACTGTTTAAACCGCTCCAGCGTCTCACCAGAAACTGATCCGGCTCGATCAGCCAACTGCAGGCTAAAGACTGCTTTATTAAATTCAAATGATGATTGCTCAAGGGTTAATGAGTGCCAAGTTTGTGCTGCATCAAAACCATAAGCAAAAATAGGCTTATCTAAATTAACCAATTCAATTAAAAATTGACGTAAACGCTCTCCACTTACTTGGTTTGGTAGAAAGAATAAAGCCACCAAATCAACGTCTCTGCTTACCCTGTCGGGCAAAGCATTGGTTGATATTGTCGTCACGTTACTTACTTCATTTTCAATAAGTAACTCCCTGTCCAACTCAGGAGATAACCCATCACTTAAGTCTTCAAGGGGTGGGTCTTCACTAATGACTTTTTCCGTCAGTTCATCATCAATATCACTACCGCTTAAATCGATCTTAAATTCAACTTCATCAGGCAAATGAACATCACTTGCATCATATCGATCAACGACATCCTTGATTTTAGTCGAGGACTCAATTAAGACGGCTGACTCCTCAAAAGGATCAAGTGCATCCGCAAATTCAACGCCATTCATCAGTAAATCATCTTGTGGCTTTGAAAATTGCTTTTCAGCAGCTTTTCGAATCTTTCGCTCTTGCCACCAATTAAATAGGATAACCAGGACAATAAGCCCTATACCGATGGCCAAAAGTGAAGTTGTTAAGTCATTCAGTTTATTCAATTGATATTCCCATTAAGGACAGTAAGCTTTTTTATAGAAACAACTCGTGGTTCATTTGCATCGCCGCTTCCATGTCAACTTCCACGACTCTAGAAACGCCAGACTCTTGCATCGTTACGCCTACTAATTGCTGTGCCATTTCCATGGTGATTTTATTATGACTCACGAATAAAAACTGTGTTCGCTCAGACATTTTTTTCACCATCGCACAGAATCTATCCGTATTACTGTCATCCAGTGGCGCATCCACCTCATCCATCAAACAGAATGGCGCCGGATTAAGCTTAAACAAAGCAAAAACCAGCGCTAAAGCGGTCAGCGCCTTTTCACCGCCTGATAGCAAATGAATCGTGCTGTTCTTTTTACCAGGCGGCTGAGCAAATACTTGCATGCCAGTATCAAGGATTTCATCACCTAATAGCTCAAGCCTAGCTTGCCCGCCACCAAACAAATCTTGAAATAGCTCGCCAAAATGTCGATTGGCCTCATCAAACGTATGCTGAAGGCGTGTGCGCGTTTCTTTATCAATGCGGCGAATAGCATCTTCCAGCGTATTAATCGCCTCTTCCAAATCTGCAGCTTGGCTATCTAAATAAGTTTTACGCTCGCGTTCGTTGTTTAACTCTTGAATTGCCGCTAAGTTGACCGCGCCCAATCCCTCGATTTCAAGACTTAGGCTATCTACGCGGGTTTCAAAATCAGCGATTTTAGCGCTTGCGCTGAGTTCATGGGCTAATGTCGCTTCATCAATTCCAACACTCACCAATTCTGCCTGGCATTGCTCAAAGTGTAAGCGTGCTTGTTGCTCTTGAAGTCGGGCTTGTTCTAGCTTGTCACGGAGTGGATGCAACACCTGCTCGTTCTGCATACGGTTCCGCTCATTGGTCTGCAGTTCATTTTCAGCGCTGGCCATTGCATCACGCGCAGCAGCAAGCGCCACTTCACGCGTTTGCTTTAAGTTAATAGCAGCTTCTAGATTGGCCCTCAACCCTTCCATTTTGGCAGCATCTAAAAGCGCTTCTGCTTCTTTTTTCTTATTAGCTAGGGCAATTTTTTCTTCAGAAATAAGATTTATTTTATTATTTAACTCATTAATACTATTTAATATTAATTTTTTATTGAATACTTTTTCTTGTAATGACTTTTCAGCAGTTTGTAATTGATTGCGACATTCATTCAAACTCAGTTCGGCGCGCTGCCTTGCATTAAAAGTCTGCTCTCGCCTGGCCTGTAAATCAGATAATGATGCGCGAGCGAGTATCACAGCATTTTGCTTGGTATTCTGCTCGTCATTTAATGTCACCAAGCACTGTTGCAATTGAACTAAATCTACTTGAATCGCATTGCGCCTATCAATGACGTGCTGTCGTTGTTGGTTAAGCCCTTGCAATTCGATCTGCAAAGCATGCTGATTCTGCGTAAGCTTACTTATCGCCTGCTGTTGCTCCGCATGCGACTGCCTTGTTTGCTGTAAAGCTTGCTCTTGTGATGCAAGCGCTTCAAGCCCAGATGCAAGCTGTACTTGATACTCTGGTTGTTTATTATTCAACTCATCAAGCTCACGCTGGCGCTCAAGCACACCATGCATGGCAGACTGAGCAGCGTAAATAGACAAGCTATGGCGTGAATAAACATCCCCTTGAGCATTCACCAAACATTCGCGCGCACTCAATTTTTTGCGTTCAAGATCAGCACTGGTGCCTTCCTCAAGCAAATACACGCCATCCAACCAATCCTCAACGAGGCCAGCGATACGATTATCGCGAACATCAACAATGTCACGCATCGCTTTCCATGCGTGCTTACTTGTTGACGCTGTTGATGCCGAACCTGTTGCTTCCGCAATCACCAAAGCAGATGGCGGTCTAATATCAGGGGTAAGCTTGCCTGCCGTTTGATTAATTAAAGCATTTAGGCGAGACCCCAACACGGCTTCCAGTGCAACTTCCCAACCTTTTTTAATGTCGACTTGCTGCCAGATACGTGCTGCACCACTTAGCTGATGACTGCTTAGCCAAGCATCTAACTTTGCCTCATGCCCCAAAGACTGCTGAATTTTTGACAAGGAAGCAATTTGCGCATCAATTTGCGCCAAAGTACGCTCTTGTGCCAATTGCTGCTCACGCATGGATTTAATGGATTCAGCTTGTGATTGCTCTTGGCTTTTTAATTTAACTAGCTCCGAATTAAGCTTTTCACTAGCCGCCTGCCATTCGCTTAACTGCGCTTGTTTTACGGTTAATTCTTCCTCATTCGGTAACGCTAGGCTGCCCTGCTCAAGCATCAACCTATCAAGGCGTTGCGATGTATCAAGAATAGAGCGACTTAAATGCTCTATGTTAGTAGACTCTAATCGTATACTTTGTTCGGCTTCACTCAATCCACGCTGCGCCTCTGCATGAGCCTTTTGAGAAGATGCATGGGCGCGTTCCGCCTCTGGAAAAGCAGCCTGACAGCGATTTAACGCTTCTGTAGACTCTGCAACTTGCGCTTCGGCAGTCGCGGCTTCGCGACTTAGTTGTGCCAAGTGCGCTTCCAAATCAACGCGATGTTTATCTGATTTAAGTGCCTGCTCAACCGTTTGCTCAAGCTGTAAATTAAGTCTGTCACGCGCTTCTTGTGTATGTTTCACTTGTGTTTCTAAATTAGAAACTTCCGCATTGGTTTCATAATATTGCGTTTGTGCAACTTGCACGGCTTCGGTGCTGGCGTAATGTTGCTGCCTGAGACTCTCCAAAAGACTTTCGGTTTTTCGCAAAGCCGCCATTTGGCTTTCCAAATCATTCACCAGCTTTTCTACGGCTCTCTGGGTCTTTTCCCATGAGGCGCTTGCATCACGCTTGCGAAGCAGCCAAAGCTGGCCCTGAGCGTGCTTTAATGCTTGTTGAAGGCGGTGGTATTGCTCTGTCACTACCGCTTGAGACTCCAGCCGAGTGATTTGCTTATCCATTTCAAGACGGATGTCTTCAACGCGGGTTAAATTTTCTCTGGTATCGCGCAAACGTAGCTCAGTTTCGCGGCGACGTTCTTTGTATTTTGAAATGCCTGCAGCTTCCTCTAAGAAAACACGTAGCTCCTCGGGTTTAGCTTCAACAATTCGGGAAATCGTATTTTGGCCAATAATTGCATAAGCGCGACCACCAAGACCTGTGCCGAGAAATAAGTCAGCAACATCGCGGCGGCGCACAGCGGTATTGTTGATGTAATAAGTAGAGCCTTTATCGCGCTCAATGACACGCTTAACGGCAATTTCAGCATATTGCGACCACGAACCACTTGCATCACCAAGGCTATTGTCAAAAACCAGCTCCACACTAGCTCTTGATATTGCTTTGCGATTGCCTGATCCATTAAAAATGACCGCATCCATAGAGTCGCCACGCAACTCTTTGGCACTAGACTCACCTAGCACCCAACGGACTGACTCCATGACATTAGATTTACCACAGCCATTGGGGCCGACAACACCCACTCGCTGCCCATGAATGTGCAGTGTCGTGGGATCTACAAAGGATTTAAAGCCGGCAAGTTTTAGATGGGTTAAACGCAAAATTAGGATTATTTTTAAGTAAGCTTTGTTAAACAGTATAATAACGTTTTTTCAAGCTAAAAGCCCGACTTCTAACATGACAAACACTCAATCCCTAGGCGGCAAACCAACCGCACAACCAACCAAAGAATTAGAAACCTTTGAGAATCCAAATCCTAATCGTGATTTTCACATTCACATGGAAATTCCAGAATTTACGTGTTTATGCCCAAAAACTGGCCAACCTGATTTTGCAGTACTTTATTTGGATTACATTCCAGATCAACTTTGCGTGGAATTGAAAAGTTTAAAACTCTACACGTGGTCATTTCGTGATGAAGGCTGCTTTCATGAAGCAGTGACTAACCGGATCTTAGATGACCTTGTTGCTGCCACATCCCCCAAATTTATGCGCTTAACGGCCAAGTTTTATGTTCGCGGCGGTGTATTCACTAACGTGATTGCTGAACATCGCAAAGCAGGCTGGACCCCTCAACCACGTGTTGATTTAACTCAGTTTGCACCTAACTCAAACATTCGCGGTTAATAATGTCAGTACAAAACGACGAAAGTCGTTGACAAGAAAGTCTAGCGTCATTAATATGGCGCCTCTTTTCGCAGGTCTTGATGTTTAAGGTTTGTCGGGGGTATAGCTCAGCTGGGAGAGCGCTTGCATGGCATGCAAGAGGTCAGCGGTTCGATCCCGCTTACCTCCACCAAAAGACCTCGGCAATATCTAAAAGAAAAGAATTTATTTGCTGATTTAAAGTTTAAATAAGCAGAGTTTTTAAGTATAGTAATGACCTCTATGTCCCCATCGTCTAGAGGCCTAGGACACCTCCCTTTCACGGAGGCGACCGGGGTTCGAATCCCCGTGGGGACGCCACACAAGAAAAAGCCGCTATCAAACGATAGCGGCTTTTTTGTTTATCAGCACTTCACCCACTTCTCTGGACTTGCTAACCTAGTTGATCACCTAATTGGCAAACCCTATCGCTAATAAAATTAACTTCCTGAATATCATGGCTTACATAAATCATGGGAATGTTCACTTCATCTTTAATGCGCTTCAGAAACGGCAGTATTTGCTGCTTGAGACGAACATCTAAAGATGACAAAGGTTCATCCAATAAAAGAAGTTTGGGTGACATCAGCAAAGCTCTCCCAAGCGCAACCCGCTGAGCCTCGCCACCAGATAATTCATGGGCTCGTTTTAAGATTAAACCCTCAATATCTAACAATGCAACAACGCTTGAGAAATCGATATGCCTATCGGCTTCTGGGGTAAATTTAAAACCATACAAGAGATTATCTTTGACATTCAGATGGGGGAATAATCGCCCATCTTGAAATACTGTTGCAATACGTCTTTGATGTGGCGCTAAATTGATGGATTGATTGCTATCAAACAAGACGACACCATCAAGCTTAATCAAACCAGCACTTGGACTTAAAAAACCAGCAATTAAGCTAAGCAGTGTGCTTTTTCCAACGCCAGACGCGCCAAACAGTCCCACAACAGGCTCGCCAAAATGCTCCTTAAAGTTAAGTTCAAAATCACCTCGCTGAAAATGAATATCAATTTCCAACATTACTGAACGCACCCTATTTTTTGGGCTGCTTTACGCTCCAAGAAGTTACTAAGCACAATGGCGGAAAGTGCAATCAAAACACTCAGCAATACCAATCGCATTGCAACCAAATCCCCGCTGGGTGTTTGTGTGTATGTATAGATAGCGAGTGGCAAGGTGCGCGTCTCTCCTTCTATATTGCCTACAAAGGTAATTGTTGCGCCAAACTCACCAAGGCTTCGACTGAATGCAAGAATCAGCCCCGTAATCACCCCTGGAATAGCCATTGGCAAAGTAATGGTCAAGAACACCTTAAATGGATGCGCGCCTAGCGATTGTGCAGCCACTTCAAGTTTGGCGTCAACTTGGCTTATCGCAAGCCTGATAGACCGGACGATGAGCGGAAATGCCATAACAGCAGAGGCGATTACAGCACCAAACCATGTGAAAGCAATGGTGATGCCGAATGTTTCATGTAGCCATTTGCCAATCAATCCTTGATTACCAAAAAGTAGTAGTAAAAGAAAGCCAGGCACAACCGGAGGAAGGATTAAGGGAATATGGACTAGGCCATCCAAAAGCGATTTGCCGACAAACTCTTTTTTTGCTAGCAGCCAAGCAACCGCAGTTGCAGGCACGCAAATCAATAAGGTGCAAAATGTTGCCACCTTGACAGATAAAACCAGGGTTTGAATTTCAGCATGAGACAAAACAAAAAAAGAACTATCTATCACTGACGGGCCTTATTGCTTAGGGTTGATGGTAAAGCCATATTTTTTAAATACATTTAGCGAGTCTTGAGATTGTAGATAATTGAGATAGCCTTTTACATTGTCTTTAGTGTTGGCAATCGCTGCGACAGGATAAACAACTTGGCTATGACTAACTTCTGGAAACGCACCAAGTAAATCAACCTTGGTTGATATTTTTGCATCGGTTTCATAAACAATACCGGCCAAACACTCACCACGCTCTACAAAGGCTAAAGCGCCTCTTACATCTTGCGTACCGACAACTCTAGATTTTAAATCTTTCCACCAACCAAGGTTAGTCAACGCCTCTTTTGCGTAAATACCTACTGGAACAGACTCTGTATCGCCAGTACAAAGTCTGCCATCAAATGCTTTTGATATATCGAAGCTTTTATCAAACTTCACTGCAAAGGCTTTTCCTTTAGGAGCAATCAGCACAAGGGCATTTCCCAAAAGATCTCTTCTGGTTGCTTTGTTAATCAAGGATTTATCTTGAAGATAATCCATCCATTTCAAGTCAGCAGAGATAAAAATATCTGCTGGCGCACCATTCTCAATCTGTTTAGCAAGCGCGGAGGAAGCCGCAAAAGAATGGACGACTTTGATGCCAGTCGCTTTCTCATACTGCGCGTCAACCTCAGTTAATGCATTAGTTAAACTTGCTGCGGCAAATACAGTGAGCTTTTCTTCTGCATGCGCGTAAGCAGCCACTAAAAATGCAATAACGAAAACATAGCGCTTCTTGATCATTACGATCGCTTTCTATCAATATCCTATTAAGCAAAAGATACCATAACTTAGTGCTTGAGCTTATACACCAACAAGCGGTCACCTTGCTTGTACCCAAAAATAGAACTCCCGCCAGCAGCTACGGCGATATACTGTTCACCATCGATTTGGTAGGTGATTGGCGGTGCATTCACGCCATACTCATTAGCTGCCTGCCAAAGTAGCTTCCCGTTACTTAGATCGTAAGCATTAAAATGGCCATTACCCTCACCTGTAAACACTAAGCCCCCAGCAGTAGCTAACACACCGCCAACGAGCGGTTGTTCGGTTTTGTTCTGCCAAGCAATCTTGCCTGTTTTAAGGTTGATTGCAGACAGCACACCCCAACGTGGCTCATCAGCCGGCTCTGAAGCCGCATAGCGAATAGGTGCAGCGCCGTCCTTGCCGGGTGTTTCATGAAGCGTGTATTTAATTGGCGCATGAATGGCTGCAACAAAAGCATGTTGAGTCGATTCATCAATCGCCGCTGGCGACCAATTAGAACCGCCTAAGATTCCCGGATACAGGGTCACGCCTTCAAACGTTGCTTTAGCAAACAGATTTTTTTGCGGAACAAATGCCTCAGACTTCATTAAAAGTGCGCCTGTTTTACGATCGTTCACAAAGAACCAGCCGAGTTTACTTGCTTGACCAACAGCCTCAATGGTCTTGCCGTCTTTTTTGTAGTTAAACAAAATGGGCGCGCTAGCGATGTCATAACCCCAAACATCATGTGGCACTTGTTGGTAATACCACCGCAACTTGCCAGAATCAGCATCTAACGCCACCAAAGAAACGGTGTAAAGATTATCCCCAGGACGAGAGACATCGTTCATCTGCGGCGATGGATTACCTGTACCGAAGTATAAAAGTCCTAAATGAGGATCAATTACCGGCGTACTCCAAGCAGAACCACCCCCAAAACGCGCTGAATCAGGGAACTTAGCTAACGCTGCTTTTTCAGCATCCGTATTGCGATTGAGTGAAATGCCATCGGCCGTTGTTTCTTTAAATGTACCCTCCCAGCCTTTGTCGGGGATGGTATCGAATTGCCAAACGCGCTTACCTGTATTCACATCAAAAGCTGCTAAAAACCCAGGACGACCATAACGCCCTGTTACACCAATCACAGCACCAAGCGGTGCATCTGAGCGAGGATTGTCGATATGTAAACCGTAACCAACGCCAGTAATCCCTATGATGACTTTGCCTTTATAAACCACAGGCGCCATCGCCATGCCAACGCCTGTCCCACCTGTGGTTTTGGCTGTTTTGTTAGGATCATTTTTATTAAGTGAGTCCTGTCCTTCAGTAACGACATCGGCTTCAACGGCATTAATATCCCACAGCTTCTGACCTGTTTTCGCATCCAACGCGATCACACGCGCATCCACCGTACCAATGAATACTTTCCCATACCCTACCGCTACGCCACGGTTAGCTGGTCCACAGCACATATTCCAATCCGTGCGTCGATCATGCTTATAGCGCCATAACTCTTTGCCCGTTTTGCCATCCAAAGCAACGACATGATTAAAAGGAAGTGAAACGTACATCACACCATCCAGGACAATTGGTGTTGCCTGAAACGCTGCTTTTAACCCGCTCTCATACTGCCAAGCTATGCTTAAATGCTGGACGTTTTCACGATTAATTTGTGCATTTTCTGAAAAGCGTTTATTGGCATAATCTCGCCCAAAACTCGGCCAATCTTGAGTTGCACCTGACTGATTTACCGAGTTAATGATCTTGTTTGTCGTGACATCATATTGTTGAATGCTACTGCAAGCCGCCAACAAGCTAGCACTCAATAGTGCCGCATAAAAACTGCCTGTTTTTTTGATATCACGCATGATTAATCACAAGTATTTTGAATAAAACATGAGTGTACAGATTGGTATAAGGCATGACTACCGTCATAAGCGAAAGAAATCCATTAAACTATTAACAATGCAACCACACCAAGCAAATCTTGAATGGCACAATCATCAGCCCTACTCACTTGATTATGGTGACGTTTACTTTTCCACCGATAGCGGTCTAGATGAAACGCATTATGTGTTTTTAGCGCACAATCAGCTCCAATCTCGCTGGAAAAGCTTAGCGGAAAGCTCGTCGCAAGGGCATTTCACTATTTTCGAAACTGGTTTTGGTACTGGCCTAAATTTTCTTTGTGCTTGGAAACTTTGGCGAGAAACGGCGCCTAAATCCGCAAGATTACATTTTGTGAGTACTGAGAAAACTCCGCTCAGCATTCATGATCTGCAAAAGGCACTATCGGCTTGGCCTGAACTTAAACACTTCACTGACAAGCTCCTTAGCCAGTACCCATTCATCTCTAAATCATGGCATAGAATCCTCTTTGATGATGGACGCGTCACACTGACCTTATTAGTTGGTGATATAAACGTGACGTTGCCTAAATTCAAAAACCTCGTGGATGCCTGGTTTCTAGATGGGTTCTCGCCCGCTAAAAATCCTGACATGTGGCAAGCCTCATTATTCGAAGAGATGGCCAAACACGCGCATTCAGAAACCACATTTGCAACTTTCACCAGTGCTGGTGATATTAGACGCGGCTTACGAGATGCTGGCTTTCAGGTATCAAAAGCGCCAGGATTTGGTAAAAAACGTGAAATGCTTTTCGGGCAATATCAAGGCGCGTGCGATCAACCTGCCGCTGACGCAAAAAGCGTTATCGTCATTGGCGGCGGTCTCTCCGGGGCAACCAGCGCAGAAGCAATGGCACGTCGAGGCTACCAAGTCACGCTAATAGAAAGACACCCAAAGCTTGCGCAGGAAGCGTCAGGCAATCCACTTGGTGTGTTATATCCCAGACTAACGGGAGGTGAAACGCCCCTTAACACCCTTGCTTTACAGGGCTTTTTATATACCTTAGGAATGCTGGAAAATATTAAAATTGATGATGAGAATTATCAACCGTGCGGGGTTTTGCAATTAGCATTTAATGATCGAGAGCACAAAAGAATTACATCCGTTATCAATGAATATCCTGAATTGGTTCAATCCACTAGCAAGCTAAATACATTAGCATTGTCAGGCATTGATGTTGCGCATGATGGCATGTTTATACCGCAAGCTGGCTGGTTAAATCCTGCCGCTTTTTGTGAAGCGTTGACTCAGCATTCTAATATCAAAAAACAAACGAACACCGAAGTGCTAACGCTTAAAAAAACAGCCGAGGGCTGGCAAGTACTTTCTCAAAACGAAGTGCTCTGCGAGGCGACAAACCTGATTATCGCTAACGCAACCGACGCACAGCAGTTTCAACAAACGAGACATTGCGAGATGCAGGCTGTGCGAGGGCAAATTTCTTTACTGCCTACAATTGGCGACTCAGATACCCTTAAAACGGTGATATGCGCCGATGGCTACTTGAGTCCAGCAAGACAAGGCTACCATTGTTTAGGTGCTACATTTTCACCGAATGATCACAACATTGACATCAGAGAAACTGACCATGAAAGCAATCTTAATATGCTGAAATCGTTAGCGCCAAATTGGAACCAAGATCGCTATAAGGTCAACACCTTAAAAGGCCGTGCAGCGATTCGAGCAACGACAAGTGATTATTTGCCACTTGCAGGTGCGGTTTTAGATATTGCCCAGTTACAAGACAAGCCACCACGCTACAATGCCTCGCCTGAGAGCCTGACTTGGCTTAAGGGCTTGTATATTAATGCTGGGCATGGCGCTAAGGGTTTAGTGAACGCGCCAATTTGTGCAGAGATAATTGCAGGTCTTATTTGCAATGAACCCGCGCCTGTTGAATGTTCACTGTTATCCGCATTAGACCCCAATCGTTTTGCTTTAAGGGCGTTAGGCTTAAAGCGCTTAGCGCAAACCATACAAAGCAATTAGCGTAAAATCTGAATATGGATATTGAATCAAGTTATCGCACTGCATTAGCGCATCACCAGCAAGGGCAATTAGCACAAGCTGAAGCCCTCTATCGCAAGGTGTTGGAAGCTTCACCGCGGCATGCGGATGCTTTGCATTATTTAGGTGTGATTTATCACCAAAATAAGCAACATGAGTTGGCAATTGAAACCATTGCCAAAGCCCTTGCTATCAAGCCAAACAACTCTGATTTTTTAAGCAACCAAGCGCTGGCACTTAAAGCTGCTGGACGTTTAGATGAGGCAATCAATACCCTAAAACTTGCATTGAAGCATGCGCCTGATGATTTGGACATTCATTACAACCTTGGTAACGCTTATGCTGAACATCATCAATATCAAGGCGCAGCGATCTGCTATCGCCGCATTCTGCAAGACTACCCGCAAGATGAGGATTTGAAACAGGCGCTATGCCATGCGCTGCAAGCCTCAGGCAATGAGCACCAACAGGCCGGACATTACGCAAAGGCGGAGTCTGCATATCAAGAAGCCATTGGCATCATGAGCAATGATGCTGCCCTGTATTACAACTTAGGTAATGCACAGCGCGAACTCGGCAAACCTGCTGAAGCAGCTCAGGCTTATCTCAAGGCCATACAACTGAGCCCAAGCGATGCTGATGCCTATAACAACTTAGGTAATGTTCAGCGGGAGCTTGGCGATTTAGCCGCGGCTATCGCCTCTTACGAAAAGGCTTTAGACATCAATCCCAAGCTTTATCACGCCAAAGTGCATTTGGTGCATCAAAAACAGCACATTTGTGATTGGAATAACTTAGATAAAGAAATTAACGAAATACGCGACTTGGTTAAGAATGTGCCAGAAGCGCAAATATCCCCTTTTGCTTTTTTATCTATGCCAAACACAACCACACAAGAACAAAAGCAATGCGCTAATCATTGGCTCAAAAATCGCTACGCATCAGCCTTTAAGCAAGGCAGAACATTAGCTTTCAAATATAAAAACAATCCTGGTTCGAGCCATCAAAAGCTCCGTATCGGCTATTTGTCTGCTGACTTTAGATTGCACCCGCTAGCATCGCTAATCGCTGAATTAATCGAGCTACACGATAGAAGTGCATTTGAAGTTTATGCTTATTCTTACGGGATTGACGACCAAAGTGCTGAGCGCAAACGAATTGAAACAGCGTTTGATCATTTTGTAGACATTCGTGCCCGATCAATAGCAGATGCAGCAAGCAAGATTAATCAAGACGAAATTGATATCTTGGTGGATTTAACAGGCTTCACTCAAACAAGTCGCAGTCAAATTGTGGCACTGCGCCCTGCGCCTATCAATGTCAGTTGGCTTGGATTTCCTGGCACTATGGGCGATTTAGAGGGTGAGCGATTGTTTGATTACATACTCAGCGACGCTTTTATCACACCACCAACAGAGGCAAGCGCCTATGCCGAGAAGTTAGCATTATTACCTTACACTTATCAGCCCAACGATACAAAGCGCCCAATAGGCAAGACAAAGACCAGAGTAGAATATGGCTTACCAGAGCATGGTTTTGTGTTTTGCTGTTTCAACCAAACATTCAAAATACTGCCTGAAGTGTTTGATTGCTGGATGAAAGTTTTAAAACAAGTGCCAAACAGCGTTTTGTGGCTTTTGGAATGTAACAAATGGGCGAAAGCGAATTTAATTCGTGAAGCTGAAAGACGGGGCGTCGAGAAAGAACGTCTAATTTTTGCACCACGCGTTTCGATGGCTGATCATATGGCTAGACAACCCTGCGCTGATTTGTTTTTAGATACCAAACCATACAATGCCCACACCACGACCAGCGACGCCCTTTGGATGGGCTTGCCAGTATTGACTTGCGCCGGCGATACTTTTGCAAGTCGCGTGGCTGGCAGTTTGCTCAAGGCAGCGAATTTGGATGAGTTAATCACCACCACATTAAGTGACTACGAAAATAAAGCTTTAGCGCTTGCCACAAACCCTGAAGCGCTAGATCGCATTAAAGCACGACTAAACAAACACAATACAAAACTGCCTTTATTCAATCCATCTAAGTTTGCGATGGACTTGGAATCTCAATATCAGGAAATTTGGAGCGCTTACACCAAGCATTAAGTCTGTTCATTGGTCGCCGCAAATAAAGCTGCAACAACAATTAAAGCGCCCCCAAGCCACTCCCTCAAAGACATTGTTTCATCAGTTAAAAAGTAAGCTGCAATTGCGGCAACCACTAACTCAAACATAAACAATACTGAAGCTTTGGTGACTGGAATATGTGTTATCCCATACTGTACTAGCAAAGTCGCCGCCATTAATAAAAGCGCAACCAGCAGAATTAACAGGCCTTGCAACCAGCTCAAATCTTGTGGATTGGGAAACGATGCATCTTCAAAAGCAATAAAGAGCAGCGACATCAAGAGCACGCCTATCCAAACCGCCATGGATTTTGCTGGTAGCGTCAGGTTGGAGGCGTAACGTGTAATGACATTAGTCAAAGAAAATCCCATGCCCGCAGACAATGCTAGCCATTCCGCATTGTTATTAGGCAATGGCAAAGCACCCTCTTGCCACAACATGATAAACGCGCCGATCAATGAAAGGATAATGACTGCAACACCGCGCTTGTTCGTCCGTTCTTTAAGCCAAAAATGCGCTAAAACCAGGGTCCAAAGTGGTGACAAGTAAAATAGCAACATCACCCGCATCACTTCACCCTCAATAATGGCTAAAACGTAACTTAGGTTTGTCCAACCAGCGACGATGGCTAACCAAATAATGATCTTAGGCTGATGAATAGCGGCGCGCCATTGCTTAAACAAGACAAGGGCAAAAATGCCAACGGCAATTACATAGGTGTAAAAGCTAGCAACAACACCGGATATGCCGGCATCTTGCATAATACGATAGGGATACCAAATGACGCCCCAACAAACTGCACCAAACAAAAGTCCAAAAATGGCGAATTGGTTTTCGTGCTTTTTTAATAATGAGTTGCTCAATTGAAACTTTCTAATTTGCTTGAATTATTACATGAGTGTTTAAGCGCCATGCCGCTTGATTTATAATGCACATATGAACTCAAATCTCAATAAATTGCAGCCTTATCCATTTCAACGTTTGCGTGACTTATTCAGCGGCATTACACCGAATACTGCCTACAAGCCAGTGAACCTATCCATAGGTGAACCCAAGCATGATACACCAGCACTCATCAAACAAGCGCTGATTGATAACCTAAGCGGCTTAGCGACATACCCAACGACAGCGGGCGTGCCTGAGCTTAGACTAGCCATTGCGAATTGGGCAACGCGACGTTACGGCATCCCGCTACTCAATGCCGAAAAAGAGATTGCACCTGTCAATGGCAGTCGCGAAGCTTTGTTTGCCTTTGCGCAAGCAGTGATTAATACAAAAAAAATAGACAATCCTATTGTGATTTGTCCGAACCCTTTTTACCAAATCTATGAAGGTGCCGCCTTTTTGGCGGGCGCTGAGCCCTACTTCCTTAACACCTTGCCTGAAAACCAGCATGCGATGGATTTTGAAAGCGTACCCGTTGAGATTTTAAATCGTACACAGTTAGTCTATGTATGCTCACCGGGCAACCCATCAGGTAAAGTGATGAGCCTAGATCAATGGAAAAAAATCTTCGATCTGTCCGACTTATACGGCTTTGTGATTGCAGCAGATGAATGCTACTCCGAGATTTACTTTGATGAAGCCATTAAGCCTTTGGGTGCTCTGGAAGCCTCACAAAAGCTAGGTCGTGATTATTCTCGCCTGGTAGTGTTTAGCTCTCTTTCTAAACGTTCTAACGTGCCAGGCATGCGCTCGGGCTTTGTGGCTGGTGACGCAAAAATTATTGAGCAATTCCTGTTTTACCGCACTTACCACGGCTGTGCAATGAGCCCTTCTGTGCAATCAGCAAGTATTGCCGCTTGGAATGACGAAGCTCATGTGGTTGAAAATCGTAGGCTGTATGCAGAAAAATTCAAGGCCATTACGCCAATGCTCAAAAATACCTTAGATGTTGAAATGCCTGATGCGGCTTTCTATCTTTGGGCCAAAACTGATATGCCCGATACTGAAGCGGCGATTCGTTTATATCGAGACTTTAATGTGACGGTGTTACCAGGTAGCTTTTTAGCACGTGAAGCGCATGGAGTTAATCCAGGGAAGCACTTTATTAGATTAGCTTTAGTGGCGTCATTGGACGAATGCATTGAAGCAGCAAATCGCATTAAAAACTTAATGTGATTTAAATTAATTAGTTTTTAATAAACTGATTTATTTCATTAAAAACTAATTCAACCATATTCGGATTAAGGCAATCTACCTCAACAGTATCATCCATGCCACGCAGCCAAGTCAGCTGTCTTTTTGCTAATTGGCGCGTGGCAAAAATTCCCCTATCACGCAATTCCGTTTCATCATAATCGCCCGCCAAATGTTCTAATGCTTGGCGATAACCTACACAGCGCATAGAGGGCACTTCAGCCGTCAACGATGGATATTGCTTAAGTAAGGCTTTCACTTCTTCTAAAAAGCCTTGTTTCAACATATCGTCAAAACGAATCGCAATGCGGGTATGCAAAATCGCCCTATCGGAAGGCACCAACGCCACTTTGAGCAAACGACAAGGCAGGTCTTCGCCACTCGATGCGTGGTGCAACTCGGTCATGGTTTTACCACTAATCTCATACACTTCTAATGCCCGCTGAACACGCTGCGCATCACCGGGTTCCAGTCTAGCTGCTGTTTCAGGGTCTATCTTAGCGAGCTTGGCGTGCATCGCAGGCCAGCCAATTTGCAAGGCTTCAGTGTCCAGCTTGGCACGAACCTCAGGATTTGCTTCAGGCAAAGCGCTTAAGCCGCCCTGGAGGGCCTTGAAGTACAGCATGGTACCGCCCACCAATAAAGGCACTTTGCCTCGCGCCGTAATATCCGCCATTAACTTCAAAGCATCGTTTCGGAAATGCGCCGCCGAATACACTTCAGTGGGTGGAATTAAATCTATTAAATGGTGTGGGGCCTTTGCCAATGTGGCTTTATCAGGCTTTGCTGTGCCAATATCCATGCCTTTAAATACCAGCGCAGAATCCACGCTAATCAACTCTACAGGCAATTGTTTGTAAAGTTCAACCGCAAGACCAGTCTTACCGCTAGCGGTCGGGCCCATCAGAAAAATAGCGGGTGGCAGCAATGACATCTTACTTACCACGCATAAACATTTTATCTAGCTCGCCCATCGTCACTTGAAACCAAGTAGGACGGCCATGATTACATTGCCCTGAACGTTCAGTCGCTTCCATATCGCGCAATAATGCATTCATTTCAGGGATTGTTAAGCTACGATTCGCCCGCACAGCGGCGTGACAGGCCATTGTGCCCAGCATTTCGTTACGACGCTCAGCCAGTGCTCTACTTCCGCCATACTCACGCAAATCTCGCAACACATCACGTGCCAATGCGACCGAATCAGCATCTTGCAACATCACAGGGACGGCACGCACAGCCAATGTCGTGGGTGACAACACGGCAATATCGAAGCCCAGCTGACGCAAGTTTCCCTGCCCATTTGATAATTCGTCTTCAACCGTTGCAACTTCCAGCCTATCCGCCTGAAAGCTCACCGGGAGCAACAAAGGCTGCATAGGCACATGCTCAACATCAAGTGCATTTTTAAGCCGCTCATACATAATGCGCTCATGTGCGGCATGCATATCAATGACCACTAAGCCTAAGCTGTTCTGGGCTAACACATAAACACCATGGACTTGGGCTACCGCAAACCCCAATGGAAAGTCTTGGTGTGTTTGATTAACAACGTCGCCAGCTTGTGTATTGGCTTGAGGAGCAAAACTTTGTGCTTGATACGCCTGCTTAATGCCGCCAAACATGGTTTGATAAAAGTCGGGGCTAGATTGATTGGCACGTAAGTCCATTTGCGACTGAAACGTTGGATAAGGCCTCGCGCTATCACCGGTAGCGTTAAAACTGTTGCTAGAAAATGGATTACTCGGCGCTTGGCTTGCTGTCACAAAGTTAGAAGCGCCTGTTGGGGTTGCCAAGGCTTTATGCAAAGCCTGAAAAATAAATCGATGAATCGCCTGCCCATCCCTAAAGCGCACTTCAGTTTTCGCGGGATGTACATTGACATCAACCAAGCTCGGATCTAGCTCTAAAAACAATACAAAAGCTGGATGGCGGTCACCGTGCATCACGTCCTGATAAGCTTGACGAATGGCATGCGAAATCAATTTATCTCGCACAAATCGACCATTTACATAGACGTATTGCGTATCGCGGGTATGTCGTGAAAAAGTCGGCTTGGCCGTCATTCCCCAAAAACGAAGACCAGCAGCTGACTCATCTACACTCAAAGCCTCTGCGGCAAAGTCCTCGCCCAATACCTCAGTAAACCTTTTTTGTGGCGCTGAAGCACTCAAACGCATTAAGGCGCGACCATTGTGCTGCAACATAAAGCCGACGTCAGGACGAGATAAAGCCACACGTTTAAAGGCATCTTCACAGTGCCCAAATTCGGTGCCCTCTGTCTTTAAGAATTTCCGGCGCGCTGGGGTATTGAAGTACAAATCATTCACTTCAACAATCGTGCCTACATCCAATGCTGCAGGCTGTGGCATTTCGATATGGTTGCCATCAGAGGTAATACGCCAAGCGTGTTTATCGTTTTCATGACGACTAATAAAATCGGTTCGGGAAACTGAAGCAATACTGGCTAAAGCTTCTCCACGAAAACCTAAACTCGCGACATTCTCCAAATCATCCAATGAAGCAATCTTGCTTGTGGCGTGTCTAGTTAAGGCTAGCGCCAAATCATCCAAAGGCACACCAACGCCATTGTCTGCCACACGCAGCTGTTTAACGCCGCCCTGCAAAAGCGATACATTGATGTCAGTACTGCCTGCATCCAAGCTATTTTCAAGGAGTTCTTTGAGTGCTGACGCTGGACGCTCAACCACCTCACCCGCAGCAATTTGGCTAATCAGCTGATTAGGGAGTAAACGTATTGCCGCCATTAATTAAGCTCAACAGTTTCTAGGTAATCAGGCACACAAGTGTTCCAATGCAATTTTTCTTCAATATGATGACGCATCGCGTCGGCAGCGACTGGTTCGCCATGTGTAATAAAAACGCGTTTTGGTGCCGATTCAAACCCCCGCAACCAATCCAATATTTCCAAGTAGTCACCGTGGGCCGAGAGGTTTGAGATCATGGCGACCTCTGCATTCACTGGAATGTATTCGCCATGGATCTTGATGCTATCAGCACCATTGACCATCGCCGCACCTCTTGTTCCAGCCGCTTGAAATCCGGCAAATAAAATAGTGTTGTTAGGATTAGGCGCAAATGCTTTTAAATGATGCACCACACGTCCGCCAGAAGCCATGCCGCTTGCCGCCAAGATAATAATCGGATGACGATTTTCATTGAGCGCTTTTGACTGCTCAACCGTATTGACCATGTGTGCCGTATGGAACATCGCCTCACATTCACTCGCGGACAATCGATGCTCACCGCGATGACGATTGAAAATTTCTGTCGCATCAATCGCCATTGGACTGTTCAAATAGACAGGCACATCAGGAATACTACCTTTCACCTTGAGCAAGTGAATGTAATACAACAGTTCTTGCGCGCGACCCACCGCAAACACAGGAATAATTACCTTACCACCCCGTGAGATTGTTCGATTAATCGTTGCTGCCAATTTGATTTTAGGATCCGTTTTATCGTGTACACGGTCGCCATAGGTTGATTCCAAGACTAGGTAATCCGCTTGCTTAATCTGCGCTGGGGACTTCATCAAGATGTCGTTCGGACGACCAATATCACCCGAAAACAAAATGGAAGTTTTTGAATTATGAATACGTACAAACGCGGAACCCAAAATGTGGCCATTCGGCGACATGCGCATTGTTATGTCATCACCTAGAGCAATATCTTTTTCAAACTCGACAGGTGTCAGTAAATCTAAAGCTTTGATTGCATCATCTTTGGTATAAAGCGGCAATGCAGGACTGTGCTTAGAAAAGCCGTACTTGTTGGCAAAGCGCGCTTCTTCTTCTTGAAGATGGGCGGAGTCTGGCAACAAAATCTCACACAAATCTCGTGTACCAAAACTACAGTAAACCTTACCAGCAAATCCGTTGCGAACAAACAAAGGTAAGTAACCCGTATGGTCAATATGCGCATGCGTCAGAACGACCGCATCCACACTCGCTGGATCGATAGACAATCTGTCCCAGTTTTTAAGACGCAGTTGTTTCAAGCCCTGAAATAAACCACAATCAATCAGGATGCGCTTGCCGCTGACCTCGAGCAAATATTTAGAGCCGGTTACTGTGCCAGTGGCACCTAAAAACGTGAGTTTCATATGAAGGCCTTCTGTTTATTCTGTCGCGACTTTTGTTTTCGCTAAGGCAGGGTTGGTTGAAAAGTATTTTTTAACGCCTGTCATGATTGCTTCCACTAATTTTTCACGATAGCCTTCATCATTCAGCCTCCGCTCCTCTTCAGGATTGCTGATAAAGGCCGTTTCTACCAAGATAGATGGGATGTCCGGTGATTTAAGTACAGCAAATCCCGCTTGCTCCACAGAGCCTTTGTGTAGTGTATTGATTTCACCGATACGGCTTAATACCGCTTTTCCTAACTTTAAGCTGTCATTAATTGTGGCGGTTTGCGACAAGTCCAGCAATGTACGCGCTAAGTTTGCATCTTTATTGTCCAAACTTACGCCACCAATTAAGTCAGACTCGTTTTCTTTCTTCGCCAAATAGCGTGCTGAGGCGCTGGTTGCTCCTTTTTCTGAAAGGGCAAATACAGAAGATCCTCGTGCATCCGGTCGCACAAAAGCATCTGCATGAATAGAAATAAATAAGTCAGCCTGCATATTCCGTGCTTTAACCACACGACCATGTAAAGGGATGAAGTAGTCGCCATCACGGGTTAAAATCCCGCGCATACTAGGTTCCGAATCAATACGATCCTTGAGCTTTTTTGCAATCGCTAACGTAATGTCTTTTTCACGCGAACCATTAGCGCCCTTCGCACCGGGATCTTCGCCACCATGTCCTGCATCAATAGCAATAGTGATTAAACGACCAGATTTGTTGTTAACTGGCTTATTCGTTATCGGTTTTTCAGGCACTTTTTCTAACACTGGCAACTCAGGCATTAAGACTGCATCAATCGGTTTAGTCTCATTGTTTAAAATGGAATCGCTCGGCTTTACTTCCGAGGGCTTTGTCGTTTCGATCGGTTTTAGATCCACCACCGGCTTTTGCTCTAAGGCAAGGGCTGTATCGGCAGGCTTATTGGATTTATCAATCAAACTTAAAATAGGATCTTGCATTGGGTAAAGATCGAGCACTAAACGATGTTGATATTGCCCTGCGGGTTGCAACATAAAAATGTTGGGCTTGATTGGGGCTTTGAGATCAATGACAAGCCGCACCACATTAGGCTTGAAGTTTGCGACACGCAACTGCTTAATATAGGGATCATTCACTGATACCGCATTGGCGAGGGATTTAAGATGAGCGTTCAAATCCACCCCCTCTAGATCGAGTACTAAACGATCAGGATCTTTTAACACCATCATCTTTTGACTAATCTCACTGGAAGCTTCTATCGTCATCCGCGTGTAGTCTGCTGCTGGCCAAACACGGGTAGCCGTGACGTTCACTAATGGACCTGCCGTTGCAGAACGCAACACTAAAAGAATTAAGATTGAGATTCTAAAAATCGTTCTAAACATTGCTTTCCTGCCGTTGAGTTCGCTGTTAAACGAGCGCTTCTACCCTTGCCCATGAGGTCTAAATACACATCAATATCCGCCTGCGGAATTAAGCTGCCTGCTTTATCAGGCCATTCAATCAAACAAACCGCCTGCGGATTAAAATAATCTCTAAATCCTGCTGCGTCCCACTCCTCTTCATCCATAAAGCGATATAAATCGAAATGATACAAATAAACCGCTGTCCGCATCATCGAGACTTGATAGGGCTCAACCAAGGTATAAGTTGGACTTTTTACCTTGCCGGCAAAACCCAAACCCTGCAATAGTCCCCTCACCAATGTGGTTTTACCCGCCCCTAGATCACCATGCAAATAAACATTGAGTCCCGCACAGAGTGCGCGTCCAAAATTCGCGCCTAGTTTCAGGGTTGCCTGTTCATCCGCCAGCTTAAGTGTAATATCATGTGCCATGTTTAAAGAATCCAACAATCTAAGTGCGCTTTCCATGTCCATTAAGGACTGGGGGAAGTCGATGGGATTTAGCCATGTAGGTATTACCGATACCGATTTGGCGAGCGCTGAAGCGCATTATCAAGCGTGGATAGAAAAAGGCTTTCATGGTGCTATGGATTATATGGCAAAACATGGCAGTAAGCGCACTCAACCTGCCGAATTAGTTGCAGGCACAATGCGTGTTATTTCTGTCCGTATGGATTATCAACCACCTCATGCAAAGGATGCTGAGCAAGTACTGCGAGAAGATGACCAAGCGTTCATCTCTCGATATGCCCTAGGCCGTGATTATCACAAAGTGCTCCGCAATCGCCTGCAAAAGCTGTGTGAGAAAATCCAATCTGAACTTGCCAATTACCCACTAGAAAACTTTCAATACCGCGTATTTACTGACAGCGCACCTGTCCTTGAAGTTGCGCTCGCTGAAAAAGCGGGCTTAGGTTGGCGCGGGAAACACACGCTACTTTTATCTCGCGAGGCAGGGTCATGGTTTTTTCTGGGCGAAATATATACCAACCTTCCACTACCCATTGACCCGCCGAGTGAAAACCATTGTGGCAACTGCACCAAATGTATTGATATCTGCCCTACACAAGCGATTGTTGCGCCCTATCAAGTCGATGCAAGACGCTGTATTTCTTATTTAACAATAGAACTCAAAACAAGCATTCCAGAAGAGTTTAGGCCGCTAATTGGTAACCGGGTCTATGGCTGTGATGATTGTCAACTGACCTGTCCGTGGAATCGTTTCGGTCAAATCACACAACAAGATGACTTTCATGTGAGGCATGGCTTAGACGATGTATCACTCATCACACTTTTTGCGTGGGATGAAGCCACATTTAATGAAAAAATGGCGGGAAGCGCGATATACCGTATTGGCCACGAGCAGTGGTTAAGAAATATTGCCGTGGCGCTTGGGAATGCAACAAGCCAGCCAGACATTACAAATGCCCTGATGTCACGCGCTGAAGACCCATCGTCGCTAGTGAAAGAGCATGTCAGATGGGCATTACAACAACACCACATCTCGGTATAATCCAAAGCATCTCTTGAGAGCGTTCAATTAATGACATTCAGTCTCTATAAAAAACTTTACTTAGCGCTACTCGGCTTGCTCATCGTATTCGTTGCGGTGACATTTAAACAGAACGGCATCAGCAATGATGAGCAAGTTCAGCATGTATATGGACAGCTCTTACTCAAGTTCTACAGCTCCGGCTTCGAAGACCATGCTGCGTTTGCTTATAAAAACCTTTATTTATATGGCGGTTTTTTTGATTTAATTGCAGCCTCATTAGAAAAAATCCTACCCCTATGGGTGTGGGATATTCGTCATCTTATTTCTGCGCTATTTGGCATTGTAGGTATTGCTGCGGTATATAAAACCACAGAAAAACTGGCAGGTGAGCGAGCAGCTCTTCTCGCCGCACTCTTACTCACCATCACAGGCGCTTGGTCTGGGGCGATGTTTACGCATACCAAAGATGTTTCATTCGGCGCATGTATGGCTTGGGCGCTTTATTACACTACATTAATCTCTGACAGATTTGACCGTGTTCCTTTTCACCTCAGCGTTAAGTTAGGCATTGCAATAGGTTGCGCATTAGGTTTAAGAATTGGCGGGGCTTTTGCGGTTATTTACTTACTCATGTTGGTCATGATTGCCAGCCTCATTCAAACTGCTTCATTTAAAGCAAAACTGAATTTTTATATTAAGGCGATGGTCGGCTTGTTACCTGCTGGCTTCACAGCCTTCATTTTGATGGCTTTATTCTGGCCTTGGGCGCTCATGGGTACAGACCATATTCTGATTGCAGCAAAATCGTTCTCTCACTTTGCCTTTAATATGAATACCATCGTGGATGGTACGTTCGTGAGCATTGGCGAAGTATCTAGAAGCTATCTTATCCAGTACCTGATCATTCGCCTTCCTGAGGTGTTTCTGCTTGGACTGCTTTGTATGGCCATTGTCTTTTGTGTCAGATTGCCACAACAATTTAAACAGTCGGGATTTTTTAAAAACCAGCTACCTAACATTAGCCTTGCGATTGCAATCTTGTTTCCAATTCTCTTTGTGTTGGCTGACAAGCCTGCTTTATACAATGGGGTTCGGCATTTCACGTTTATTATTCCACCGCTCGCTATCTTGGCAGGTATCGGACTATCAAAGGCATGGGATGCACTTCAACAACAGCCTAAACTTCAACTCATTTACGCATTATTGGCTTCGGTGCTCGCCTTAAACACTTGCTACGTGTTGTTTGAATTACGCCCTTACCAGTACATTTACTATAATCATTTTGCTGGTAAAAACCTTCAGCAAGCAGAACATCGCTGGGAGGCGGATTATTGGTCTAGTAGTTTAATCGACGCTACTAAAATGCTCGAAAACCATTTGGATGCCGAACAAAAAAATTGGCCTTCTAGCCACCAAGGCCCTTACTTTGTGGCTGTATGTGCTGAGGCTTTTCAAGGAAGAGCTTACTTGGATGATCGATTTACCATTACTGAAAACTGGGTGCGCGCCGATTTTTTTATCTCTACCACCCATATGAATTGTGACAAAGTATTAAAGGGGACTATCATTGGCACTGTTGAACGCTTGGGAGCGCCGTTATCTGTTGTCAAAGATCGCCGTGAGTTAACTGGCGAAGATAGACGTCCCCGTGCCGCGCCAAGAAACTAATTTAATGAAGAACGGAAACTCCGTGACTAACAGACCCTCCAACCCACATATTACGGTCATTGTGCCTGCTTTTAATGAGGTCGCGGCCATTGCTCACACCGTCAGCCATATTGCTCAGCATTTAAAAGCGCTTGCTCGAGAATGGGACATTGTGGTGATTGATGATGGTAGTCGCGACAATACATCTGAGGTCGTTCGCGGCTTAGATCAGGCACTCAATACCACCCTGGTTCGTTTCTCACGTAATTTTGGTAAAGAATATGCGATTACCGCAGGCCTCGCGCATGCTGATGGCGATGTAGTGATTTGCATGGATGCTGATGGCCAACACTCCGCAGAACTGCTTGGGGAGATGCTCGCTAAATGGCGTGATGGTTACGACATGGTATATGCAGTTCGCCAAGACAGAGAAATCGAATCAAACTTTAAGCGTTGGGGCTCAAAAATCTTTTACCGAGCGATGAGTCTTGGGGGACAAATTAGTATTCCTCAAGACGCTGGCGACTTCCGTTTGATGGATAGGCAAGTCGTCAACGCTTTACTGTCTTTGCCAGAACGTAACCGCTTTATGAAAGGCATCTATGCCTGGGTAGGTTATAAATCGATTGGCATTCCTTACTTCCCGCTGGACCGTACGCATGGAGAAAGTACCTTTTCAAAATTGAAATTGGCACAACTTGCTTGGACAGGAGTCACCAGTTTCTCAGTGATGCCTTTGCGTTTAGCAAGCGCTGTCGGTGCGTCTTTGGCTTTTTTAGCCTTCATCTACGGCATTTATGTGGTGATTGATCGATTGTTCTTTGCTGAGTCCGTTCCTGGTTGGCCGACAGTCGTGGCGAGCATGATGTTTTTCGCCGGCGTTCAGCTTCTTTTTATCGGTATATTGGGAGAGTATTTGGCGCGGGTATATGACGAAGTCAAAGGCCTCCATCCTATATCGTTGCAGAGGTTGCGACATCCAAATCAGAAACTAGCGGAAGTAATCCAAAATCTAGGGCGCCTAAAACAAAAATGACTGCGCCCATTGAAAAAGACTTATTAAGCTAACACGCCTCACACTCAATGTCCCAGCGTCATTCATCTTCTATTTCATGGTTCACAATCATCGGTGCATTAGCTGCGCTGACTCATTACCTGACGGCGGTTGGCATTGAACATACCAACCTGCTGTCTGCCGGACAAGCAAACATTACCGGCTTTATAGTGGCCTTTCCTGTGAGTTATTTTGGCCATCGCCAATTTAGTTTTACTGACCAAACCCTTAGCCATCGCAAATCTTTCCCTCGTTTTTTTTCTGTGGCCATTTTGGGGTTTATTGCTAACCAAACCTTAGTGTTAAACGCTTTACACTATATTCAGGCGCCTTTCTGGTTAATTCTTGGCATGGTGATGGTGTTAGTCGCAGTCAGCACCTATCTGCTGAGTAAGTATTGGGCATTCAAAGGCAACCAATGAGAGTCATCCTCTGTGCCGATGACTTTGCGCAAAGTGAGGCGATTGATCGTGCAATTATTGCGCTGATTGAAAAAGGTCGATTAAGTGCGACCTCCTGTATGACCCTGAGTCCACGTTGGAAAGAAGCCTCAAAGCAACTAACACCAACAATCAGAGCAAAAGCCAGCATTGGCTTACATCTAGACTTCACCCACTTTAGTCGGTCAACCTCACATGCTCAATTAGTATTACTTAGCATCATGCATCAGCTCTCATTCGAGCACATCAAAGTTAATATTAACCAACAACTCGACGCTTTTGAAATGGCCATGGGATCAGCACCTGATTATGTAGATGGGCATCAACATGTCCACCAGCTCCCGATGATTCGTGAAGCGCTCCTAGAAGTACTCTCTACTCGATACCCCAAAAAACTACCATGGTTACGAATTGCAAAACCACCTATTCGAGATGGTATAAAAGGCATCATCATTCGGGCATTAGGCGCAAATACATTAGAGAGAAAGGCGAAGAAATTAGGATTTGTATGTTCGGGAAGCTTGCTTGGGTCTTACGGCTTCAAGGGAACCACCGAAACTTATTCAAAGAGACTTCAAAGTTGGATCAGCACACTAAATGACAATCAATCAACGCCTGTATTGATGTGTCATCCTGCGATCAATGAGATGTTATCAACCGATGATCCAATCTATGCGGCAAGAACGACAGAGTACCAAGCGCTTAACAGTGATGCAATCGCTCAAGCTTTTGAAAGTTTAGAGCTAGTGAAAAGCCCAAGCTATTAACTTAGCGAAGGGCTTGAAACAGTGGGTTTTTTGATTTTTTTAGGTAGCTTTGCGGTCTTCACTACCTTTTGCATTACACAGTACTCTGAACCAGAGTCACCGCCGTTTTCATCTGGCTCATAATAATGGTTTTTGTAAGCCCAGCGAGTGTTGGAAATTTTCTGAACACTTGCAATGCCAGTGCTGTAATCCCCAGTACGTCCGTCAGTCAAATTAAACGTCATTGCCATCTCATAACCACGCGCAATTGCCTGGCCTCTATATACCAATGCGTTTTCAGTGGCGGTATTGAAATCATAAACGCCAAATTCGCCATGACTCGCTGCCTTATTGAGTTTGAGTGTTGCGACAACCTCATATTCACCAACTTTGCTGTTTTGACCTTTGCAAGCGTACACACCACTAAAATTAGGTCCAGCAAACGCCTCCTTAGCTTGAACATTGCTTAAATGTGCAGACAACAAGACCAAAGTGACCAGGAACAGTTTTTTCATACGGATTTCTTAAATAGATTGGTTAAAATGAATATTGTAGCGTGATGCAGCATTGCTTAGTAGATGAGATTCACTATCTTAATGAAAATTCGTGTTTTTACTTTGTTTTTGAGGTTTGCCTAGATTATCATTAGTGCTTCGCCGTTAAGCTTTATATCCTTGCTTACCAACTAACTGAGTGATCAAGCAAAGCTTCACTTTCGGGAATTTATGTCGACATCCAATCAAGCACCAACAAAACAAACAACTTTGCGCTTTATTGCATTCAATATTGTGTTGAGTTTTTTTCTTTTATGGTGGGTTTGGCAACAAAATCAAGCGGCAACGCTTCCTGAAATAGCCACTTCATCCGATCAAAAACTACAGTGTGTTTCCTACTCTCCTTATTACAAAAATGGACAAACACCGCTCAACATTAACACCCGTATTTCCCATGCACAGATTGATCATGATTTAGCGACACTCTCTCAACAATTCGGGTGCGTCCGCATTTACTCTGTGGGACAAGGCTTAGATTATGTTCCAGAATCTGCGGCGAAGCTTGGCATGAAAGTATACGTTGGGGCATGGATAGGCTGGGTTAAAAAACTCAATGAAAAAGAATTAAAGCTCGCAATTCAGGTTGCTAATCAGTATCCAGATACCGTAAAAGCCTTAATTATTGGGAATGAAGTGTTATTGCGCGGAGAGCAAACCGAAGCTGCTATGAAGTCTTACATTCTTCGTGCAAAGGCTGCTACCAAGGTCCCTGTAACCTATGCCGATGTATGGGAGTTTTGGCGTAAACACCCCAAACTTGAAAATGATGTCGATTTTGTGACGGTACACATCTTGCCCTATTGGGAGGATCAACCTCAACCAATAGCTCGCGCCGTGAATCACACTCAAAATGTCATGGGCGTTCTATCACGTACATTTACAAAACCTATTCTTATTGGGGAAACTGGCTGGCCCTCACTTGGCAGACAACGGGAAGGCGCGAAGCCTAGCCTCGTTAATCAAGCCGCTTACATGCGTGGCTTTTTGAAAGTAGCGAATCAAGAACATTGGAATTACAACCTGATTGAAGCTTTCGACCAGCCCTGGAAAAGAGGCCAAGAAGGCACAGCTGGCGGCTACTGGGGTATTTATGACGTCAACATGATGCCTAAATTTTCATTCGTGGGCCAGGTTTCAGAACGCAGCGATGGACTATTCATGATCTCTGCAGTGCTGTTGGGCGGGCTTTTATTTGTTGTTTGGTCGTTTATTATCCGTATTCGCAACCCTCATCATCTATTAAGCATGGCGCTATTAGGCTCTCTAGTCGGCATATCAACAAAATTACAGCTTGAATACTTAGTGACAGCTTGTCGAACACCTCAAGAACTGCTGGCGCTTGGCGGCATTGCCATCACGGGCTTGATATCACTCTTAAGTTTCCCTGCTTATCTCTTTCAGGCCAATCAGACTGCAAAAAATATCATTCTGCTATCACGGACTATTTTCTTATTAGCTAGCCTTGTAGCCAGCTATTTATTAAGTGTTGATGGTCGATATCGAGATTTCGCCATTACTCTGTACGCACTCCCTATATTGCAGCTTTCGTTGGGCTTAAGCATTTTCAAACAAGACATCAGACCTTACTTTTTCGCCTATCGTTATTTGGGCATTTTACTTGTGGCCGCTTCGACGTTCTGCTTGATAAGAGAGCCTAGCAACTTGTTAGCGCTAGCATGGTTAGGATTGAGCATATTAATTGCTTGGGCTAACTGGCCGTTAAAAGCGAACGGCACGGCACCATCTACGCCACTTTAATTTCATTAGATCCTTATCAGAAAATTTATCTAAGCCATGCATCCATTTTTAAAGCGTTACATCACTCCCTTGCTATTTGCCAGTCTGATCGCGCTAATTCACTTTGGCATCTGGAGTGTATCAAACCGCGCCCTTCCAGCAATGAATGCTCCGCCACTGGTGAATGGTTTTGCTTATAGTGGCTTTCAAGAAAACCAAAGCCCACTTGAAAGAGAGTATCCAAGCACGGCTGATTTAGTCAAAGACTTAAAAATACTTCGCCCGCTGACCAATCGCATCCGCATTTATGGCGCAATTGAAAACAGCGAAGTCACAGCACTTGCGTCCAATTTGGGATTTAAAGTTACTGCAGGTGCTTGGCTAAATAGTGACGATACTGCGAATCATCGTGAAATCGAGGCATTAAAAGAAAAAATCAAAAACTATCCAAATATCGAACGTGCGATTGTAGGTAACGAATCATTACTGAGAGAGGATGTCACGGTAGAAGATTTAATCCTCTACTTAGATGAGGTACGAGCAAGTGCCTCATTGCCTATATCGACGGCTGAGCCATGGCATATTTGGCTAAAAAATCCTGAGCTCGTTAAACATGTCGATTTTATTGCCGTTCATCTTTTGCCTTACCACGAGGGCCTGCCTGTTGATAAAGCAGTCGACTATGCGCTAGAGCGCTATCAAGAACTGATGGACACCTATCCACGCAAAAAGATTGTAATCACCGAAATTGGCTGGCCAAGTCATGGACCGACTATCGGCGCCTCGATAGCCTCTGATGTGAATCAAGCACGATTTGTCCGTGAGTTTTTAGCAAAAACTGCCCGTAAAAATTACGACTACTTTTTAATTGAAGCGTTTGACCAACCATGGAAGCAAAAGCTTGAGGGTTGGGCAGGAGCATACTGGGGAATGTTTGACGCAGAGCGTAATCAAAAATATTCGCTACAAGGTGCCGTCGCTAAAGATGATCGTTGGGAAGAAAAAGCCTTATGGGCAAGTGTGATTGCCTTCTTCCCTATTCTCTTTATTGCTTATCGTTTTAGACGTTGGGGGATTGGTGGACGGTTCTCAATGGCGATATTGCTTCAAGCTTGCATCACCACGCTTGTCGTAGCTTGGAATCTTCCAGGCGACTACTACTATACCTTACGTGATTTTGTGGTGCTGATCGCGCTGATTATCGGCATGGGGCTTACTTCTGCGGTCCTTATGATCTATGGTGTCGAATTTAGTGAAGTCATGTTTAAGGGTAAATGGAATCGCGCCTTCAAACGCGCAACGCCGCTTCCTGCCGACCAAGAGCGATTTGTTTCTATTCATCTTGCTTGCTACAACGAACCCCCTGAGATGGTCATCACGACGATTGAGAGTCTTGCCAAACTCAACTACACGCACTACGAAGTGATTGTGGTGGATAACAACACCAAAGACGAAGCCAAATGGAAGCCTATTGAAAAATATATGGCAAAAATGCCAGATAACTTCCGCTTCTTCCATTTACCGCAATGGCCTGGATTTAAAGCAGGTGCGCTAAACTTTGCGCTTGAACAAACAAACCCTCAGACTGAAGTGGTGGGGGTTGTCGATGCAGATTATGAAGTGACACCTGACTGGCTATCTGATTTAGTTCCTCATTTCGCTGATGCAAAAGTGGCGGTCGTTCAAGCACCGCAAGCCCATCGTGATTGGGAAAATAACTTTTTTCGCCGAATGAGCAATTGGGAGTTTGAAGGATTTTTCCGAATTGGCATGCACCACAGACATGAGCGCAATGCACTTATTCAACACGGCACGATGACCCTTGTCCGCTACCGTCCATTAGTAGAGTTGGGTAAGTGGTCTGAGTGGTGTATTTGTGAAGATACTGAATTAGGCTTACGCTTACTTGAAAATGGCTTTGAGCTTCGTTACATCGATGATAAGTTTGGTCGCGGCCTTACCCCTTCAGACTTTAAAGCCTTGAAATCACAACGCTTCCGCTGGGCTTTTGGCGCCATGCAAATTCTTAAACGCCATTTCCCAAAACTCATTGGTGACTCTACGCTGACGTTTGGACAGCGTTATCATTTTCTAACCGGCTGGTTTGGTTGGCTGGGTGATGCATTGCAACTGATATTCACCATAGGTTCCATTGCCTGGACTGTCGCGATGTTGTTAATGCCAAGTGCATTTAGCTTACCCGTCACGATTATGATCATGCCAATATTATGCTTTCTAGTGATTAAAGCTGCACTGGGTCCCGTTCTCTATCGCAAGACCATGAACTGTAGCTGGAAAGATATATTCGGCGCATCTCTTGCAAGCTTAGGCCTGTCTCATGCGATTGCACGTGGCGTGATGATGGGAATTATTAAAAAAGATGGCGTATTCAAGGTCACAGCCAAAGGCAAGGTGATCAGTAACAAGCTACAAATATTAAATCCAATTATCGAAGAAGTGACTTTACTGAGCTTATTGGTGACGTGTGGCCTTGCAATGTTAATTTCACGCGGATTCACGAATATGGATGCAGAGCTTTGGGTAACGATGCTTGCATTGCAGTCTCTCCCTTATGCGAGTGCGCTTGCCTGTCAGTTGATTGCACAGCGCCCAGACAAGCCTGTCGTATAATGTTGCAATGCGTCCGAATGACAAGGCTGCTTAAAAAACACCAGTCTTGTCTGAGGTCTTTAACCAAGGACTTTATGACGCATCACAAAAATAGGCTAGCTATCGGGTAAGTAAATAATTTTTATCTAATTTCGCACATGCGACATGTAACTTTACCAATCAAACCGCCTTAAATAAATTATAATATTGCGAAATCAACCGAATAATAAAGCATGACTAATCCAACAAATTCGCCAGCATGGCAAGCACTTAACGAACACTTTCAAGAAATCTTCCCTTTGCAAATGCGTGATATGTTTGCAGAAGACCCTAAAAGATTTGACACTTTATCGTTAAAATTCAATGACTTTTTATTGGACTACTCTAAGCAAAGAGTCTCTGTAAAGACCATGTCTTTACTTACCAATCTTGCCCGTCAAAGCGATATCGAAGCATGGCGTGAAAAGATGTTTTCTGGTGAAAAAATCAACTTCACAGAAAACAGAGCGGTTTTGCATACAGCACTTCGCAACCGCAGTAATCAACCTGTGCTTGTTGATGGCAAAGATGTGATGCCTGAAGTGAATCGTGTTTTAGCGCAAATGCGCACATTCAGCGATAACGTACGTAACGGAAAATGGCTTGGCTACACTGGTAAACGCATTACCGATATTGTGAACATCGGTATTGGCGGCTCTGATCTTGGTCCTGTCATGGTGTGCACGGCGCTCAAGGCATATGCGCAAAAAGACTTAAACGTACATTTCGTTTCAAACATTGATGGCACACATTTGGCGCAAGCTTTAGAAGTTTGCGATCCTGAAACGACATTATTCATCGTCGCCTCAAAAACCTTTACGACACAAGAAACCATGACCAATGCGCGCTCTGCACGTGCTTGGTTCTTAAAAACCGCTAAAGACCATGCGCATATTGCTAAGCATTTTGTCGCGCTTTCAACCAACGCTATGGCAGTGCAAGAGTTTGGGATTGATCCATCCAATATGTTCGAGTTTTGGGACTGGGTGGGTGGCCGTTATTCATTATGGTCAGCGATTGGCTTATCCATCGCCTTGTATGTGGGCATGGATAACTTCGAAGCACTGTTAGAGGGTGCGCATGAAATGGACAACCATTTCAGAACAGCCCCTTTAGAAAAGAACATGCCAGTGATTTTGGCGATGTTAGGGGTTTGGTATAACAACTTCTTTGAAGCCGAAACGCAGGCCATTTTACCCTACGACCAAGGACTATCAAGGTTTCCAGCCTATTTGCAACAAGGCGACATGGAAAGTAATGGTAAGTTTGTTAATCGCAGCGGTGAGCGAATTACTTACAGCACAGGCCCAATTATCTGGGGTGAAGCTGGCACCAACGGCCAACATGCTTTTTATCAGCTGATTCATCAAGGCAACAAGCTAATCCCTTGTGACTTTTTAGTGCCGCTACGTAGCCAATACAAAATTGGTGAACATGGTGATGAGCATCACAAGATCTTAGTCTCTAATATCTTTGCGCAAACAAAAGCCCTCATGCAAGGCAAGACAGCCAAAGAAGTGAAAGCTGAGCTAGAAGAGCAAGGCTTAGATCATCACCTCATTATGGAGCTCATGCCACATCGTGTATTTGGTGGTAATCGCCCTACCAATACCATTTTGATTGATGAACTCACCCCTAAAGCATTAGGTGAGCTGATTGCGCTTTATGAGCATAAGATTTTTGTGCAAGGCATCATCTGGAACATCAACTCGTTTGATCAATGGGGTGTTGAGTTTGGTAAACAAATTGCACAAAAGATTTTGCCGCAATTATCAAGCACCAATCAAGTCACCGACCATGATGGTTCAACCAATAGCTTAATTAATTACTTTAAAGATAAAACGCAGCATTAAGAAATGTAAAGATTGCTTAATAAAAAAGGCTGATATTAATCAGCCTTTTTTATTTTTTTCAATGGGTTAGAGTGTTAACGTAAGCTCATACCTTTAAACAAAGACTGCGTCATGGATGCACCAAACTTCCTCGCAACACGATCAGCCAAACCCTCTGAAGCGGTAAAATCCACTATATTTTCCTGTTTAATCACTTCACGCGCTACGAACTCATAGCTACCTAGCTCATCAGCCAAGCCCATTTTAATACCCGCTTCACCACTCCAAAACAAGCCACTAAAAGTTTCTGGTGTTTCTTTTAAGCGCTTACCGCGTCCTTCACGCACCACACTAATAAATTGCTGATGCACTTCATTCAACATTGCTTGCGCCAACGCCTTATGTTTTGGATTCACTGGTGAGAACGAATCAAGCATGGCCTTGTTTTCGCCTGCGGTCATTAATCGACGCTCAACACCAAACTTCTCCATGGCGCCTGTAAAACCAAAACCATCCATTAACACGCCGATAGATCCAATAATACTGGCTTTATCTACATAAATCTTATCTGCCGCAACAGCAATGTAATAACCACCTGAGGCACAAATGTCCTCGACTACCGCATATACAGGAATCTCTGGATGCAGTTGACGCTGACGCTTGATTTCATCATTAATAATGCCTGCTTGCACAGGACTACCGCCTGGGCTGTTAATACGCAAAATCACACCTTTAGTGTGTTTATTATCGTAGGCATCATGCAAGCTAGAAATGACTGAATCAGCATTCACTTGATCTTGTGCACCAATTTCACCTTGAATATCAATCAGGGCGGTATGGTCTTCAGCGCTATTACCACTTGCGCCCCCTATCCAATTAAACATATAAAATAACGTTAAGAACAGCCAGAGCAACGTGAGTGATTTGAAGAAAATACTCCAAAAACGATTCCGCTTTTGTTCTTTTAGCGATTGAAATGCTAACTTTTCTAAAACTTCACGTTCCCAATTAGATGAATTTTGTTCGCTGTCAGACATGCAACTCTCTCTTAAAATATTAAAATAAATTAATGTTGATCTAGTGTAATGGAAACAAGACCATTTTGTTCATTGACCACAATTGGCCTCAATCGTTTCCCCTGGCAAGGCCCGAGTACACAATACCCTGTATGAGGCTCATATTGCGCACCATGGGTCGCACAAATGAGGTAATCCTGCTCTCTCGTAAAAAAATCGCCCTCATTCCAATCTAGCTCCACGGGCAAATGCGCGCATTGATTGATATAAGGTAGGCAACGCCATTAAACCTTACTGCAAAGGCTGTTACGCGCTCACCAAGCTCAGGTAGCTCAAAGCGAACACCCTTACCTTTTTCGAGCAGATCCTCACTTTTACAAATAATGCGCTGATGACTCATATTTAAACGTTAGCTTTAAGCCAAGTGCTTAAATCCTTGAATAGATTAAAATGTGCCAAAGGCTCATGTGGCAACAAGCGCTCTAATGGGTGCGCACCATAAGTTACGCCTAGGCTAGCGACATTAGCATTTTTTGCCATCTGCAAATCAAAACTGGTGTCACCTACCATCAAAGTGCGCTCAGGTGTTGCCGCCACTTCATCCATTAAATCTAAAATCATTTGCGGATGTGGCTTGGAGTGACACTCATCCACGCAGCGAGTCGCAACAAAATGATGTGCAATCCCGCTATTCGCCAACGCCTTATTTAAGCCTCGACGGCCTTTTCCAGTAGCAACCGCAAGCGGCACGCCCTTTTCAGTTAAATGTGCAATGGTTTCGGGGACACCATCAAATAGAGGTATGTGGTCTTCACCCTGACCATAATAATGCGTATATCGCGCTGTCAGCTCGGCTAATTGCGCATCGGGAATACGGCCAAATAAATCATAAACGGCCTCACGAAAGCCTAAGCCAATAATGCCACTTGCTGCGGTTTGTGTGGGTTCAGGCAAACCCACTTCTACACTGCCCTTGCATATAGCGTCCACAATCAACTGGGTCGAGTTAGCCAAAGTGCCATCCCAATCAAAAATGATTAAATCGTAATTATTCTGCATCTTGGTATTTTAGTTTTCTGAAGCAAGTTTTTGAAGGAATCTATCTAATTCTGGAGGTAACGGCGCAATGAGCTTGAGCTTTTCTGCCGTGAGCGGATGGCGAATATTGGTTTCTGCCGAATGCAAAAACATACGTTTCAAACCACTCTTTTGAAGTGCTTTATTTAAAGCAAAATCGCCATATTTATCATCGCCTGCAATCGGGAAGCCCAAATGCGCCAATTGCACACGCAGCTGATGGGTGCGGCCGGTAATAAGTTGTGCTTCGAGCAAGCTAAAATCACCATAATGCGCTTTTAGATGAAAAATCGTCTCCGATGTTTGGCCTTCATCTTCCGCCCTTGGGTCTGGACGCCCTGTCACCACACTCACACGGCGCTCACCGTTTTCAAGCAAATACTTTTGCAGTGTTAAGGTGACGTGTTTCTTTTTCTCCGTCCAATGCCCTTTAACTAACATAAAGTAGCGCTTGTCCATTTGATTGCGACGCATCGCTTCATGCAAGGCAACTAAAGCACTGCGTTTTTTACCTACCATCAGCACACCTGATGTTTCTCTATCTAAGCGGTGTACTAATTCCAGGAATTTAGCTTGAGGGCGCTCCAACCTTAACTGTTCAATCACGCCTTTGCTCACGCCACTTCCACCGTGCACAGCCATACCAGCTGGCTTATCGAGCACCAACATAGCATCATCTTCAAAGACGATGCATTTCTCCAAACGCGCAGTCACCGGCTTTTGTTGCTCAACATCCACTTGCGCCACTGTTGCACGTATTGGTGGAATGCGAACTAAATCCCCCATCGCCAGTTTGTAAGTCGCATCGATGCGTTTTTTATTGACGCGCACTTCTCCGCTCCGAAGAATGCGATAAAGATGACTTTTAGGAACGCCTTTAAGGGTTTTGGTGAGGAAATTATCAATCCGTTGACCTTCACTTGCCTCATCAACTTCAAGCATTGCCGCGCTTGATTCACTAATTTCATTACTTATTTTGCTTAAATTTGTCATCTCACCTATACTACGAAACTATTGAAGTAAATGCGCTAAGCGCTTATTCAACGAATGAATTGAAAGTCTTAAAAGATACCTTGGTTAATCTCGCTCGCCAAATAAAATAAGTAGCGATTTTATGTACTAAAAATTAAAGCGCTCAAGCCGCTGCGGATGAATTGCAATACTCAAGAGTATAAGCGATGGCGCGGTTTGGAATTGCTAGAACTTTGAATTTTAGCTGATATGTCAGCTAAACCGAATCTAAATTAAAAGACAGAATAAGAGCAAGAAAGCTTAACAGGACACAAAACGAGTTACTTCGTTAACAAATTCAATCTGATACGCGTTAAAACGCGTTGGATTAACGGGTGAATAACTTTTATAAAAAGCATCACCCGCTGACGATGGCAAGAACAAAAGCCATAGACAAAAGTAAAAGTTAGCAATGTAATGATTCAGTGTTCGAACAAGCCCCTGCAAAGTTTCTGGCAGATTTACTGCTGGGGTAGCGTTAACAACAAGCCGATGTTTGGCATTAACCTACCTATTCAACCCTAGCCTTTCCTCACCTCTAATCGCATAGCAATATTCGCTAACCCGCCTTGAGCGCGGGAGTTAATACAATGAAACGCATGTTATTTAACGCAACGCAATCTGAAGAATTGCGCGTTGCAATCGTCGACGGTCAAAAGCTCATTGACCTCGATATCGAATCAGCTGGTAAAGAACAACGTAAGAGCAATATCTACAAAGGCGTAATTACCCGCATCGAGCCATCACTCGAAGCTGCCTTTGTTAACTACGGCACCGATAGACACGGCTTCTTGCCGTTCAAAGAAGTCGCGCGCAGCTACTTCCTCAACGATGCGGAAGGTGGTCGTGCACGTATTCAAGACGTGCTGAAAGAAGGTCAAGAGCTGATCGTTCAAGTCGACAAAGACGAACGAGGCAACAAAGGCGCAGCCCTTACAACATTCATCTCTCTTGCTGGACGTTATTTGGTCTTAATGCCAAATAACCCACGTGGTGGTGGTGTTTCACGCCGCATCGAAGGCGAAGACCGCAACGAACTCCGTGACATCATGGCGCAATTAGAAGTGCCTAACGGCATGAGCATCATTGCACGCACCGCTGGCATTGGCCGCAACTTGGAAGAGTTGCAATGGGATTTAAACTATCTCCTGCAACTTTGGACCGCTGTTGAAAGCGCATCAACCATTCAAAACGGCCCTTTCCTGATTTACCAAGAAGGCAGTTTAGTGATTCGCGCCATTCGCGATTACTTCCAACCAGATATCGGTGAAATCCTCATCGACACACCTGATATCCATGAACAAGCTATTCAGTTCATGAACCATGTAATGCCTGGTCATGTTGCTCGCGTTAAGTTATACCAAGATGAAACACCTTTATTTTCACGCTTCCAAATTGAACACCAAATCGAAACCGCGTTCTCACGTGAAGTACGTTTGCCTTCTGGCGGCGCCATCGTCATTGACCACACGGAAGCTTTAGTTTCGGTAGACGTTAACTCGGGTCGTTCTACTAAAGGGAGCGACATTGAGCACACTGCATTCAATACGAACTTAGAAGCGGCTGAAGAAGTTGCACGTCAATTACTTTACGTGACTTAGGCGGTTTGGTTGTCATCGACTTTATCGACATGGAAAGCCAACGCAACCAACGTGACGTGGAAAACCGCTTACGTGAAGCATTGCACTACGATCGTGCGCGTGTTCAAACTGGCAAGATTTCACGATTTGGCCTATTAGAGCTATCACGTCAACGCTTACGTCCAAGCTTGGGTGAAAGCAACCACATTCCTTGCCCACGCTGCCATGGCACTGGTCATATCCGCGGCATCGAATCAACAGCGCTTCATATCTTGCGTATTACCCAAGAAGAAGCCATGAAAGAAAACAGCAAAGCGATTCAAGTGCAATTACCTGTTGAAGCAGCAACGTTCTTGCTGAATGAAAAACGTGCTGACATTCACAAAATCGAACAACGTACAGGTGTTGAAGTGGTGTTGATCCCTAACATTCATCTTGAAACCCCTAACTACACTATCACGCGCATTAAGAGCGATGACAGTGCAGAAGACGGTCCACGCAGTTACCAAATGGTCGAAATGCCTACTGAAGAAGAAGTGCATAACCACGCGGCAACCGAAGTAAAAGCTGTTAAACAAGTCGCAGCTGTTCGTGGTATCACGCCATCAGCCCCAGCGCCTATTAGTGTTGAAAAGGTTGAGAAAGCCGTTTCGTTATTGACTCGCTTCACCAACTGGTTAGGCTCACTCACCAAATCAGAAGCCCCAAAACCTGAAACACGTGAGAACAATGGTCGTCGCGATAACAATCGCAACCGTAATCGCAACCGTAATCGCAATGAACGTGGTGACCGTCCAGAGCGTAACAATCAAGCCACACAGGCTGAGCGTCCGCAGCAAAACCAAGGTGAACGTCCACAACGTAACCAAGAACCACGTCAACCAAGACCACAACAGCAACCAAGACCTCAGCCAGTGGCACAAAATGGCCAAGTCGAAGGTGCACAATCCACACAAGGTGAGCAAAATGTTGAGCAGCGTGAGCCACGCGAAGGCCGCAATCGTCGAAGCCGCAATGGTCGTCGTGACCGTGGTCCTCGTCAAGAGAGACCAGCTGGCGATCGTCCATTTGTTGAAAATGAACAAATCGTCGATGTGACTAATGCTGCAGTAGCTCCTGTAACAGAAACGACTCAACCGGCTGAATCAATCAAAGTGGCATCGCCAAACGTTGAAGCGGTCAAGATTGAAAAAGTTGCGACTGAAGCAATTGAAGTGGTAACAACAAAACCTGTGCAGACTGAAAAACCAGCGAAAGCAGTAAAAGCTTCTAAGGATGAATCAATTGCTGAAGCCAGCGAAGATAAATCAGCAAAAGCACCCGCTGAGAAAAAGGCGCGCCCTGCTCGCAAACCTGCTGCAAAAGCCAAACCAGTGGATTTAGCTGCAAGTGGCTTGCAATTAGTTGAAACAAAAGCTGAAACGAAAGCGGCAGTTGTTGTGGAAGCCGAAGCCCCAAAAAAACCACGTAAAACTGCTGCATGGCAAAAGAAAGCTGACGAAGCTGCGAAAGATGAGCCTTTAGTCATCGTGCAAACGCAGAAATAAGTTAGTTTTATAGCACTGCAATCAAAAGCCCCAGTTTATCGGGGCTTTTTCATTTTTCTAGGCCAACAAAAAGTATCTATGTCGACACGCGCTTTAGAAATTCTACAAAATACCTTTGGTTATCAAGCATTTCGTGACCAACAAGCCACGATTGTGAATCATGTTTCGACAGGTGGAGACGCCCTCGTTCTCATGCCAACAGGCGGTGGGAAGTCCCTTTGTTACCAAATTCCAAGTATTTTAAGGGATGGCCTAGCAATTATCGTTTCACCGCTGATTGCGTTGATGCAAAACCAAGTAGAGGCGCTGCAGCAGCTTGGCATTAACGCAGCTTATTTAAATTCTAGTTTGAGCATTGAAGATACCCAAACCATCACCAGACAAGCGCTCCGAGGAGAGCTGAAAATTCTTTATGTTGCACCCGAAAGATTGATGGCAAGTAGCTTTCTACAGCTACTCGATCAAGTAAATAACAATGTAGGACTGGCCTTATTTGCCATTGACGAGGCGCATTGTGTGTCTCAATGGGGTCATGACTTTCGACCAGAATATCGCCAACTCACCATTTTGCATGAACGCTTTCCTGATATACCGAGAATCGCTCTGACCGCTACAGCAGATGCCGCAACAAGGGCTGAAATTATTCATCAGCTTAAGCTAGAGAATGCCGCACAATTCGTCTCAAGCTTTGATCGCCCTAACATTCGCTACCACGTCACTCAAAAAAATAACGCTCGCCAACAATTGCTCCATTTTATTGAAACGCAGCATCCAAACGATGCTGGGATCATTTATTGCCTATCCCGTAAAAAGGTGGAAGAAACGGCGGAGTGGTTAGCTTCTAAAGGCTGGCCTGCGCTTCCTTACCATGCAGGCTTAGACGCTAAAATACGCGAGAAAAACCAACGTCAATTCTTACGTGAAGAGGCTGTGATTATGGTTGCCACCATTGCCTTTGGCATGGGTATCGACAAACCCAATGTGCGCTTTGTCGCCCATTTAGATTTACCCAAAAGCATGGAAAGTTATTATCAAGAAACCGGTCGCGCTGGTCGTGATGGCTTCGCCGCGAACGCTTGGATGACCTACGGCCTGGGCGATGTTGTTTCTATGCGTCAAATGCTTGATAGTGGAGACGCTTCTGATGAACGCAAACGTTTAGAAAAACATAAGCTGGACGCCCTCCTCGGCTTTTGTGAATCAACCAGTTGCCGACATCAAGCCATTCTTCATTACTTTGGCGAAGAGCATCCAGGAGATTGTGAACAATGCGATAACTGCCTCACGCCTGCCGACACATGGGATGCAACGCAAGCAGCAAGAATGGCGCTTTCATGTGTGTACCGAACGGGGCAACGCTTTGGTGCAGGCCATTTAATTGATGTATTGCTGGGTAAAAGAACCGCTCAAATTGAGCGATTTCAACACGAACAACTGAGCACCTATGGTATCGGTAAAAATCTTAACCAATCACAATGGAGTAGCGTTTATAGACAATTAGCAGCAAGTGGCTACTTGGATGTTGATTTCCAAGCCTACGGCGGTTTAAAACTCACTGAAATGGCTAAACCTGTATTAAAAGGCGAATTAGAAGTATGGCAACGCCGAGATGCGGAGCCAGAGAAGCGCTCAAGCACTGCCGAACGTGCCTCACGTGCTCGAGAAGCCTACCCAGGTGCAAATGACGACCCGCTGTGGTTAGCACTAAAGGCTAAACGAATGGAGTTGGCAAAATCTCAAGGCGTGCCGCCTTATTTGATTTTCCACGACAGCACCTTGCTGGAGATTATGAACCAACGACCTAGCAGTTTGACCGAACTTGGACGCATCAGTGGTGTTGGGCAAGCAAAGTTAGCGCGTTATGGCGATGACTTCTTGGAAGTGCTAGAACAAAACTAATATCACTCAGCCAAGTAATGAGTGCCGACACCATACCAATGCTTGGCATATCTGTCGACGTTCGGAAAATAATTAGCTTATCGCGTGGGGCCGCAAGGGCCCTGTCCGTGGAACATATCGGCTAAAGCCGATTGTTCACACGCCAAAATCATCCACATTGGCGCCATACCAGTGCTTGGCATGTCCGCCAATGTAAGAAGAAAATCAGGATTAACAGACGGTAACGAAACTTAAAGTGATTATGGACTTAAGTCATCTACATTGGCGCCATAAAACTTCTCTTTGAGTTTTTTAAGCTGATCTCTAAAATCAGCCGCTTTCTCAAACTCTAGATTCTTAGCGCTATCGTGCATCGCTTTTTCTAGACGCTTCATTTCTTTGAGCAGTTGCTTCTCGCTCAGCACGTCGTAATTGGCCTGATCTTGCGCCGCTTTACGTTCGCGCTCAGCATCATCTTTGTCATACACACCATCGATAATGTCTTTAATGCGCTTCACCACGCCTTTGGGGGTAATGCCATGCTCAAGGTTGAAAGCAATCTGCTTGGTGCGGCGACGCTCGGTTTCATCCATCGCTAACTTCATGGAACGGGTAATACGATTAGCGTAAAAAATGACCTTGCCATTTAGGTTACGTGCAGCACGGCCTGCCGTTTGAATCAATGAACGCTCTGAGCGCAAAAAGCCTTCTTTGTCTGCGTCTAACACCGCGACCAAGGATACTTCAGGAATGTCCAAGCCTTCACGTAACAAGTTAATGCCCACAAGCACATCAAACTCACCTAAGCGTAAATCGCGAATGATCTCGACACGTTCAACCGTATCAATATCCGAATGCAAATAACGCACTTTGACGCCATGCTCGCTTAGATAGTCGGTTAAATCTTCAGACATGCGCTTGGTTAAAGTTGTCGCCAAAACACGCTCACCCACCGCTACGCGTAGTTTAATCTCAGAGAGCAAGTCGTCTACTTGTGTATCTGCTGGTTTCACAATGATTTCAGGGTCAACCAAGCCCGTTGGCCTTGCCACCTGCTCCACCACTTGTTGCTGATGGTTGGCTTCATACTCCGCAGGTGTCGCAGACACAAAAACAGTTTGGCGCATGATTTTCTCAAACTCTTCAAACTTGAGTGGACGATTATCCAAAGCCGAAGGCAAGCGAAAGCCATAATCCACCAGATTTTCTTTACGTGACCGATCACCCTTATACATCGCACCAATTTGGGGAACAGTGACATGGCTTTCGTCCATCACCATGATGGCGTTTTTGGGAAGATAATCAATCAGCGTTGGCGGTGGATCGCCAGGGCCACGCCCTGATAGATGGCGTGAGTAGTTCTCAATACCTTTACAAAATCCAATCTCGTTGAGCATTTCCAAATCAAAGCGGGTACGCTGCTCAATACGCTGTGCCTCAACGAGTTTTCCCTCTTTGATGTAAAAATCTACACGGCTTTTAAGTTCGTGCTTAATCTTTTCCATGGCGCGAACAGTGGTTTCACGCGGCGTGACATAATGACTTGAAGGGTAAATGGTATAGCGGGCAATCTTGTTAAACATCTGCCCTGTGAGCGGATCAAACAAGGTAATGGTTTCAACTTCATCATCAAACAAGGAAATACGCACGGCCGTTTCACTGTTTTCGGCGGGGAATACATCAATCACATCACCACGCACTCGGAAACAGCCACGAGAAAAATCGAAGTCATTACGGTCATATTGCATGCCTACCAAGCGCAAAATTGCATCACGCTGGCTCAACTTTTCTCCTTGTTGAAGATGGAGGACCATCCCATGGTAATCCACTGGATCGCCAATCCCGTAAATGGCTGACACCGATGCCACAATAATCGCATCATCTCGCTCTAGCAGAGCTTTAGTCGCGGAGAGGCGCATCTGTTCAATGTGCTCATTAATGCTGGAGTCTTTTTCAATGAACAAATCACGCGACGGCACATAAGCTTCTGGCTGATAGTAATCGTAGTAAGAAACAAAGTACTCCACCGCATTATTCGGGAAAAACTCACGAAACTCAGAATAAAGCTGAGCAGCCAAAGTCTTATTCGGCGCCATAACAATCGCTGGGCGACCTGTACGCGCAATCACATTAGCCATGGTGTAGGTTTTGCCAGAGCCCGTCACACCAAGCAGCGTTTGGTATTTCATGCCGGACTCAATACCTGCCGTCAGCTTTTCAATTGCCTGAGGCTGATCCCCTGCTGGGGGAAATGGTTGGTGGAGCTGATACTTGCTATTGGGAAACGTAACGATCAATTGCGTGAGCCTTAAAAAATACGATCTATGAAAATGCTCGAAAACCGTGTTATTTTAACAGGGTGTGTCAATTTACTGACTAAAGATTGCCAAGTGAGGCATTCATGAAAACCACGAACTTTCCTTAGTGCATTATGTCTTTAAAGAGTTGCATTTAAAAACCATCCATTTGGAGCCCTGCTGATGAACTTCGTCAAAAATACAAAAACAAAAATCGTCATTGCGCTTTCATGTGCTTTCATCATGAGTGCTTCCAGCGCGCAAGCTTATGACAGAGTTAAGTTGTTGCAGTCTTTTTTCTCAATCGTGATGATCAAGGGATACACCACTGACGGTAGCATGGCTTATGGATCAGGCGTTGTGGTTGGTCCAAACAAAGTAGTGACCAACTGTCACATCTTCAGAAAAACGCCTGAACCCTTTATTTCAAGAGGCGAAGACACTTACCGCATTACACAAATTCAAGCCGATCGTTATCATGACATGTGCCTCATCGCTACGGACGTCACTCCTTTCGCCCCAAGTGAAATCGGTTCAGCAACTACCATGAAAAAGGGTGAAGAGATTATTGGGATGGGTCACTCGAGCGGCAATCCAAGCCCGGTCAACGCAAACGGCGTGCTAAAGTCGATTTACCCTTTCAATAATGGTTACATTATTCGCAGCACTGCCAGATTTTCAATGGGCGCAAGTGGTAGCGGTTTATTTGATGGTCATGGCCGTCTGATTGGCATCAACACCTTCAAATCGCCTGGAAGAAATGCTTACTTCTACGCCCTTCCGATTGAATGGATGGCATCAGTTGAGAAACAGCCCATCGAGACCAAATTCCCAATTGATGGAAAAACTTTTTGGGAAGAAGATGACGCAAACAAACCATTTTTCATGCAAATTGCAGAACCTGAAATTCAAGGTGACTGGTCTAAGCTTCTGGTCGTTTCCCAAAACTGGGTAAAAAATGAACCTAATAATACCGAAGCTTGGTATGAACTTGGCGTCGCCCAAGAAAATACTAAACAGAAGCCGGATGCTGAAAAGTCCTATCGCAAAGCGCTTGAACTCAGCAAAGATAATGTCGATGCAATGTTCAGGTTAGGACTTCTCGCTGCTGAACAAGGCAACATTAAAGAAGTGCAAGCCATGAAGTTAGCCATTAGTTCGATCGACACAGACACCGCAGAAGAGTTTAACCAAGCGATCACTTGTGGTGACAAATGCGAAAAACGTCGTTAATCGCTCCAATTAACGTTTAAACGTGTAATAAGGATGCAATATTAGGGTGCTGCAGGTTTCAAGCGGGCGGTTTTTTGAGTAAAATCTCGTTTTAGCTCATTTTTAAGCTCAAGGACGTCATTTTGGAACAAGCAGCGCACTCTATCCTTTCTCAACGTGTTCAAGCCATCAAAGAATCCCCCACCCTTGCAGTCACTGCTCGTGCCGCGAAATTAAAATCTGAAGGTAAAGACATCATCGGGCTCGGTGCTGGTGAACCAGACTTTGATACCCCTCAACACATTAAGGATGCTGCTAAACAAGCAATTGATAGTGGCTTTACCAAATACACGCCTGTTGCGGGCATTCCTGGCTTAAAGAAAGCCATCGTTGCAAAATTCAAAAATCAAAACGGTTTTGATTACACAGACAAAGAAGTCATTGTTGGCGTAGGTGGCAAACAATGTATTTTTAACCTGGCTTTAGCCGTTTTAAATCATGGTGACGAAGTCATCGTGCCTGCGCCTTACTGGGTTTCATATGCGGATATCGCACTTGTTGCAGGTGCCAAGCCAGTCATCATTGAATGTGGCATTGAGCAAGGCTTCAAACTATTGCCTGCACAATTAGAGGCGGCGATTACGCCAAAAACCAAGTTATTCATGATTAATTCACCTTCCAACCCAACTGGTGCGGTTTATAGCTTTGAAGAATTAAAAGCCTTGGGTGAAGTCTTGAAGCGTCATCCCCATGTATTAGTTGCCACTGACGACATGTACGAGCACGTGAACCTCACTGGTGAAAAGTTCTATAACATTCTCAATGCCGCCCCAGAATTAAAACCACGCTGCATCGTGCTCAACGGAGTTTCAAAAGCTTACTCAATGACGGGCTGGCGTATCGGTTATGCGGCAGGCCCTGCTTATATTATTAAAGCAATGGAAATTTTACAGTCGCAATCGACTTCTAACCCAACCTCGATCTCACAAGTGGCCGCACAAGCGGCTTTAGATGGTCCTCAAGAATGCATTACGCCAATGGTAGAAGCATTTATTAAACGTCATGATTATGTGGTCGATCGTTTTAACAAAATGCGTGGACTTAAGTGTATTAAAGCGGGCGGCGCTTTTTATGCTTTTCCAGATGCAAGAGAGGCCATTATCAACTTGCAAAAAGAAGGCAAAATTAAAGAAGCAACCGACATGGCGCTTTCAGAATATCTACTAGAACAAGTCGGCGTGGCGGTTGTGCCAGGTTCAGCATTTGGCGCTGAAGGTTACTTCAGAATTTCCTTCGCAACGTCGATGGACAATCTTAAAAATGCGCTAGATCGCATTGAAAAAGCGTTGTCCTAAGCCAAAAAACCAGTGCATCAAAAACGGAACAAAATGGCATAAGCTGCAGTCAATTCACTGATTAACCAATATACCGATCAGGAAAATTCAAATGCTCACTTGGGAAAGTATTCAAAAACTCGTTAGCCAGGGCAACCTAGGTCCTGATACGCGCTTAGTTAAAACGAGCGAAGAGTGGAAAAGCTTATTGTCCGATGAAGTGTATGACGTCACACGCAATGCTGGCACTGAACGGCCGTTTAGCTCGCCCATGTGCACCCATTTCGAAGCAGGTATTTATGCATGCGCCTGCTGTGACACTTTACTATTTGATTCAACCGAAAAGTTTGACTCTGGCACTGGCTGGCCATCTTTCACCCAACCGCTCAAAGAAAATGCGATTGCTTATCACACAGATGATAGCCTGCTTAGAAGCCGCGTAGAAATCACCTGCAATACCTGCGATGCGCATTTAGGCCATGTATTTCCTGATGGTCCTGCACCAAGCAAGCTAAGATATTGTGTGAACGCTTTATCGCTACAACGTAAAAGTTAAGTTTAAACTTACCTTCCCCTAAAAATAAAGCGCCTTAAAGGCGCTTTATTTTTGTTGATGTAGCAAAAATAGACACTTCTCTTTTTAGCTCATTAGCGTGTTCGCTCCCAAAAGGTCACTTCTGAGAGCGTGTGCTGGAATTTATGCTGCGTTTCTCTAATCACAAAAGGCACCTTGATGGGTGCTTTCACCAGTTTAAAGTGTTTTCCGAGCAGCTCTTTGAGACCATCTAAGGTAGTGACATTTTCGCCATCGCGTTTAAACCCACCAATCCACTCCTCACGCGGCGTATGTTCTTCAAGCCAAGTGTAAGGTGAGGTAATCATTAATATCCCACCGATATTCAGCCGTTCATGAATCGCATTCAAAAAGTGACTTGGGCTATACAGACGATCAATTAAATTAGCCGCTAAAATCAGATCATATCCGGTAAAGTTAGGCTTCAGGTTACATGCATCGCCTTGCCAAAATTCTACTTTTGAAGCCGTTCCCTCAAGGCCCAGCTCAGCCAGCGTGCGCTCTTGATAGCTGACCAAGTCACCTTCAGTGGCCATGGCGTAACGTAGCACTCCCTGCTGTGATAACTTGAGCGCCAAACCGATAAACCTTGCCGAGAAATCAATCCCCGTCACATGATTAAAGTGCTTGGCAAGTTCAAACGTAGCACGGCCTGTGGCGCAGCCTAGATCTAAAGCAGTCGTCATAGGTCGACCTTGCATCACTTCAATCGCAAGATCGCTCAACGCTTTCGGAAAATTAGGCACGCCGTAATATTGGTCGCCATAATGAAATTCAGCATACTCTGAAAGCTGCTTGTCATCTTCGTAATGGGAAGAATGGTCTTCTATTGGTGTGTCTGTCATGATGTAACGAAATCCTGCATGTTGAAAGAAATGGCGTCGGAACGCATAGCGTGCGCTTTTTAAGGCTTCATTACCGGTTGCAATCCAAGAACCGCCTTTGATGAGGTTATGACGGCCATCGTAGGTGGGGGTGGTAAAGTCATCATAAATCGGATGCACCCGGAAGCCATCCAATGGGAAGATCGGTGTTTCAGTCCATTGCCATACGTTACCCACCACATCAAACAACGCGCCATGGGCAAACTGATCGACTGGACAAGAAGATGCCCCGTGGTCTAAATATAAATTGGCTTGATGACTGCTAGACACAGGTGCATCTGATAGCCCCGCCTCTTCATAAATACTGTACCACTCAGCTTCGGTTGGCATACGGATGGACGTTCCCAATTGCTCAGACTTCCATTGGCAAAAAGCTTTAGCCTCGTGATAGTTCACCTCTGCAGGCCAACTCCAAGGCATCGCGATTTCTTCTGCCATGACTCTAAGACGCCAACCATCATTCTGCTGCACCCAAAAAGTAGGATGCATGGCGTTGGCATACTTTTTCCAGGAAAGACCCTCCTCTAGCCAATAGGCATCGTTTGTGTAACCGCCCGCTTTAACAAACGCAAGAAACTCAGCATTTGACGTGAGGTACTTAGCTGCTTTGAACGCTGAGCAATGTTTTTCAAACGTCCCATACTCGTTATCCCAGCCATAGGTGTCATCTTGTTTACCAAGTTTGATGTCACGGGCTGCAATTTCAACGAAACTATTTATTGGTGCTGGGGACTGCTCAACAATGCATGGCTTCCAATTAGGCGAGGCTTTCACATACTTTAATGCGTGCTGACGAATCAGCACAGCGCTAGTTTCTAGATGAATGCGCTCATGTTCAATGCCCATTAAAATCACCCACCAAGGGCTCTTCCAGTCAATTGGCAAGTTAAGTGGCAATTCAGAGATCAATTGATCCACGACTTGACGCACCTCTGCACGATACGCCTTTACTTCATCGACCTTAGGCCAGTCGTAGTTTTGCGAGTTAACGTCATCCCAACCCATTTCATCGACGCCCACTGCAAACATCGACTCAAACTTCGGGTTTACTCGCTTAGTAATCAGTCCAGACAAGATGAGCTTATTGATGAAAAAAGTATTGGTATGGCCGAAATAGAAAATAAGCGGATGGCGCAGGCTAATCGACTTCGTATAGTAAGCTTCATCAGACGCTAAAAGATCAAATAGGCTCTCATAAAGATCCGCTGTTTGATGGAAATAAGCGCGTATTTGCTCGCCGAGCACTTCAGGGGATGCTTGATTGAGCTGAATTGTACGATTTAAAAGTTGGTGCATAGTCTTCACTAAGGTGCTATTGAATATAATAGCGGTATTAACAAGATTAAACGGATAATCGATTGACCACTACTCAGCTAGAAACGTTCTGAGATTGTTGAACGCGCCACATTTCAGCATAACGCTGACCAAGCTTAATTAACGCTTCATGCGTGCCACGCTCGATAATGGCGCCTTCCTCCATTACCAAAATTTGATGTGCATGGGTAATGGTAGAAAGGCGATGCGCAATAATCAAGGTCGAGCGGTTGCGAGCTAAATCATTCAGCTCATTTTGAATGGTGCGCTCCGTCTCAGAGTCCAGCGCAGAAGTTGCTTCATCAAATATTAATAATGCGGGTTGCTTAAGCAGGGTTCTTGCAATGGCCACTCGCTGTTTCTCACCCCCAGAGAGCTTGAGACCGCGCTCCCCCACCGCACTTTGATAGCCATCAGGCAGCTTTTCAATAAAGTCATGGATTTGCGCTGACTTTGCTGCTGACTCGATATCAAGCTGGCTCGCACCGGGTTTACCATAAGCGATGTTGTAGCCTATCGTATCGTTAAACAGCACCGTGTCTTGCGGCACAATGCCCACCACTTGGCGCAGGCTGGCTTGCTGAACATCTTGAATGTTCTGACCATCAAACAAAATTGCACCTTGCTGCACATCGTAAAATCTAAATAAAAGGCGAGATAAAGTGCTCTTGCCAGCACCACTATGCCCGACCACTGCGGTCGTTTCCCCCGGCAAAATCTCAAAAGACACTTTGTTCAGAATTTGACGGTTAGGCTCATAATGAAAAGATACATCTTTAAAAATCACATGCGGACCCAGTGCAGGTGACTTCACAGAAAGCGGATAAGCATTTGGCTTATCTGCGACCTCTTGATGCGTTTCAAGCAGGCCAAACATTCGGTCAATATCGGCAAGCGACTGCTTCATTTCTCGGTAGAGCACGCCCAAGAAATTAAGCGGAATATAAAGCTGAATCATCAACACATTAACCAGCACCAAGTCCCCAATGGTCATGGTGCCTTTGGCCACACCTGAGCTAGCCAACCCGAGAATGCAAATCAAGCCAATCCCAATAATGGTTTGTTGACCAAAATTCAAAATAGCTAATGATTTTTGAGACTTCACTGCCGCTTGTGCGTAGTTTTTGAGATTTTCATCGTAGCGCAGTGCTTCGTATTGCTCATTGCCAAAATATTTCACCGTCTCAAAGTTAATCAATGAGTCAACCGCTCGCTGATTGGCTTTAGAGTCCAAATCATTCATTTGTCGTCTAAAATTAGTCCGCCATTCGGTCACCACAATCGTAAAAATAATATAACAAGTCAGCGCAATAAGCGTAATCACCACAAACCAGATGTTATACACAAAGAAGAAATAACCCAGCACCATGAGTAGCTCAATCAGGGTCGGGATAATACTGTAGAGCGAATAAGAAATTAGAGACTGAATACCGCGCGTCCCACGTTCAATATCTCGGGTCATGCCGCCTGTTTGACGAGACAAATGGAAGCGTAAGGAAAGTGCATGCACGTAGTTAAATACTTGCAAACCCACTTTTCTAACCGCGCTTTCAGTGACTTTTGCGAAAATCAGCTCTCGTAATTCACCAAACAACGATGCCGATAGTCGCAGTAAACCGTAAGCCAAAATCAAGCTAACCGGCACCACGAGGAGCGCCTGCGATGTTGTGGTGATGCTAAGGGTGTCCACAATCTTCTTGAGCACGATCGGCACACCAAGATTGGCGACTTTAGCAAACACTAAACATAAAAGCGTGATGATGACCCTAAACTTAAACTGCCAGATATAAGGCATTAAGTTTCGGATGACTTGCCAATCGCTCCGTTGTCGCGCTTTGATATGAGGATTTATTTCTGAAGTGGTAGGACGCATAACTTGAGTATTAGATTAAGACCTTATTGAACGCATGGCATTCAGCCCATGCTTAACGCTCTTGCAGTACATCTATGAAAAAATTTGAACTACATAATATAGTGTATTTGCTAGAATTAATAATTTAATCAGCAAAAATAAGTCATAAATTTTTGCGCTTTCGTATTGACCTAAAGCTCACTAGCCTTTAATATCACGCCTTCACCAATTCCTCGATAGCTCAGTTGGTAGAGCAATGGACTGTTAATCCATGTGTCCCTGGTTCGAGCCCAGGTCGAGGAGCCAAATTCTAAAAGCCCTGCTGATGCAGGGCTTTTTCATTTTAAGCGTGTCATGATTTTTAAAAACTGATTACGTATAATGTGTTCATCATGACCAACTCAAACAGCCAAACCAACAATCCACTTCACGGTATCACGCTTGAAGCCATTGTCACCAAGCTACTAGACTATTACGGCTGGGACGGCCTCGCTGATCGTATTCCAGTGAACTGTTTTATGAGTGATCCTAGCATCAAATCCAGTCTCAAATTTCTGCGCAAAACCCCTTGGGCAAGAGACAAAGTAGAGGCATTATATTTAGCCATGCTGCGAAAAAAATCTTAACCCGTTGATATTCAATGCATGTCATTGCTTTGTTGCTATGATGCAATACGTATTCCACCCAAGAAAGCCATTATGAACGACCAAATCCGCCACCTGCTTGCACAGCTCGAAGATGCTGAAAAAGAGCTAGAGAAAGCGCTTCAAGAGCACAGAGTGCATCTGAACTTTAGTATGAAGGGTAAGCGGGTTGAGTTTGAACAGTCCGTCAAAGAGGCGCATAAACAAGTAAAAATCGGGCTGATTAAATGGCTAGGCAATCGACCGATTAACTTGCTCACTGCGCCTATCATTTACGGCATGATTTTCCCAATGCTGTTGCTAGATGCGTGCATCAGCCTCTACCAAGCGATTTGCTTTCCTATTTACAAAATCCCTTGCGTCAAACGTGGCGATTACATTGTGTTTGACCGCCATCATTTGAGTTATCTCAATATCGTGGAGAAGAGCCATTGTATGTATTGCACCTATGGCAATGGGTTGCTAGCGTTTGCGACCGAGATTATTGCCCGCACTGAGCAATACTTTTGTCCGATTAAACATGCCAGAAAAATGCTAGGACGACATGCACGCTATGCAAGCTTTGTGGAGTTTGGTGATGCGACAGATTATCAAATCAAGCTCGAGCAATTTAGAACTGACTTAGCCAAAGAGCTAAAAGCAAAAGATAAAGTGGTTTGTGATGGCCGAGGTTGAGCGATTTATACAAAACCCAACTATTCCAAAAGGCGTCCTAAAAGCGCTTTCGCTTAAACAGCCTTATGCTTGGCTGATCGCAAATGGTTATTTGTTGGTGGATGACCGCACTTGGGGTACAGACTATCGAGGAGCGATCCTGATTCATGCCAGCAAAGGGATTTACGAAGAGTATTACGACTATTTGGTGGCGAATACGGATATTCCATTACCAAACAAAGATAAGCTGGGCTTTGGCGGTGTGGTGGGTATTGCAAGGTTAGTGCTGTGCACCAGACCTGATGAAATACCGCCAACCTTAACAAGAGAACAACGGGGGCATTTTAGTGGCGTGCCACGTGACGGCTTTGGTTTTTTATTTGAGCATGCCAAGCCATTGGCACTCATGCCCTGCCCTGGCAAACTCGGGATTTTTGAGATTGATATAGATGCGCTACTTGATGCGCCGCCGCCAGGGCAGGCGGCGTTGTTTTAGATCACTATTCAAAAACCGCTTGTAACCGAGCCAAAGCATCTTCCACAACATAAGCTGGCGCAACTTCAATCTTTTTAGCGCCTCGAGCTACCAAGTCAACAGCACGCAGCATATTAACTAAAACCACGCCCTGCGTTTCCATACCAGTAGCCGTTAATGAGACTGCAAATCCAGCAAACCTAGCAAAATCTCCACCTTGAGTAATGGGCGCAATAAAGGCCGTGCCCAAATCATTTACTTCAGCGCTTGAAAGCACTAATGCAGGTCTAAAATCACCTTGAGTTTCTCGACCTGCAGTTGGATTGAGACAAACCCTTACAACATCTCCACGCTCGAATTTTGCCATTAGAGAAGCTCAGAACCTACTGGACTATGTTATCCCATGCAGCCATTTCAGCATTACGGGGAGCATTTTTGTCACACTGCGAAAGCAAATCTGAAAGCTTGTAATGCTTTCTAGGCGGAGATTTAATTGGCGTTGCAGTAAACACACCATCTTGAACCTTCAAGATAAGTTGACTACCCACACCCGCATCTAATGATTTAAGGATATCAGGCGGAATGGTCATGATGGCTGCGCCACCTTGTTTTCTGATGCTTACGGTTTTCATGTAATATTACCCAATTTCAAATATAGCACAATAGTAACACATTATTTAAAACAACTACCAGCGCCCTTCTAAACTAAACATCACCGTGCGATAGCCAAAGTCATTAGCGAGTAGCTTCCACTCTTCGCCTGGCGCAATATATTTATTTTGACGACGCATGTCCTCAGCGAGCAAGTTTTGCGCGGATAAACGCAAATTGAACTGCGGATTAAGCTTGTATAACCAAAATGCATCTAATAAGGCCCTAGACTCGGTAAAAGCCTTTTGCTCGCTAGGTATGTCAGTTTCGCTACGACCAGAAAGCTGTAATGAAACGCCCATGTTAGATTGCCATTTTGGAATGCTTTGATCCCAACCCATCGACAGTAAATATTTGGGGGTATCACGCGCATTACGAGTAATGCCCAAGCGCGTGTCATCCACACGGGCATTGGGCAATGTTAAGTGGGCTTTGGCGGTGCCGCCAGCAATGCCCCATTGGTCGGTATTAATCTTGCCATCTAGTTCTAAACCATAATGAAGCGCATCGCCTTCATTGTAAGGACGTTCAACCCAGCGATTATTATTGTTAGACTCTTGCATCAAGCGACGCTCGGTAAAGTCAGTCGTTGCACGCACATACACATTGGCTGAAATCACGCCTGCTTTTTGCGCTAAATATCTCTCAGCAACCGCTTCAAAGTTAATGCTACGCTCAGGCTTGAGATTAGGGTTACCTCGCGAATCGAAATCTAAAGGCGTATTGGCGTTCACTGTGATACTACGTGTGACTGTCGCCGTAATTTCGTTAAGTCTTGGCATTTTCATGCCCGCCCCTAAAGAGCTTCTGAATACCCAAGCTTCTTCAGGCTGCCAGCGCACGGCCACGGATGGCAACAAGGCAAAGTCTTGTTGACGGCTTCCGTCAGATTTTAATTGCATGCTTTCCATACGCAGACCACTGGTCACGGTGAGGCTGTCTTGCGGCGTCCATGCGTCTTGAAGCCAGAGCACTTGATCTTGTGATGAAGCGTTAAACTGCGAGGCACCTGAACCACTAAAGGCCTGAGTATCATCGCGACTCACCTTGATATACTCCGCGCCGATCGAAACAAAATGCAAATCAATAGGCTGATCCCAGCGCGTAGAACCGTTAACTTCATTCTCATTGCTCTTGGTGTTTTCAACGACATTTACATTTGAGCTTGTGAGTCTTGAAACATCGAGTTCATTGTGATTATTTTTAAGCGTTAATCGCCCACTTAGTTTTGACTCGCCAAAGTACTTTTCACCGTCTAAACGCACTCGTAAGGTTCTTGAATCACCATTTTCGTTGGCGGTCCGTGTGAAATTATTGACCGAATCACGCAAGTCGAAGGCTTGAGTGCGGATATTACTTTCCGTTGGCCCCAAAAACACCATGCTCGACAAGGTAACGCTGTCTCGGCCCGATTTCCAAGTAAAACGCGGAGAAAAAGCGTGATGTCCCATCTCGCTGATACCATTGGTGTATTCATGCTTAGAGGATAAAAGATTACCTGACGATTGTGACTGGCGATCTAGAAATGTATTGACTGGCGAACGCGCAAAGTTAAGTGATACAGGTAACACCCATGAAAAATTGCCGTTCACCCCTGATTCAGACCAAGAAAACTGCTCGTTATGCTCACCCTCACGGAAGCCCAAGCTCGCCTTCATATCCGTTGAGGCTTTAGACACCCCTTTTTTCAGCACGATATTAACCGTTAATGGAGAGGATCCACCGAATTCAGCCGATGAACCACGACTAATCTCAACGCGCTCAATATCACTGGCCGGCATGCGAGTGAATGACCCCATGGTACCGCCCGATTGTTTTTCTCCGTCGATCAACACGCGAATAGAATCACGTGACATGCCGCGAGCACGCATACCACTGGCACCAATTTCGACTCCTGGCAACTTCCCAAGCACTTCGCCAGCAGTCATCACACTGAGGTTTTCAATTTCCTGACGACCAAAAACTGTTTTTTGGGTACTAGAATCTTTACGCATTTCGGTAACGTCACGGGCGCCAGTCACGCCAACTGAATCAATCTTGAGCGTTTCCGCGGCCAAAGCACTTGAAGTTAAAATCAACAAAGATAATGCACAGTAAGAACGATATGTCATGAGGGACTTTTTATAAACTCGCTACACGTTGAAAATAAGCTAAACTAAATTGACTTAACCTAAATTGACTTAACATTTAAGATTAGCATGAAATTGTTACAAAAATTGTTCAAATATCCTTTTAGTGGCCTGAAAAAACTGGGGCCAGGCTTAGTCACTGGTGCTGCAGATGATGATCCAAGTGGGATCGCCATTTATTCACAAGCAGGCGCGCAATATGGCTTTGGCTTACTTTGGACTATCGTCCTTACCTACCCACTGATGGCTGGCATTCAAATGGTGTGTGCCCGCATCGGCCTAGTCACTGGTCGTGGCCTTGCAAATAATATGCAACGTTGCTACCCAGCACTGCTCACACTGCCACTGATTTTATTATTACTTGTGGCCAACATCATCAACATTGCTGCCGATCTTGCGGCCATGTCAGACGCCGTAAAGTTAGTCATCGGCGGACCACGTCACCTTTACTCCATCCTCATTGGGTTCACTTGCATACTATTGCAGGTGTTTATTCCCTACCACCGCTATTTGCCCATCTTAAAATGGCTCACTATTTCACTGTTTGCTTACGTTGGCACAGTATTCGCATCACATGTCGACTGGTCTCGAGTCATTGTCGAAACATTGCTCCCAAATATTCAATTGGATTCCAGTTACGTGCTCCTCGTTGTCGGTATATTCGGCACAACGATTAGTCCCTACCTTTTCTTTTGGCAGGCCGCAGAGGAAGTGGAAGACATAGCCGACATACCTGAGAGGGAATGTCTAATCGACCAGCCTGCAGCAGCGCCTAAACAAATCAAGCGCGTAGTTTTTGACACAGTCTTTGGCATGGGGTTCTCTAACCTTATTGCATTTTTTATCATGCTCACCACCGCGGCCACCCTATTCACAGCTGGCGTTCATCACATCCAAACCTCGGCAGAGGCCGCTGCCGCCTTGCGCCCGATTGCCGGAGACTTTGCGTTTATGCTCTTTGCATTAGGCATTATCGGCACCGGTTTGCTGGCGATTCCAGTTTTAGCAGGCTCTGCGGCCTACGCGGTTGCAGAGTTAATGAATAAACCCGCCAGCTTAAAATTAACGATATGGACGGCAAAACATTTTTACGGCGTGATTGTTGTGGCGACAATCATTGGTGTTGGGCTTGATTTTAGTGGTATAGACCCGATTAAAGCCTTGATTTGGAGTGCGGTGATTAACGGCATAGTCGCGGTGCCGTTAATGATCGCTGTGATGCATATGTCTTCCATGCAAGAGGTGATGGGGAATTTTACGATTAAAGGTAAAACGAGAGTACTAGGATGGCTGGCCACTGGGTTGATGACTGTGACGGCGGTTATCTTGGGGCTGGTGAGTATCGTTTAAAAAACATCTTCCAATCTTTGGAAATCAATCGTTGGAAATCAATCTTTAGAAAACAAGCCACTAAAGTCACGCACACCCTTGATGGCCGCCCACGAGCCCAAAAGAATTCTTGCCGCTTTAAACGGCGTAAATATCGTAAATAAGGCCCCAGCACCCAACACCATGCCAGGGTTATTCTTTACAAATCGAGTTGCGGCGAGCGCTCTATCTACCCAAGTAAGCCTTACCTGCCACTGAGCAACCTGTAAAGAGAGATGCGTGCGCTGATTAGCGGCTTTGGCTTGAAGCAAAGCTTTCTGATGATTGAGCTGATGAAGTTTGTGATTCATCTGATTAACAAGTCTTAATCATTAGATTTGAGTTGCTGAAAATCAGTCGCAAGCTCTTCTAAGCTTGCTTCAAATGTGGCGGGCATGGCTTTAATCGCTCGGAGAACGCGCCACATGCAAATACTCCCAACCACAATAAATAGGCCGGTTACACCCCCTAATGCCAGCAGGCGATGGGTATCCCAAAAGATGACCACAATAAATATCGCCAGAAGAAGCGCACCAAAGCATAAAGAAAACAATGCGATTAGCACCATGATGAGGACAGAGACAAGCTGCTCGCGCGCAATCTCTAAATCGGTTGAAAGTAAACTCAGGCGATTGTGGATAATGGCCACCATCAGCGCAGTGAGTGACTTGAGTGAGCCTAGCAAGCCTTCAGCACTTGGCTGGGCACTGGCCTGAGCATGATGTTGAGTATTGTCTGACATAGGATTAACGACGGCTCACCAATAGACCAATTACCAGCCCAATGCCTGCAGCAATGCCAACGGCCTTCCAGGGGTTTTCTTGTACATAATCATCTGTCGCTTTGACAGCTTCACGACCCTTTTCAATCAGGTCTTCATGCATGTCATCAAGCTTGTCTTTTGCCGAAGCCAAAGAGGCTTCTGCCTTGGAGCGGACCTGATCGACTTTATCCCCACCTTGACCAGCCGTGGCCTTGATCAGCGCTTCAGCATCTGCAATCACTGCCTTGAATTCAGCCACCAGCTGCGCCTTGGTCACGTCTTTTAAAGAATCTGTTAAATTCGTATTGCTCATCTCGAACTCCTTGTAAGCTCAGTACGCTTTAATCTAATGGCGTTTAAATTTTTAACGCTAGGTTTTAATATAAGCCTTTGATTGATCAAAATCAAATGGAACAGATTGTTACTCACACTTTTACTTGAGTGCGCGAATCTCTGGAAGGTTTCTCCACCAACCGTAAACATCCATCCCACAACCGAACACATAGCGATTGGGAAGCGTAAGTCCAACATAATCTGCCTCAATAGGCTTAGCATGACCTAGGTCTTTTGCTGTTAACACGGCAATCTTAACCTCTAGAGCGCCCAACGCTAAGCACCGATCTCGGATAGCCACTAAGGTATGCCCCTCATCCAAGATATCATCGAGCAATAATACGACACGACCCTTTAACTTCTCGGTCGGGGCCTTACCCCACTTAACGTCCTGCCCCATGGTCTCGCCGTTGTAGCGGCTCGCTTGGAGATAGTCTGTTTCTAAAGGAAAGCTAAGTTGAGGTAAAAGCTGACCTGCAAAATAGAGGCCGCCATTCATAATCGTCAGCAACAGCGGCGTTTTATCGTGAAGGTCTTGTGTGATTTGGGTAGCTAAATGCGTGATAGCAGCATCGACCTCAATTTTAGAATAAATAAGGTCTGCGTTTTTAAGAAGCCGTTGAGGGTTGTTTTTCATTTTAAATGAGAAATAAGCTTGAAGTCGAAGACTTACTTTAACACTTTCTTAAGTCCTCTAAGATTTGACCAAAGCGTCGCCTTAGTTAATCGTATGTCTAGCATAGCCATGCATCGCTCAAGCCAGTTTGAACGGGTTTCGAGGCGAGCAATGGCCGCCCCAAGATCTTTCTTTATTGAGTCGCCATAAGCGGCCTCTGCCTTAATGACCGCGTCACGTAACATAGCTAAAGGGAGCCTCATCATGGCCAAATCAATCACGTCGCGATTAAAAACCGCATCATCTGCCCATCGATCGGCGTTTGCCAATAGCTTACTGGTAGCCAAATCAAGCTTGGTTAAGGTAGAAACACCGCACACAATATCAAATGCACTAGGCTTTTCAAGTTTAATGCGTGCCTCAAGCACGATCTCGAACTTAATTGGCTGGCCCATCACCGCAATCGTAGTGCGTATACCATACTGATCTGCGCGTACCTCACCAAAGCTAATGGTGTGCTCGGCGCCCTCGCTAAAAAAATTAGCCAGGCCGCCCGGGTTTGTGGCTAATTCGCGAAGATGACGATAGGCGACTAAATTGGATACCAAAAAATCAATATTCACCGATTCACGATACTCATCAAACATCAATGCAATCGCAGTGCCACCTGCAAAGTAACAATCATGGGCCATCAGCAATGGGCCATTGAGCAACGCAAGCGCATGCGCGATTTTTTGATGATGCTGGCGACTATACATCTTGCGCCACCTTCCCCAAACCAACCCTTAATGCATCAATTAATTGTTGCTCGTGATGCTCCAGCGCTTCTGGGTTGATATGGCGGGCATTTCGGGCATAAATACCATACGCCTCCATTGGGGTTAATTCAGCCCCCGCCTTGATTTGCCATGCAAGTTTTTTAAGTTGCGGGTACTTTTCCACCTGAATACGGACTGGAATGAAATCTGCCAAATTCACGGGCGCTGGTTGCTCAGCGCCCAATTTCATCCCCAAAGCCAATAGCACACTCATATAAGCCCCCATATTGACGGTGGGCTCACCCCGCTCAATTCGATGTAATGTCACGCGACTAATCCCTGCAGCCTCAGCAACCGCTGTGGCGTTTATACCCAACACTTTACGTTGGGCACGTATTTGCTGTGCTAACGCCAACAAAGCATCTGCGGTACTAATGGGGGTATTTTGATTCATAATGTTTCTCATAATAAACAAAAATTATTATTTGTCAATTATGAGAAACATTTTATTTAAAATTAGCTTTAAGAAACCTCAGGCTTGCTAAGCAGTATTAGCAACCGCTAGGAGGATTTTTTGAGGCCACGCAGATCGGATGTCGAATACAACTGACTTCTTCCAATGACTTTTGCAGGTACAATTTTTTTGGATTGAACATAGCGCCTAAACGTTGGCATCGAAACTTCTAGGTATTCCGCTGCATCATGCGCCGAAAACATCTCGTCCTTGAGGTGCCCAAATACATCCTGATGGGAGAAGTTGTCTGCTTGAAAGGCACTTCTCGCCACCAAAGAAAAGAACTTCACACGCTCGCTCTCTGGCATATGTTGCACTTGTGAAAAAACTTCTTCTGCTCGCATAAACTGTTCCATATAAGCTCCATTCAACGGTTAGGCGGATTCCTTTAAGTACCGTTTCAATTCTTCATAAAAGTTTTCGTGGCTACCCACCTGATAAAAATCTATCCATACCAAGGTAATCGAATGATCAGAAGCACCAAACTTGTATGCAATTAAATACTCCTGTCGATTAAAGCGAAATTTATAAACATAGATACTTTTTAAGTCGCCAGTTTTTTGTTCCCCAAGACTTGGTGCGTCTAATATTTCAAGAACGGCATCCTCGATTGCCAACTGCAATGCTTTGTTGGCTTTTTTAATGAATGCAGCAAACGGTCGTTTGTAATTTGGCTTCATGATTTAATTATAGATCATATTTTGATTTTATATCAAATCATTTTTTGATGGGGCGAGATGCGGCATTAGCGTGCGTTAACGTCGCCCTGGTACTCCTCCACCCAGGTCTTGAGCTCTTCCTTAACGAGCCGTTCATCCTTCTCGGGCGTGGTGGATATCCACTTGAGTAGAGCACTCACCCACTCAGCATCCACAGTCCTAGCTGAGGCAATGCGCAGCCTCTCGTGGGGGGTCGGCAGGGTGTGCTCGTCGTCGGCAAGCAGCTCCTCATAGAGCTTCTCTCCGGGACGCAGCCCAGAAAACTCAATTTTAATTTCGTCCTCGGTAAAACCAGAGAGCCTGATCATGTCACGCGCCAGGTCAACGATCTTGACGGGCTCCCCCATGTCGAGTACAAAGATTTCACCACCATTACCCATCAAGCCAGCCTGCATGACCAGCTGAGCAGCCTCGGGGATGGACATAAAATAGCGTGTGATCTTTGGGTGTGTCACCGTGATCGGTCCGCCCTCCTTAATCTGTTCACGGAACTTAGGAATCACGCTGCCACTGCTCCCCAGCACGTTACCAAAGCGCACCATCACAAAGCGCGTACCCGTCTTCCCCTGTAGCCCCTGACACACCATCTCGGCCAGGCGCTTGGTCGCGCCCATCACGTTCGTCGGGTTGACCGCCTTGTCGGTGGAGATCAAGACGAATCTGTCTACCTTGGCATCCTTGGCGACCTTGGCGAGGGTGTGAGTGCCGACGACATTATTATGGAAGGCCTCGGAGACATTATTGTTCTCCATGAGGGGCACGTGCTTGTAGGCCGCAGCATGGAAAACCACGCTGGGCTTATACTCTTTAAACAGGCTCTCTACGCGCGCCTCGTTCTTGACGTCCCCCACCACATAGATCAATTCTACAGAACTTGCCGAGCCACTCAGCCCCTGTTCAAGCTGATACAAAGCATACTCGGAGATGTCGAGGCAGATTAACTGGCTTGGTTTGAATTTAAGGATTTGGTGACAAAGCTCAGAACCAATGGAGCCGCCAGCACCACTGACGAGCACAGACCGAGACTTGATGAGTTGCTGCAAGCCAGAGTTGTCGAGGTCCACCACATCTCGGCCGAGCAGGTCCTCAACATCAACAGGCCGAATCTGGGAGACAGTCAATCGACCAGAGATGAGGTCATCAAGCACAGGTACGGTCAGGACATCAACATCAAGTAATGATGCTGCATCCAAGATAGCACGACGATCTGTGTGACCAAGATCAGGGGATCCGATGATCATATTATTGAAGCCAAATCGCTGGTGGGCTTTCGACAGGTCAGATATACCGCCAAGCACGCGGACGCCTAAGACCTCACGGCTATGAAGTGTCTGGTCATCATCGAGCAACCCTACTACTCGCCACTGATCTCCCTGCGCTAACTCCTTAGCCAGAGTCACCGCTGTGGGTCCAGCCCCGATGATGATGACCGGCTCACCGCGACTAGCGCGAAGGCCATAGAGCTGGCGCTCCTTAGCGGCGCGATACACAATGCGACTCCCACCCATCATCAAGATCAGCAGTATGGGGTCCAGGATTAACACGGATCGAGGCACCACAAAATCAGACCGCATCATGAAGAGTCCTGCCGTCACAACGATTGTTGTGAGCGCAACAGACATCACGATTCTTTGCAGGTCAACCACGCTCGCAAAGCGCCAGATGCACCGATAGTGTCCAAAAAAGTAAAAGCTAGTGACCTGAATCAGGACAATACCAGGCAGGCAGAGTATTAGGACCGCAAGATGCTCTGAAGGAATCTCAAAATTAAATCTAAGTTGGTACGCGAGATACCAGGCAAGGACTGCAGCCACTGCGTCATGAGAGAACGCCAAGCATCTTTTTAGGTTACGGATCGTTGTTTGAATCATTGTGAGATTATCGTTTAAGCCTAGTGGGATACGCCATCACTTTTTATAACTTTTAGGGCTGTCATCCAAAGTATTTGGATATCAAACCAGGTCGACTGTCTATTAAGGTACTCGGCATCGTACTCAACCTTAACAGGGATAGGCAGATCATCCCTCCCATTCACCTGGGCCCATCCGGTGAGGCCTGGTAGGATCTTATCCACACCCCGAGCGGTTCTGAGGGCGATCAAGTCATGCTGGTTAAAAAGGGCTGGTCTTGGGCCAACGAGGCTCATGTCGCCGACTAATATGCTCCAGAGCTGAGGAAGTTCATCCAAACTCGACTTACGCAGAAAAACGCCAATTGGGGTCAGATAGACCCCAGGATCATTGAGTAAGTGAGTTGCAACCGCTGGGGTCCCTACCACCATGGTACGAAACTTGGGCATCCTGAAAATCTTATTATGAATACCTACCCTATCAGACCAGTAAAGGGCCGGACCGATTGATGTGAGACGAACCGCAATCCACACCAACATGAACGGCAAGGAGATTAAGGAGATAGCAACAATGACGAGCGTTAGGTCGAAAAGACGTTTCATTTAAATCAAGCGGTTATTTAGTCTGCTTATTTTAGCAGACATAGGCTAACCAGAGATAAACGGCATTAGCGTACCTAAATTAGGTATAAATTTTGAGTGTTTAGTTGTGCGCACTAAAATATAAATGCTATATATTTTATGTAGTTAGACTTGAATCAACTATAAACAACTATCCTAATCTACTTCAGCCTGACACCAGGCCTGTCATCAGGAGATCCGATAAATTCGACCCCAGCAAGTTGTAATGCTTTAGTGATTGAATCTAATGTCCTTATATTAGCTGACGGCAATCCTCTGCCAGCCTCGATCCTCTTAATTGTTGCGACGCCAACATTAGCCATAAGAGACAAGTCTACAACCGATATTCTTAACATTGCCCTAGCTGCTCTCAATTGCTCACTTGAAATCAATCTAATTAGATCCTATAATGATCCTTCTGGTATCACAAAAGGCGATTAATAATGGCTAATCATACATCAAATGAGATATTAAAAGAGACTATCAAAAGAATAGATGGCGCTTACGCACCGGCAACCATTCGCGCTTACAAGTCTAACTTTGAAAGATTCATTGAATTTTGCGAACAAGAAAAGATAGTCGCCCTTCCTGCAAATCAGGAAACAGTTGCCAGGTATATAAGGGATCTATCAAACGGTAAATTAAAGTCAGCAAGTATTCGCATCGCTGTTGCATCAATATCAGCAATTCATCGCTTAAATGAGCATTCAGATCCAACAAGCCATCCAAACGTAAAGATAGAAGTTCGTAGGATGCATCGCAACCTAGGACGCGAATCTAAGCAAGCATTGGGTATTAACGCTGAGCTATTAAGAAAAATGCTCAGCACTACTGACAATAGCCTATGGGGGCTAAGAGATAAAGCACTTCTATTAACTGCTTACGACAGCATGTGTAGGCGTAGTGAACTGGTATCGCTTCAGATAGATGACGCTATAATCGACAAAGAAAACAAGACATTTAAAATCAAACTTAGACGCAGTAAAACAGATCAAGATGGAATAGGTCGATGGTTACACTTAAGTGATATGACGCAACAATCACTCTTAGTTTGGATTGATACTTCCAACATAGCAACTGGGAAGCTTTTTAGGGGGATTAAACGGGGACAGATTATTAGTGACGACCTAAGCTCAGCTCAAGTAAATAGGATATATAAATCAATTGTGGCTAGATCATGCGTTGATGGCTCTTTAGTTAAGCACATCAGTGGTCACTCGATGAGAGTGGGTGCTGCACAAGATTTATTAGTTTCTGGAGCGAGTCTGCCTATGATTATGCAAAGAGGCAGATGGTCTAAGGTTGATACAGTCATGCGGTACATTGAAAATGTGAGCTACTCATGACTTTTCATTGAGAAAACTCCTGGCAGTCTTCTCAACGCCGTCTTCAAAACTAAATGGAGGTGTCCAATTTAAGAGTTTTTTTGTTTTTGATATATCCAGACATAAAGACCCTAGCAATCTCTGAGAGAAGCCAGATTTACCAATAAGATAAAAGATTGCTTTAAGCACGAATAAAGGGACTGGGAGTAATTTCGCTTTTTTACCCAAAGCAGATGAGATCGACCTAAGTAATGTTGTTGTCGAAACATCATGATCGTCTGAGACTAAAAAAACTTGTCCGGCAGCATTAGGATGATCAACAACCCTTAGTAATAAATCGACAAGATTATCTATAAATACCAAACTTCGTTTATTACTAACATTCCCAAAAGGCAATGGAATGCCTTGATCTAAGATCTTAATCATACTTAAGAAATTAGCTTTCACACCAGGACCATATACAAGAGGTGGTCGCACAATGACTACCTCCATTCCCGTTTTTTTAGCTAACTGCATTAGACCATTCTCTGCTTCCAACTTACTCACCCCGTAAGGATCTTGAGGGTTAGGATTGTCATCAGCCTTGAATGGAATGTCTTTTTCAGTCAACTCACCATTAACCTTAACCGAGCTCACAAAAATAAAACGTTTAACACCCAAACTTGATGCCTGGCGAGCCAAATCTAATGTTTTCTCAACATTAACTACTCTATATTCAGCTAATGGATCTTTAGCAGTATCTTTAAAAACATGTACCCTAGCTGCCAAATGAATCACACAATCAACAGACTCAAGCGATGATAGCCATTCATCACGCCCGGGCTTCACCAATTCAAAAGCTTGTAAGTTCTGACAAAGAGCACGACCCACAAATCCCCGAGCTCCAGTAATTAATATTCTCAAAATTAAACCCTGATGAATTCAATAATTTTTATAAGGTATCTGGAAATTAACTTAACCCATGAGGTTTTAATATTATTTTTTAAACAAGATTGCATAATCTCCCTATTTAGGAAAATAGTAGATTTAAATCCTTGAGTACTTACCCCACCTGTTTGCATTGATACAAAAACTTCCGGAATATATTTATAATGCAAATCTTCATTTTTAAAAGCACGAGCAACTAAATCAAAATCGCCCGCAATCCTAAAATTAATATCAAATCCACCGACCTTCTCATAAACCTCTCTTCTCATAAATAATGATGGATGAGCCGGCATAAATCCAAAAGCTAATTTTTTAGGTGCAAAAATTTTCGAGGAGTATCTCCTAACACTTTTTTTAATATCATTTGGTGCGAAGAAATCTACATCCCCATAAACAGCGCTTAAGTTAGATTTATCAAACTCCTTCATTACTTTTTCAACAACAAATTTATTCTTATAAAAATCATCTGCGTTAAGAAAAACTATTACTTCTCCAGTTGCTAATAACAAACCCTTGTTCATAGCATCATATATACCTTTATCAGGCTCAGAAATATACTTAATATTGCCTCTAGCTTTTTTTAATAACTCGATGGTTCCATCTGAAGATCCACCGTCAATAATAAGATGCTCTATATTTTTATAGCTTTGCGACTCAACAGAGGATATTGTATTTAAAATAGTTTTAGCACTATTGAAGCATACCGTGATGACAGAAATTTTCATTAAAAAATTTCATTTTTACTAATAAGTTTAGATCTGATTCGGGCTTTAAAGCCATTAAAAACATATCCTACTTGCCCGTTTAACATAGTCAATAAAAGCCTTCTCAGCTTGTAAAGATATCTTAGGTAGCCCGGTTGAAAAAGGCCCTCAAGAATTTTGGCGTATTCAGAGCTGAAAGATGTTTGATTTAAACTAGTCTTCGTCTGATCATGGTATCTGAGTGCGCCCAATTTCTTCGGAATATGATGCGATCTGTTCGTGTGTTTTAGTAGCCTTAGAAACCATTCGTAATCAAAGCCGTAGTGTAAACTCTCATCCAGAAAACCTATTTCCTCATGCAGGTTTCGGCGCCAAAATGCTGCCTGATTAGTCATCACCATCCCCTCCGCAACTAAGGCGCCGTAGGTTGGCTTCACATAGCACTGGGGCCTGATTAAGTGATCATCCTTATCAATAAGATTGATGTCACCTATAACTAAATCTAATGTTGGATTTTGTTGTATGGATTGTGACAGCCTCATAAAAGCGAGGGGGTAAAAGATATCATCAGAATTTTGCCAGCAAACCCAATCACCAGTTGCTATTTGTAATCCTTTGTTAATAGCATGAGATTGTCCATTATCTGGCTCACTGACCCAGTAGGTGAGTTGATTGGCATAGCCCTTGATAACATCCACACTGCCGTCCGTTGAACCGCCATCAATAATGATGAACTCAAGGTTTGGATAACCTTGATTTAAAATTGATACGATGGTTCTCTCAAGAAACTCCGCCTGGTTATAACTGGGTGTAATGACCGTGATGCGAGGTAGCAACTTATTCATAACCTAAAAAATAAACCATCCAACTGCAAGGTTCTTCCATTTGCAGGGTTAATAAAAGCAGGTTGTAAAGCCCAAAGAGTGAATCCCTCGGACTCAAGTCGATGAGTTATGTCTTGCCAGAGTTTTTGCCCTTCATACAAGGGGATAAGCGACATCTCAATCAAAACACCACGAGCCATTGATATTGTTTCATTAGCACCATCCAAGACTTGCCATTCATAGCCCTGAGTATCAATTTTTAACAGAACTGACTTAGCATCAACTTGATAAATAGATCGAACAGAGTCAAGTGTAATTAAGTCGCAGGTTTCTTTTCCAATATAACTCGCCTTAGGCGCTGCCTGTTTGTGTGAACTTAACATGGGTAAAATACTGCTGCTCACAGAGTTCTCTGATACATTAACTTCAACTTCACCGATCCTATCCCCAACTGCAGATATTGGATGAACATGCCAATGAGGATCACGCTTACTTATTTTTAGTAAGTTGTGATGGGCCAATTTCAATGGCTCAAAGGATACGATATCCCCTTTATAACCAGATGCCCTAAGACTCTCACCGAACTGACCCTCATTTGCTCCAACACCCAAAATTAAATCAATTCCAAACGTTTCAAGCACATTCGAAAATCTACCAAATTGTGTTGCAGACGTATCGTAGCGAAATGCTTCTATGCCTATAAAGTGCATGAAATTTTTAATCGTTTTTTTTAGTAATTTCAAACTTAGATATTCCCTTCAAAACTTATTTAATTAGTATCGTTGACTTAAGCTAAGTGTATTCTGCTTTTGCACAAACTCTGCAACAACATCAAACATAAACATATTAGTCTACGAATTCAAATTCAGATTAGCTAAGTTGAAAAGAACTTTCTACGAAACAAATTAACATTCGTTTTTTGTTCTTATTCATATAAGGCTTTTATAAACATTAAGGGTTGCACTTGCGCATTTTTCCCAAGAAAATTCTTTTAATCGGAGGAAGCCCTTTGTAACAAGAGAGTTTCTTAAATCACTTGACTTAATAACCATTTCCATTGCTTTTTGCATATCTTTTTTGTCGTAGGGATCAAAATATTCACCCGCGTCGCCCACAACTTCCGGTATTGAACTTGTATTACTACAAACTACGGGGCAACCATATGACATTGCCTCTAAAGGTGGAATACCAAAACCCTCGTATAAAGAAGGAAATACAAATGCGCTTGCATTTTTATAATAATTAGCGAGATATCTATCATCTCCTGACATTTGAATTACATTTTTAGGATTTAAATTTAAGGTATGAATGGCTTTCAATTCATCATCATTAAATGCGCCTCCACCGAAACAAACAAGGTCATATTTTGAGCGCAATATTTCTGATGTTGCGTAAGCTTCCAACATGGTTAGAAAGTTTTTATAGCCACCCCTTTTGCCAACATAAAGCAAATAATCTCTTCCATAATGTCGAACAAAACTATCTGGGGATATCATTAAATCAAAACCCAAATGAATGACAGTGATTTTCTCTGGATTAATACCTAAGATATTAATTACATCGACTTTAGTGGATTCCGAGACGCAGATAATGTGATCCGCACGAGCGGCGGCGGCTGCCTTATGCTTGGATGTTTTATCCCCATAAGGAAATTGAGATTCAAATTTCTCATGAATCATATCGTGAATGGTGAGAACACGGGATGCACTTATGGATCCAAGTGGGTATTTAAAGTAGTAAGTTTCATGAATAATATCTGGCCTCATAAATCTCAGCATAAGATCACCGAGGACCATACTGGCGGCACGTTGCTGTAACCTCAAAAAATTAAATGAAAATGGAGAGTGAAAACAACTTAAAATATTTTTTGGTAAATTATTCAAATAGGCATTCACATGCATAGGCGCAACAATTTTCACCTCAACTTGTGATTTTTTCGAGATTCTAGAGGCGACTTCACAAATATATCGAGAAATACCTCCGTAAACTTGACCAATAAATATTTGGGAATCAAAAGCAACTTTCATTCAATTCTTTCTTACAGACAATTTCATTTGCAGCAGCCAATTAACTTTTCTAATTATTGCAATAGATTTACTAACAATACGCTTCAAAATAGAGCGTTTATTTAACTTTTTAAATTCAAACTCATCATTATCGCCATTGATTAAAATAGAACTTGGATGATTTAGAGGAAACAGCATATTGAAAGTCGGCAAATTAGACTCATCACCACTCGCGGTTGTATGGGTAGCATCAACCCTATCAAATCCGATATTTGAAACAAGATTAATATTTGGTGCAACATTAATACGGCTCTCAACCCAATTAGCAAAAACCCACTGGTAATCCCACGTATCAATCTTATTTTTGTAAATCCTATCAAATATACTTGACCAATAATTTCTTTGGTAAGGATAAGTGACAATATCCATAATTCTGCCTTGATCACGAATCAATGGCCATTTTTTTAAATTAACATCGTAGCTGTCCTGCCATCTGTCCCTCCACGTTGCCCAACCCCAAATATGCACATATTTTGTGAAGTAGTAGCTTTCATCATTTTGGCATCGACCAAATTGTAAATTATCGCCACTAATCATTCCCACACGGAGGTCATGCCTATAACGATCAAGCATTTCTTGGCAAAATCTAAAAAATGTCGGATCTGGCAAGCAATCATCCTCAAGAATAATTGCTTCCTTCACCTGCTCAAATACCCAATCAATTCCACTTGAGACGCGAACCTTACATCCTAAATTAACATCAGAAAAATTCGTGAGAACTTCGCAATCCCAATCTACGCGATTAATAATAGCGCGTGTAACGGCTACTTTTTCGGCTTCTCCAACTCTATCTTCTCTTGCACCATCGGCTATAACAAGGAGTTTTGTTGGTTTCGCTTTAGCGATTTCAGCAAAAACACGCTCAGTCGTATCCGGGCGATTGAAAATAATGAATGCGACTGGTGTTGTTAACTTAAATTCAGTCATTTAAAAGCTTTCTAAAATAGGCAATCGTTTCTTTGAGGCCATCCTCAAGATTAACTTTGGGCTCCCAATCAAGGTGCTGCTTAGCAAGCGTAATATCAGGTTGCCTTTGTTTTGGATCGTCAGTAGGTAATGCTTGAAACACTAATTTAGACTTGCTAGAAGTTAGCTTGATGACTTTTTCTGCTAACTCAAGCATGGTGAACTCGCCTGGATTACCTAAATTAATAGGGCCTGTAACCCCTTTTTCAGTCGCCATCATTCGTATAAAACCTTCAATAAGATCATCCACATAACAAAAGCTGCGTGTTTGGCTACCATCGCCAAAAATAGTAATGTCTTGGCCTTTAATTGCCTGAACAATGAAGTTTGATACCACCCTACCATCATTAGGGTGCATGCGCGGCCCATAAGTATTAAAAATACGAACGACTTTAATATCTAAGTTATGCTGGCGGTGGTAATCAAAAAACAAGGTTTCTGCACAGCGCTTACCCTCGTCATAGCATGAGCGCGGTCCAATGGGGTTTACTCTTCCCCAATACGACTCTTGCTGAGGATGTTGCTCTGGGTCACCATAAACCTCAGAAGTAGATGCTTGGAAAATTCTTGCACCTGTTCTTTTGGCTAACCCAAGCATGTTAATCGCACCATGCACACTGGTTTTAGTTGTTTGCACTGGGTCGTACTGGTAATGCACTGGTGAGGCTGGGCAAGCTAGGTTGAAAATTTGATCTATCTCGACATAAAGAGGAAAAGTCACATCATGGCGCATTAACTCAAAATGTGAGTGGCTCATCAGATGCGAAATGTTTCTCTTGCTACCTGTGAAAAAGTTATCGAGGCAAAGAGTATCATTACCATCTTTTATTAGGCGATCGCATAGGTGTGACCCCAGAAAGCCTGCACCACCTGTAACTAAAATACGTGCCATACAATTATCCTATTTAGTTTATGTATTTAATGCCAAGAAACATATTCACCTGTAAAAGTGCCATGATTAAATATGGTCGGATCTGCGTGCATACAGATAACCCTCGAAACATCCTTACCCCATAAAATAAATAAGCTATTGATCATCCAGTCAACACTAATAAATCTTAACAAAGGCTTTCTAATCAATATCTCATTAAATTTGGTGATAAGGTCACGGCTTACTAAGTATGCACATGTTGTGTTCGTGACTGGTTTTTGGTAATGCCGATAATTGTCAACATACTTTGTTTCCAAGCTGTTTATCATTAAATCAGCCAACTTAAAGCCCCCCCCCAAATCAACATAACATGCTCTATTTGAATAGTTTTTTGATAAATCACCTAAAAGTTTCTTAATTCTTACGTTGCTATCATCTTTAAATACCACGTCATCTTCTAAAACAATTAAATAATCTGCGCCCGTATCAAGAAACTGATACCAAGCACGTATATGCTTATCACTCACGGCCACCTCTATAGCACGATTACGTTTCCTTCGAAAACGTTCGCCATTGGGGTTAAATAGGTACTTAACGAATAAAGATTTTAGAAAACCAACATCTTCTACAAACTTACTCGATTTCAGGTGCCTGTATCTTAGCCATTTAGAACCCAAATGTTGGTTGATTACATCACTTATCAGAGACATAAATAAGCTCTGAGGCAAAATTTCTGATTGATAAGAAACCTCTATTTGCTTAACTTGATAGTCAGTCTGCATGCTAGCAACCATTGATTCTATTTTCGCGCGCATATAATCATTGCGCACTTGATTGTTATTGTGGACGAAGGCCACATAAACGATGGCTTGCATTTAGCCACTCCTTAAGTAATCTAAAATAGTAAATTGGAAGTAATACTTTTATTTTGATCGTAAGCATAGAATTAATTGACTGGTCAAAAAAGTAAATAAAATTAGATGAAAATCATTAGGTGGAAAATATTATTTTTACTAACTGTCAAATTTATAGTGCCCACCAGGTTTTAGTAACCTAAATTTTTCCTCTGAAACATCTAATAATATGTTCAAGAACATAAAAAAGCACCTCACATTAGCAACGGAATTATCTATACTGAAAAAAACTGTTTTTTCATTTGTTTAATTTATCTTTTTAAAAAAATTTATAATATTATTTCTATACTGATTTGGTATGCACCATATAAGAAATTTTTTGATAGTGAAATCGGTGGGAATAAATCTTTTATAAGTTGTTTGACGAAGGTAATTCCAGTACTTCTTCTTAAAAGGGTGCTTATTTAAAAGATGCCAAGGCTTTGAAGAGCCGGTGAAGTGAATTACAACTGGGGAAGTTACAGCGTAATCGATATCGTCAAAATCATAATGTGCATTTCTAGCGTGCTTTTCCATATCTAATATTGCATTTTGCATATTATACTTAGGGCTAACACTTAGCCAATTACCATTAACTATTGAATTTAAGCCACACTGATCAACATACTGAATAGCTTCTGGCTTTCTGCGAACAAATTCAAGCACTCTTTTTCTAACCTCATTTTTACGCCATGCATTCAAATTTAAAAGCATTACTCCACTATTGAAATACTTTGCGTTTAAGTCCATTTCCAAATCGTTATGTCGAGTAAAGAAACCTGGCTCCTCAACTGCTGCTAAGTAAAAATCATCAACATTTGTGTTCCAAAGCCCAGCCAAACTACCATTTACTAAAACGTCCGAATCGATATATAGCGCTTTATCAAAAGGAACTATATCGTCAATGAATAACCTGTAGTAGTTTGCTTTTGTGAAGTGGTAGTTGGTAACAAGATCAACTAATTCGTTATCATTAATTTGAGCATTAAAAAATGTATGCCTTCTTTGAGTATCTAATCCAATAAGATTTAGCCACTCATCTGACTTTATATCTGTATTAATGATATAAATGTTTAAAGTAACTTCAGAATTGCTGTCAATTAAAGAAGCAAGAGCAACAGATAGATGAGGTAAATATCCTCGGTCGGACGCGAATACGATGTTATATTTTTCCACTAATGGTCTCCATAAACATAAACTTCATATGATCAGGCCGATGCTCATTAACAATGTAATCAAATTGCTTTGCTGAGGCGGTGTTTGGTGTGTTATATTTTTTTATACGAAATGGGTAATCGACAACAATACGAATTGAATGTGTTTTATAAAACCGTTCAATAAGTATTTCTGATAGATTTGGCACAAAACAATCGTGTGACTCTATTAGCAAATCAACAAATTGTAAGTTAGGCACTTTTTTTGGATCAAGAAGCTTTTCTTCAAAACCCTCCATATCACAAAAAACAAGTGTACCCGCTTTTGAATTGTTATCTAATTCAGAATGGCTACATTCAGCTTTAATTTTAATATTCTGCAAACCATTTAATAGTTTTAATTCTGAACAGTTGTTGCGGGCGTCTAAATCTATGTCATAGGCAATTATTTGGGTGTTTGGCAGGCACATCGCAAAGCCGCATGCGTAATACCCCTCAGCACAACCGATATCTAAAATGCTGGAATAATTTTTTTTAACTAAAACTTCTTGTATCCAATCCTGGATTGGCTCTTCATACGAACCTAAGATTTTAGGGAGTAATGCGCTCCCTGTTGCTCGACTGATATATTTCATTCCTTTAAAAGCACCATTTTGTACGATGTACTTATCGTCAAAAACGTCTTTTATAATTAATGAATCAGCAAGATTCATTTTTTGAATACTCAACTTATTAAATTCAGCGTTTTTAACAGCTTGTGCTTTGTAAAATGCAGACCTATGCCATATTTTTTGCAACAATAAATATAATTTCGGAAAGTTACTTTTTATAAAAAACATTATTTTCCTTAAACATGCCAATAGGGTTTAAAGAATTTAAAAACATTTTTAAAGCTATTCGTTGAGATTTTATAAAAAGAGGCAACATGGTATGACCTATCGATGAAGCTATCAACGTCGCAATTGCGGCCCCATAAATTCCAAATCTCGGAATTAGGATTAGATTTAAAATCACATTGAAAAATAAAGTGTTAATTTGAAAAAAGGAAATCATTCTGGTACGATTTTCAATCAACATCCATTGAGACCATGCGCATCCAAAAAAAACAAATACCCCATTCCAAATGCTAATCATAAGAACGCTTACCGCATCTTTGTATGCTTCACCGTATAGCGTTAAAATTATCCAGTGACTCAGAAAGGTCATCACGCAAGCTATTCCAATAGCTATCCAAATCATTAACGCATATAATTTTTGCAACCGGATGTAATAACCATTTTCTCCTGCTTTTTTGGCATTTATAAGAGATGGTAAAAGTGAGTTTGCTATTATTACTGGTACAAAGTACCAAACCTCGGTTAGTCTTATGGCTGCAGAATAAATCCCTACCGAGCGTGCTCCTAGCATTTCGTGAATCATGATTTGATCAGTTCGAAAATAAATCATGATGGCTAGTCCGCTCAACATCAGCGGCCAACTATCTTTAATCATTTTCTTTGCCAAAGTAAAATCAAAATGCCTGAAAAAACCACCCAATTTTTGATAGCGATATGCAAGATAAAGAGAAATTGCAAGGCTTACTTGATCTACAAGGCTAACGAGAACAAACCAAAATAAATCTGCGCCAGTTAAAATTAAATAGAGTTTTATTAAGGATGAAATCATTAATTGAGTGATTTTGCAGATGGATACAAACTTTGAAAGCACCTGCGATTGAAAGTAAAAATCCACCACCTCAAAGGACTGAAAAATAATACCGCTTGCTATGATAAAAACATAAAGGTTGGTGGTGGAGTCATTGCTAGTAAAGAGCGTGGCTAAAGCCAATATCGCAAGCATAAGAAATGCGCCAACAAGCTTTAACCAAAAGGCGGTGCCCATATAAGCCTTAAGCAATGTTGGCTCTTGCACCAAATCTCGCACCACAATACTATCAAGCCCCAACTTGGCAATACTGCCAAACAAAGAAGCAAAGGCGATCGCATAATTAAACAAGCCAAACTGCTCTGGGCCTAAGTAGCGCGCTACCCATACCCCTACCAGCAAGCCTGCTACCATGCGCAAGATTTGCTCGCCAAACATCCATGAGATGTTGGCAAAGTATTTCCTAAACCCTTGGTGGGTTTGGGCATTAAGTATCAGGGGTTTTAAGCGCGAAATCACTCAGTCTTTACCAAAAATGTCTCGGCTGTAAATTTTTTCAAGTACATCACTAAGGTCGCTTGTAATCCGATTAGCCACAATCACATCCGCCTCTTGCTTAAATACATCCAGGTCTTTTACTACTCTAGAATTAAAAAATTCAGAATCCTTAAGCGCTGGTTCATACACAATCACCTCGATACCTTTGGCTTTAATTCTTTTCATGATGCCCTGAATGCTACTCGATCTAAAGTTGTCTGACCCAGCCTTCATCACTAAACGATGTATGCCCACCACTTCGGGGTTTAGCTTAAGAATGCTATTTGCAATAAAATCCTTACGAGTAGAATTAGAATCCACGATCGCACGAATTAAGTTCTGAGGAACGGCTTGATAGTTTGCAAAGAGTTGCTTAGTGTCTTTAGGTAAGCAATATCCACCATAGCCAAACGATGGGTTGTTGTAGTGGTCGCCAATGCGCGCATCCAATGACACGCCATCAATGATTTGTTTAGTATCTAGGCCATGACTCGCCGCATAGGTATCAAGCTCATTAAAGTAAGCAACACGCATGGCAAGATAAGTGTTCGCGAATAACTTTATAGCTTCAGCCTCGGTGCTATCCGTAAACAGCACTTCAATCTCTTTTTTAATGGCGCCTTCTTTAAGCAAACCAGCAAATACTTCTGCGCGCTTAGAGCGTTCACCAATCACAATGCGAGATGGGTAAAGATTGTCATAAAGGGCGCGCCCTTCACGTAAGAACTCTGGTGAGAAAATTATGTTGTCGGTTTTAAATCGCTCACGGATATTGGCGGTATAACCCACAGGCACTGTGGATTTAATCACCATCACTGCATTGGGACTAATGGCTAACACATCCTGAATAACCGCTTCTATAGATGAGGTATTAAAGTAGTTCGTCTTCTCATCATAGTCTGTGGGTGTTGCAATCATGACAAAATCAGCACCTTCATAAGCAGCTTTTTTATCGAGCGTAGCTTTTAGGTTAAGTGATTTCGTTTTTAAGAAATCTTCAATTTCTTTGTCTTCAATCGGGGACTGTTTGTTATTAAGCTGCGCGACTTTCTCAGAGACAATGTCGAGGGCAACAACCTCATGATGCTGTGCTAGTAACACAGCATTTGATAGCCCTACATATCCAGTGCCAGCGATTGCGATTTTCATTATTCTATGATTCCATGAAAAATTAATTTAAAAGAAAAGTAAAACACGGCTGCTTTGATTTAATCGACTTTAGCTGTTACAGAAATTTCACTAGCGGGGAAAATTAAACACGCATTAGCTATAGTTTCAGCCGCAATTTTCTAAAGTCGCTTCTAAAATGCTATCAGAAACATTACCAGCATGTTTATCTGGATGACATTTAGAAACAAATTCTGAGGTAAAGCGATTTGAATTTGACATATTAAATTTCTTTGCAAATAAGAAAATGATTGGTATGCGTGTAGGTTGCTAATGCTCGTTATCAAAGGTCAATGCAGACTGACGTTGGTCATGAAGCGCATGCTGGAGAGAATCAATCTCAGCTTTGAGGGCTTCATACTCCGCCATCTTGCGCTTAAGAAAGTAGGCAGTGAGTTTCGTTTTTTCAGCTAAGCCTTGAGGCGTTAATACATAAGCATAGGCAAGCTTACGTTCACTCTTAGAGAAGTTCTGTGCTTTGACCATGCCCCTATCAACCAGTGCACGTAGTGCATAATTAGCACCTCCTAGACTCACGCCGAGCGCCTTGGCCATATCGCGCTGACTAATATCAGGATTCTTTTCTAAGAGCGCCAGCACCCTGAAATGTGTGTCTTCTTGAAGTTGTTTAAGCTTGGTCATTGACGGCCATCGTTCAAATTTGAACACCTATTCTACAGAGGGCAATTCATCGTCACAATGATTATTTAATGGCCAATATCGACAGAAATTTAGCGGTAGATCTTAGAAAACTTAGATCCCTCGAGCGAGAGGTTGCCCATCAGGCCCTTATTAGAGAAGATAAAGGCAATGATCGGCTCTTTAGCCGTTTCTGTATTGATGCCCTTGCCTGCACCGCTATCAATTACGGCAACGCTGCCATCTATGCCGGCGGCCCAGCCATCGTGCACACGAAAGTTTTCAAGCGCATCTTTGTCCATAAACAGGATCACCTCGCTGCGCGACTGTGCGCCGAGTTGCAGGCCAAACGAAATGGCAGCCGTTGAATAGTAGTCGACTGTCTTACCATCAATTTGAAGTGCACCCTCACCATAGTCACCACCCACAAAGAAACCCGCCTTCATCACCGTCGGAAATACAAGGACACCAGCCGCCTTTGAGGCCAATTCCTTATTGCCAGGGCTCAGGTTGTAGAACGTTGTGAGGGCAAACTGAACATCGGTATCAATCTCAGCTTTAGAGGCAGCGCTCGCAGCACTCGAAAAAGATAAAACACATATAAACAACAGGTAAAAATATTTATTTAGTTTCATTTACTATGATCCTTAACGGTTAAACATTTCGGAAAATAACAGACCTTGTTGATCTTTTGATGACAATTTCGGCGTTTCATTAAGCGGCCACTCAATCGCAAGCGTTGGGTCATCCCAGCGGATACAATGATCAAATTCTGGCGCATAGTAGTCCGTGGTCTTATACAAAAACTCTGCAGTATCAGAAAGCACCAGGAATCCGTGCGCCAACCCTTCAGGGATCCAGAGCTGCTTCTTGTTCACAGCCGACAGCAACTCCCCTACACACTTACCGAAAGTTGGAGAATCCTGCCTAATGTCGACAGCGACATCAAACACCTCGCCCTGAGTAACTCTTACAAGCTTACCTTGTGGCTGAGGATCCTGGTAGTGCAGGCCGCGCAGTACTCCCTTGGCGGATTTTGAGTGGTTGTCCTGCACAAACTTCACCTGACGACCAATCGCCTGCTCAAACTTAGCGTGATTAAAGCTCTCAAAAAAGAACCCACGATTGTCCCCAAACACTTGTGGCTCAATTAAAAACACATCTGGAATTGCGAGTGGCGTTGCTTTCATTAAAATATTTTTTCTTTTAAGATACTCTGGAGATACTGGCCATATCCGTTCTTAGCAAGCGGCTGGGCAAGCGTTTGCAACTGCTCAGCACTTATCCAGGATTGGCGATACGCAATTTCTTCTGGGCAGGCCACTTTAAGCCCCTGACGATTCTCGATGGTTGCAATAAATTGGCCCGCTTCCAGCAATGACTCATGCGTTCCCGTATCAAGCCATGCATAACCGCGGCCCATAATCTCAACATCAAGCCTACCTTGTTCCAAATAAACACGATTCAGGTCCGTAATTTCCAACTCTCCACGCTTCGACGGCTTAAGGCCTTTAGCAATTTCTACAACGTTCGCGTCATAAAAATATAGACCAGTTACTGCGTAGTTTGACTTAGGCTGTGTTGGCTTTTCTTCAATGCTTACTGCCTTGTTATTTCGATCAAACTCCACTACACCATAACGCTCTGGGTCGTGCACGTGATATGCAAACACAGAAGCCCCATGTTCCTTTGCCTTTGCATTAGCAAGCAGATGATGAAAGTCGTGCCCGTAAAAAATATTGTCGCCAAGCACTAAGGCTGACAGGTCATTACCAATGAACCGCTCACCGATAATAAAGGCCTGCGCTAAGCCATCAGGACTCTCCTGAACCTCTTAGGAAATATTGAGGCCCCACTGACTTCCGTCACCCAATAGCTGCGCAAAGCGGGGCATATCCTGCGGCGTCGAGATCACTAAGATGTCGCGAATGCCCCCGAGCATAAGAGTCGAGAGCGGATAGTAGATCATCGGCTTATCAAAGACAGGAAGGAGCTGCTTGGAGACCGCAAGCGTTGCGGGATAGAGCCTGGTACCGGAGCCACCCGCGAGGATGATCCCCTTGCGATTTTTAGCCATTAAACTTCCTAATAAACTTGATCATGATCACCCACATTAACCAAAATAATTTCATGATCGGTCACGATCATGTCGAGCGTAATTCGATACTTGAGATTAACTGAGATACTGTAAAGCCCATCAAGCCTCCCCTTAAGCGCGTGCATCCGCAAAGATGGGTGATAAGGATTTAACTCCAACAACTCTAAGGTTTTAGCATACTGACGCTCGACATCAGCGTGACGGTTAAGGAAGTTGGCTGCCTTCCGGTTGTATTGCTCAGTGTAAATTAATGTCCAACGCATTACTGATTGAGTTTGTGCAAATGCGCAATATGATCAGCAACCGAGCATTTCACAAACCGACCCGCCTCTATATCCGATCTAGATTCTGCTAGCGCAGCTTCAAGCTCACACTCCCTTAGATGCTGATATTGCTGTTGATTCATTACCACATACTTAACCTTGCCACGCACACTCAAGCCTGCTTCAGGCTGAGCTGCTAGGGCTTCTTCTATTGCTTTCACCCCTTTAACCTTCAAATCATTCGCTGAAATCATATCCAAACACCTCGTTGAAACTATATGAATAGCATTCTAAACCGTACTATTAATAATGCAATTATTAATTCAATCTTTCCGCGTGACTCTCAATATACTCTAATACCTTTATTACCTCATCCTGCCAAGTTGGCAACAAAACCCCAAAGGTAGTTTTTATTTTCGTAGTATCAAGTCTTGAGTTTGCGAGCCTAGGTGCTGGAAGCGGATAGTCTGCCGTCCTAATTGACTGAATAGCATTTGAAGAAATTTTAGTGTTAACACCGAGCTTGTTCGCGCGAGCCACCACCATCTGCGCATAACCATGCCAGCTCGTCTCCCCCTCGGTCACCAGGTGGTAAGTTCCATACTTTTGGCATGCACCAGGTTCAAATAACTGTTTCGCAATAATCGCCGTCACATCCGCCAACAATGCGGCCGATGTTGGGGAGCCGATCTGATCAGAAACGATGCTCAGCCTATCTCTCTCTTGAGAGAGCTTTAGCATGGTCTTTAAGAAATTCACTCCATGACTACCAAACACCCAGCTGGTACGAAGGATAATATGCTTAGGAGCATTATTTCGCACCGCCGCTTCCCCTAATGCCTTGCTCTTGCCGTACACAGACTTAGGATTTATTTTGTCAGTCTCGGTATAGGTGCCCTCTTTAAGGCCATCAAACACATAGTCTGTTGAGTAGTGGATGATCGGAATATTGCGTCTCGATGCAAATTTTGCAAGGATCTCTGGCGCCTTAGCATTAATCGCATGAGCAATCACAGGCTCACTCTCAGCCTTATCTACCGCGGTATAGGCGGCAGGGTTCACAATCAAATCCGGCTTAACTTTCTCGAGAAGCTTATCTATCGCGGCAGAGTCACTGAGGTCACACTCCTTCAGATCCACGCCTATCACCGTCCCAAGGGTGGCTAAGCTTCGCATAAGCTCGAAGCCAACCTGGCCGTTCTTACCTGTGACTAAAATCTTCATTAAAGTCTCAGACGTATTGCTTATTGAGCCACTGACGGTAAGCGCCGCTCACCACGTGATCAACCCATGGTTGATTTTCCAAATACCAGATGACCGTCTTACGAATACCTGTCTCAAAGGTCTCCTGAGGTTTCCAACCCAGTTCATGCTCAATCTTCGTTGCATCAATTGCATAACGTCTGTCGTGGCCAGGCCTATCTTTCACAAACGTGATCTGCACCTTATAGCTTAAGCCATCTTCTCGTGGCTTCAATTCGTCTAAGATCTCACAGAGCGTGTTCACCACATCCAAGTTAGCCTTCTCATTCCAACCACCGACGTTGTATGTGTCACCCAGCTTGCCTTCAGCTAACACTCGGCGAATGGCACTGCAATGATCTTTCACAAAAAGCCAATCTCTGATCTGCTGACCGTCTCCATACATAGGAAGCGACTTGCCGTTCATGGCATTAAGCAAACATAATGGGATCAACTTCTCGGGGAAGTGGTACGGGCCATAGTTATTGGAGCAGTTGGTCGTTAACACAGGTAGGCCGTAGGTATGATGGTAGGCGCGGACTAGATGGTCAGACGCCGCCTTGGAGGCTGAGTAAGGACTGTTGGGCGCATATGGGGTTGTTTCCGTGAAGGCAGGATCATTAGCACACAGAGTGCCATACACCTCATCCGTAGACACATGCAAAAAACGAAAGTCAGTTTTGGCTTTTTCATCAAGCTCAGCCCAATAAGCGCGCACAGACTCCAGGAGGTGAAATGTACCCACCACATTTGTCTGGATAAAGTCTTCGGGACCATGGATAGAGCGGTCTACATGACTCTCGGCTGCGAAATTGATCACAGCACGCGGCTTGTATGTATGGAGAAGCTTAGGGACTAGCTTAGTGTCGCCAATATCCCCTTTAACAAAGATATGTCTTGGGTCATATTCATGGCTAGAAAGATTTTCTAGGTTGCCGGCATAGGTCAGGAGGTCTAAATTCAAGACAGACTCATCTGATTGGGCCAGCCATTCTAAAACAAAGTTAGACCCAATAAAGCCTGCCCCGCCTGTGACTAAAATCATGTACCATCCTAATCAAATAACGCTACAATTCTAACATAGCCACTTAACGCGCTCATCTAATTTATAAAGTTAAAGTCCCCATGCAATCACAAAAAATACTAAAAAATTTAGAAATCATTCTCTTAAGCTTAATGATCATAAGCCTGCCGAGCTTAGAGGCCCCCAAGAATGTCTTTTTAGTTTTTTATGTGATCGTCGCGCTCATTAGGCAATTCGGCAATCCCCACAGACTTGTTTGGAGTCAATGGGACTCTATTTTCTTAGCTTTACTGGGCACCGCTTTGATGAGTACCTTATTTGCTGGGATGCCTCAGCATGAGGAATGGAAAGGCTTCAAGGTACTCGTCACCATGATTAGCACCGGATGGCTTGTATCAAGAAGTCATTATGCCGAAAAAGAATTAGCGCTGCTGTTCAAGGTCACCGTACTGGGTGCGATTCCCCCACTCGCCTGGGGGCTGTGGGAGTTGTTCGTCAGTCACACAAAGATCGCCCTTCAAATACACTCTGTCGGCCACGTCAATCACTCAGCCATCTATCTTGTGATGATCTTTGGTGCAGCCATAGGCTGGCTGCTTTCATATGGTTCAGAATCAAAAATTCTGAACCGAGTTTTGTTAGCAGCATTGAGCATTCTTTTTTTCATCAGTTTGATTATTGGTCAATCAAGGGGCGCTTTGGGTGTTGGGGCTTTAATGGCAGTTCTCATTAGCTTATCTCTCGGAAAAACTTGGAAAATTAAATGCCTTGGTATCGCAACAACTCTGATTATTATTGTGGCGGCTGTGATATTTAATGCTGGAGTAGTTCAAAAAGAGATCTCTAACGAAAAAAACAATTATGTTTTGTCAGGACGAGAAAGAGTATGGAATGTCTCTCTAGAGGCCGCGCGGTTTCACCCCATTCTTGGACTCGGGATGAGTAACTGGCATTTCATTACACTGGACCAGCTAAAAGCTTCCGTTGAAAAGCGCCATGAAACTTTCAACCCAAATAACTACTGGATTTCAGTTGGTCACTCACACAACCTATACCTTACCGCCTTAGTTGATCGCGGAATCGTAGGGCTAGGTGTAACCTTAGTATTTATGCTTGCCTGGCTAAGGCACCTTACTAAAACATTTAAACTTACAAAGCTAAGCAACCAAGCAGCATATCTATGGGGCGGCTCTTTCAGTGCATGGTTGGCCACCTTTGGGATTGGTTTTGTGAATACAACTTTCCATCACGAACACGGAATTTTGGCCTGCCTACTTCTTGGGCTATATCTAAACTACACGCGACCACACCAACAACATTTATAGCCAGTAGTGAGCAAGATGACAGCAGACATCCAAAAGCTATTTCTAGTTAGCTATTTGACGCCAAAAGCTATCGAGATTTTATAGGGTTTGAATAGATACAACAGCCGATGATTTTCTAGCCACTTAGTAGGCTTCTGTAAAATCCATAGAGGTTTTAATAACTTCCGAACCCTCTTAAAGAAACCCATCCTCATAAATTCCTCTTTGTAAGAGCCTGAAACTATCAAGTGCCGCTCACGCCAGTCTAGTGGAATGATAGCTGCTATCTCATCAGGATGCGGCCGATACATAGTATCAATTGGGTCAGCATGGTAAGGATAATCATTAGGCACCGTAACGATTAAAGCATCCCCCTTACCCATCTTTATATAAATCTTCTTCAAAAACTCATTACGTGCAAAAGTGGGAATATGCTCAAATACGTTAGCAAGAATGAATAGTCTTGGGCCGGCAATCTTATCAACGAAATCTAATCCATCTGGCAGACTCAAATCCTGAACGAGATCTACACCCGGGAAACTAAAGGCATCGACATTAACGATATTTGCGCCTAACGCAATCAACGGCTCAAAAACATTGTCACGAACCCATGGCTTAGACCTGATCAGGTGATGCACATCACCACTACCCAAGTTGATGGCCGTCTTAAATGGACTGACGCCTTTGTGCCCAGCAAGTATGTCCTTAATTACAGCGCTTTCTTCTAGCCTCATCAAGCATTACCTTTGTCAAATTAAATACTGTCTGGATTATGCATGAATTCCCCAATAAAATCCCCCTAATGCTCTAGAGATAAAATCGACAAGATCTCTCAATAAAAAACAAAGCAACCGACTAACCCAATTAATGCAACACCATAATTGCACTCAATTCACGAGGAAAAGCCATCACTTTTTCATAACGTTATGTATTTCATAAAAAATATGACCAATGCCCCTAAAGCAAACGCACGCTAATACCATTTATCAGCCACGCAAATGTATTCTCTACCCGTCTGTTCAGGGCTATAATTCATCATCCGTTTTCAACGTCGAGCCCAACATGACCCCCAACCATTTCACCAAGATCACGCAACGCGGCCTGAGCATCGTAGGCCAGGTAGTTCTCATTATTATTGCGCTCGCGACGATATTTGCCGTGTTTCAAGAAATCACCCATATTTGGGAAGCGAAAGCGCTCACCGTTGGTGACTTGCTATTGATGTTTCTCTACTTAGAGGTGATGTCGATGCTCGGTCACTACCTAGGCTCAGGAAACCTCCCCGTGCGCTATCCGCTCTATATCGGCATTATTGCCTTGGCGCGTTTTTTGGTGCTTGAGATTAAGGAGTTGGACGCCTTCCGCATGTGGGCTTTGTCAGGGTCAATATTGCTAATTGCGTTGGCGATTTTAATTGTGCGTTATGGTCATGTTAAGTTTCCTTACACAGACCACTCTGACTAGGACGGCTTAAACCAAAAACAAAGGCAACCAATTGGTTGCCTTTGTTTATTTTTAAAGTCACTGATCTTAAAAGTGACTAATCCCCGTAAACTTCTTAATATCCCTGAGTTGCCGCTTGGTTGGCCTTCCCGCCCCTCTTTCCCGTTTAGCATGGTCCGCTTCTTTCGTGACAGCCGCATTATCTCGCTTAGCAAGACTTTCAGGCGTCTCATCATAAAGTAGCGCAGCCTCTGGCGCGCCTCTGCGCGTAACTGAAAGTGCCTTGACCACGACCTCCATATCAAGCTCCTTTCGGCGGATATGAATCACCTGGCCCACACGGACTTCTTTTGCTGGTTTGACACGGTCGCCGTCCACATGGATTTTACCGCCGTCAATCGCATCGGTTGCCAAGCTTCGGGTTTTGTAAAACCGGGCCGCCCAGAGCCATTTGTCTAAACGGCATTTACCATCGAGAAGATTGTCTGTCGCCATCGCCTAACCTTAACGCGGATTCTTTAACTGAATCGCACGGTTATGCTGCAAGGCGGTACGGAAGGTTTCGAGGTGATGTTGGGCTTTGCCCAGCACTGAGTTTTGGGCATAACGGTCACCAGACCACGCACCTGCTGGCACATCGGTCAACAATTCAATCGCCTCGAGTACGTTCGTTACAGGATAGATATGGAACTGCCCTGCGTTCACAGCCTCGATGACCTCATCATCAAGCAGCAAGTGCGCAAGATTTCGGCTAGGGATTAAGACGCCCTGTTTACCATCTAAGCCGATGGCCTTACAAATCCGGAAGTAACCCTCAATTTTTTCATTGAGGCCGCCAATGGCCATGACCTCACCATGCTGATTCATGGCACCTGTTACCGCGAGCCCTTGTTTAATCGGCACGCCAGACAGTGCTGAAAGTAAGGCATAGAGCTCGGCACATGAAGCAGAATCGCCTTCTACGCCGTAATACTCCTGCTCAAACACCAAGGACGCGGTGAGTGATAATGGTGTCAAACTACTAAAGCTCGCTGACAGCCAGCTACGCAGTATCATCAAGCCCTTATCGTGATTGGGCCCCGTCATTGCCACCTCACGGTCGATATTAATCACGCCTTCAGCCCCCGCATAACACCTGGCTGAGATACGGACCGGAGAACCAAAACTCATGTCGCCTAAATCGATATGTGTCAGACCATTGATTTGTCCTATTTGCTCGCCCGTCACATTGATCATTACTTCGCCATCAATCATTGATTCACGCAGCTGACGCTCTGGGCTGTTGTGACGTTTGCGACGCGCATCCAAGGCCGCTTGCACATCATCCGCACGCACAAACTCAGAGGCAGCCAGGTTGGCCATGACCGCACTCTCAAGCACCAGTCGCTCTAACAATGAAAAACGGGTACCAATCCGGGTTTGATCGTCAATCGTACGCTGCATAAATCGAATCAATTTCACCACGGCATTTGCATCAAATGGTTTCAATGCGTGCTGATGACAGAATGTTGCAATCAACCCAGCAATCGCTAAATAAGAGGCCTGATTCGCCTGCATACTCTCCACAAAGTCCACTTTGATTTGGAAATAACGGGCAAACTCTGGCAGCTCATCTTGCAGGGCATAATACTCTTCACGTGTGGCAATAAAGACCAGCTTCACATCCGCAGCCAAAGCCTCCGGTGCAAAATGAATCCCGGCATTCGGGCCTGGCGTGCCGCTGGCTTCTTCAATCTGGATAGACCCATTACGCAAGAAGCGATGCAACTTCTCAAAAATCTGAACCCCTGATTGTTGATCTGCATTGATATCACGCAAATAAAGCATCAGCGTGCCGCCATGTGCCTTGAGTAAATTGCCTGCACGCAGACGCATAAAGTCTGCCGTGTTGCTGCTACTTTCTGCACTCTCCAAGCCACCAAAAAGTGAGCTAAACGTAGGATCATCATCAAAGATAACCGGCGAACCTAAACTTGGATTATCTAGATAACTAGCATTATCCACCATCACATTGACACGGAAGCGGCCTAAAAATCCCTCAAGCAATCCCTCGTTATCGCTGCCTGCGGACTGATTAAAAATTTCAATATTTTCACAAACATCCCGCATCAAGGCGGCAAGATAAAGATCGAACTTCAGTAACTCTGCCATGGCGAAAGGACTCGCGTCCCCCTTCACAATCATGATCAGGCGTGCAAACTGCTCGGTGAAAAACGCTTCTAGCGCATGCTTCAACTGCTCCGCGAGCTTAATTTCAACGCTACTGATGTTGTCACTTTCCTTTGATTCAGCATCACTGCTAGCCGCTTTCTCAGGTTTCGCCTCTTCCTTTGCCGCTGTCTGTGCAATGAGTGCGGGAATACACTTAATCATTTGACGAATGAACGCATCCATCTCAACACGAAGGCGGACGCCATGGCCAGCATTCAAGTAAAGCGCGAGCGGTTTTTCGGGTGTTTCAAAGTGATAGAGTAAGACTAAGTCATGCGGTTTAGGTCGCTTAGCGGAAGCCGTTTGAATCGCTTGCAAGGTGAGTGACTTACGACCACTTCCTGATTCACCTAGCACCAACATATTAAAGCCAGGTTCAAAGATACTTAATCCAAAATTCGCAGCTTGCTCAGCATCACTTTGACCAATCCATTGAGGAAAGCTATCAAGATTCAGCGTCGATGTATTCGCAAAGCCAAGATCAATCGCCTGCAATGGAAGATTAAGTTGAGATGATTTTAAAGAGAGTGACATTCAGTATTTTCTAATCGTTAATTGTATTTATGGATGCCAACGGCTACGCGCTTGATCATCCGAGTCTTTAGCTTCCACCCAGCGTTCACCTTGAGGCGTTTGTTCTTTTTTCCAAAATGGGGCTTCTGTTTTCAAGAAGTCCATCATGAACTCACATGCAGCAAAAGCGTCTTTGCGATGCGCTGAGGCAACCAAAACCAAAACAATTTGATCTAGCGGCTTTAATTCACCTACGCGGTGAATAATTAATGCATCAGTCACCGCCCATCTCGCTTGGGCCTGCTCGATGATGCTAGCGAGCGACTTTTCAGTCATCCCTGGATAATGCTCTAAGGTCATGGATGCAACATTGTCGCCATCATTTAAATCTCTGACTTGCCCAACAAAGGAGACCACTGCGCCAATATGAGGGCTTATCCGTCGCAAGGCATCGATTTCAGTACCCACATCGAAATCTTCCGTTTGCACGCGCACCGTCATCGTATTAACTTAACCGCCGGTTACTGGCGGGAAGAAGGCCACTTCATCGCCATTTTTAATCGCAGCGTTATTCTCAACCAAGGCGTGATTAATGGCGGCACGGATTGTTTGCTGTCCATTAAACAAATTCGCCCAAGCCTCGCCGCGCTTTGCCAAATGGAGCTTAAGCAAAGCAATGGTATTCACATCAGCCGGCAAGTCGATTTCTTCTGTTGAATAGTTGAGCGATTCTTTTAATCTTGCAAAGTAAAGTACGGTAATCAATTAATCAGCTCCCATCCCATCAGCATCCACAATCTCATCAATCGGCAATGCCAACGAAGCCGCATCGCCAGCTAGCTCTACGCGCTCAATTTGCGAAAAGCGACGTGAGATTTTTTGGCTCGTCGTTTGCACATCCAGCGCATCCTCATGTGCCAATCGAATATGATCGGCCAGCTTCTTCATGCGCGTATCGAAACGGCCGAATTCTTTACCTAACTTACCCAGCTCTTCTTTGATGATATGCACTTGCTTACGTGTTTCCACATCTTTCAAGACGGCGCGTGCCGTATTGAGAACAGCCATTAATGTCGTTGGTGATACGACCCATACGTTTTTCGCCATCGCATAATCCACGATATCGCGATGATTCGCATGTATCTCTGCAAACACGGCCTCGGCTGGAATAAACATCACCGCGCCATCTGAAGTCACATCCGCAATAATGTATTTATTTGCAATGTCATCCACATGCTTTTTAACATCCGCTTTAAATTGACGCTGTGCGGCAATTTTTTCAACATCACTCACACCGTTTTCATACATACGGTGGTAGTTTTCAAGGGGAAATTTAGAATCCACAGCCACTAATCCCGTTGGTTCGGGCAAGAACAAAGCACAATCCACCCGCGTACCATTGGCCATGGTGTATTGCATCTCGTAGGTACCGTTAGGCATGATGTTACGCACCAAGCCTTCAAGCTGGACTTCGCCGAAAGCCCCGCGTGAACGTTTATCACCCAACAAAGCTTGTAAGCTCACCACATTAGTGGTTAAACCATCAATTTTCTCTTGTGCCTTATCAATGGTCGCCAAGCGCTCCATCACCCTGACAAAGGTATCATTGGTTTTCTTAAAGCCTTCATCCAAACGCTCAGTCACTTTTCCACTGATTTCCTCTAAGCGGGTATCAACCACTTTACTTAAACTCTCAATGCTGGCCGTTAATTGCATCGTGGCATTACGCATAGTGGCTTGAATGAGCTCCTGCTCGGCCTTACCTTGCTCAGCTAGTGTGGTATGGAGTTTCTCAATGACGTTTTCACGCGTTTGTGCAAGGCTTGTCGTTTGCGCTGTTTGCAGGGCCTGCATCGCTGCGCGGGTTTGGGCTAGCTCTTGTGCAACGGCGTCTTTAAGGCGCTCACTAGACGCTTGAGAAGATGCATTCAGTCTGTCGCCCAGCTTATTAAGACCGTCATTCAAGTCAAGCAACATCGCCCGATGCTTTTCCTCAAGTTGTGTCATGAGTAATTGGTCAGCATTCGGCTTGTTCGCTGACTGACGGAATAGCGCAACCAGCAGAAGCAATCCAACAAAGGAAATAATGAGTATTAAGATTTCTAACATGGTGATAATTATACCCCAAGCAATCTCCTGTCACTTGATGCATCCATCAATCCCGAAATATTGTAAAATCTCACGGCTAAGAAACACTATTGAAAAATATTTTGAGGATACCTTCGTGAACATTCACAGTCATATTGTTGATTTACCTACCCCGACCGGCGTCATGCGTACCTATGTACACCGCCCTGCTGGCGAAGGCGCTTACCCTGCGATCTTATTTTATTCAGAAATTTTTCAACAAACTGGCCCAATTGAACGTGCGGCAAGATTCATGGCTGGTCATGGTTATGCCGTACTTGTTCCTGAAGTATTCCACGAACTTAACCCAATTGGCACAGTACTTGGCTACGATGATGCTGGCCGTGACAAAGGGAATGCAGACAAAGCCGCTAAAGATGTTCAAGGCTACGACACAGATAACCAAGCCATGATTGAGTTTGTCAAGAAACAAGCTTGGTGCACTGGTGACATCGGGGCGATGGGCTTTTGTATCGGCGGCCACTTAGCCTTCCGTGCTGCGCTTCAGCCAGAAGTAAAATCAACAGCCTGTTTTTACGCGACAGACTTACACACTCAAGTGATTCCCAATAAGCCTGGTCAACACAGTATGGAAAACCTAGACAAAATCAAAGGTGAGTTACTCATGATTTGGGGTAAACAAGATCCACACATTCCAGCGGCAGGCCGTGCGCAGGTCTATAGCGACCTGAATGCGACCGACCTCAAATTCACATGGCACGAATTCAATGGCCAACACGCTTTTATGCGTGATGAAGGGGAACGTTACGATCCGCAGTTGGCAGCAACAGGCTATCAATTAGCGTTGCAAATGTTTGGCAGAACCTTGCGCTAATGATTGACCAATAGATAATAAAAAAGGAGCCTGCTGGCTCCTTTTTTATTACAAACAAGCTCAACTACTTGGATAACAACGCAAGATCTGCCTTCAAGTCTTCCACATGCTCTAACCCCACCGCAATCCTAACTAAGCCATCCGTAATGCCTGCAGCCGCTCTTGCCTCAGCCGTGACACGACTATGCGTCGTTGTTGCTGGGTGGGTAATGGTGCTTTTTGCATCCCCCAAGTTAGCGGTAATTGAAATAAGCTTAGTCGCATCAATAATTGCCCAAGCGGCTTCTTGCGCTGTTTGACCCGCTTTTGGTTTCACCTCGAAACTCACAATGCCACCACCACTGGTTTGCTGCTGCATGGCAAGCGCATGTTGGGGATGCGATTGAAGCCCTGGGTAAAACACACGCCCGACTTGTGGCTGTGCTTCTAACCAAGTGGCCAAAACCAAAGCATTTTTCGCATGGGCTTCCATACGAATAAATAAGGTTTCAAGCCCTTTTAAGAAGACCCAGGCATTGAATGCACTCATGGTCACGCCAGCAGTCCGCAAGAAGCCATACACTGGCTCCATATGCACCTTTGAACCTAATACAGCTCCACCTAAACAACGTCCCTGCCCATCGATGTATTTAGTCGCCGAATGAATAATGATGTCTGCACCCAGCTTTAATGGCAACTGGATGGCTGGCGTACAAAAACAATTATCAACGACCAATAAAGCATTCGCTTCATGCGCAATCTTAGCCAACGCTGAAATATCACAAACCTCAGTCAATGGATTCGATGGCGTTTCCACAAAGAATAATTTTGTTTTAGGGGTAATTGCACCCTGCCACTCCTTAAGGTCAGTGAGCGAGACAAAAGTCACCTCCAGCCCCCAACGCTTGAGAATATTACTAAAGAGCTGAACGCTGGTTCCAAAGATGCTGCGAGAGGCCACAATGTGATCACCTGCGCTACATAAGCCCATCACGCAGGCCAAGATAGCAGACATACCACTTGATGTGGCGACGCATTGCTCAGCGCCCTCTAAGGCAGCGAGCTTGTCTTGAAACATCGTCACGGTTGGATTGGTAAAGCGCGAATAGATATTCCCAGGTTCCGTGCCACCAAAGCGGGCGGCTGCTTGCGCAGCACTTTTGAAGCGAAAACTGGAATTAAGAAACAATGCCTCTGAGTTCTCACCAAACGCTGTCATTTGATTTCCCGCACGCACACCCAATGTTTCTGGATGCCATGCGCTCTCATCAAAACCATTTAAATCAATATTTGTTGCCATCTCATTACCTTCACTTGTCTCAGCTAAGACATAAAAAAACCCGTTTTGCGATGAGGCTAAAACGGGTTTGCTAAATCTAGCACTCGCTTTAGCTGAATTTATTTAGCGCCCGCAAGCTGAGTTATGCTTTTAAGCAACTCAAATCAGCGCACCTTCATCCTATCCCTCAAGCAAACGAGCGTCAAGCGAGAGGATTAAGAATCAATTAAACAGCTTCTTCTTCGTGTTCTTTAGCATTCACCAGATTCAAGTCCATTTGCGTAATTGAATTGGCTGGCTTTTTAACCTTCTCACCATCACCGCGTGCTGATTCGATTGCGGTCAAATAAGCTTCATTAATATCGCCCGTAACGTATTGTCCGTCAAAGCATGAGCAATCGAACACTTTAATCTTTGGATTGCTTAGTTGCACAGCAGATACTAAAGCGTCCAAGTCTTGGTAGATTAAGGCGTCTGCGCCAATCTCTTTACAAATCTCTTCATCGGTACGTCCAGTCGCAAGCAACTCATTACGCGTCGGCATATCAATGCCATACACGTTTGGAAAACGCACAGGTGGCGCAGCTGAAGCAAAATAAACCTTGCTAGCACCCGCGTCGCGCGCCATTTGTACAATTTGTTGCGAAGTCGTCCCACGCACAATCGAGTCATCGACCAATAACACGTTCTTACCCTTAAACTCCATCCCAATTGGATTGAGTTTTTGACGCACTGATTTCTTTCGGAGCGCTTGGCCAGGCATAATAAATGTACGGCCAATATAGCGATTCTTAATAAAACCTTCACGATAGGTGACATTCAGTGCATTAGCCAATTGCAACGCACTTGGACGACTGGTATCCGGAATCGGAATTACCACATCAATCTTTAGGTCTTTCCATTCACGCTTAATCTTCTCTGCCAGGCTTTCGCCCATGTGCAAACGTGTTTGATAGACTGATACACCATCAATTAATGAATCTGGACGTGCGAGGTAAACATACTCAAAAATACATGGCGTTAATGCAGCATTTTCAGCACACTGACGTGAATAGAAATTACCCTCCATATCAATAAATACCGCCTCACCAGGCTCAACATCGCGCACCAACTTAAAGCCAAGCACATCAAGCGCGACACTTTCAGAAGCGACGATATATTCGACGCCTTTTTCAGTTTCTAGCTTACCAATCACCAAAGGACGAATACCATGCGGATCACGGAAAGCAAGCAAGCCGAAATTGGCGACCATCGCGACAACCGCGTAAGCGCCTTTAACACGCTTATGAACGCCAGCAACGGCATCAAAAATCATATCTGAGTTCAGTAATGCACTATGGGCAGTTTGTTCAATCTCATGCGCCAACACGTTTAACAACACTTCAGAGTCTGAGTTTGTGTTGATATGACGCAAATCTTGACGGAACATCTCTTGTTTTAATTGTGCAGAGTTGGTCAAGTTACCATTGTGACCAAGCACGATACCAAATGGAGAGTTCACATAAAAAGGCTGCGCTTCGGCTGCAGATGATGAGCCAGCAGTAGGATAACGCACATGCGCAATACCAGCATTACCTTGAAGGCTACGCATATGACGTGTTTGGAACACATCTTGTACAAGGCCGTTATTTTTGTGCATGTAAAAAGTATTGCCATCGCAGGTGACAATCCCTGCCGCATCTTGACCGCGATGCTGTAATACCAACAAACCATCGTAGAGCAACTGGTTGACTGGGTTTTTACCGACAATACCGATAATTCCGCACATTATTTATTTTGCCTTTGTAACTAAAAATTCAATTGTTGACGCACTACTAGGAGCACACTTCAAGCGGACATTCTACAATGAGAATCGCTGACAATTACTACATTATTTAAGAATCAAACTTTACGCGATCCGCGATTGCTTTGGGCATCCAGGGCATAGCACTTAACACCATCGCTTCTAAGGGCGCACTAAACATTGCGCTTCGCCATGCGGTGTCTTTGGGCAGGTCGGTTAAGCCAGACAAAAAGACCATGACTCCAACAATCATGACACCTCTTAGAGTACCAAATACCGCGCCTAATCCACGATCAAGCCAGCTCAAACCCACTTTTTCGAACACCTGTGAAAGTGCAATGGCTAACAAACTACTCACCAACAAAGTGGCCAAAAATAAAATAATAAAACCAGCCAGATACTGCAGGGTTTCTGTGGGAATGGCTTTCGGTAGCAAGGGGGCTAGTTCTAGGGTGTATGTTTTTGCAACAAAAAAAGCGGCTACCCAACCAATGAGTGCAAGCGCCTCACGCACAAAGCCACGCATCACACTAAAAAATATGGATAAGCCAACAATGGCTAAGACAACATAATCAAAAATGGTCATTGATTATTCACCACGATACCGGCTAAACCAATTGATTTTACTTTAGCTAACGCAGTTTCTGCATCCTTTTTCGTGCTAAATGGACCAACCCTTAATCGTATTTTTTTACCTTTTGCCGTGTCAATTAACTCAGTCTGTGACTTCAGCCCTTTATCAGATAGCTGAGCTTGCATTTTCTTCACATTTTCAGGGTCTGAAAAGACGCCGATTTGAATAGAAATACGGGCTGATTCTGATTTGGACTTATCTTCTGTTTTAGCCACAGTTTGAATTGGCTTGGATGTGGGCTCTTCTTTTTTGGATGATTGGACTTCTGGAACAACTGGTGCTGGAAGCTCGACTGGCTTGGCTTGAATAACTGTCGTTTGATTAATAGGCGCCGAACTCTCTGCTGCTTTTTCCTCAACTACAGGCGCATTCGAGGTTGGCGCTGGACTTGCTTGTACAGGTTCAACCTGTTTAAGTGGTTCAGGTTCTGGTTGAGCTTCCTGTTGCTTATCTTGACTAGGAATAGTAATAACAACATCTTCTTTGGGTGTTTGCGCAATCTTGTCTTCAAGCAACATAGGCAATAACACAATCATCAGCAATACAAGCGCTACCGCACCAACTAAGCGCCGTCTAGCGCGCTTTTTGAACTGGATTTCCTGCTCGTTTTGAGATTGCAGGTTATCTTGCGCCATTGTTGATCGTCCTATTATTGAATGTTGCTGTTTGCAAAGCACGCATCACTTCAGCTACTGTGAAAAATGATCCTAATATGATAATTCTATCATTTTCATTAGCATCAATACAGGCTTGCTCGTAGCATTTTTGACCCCATCGAACAATCGAATAACAGCATCAGGCAGCTCTGCATTGACGAGCTGATGAATCGTTAATGCATCGGCGCCTCTGACATGCGAAATTCCTGACACATACCACTCATCAACTTCTCCAGCAATGGCTTGAATCACACCCCTAATATCTTTGTCGGCTAACATTGCGAACACTGCAATGGTTTTGCCTTGTGTGGCCGTATTCTTTAGATTAGCTGCTAATGACTTTGCTGCATGTGGATTATGGGCCACATCCAAAATCACATCTGGCTTAGATGAAAGGTATTGATACCGACCGTGTAATCGCACCGTTAACAAGCCATCGCAAATCGCCTCTTTACTGACTGGCAGCACTGACTGTAACGACTGAATTGCCGTCATCACACAAGAGGCGTTGTATAACTGAAAATCTCCGACTAAGGCCGGCATTGGCAGTGCGTCGAGCGTACATTGAGGACTTGAAAAACGCCAGCAGCTTTGGTCACGCTCAAATTGGAAGTCGTGTTGAATGAGTTTGAGATCAGCGCCAATTCCCTCAGCATAATTAATTAAAGATTGCGGCGGCGACAAGTCTCCACAAATTGCAGGAATATTCGCTCTAAAAATCCCGGCTTTTTCAGCGCCGATTAGCTCACGCGTGTAGCCTAAAAAGTCCATATGATCTAAATCAACACTTGTCACAATAGCGCAACTTGGCTCAAATACATTGACCGCATCTAGACGACCACCCAGACCCACTTCAAGTATCGCAACATCGACATCGGCATTACAAAAGTGCCACATGGCGGCCAAAGTGCCATATTCAAAATAAGTGAGTTGAATTTCCTGACGAGCAGATTCAATCGCTTGAAAAGCGCGAATTAAGGCTTCATTGCTAATTTCATGACGAGCAACACGAATGCGCTCGCTGTAGCGTAATAAGTGGGGAGATGAATAACTGGCAACACGGTAGCCAGCAGCATGGTAAATATGCTCCAACATGGCGCAGGTAGAGCCTTTGCCATTGGTACCAGCAACCGTAATGACAGGGAAGTTGTATTGGAGATTTAATCGTTGTTTGACTTGATTGACCCGCCCCAGCCCCATTTCAATGTCTTTAGGGTGAAGTGCCTCAATATAGGCCAGCCAGTCGTTTAAACTGAAATCAGCATGTATGCCAGACGACAAATCAGGGTGTTCGGGCAATTTAGAGAAGGTATCCGTGAATCATCGCAACCAGTGAATTAAGCTGCGACAGGCAACTTCATTAGGTTTGCAATCAACACAGATAACTTATCACGCATCTCACGACGATCGATAATGAGATCAACAGCCCCGTGCTCCACTAAAAACTCTGCGCGTTGAAAACCGTCAGGCAAGGTTTCACGGACTGTTTGCTCAATAACACGAGGACCAGCAAACCCAATAAGCGCTTGTGGTTCAGCGACAATGATATCGCCTAACATGGCAAAGCTCGCTGAGACGCCGCCCATGGTTGGATCAGTTAATACTGAGATATACGGCAAGCCTGCTTGGCTTAACTTGGTGAGTGCAGCACTGGTTTTTGCCATTTGCATTAAAGAGAACAAGCCTTCTTGCATCCGGGCACCGCCACTAGCTGAAACGCAGATGAATGCTGACTTGCTATCAATCGCAGCTTGAACACCACGCACAAAGCGCTCACCTACTACTGAGCCCATAGAGCCGCCCATAAATTTAAACTCAAAGGAGGCTGCAACAACAGGCACTTGCTTAATGCTGCCTTGCATCACGAGCAAGGCATCGGTCTCACCCACTTCACTTTGTGAGGCTTTAATACGGTCTGCATAACGTTTAGTGTCTTTGAACTTCAATGGATCGATCGGTTGCACTTCTGCGCCAATCTCAATACGACCCTCTTCATCTAACAAAACATTCAAACGATCTCTAGCAGAAATACGATTGTGATAATCACACTTCGGACAGACTTCAGCGTTGGCTTCTAAATCGGTGCGATATAACACTGAGTCACATTTGGGACATTTACTCCAAAGACCCTCAGGCACATTCTTCTTACTTGGGCCAATCACTCGATTAATTTTTGGTGGTAGGATTTTTTGTAACCAACTCATTGCTTATTCCCTTTTCTCGTTAAAACGAGTTTTTCATATTTAATTGGCATCAATGGCGGCACGAAGCTCTGCCGTGAGCGCCATTAAGTTTGCAACTACGTTGTCAGCAGTTGATATTTCCACCTCTTGCACCATACGGCTTCCCACTACCACGGCATCAGCAACACTGGCTACGGCTTTAGCCGTTGCGGCATCACGCACACCAAAGCCAACGCCAATAGGCAAGTCAGTTTGCGATCGAATCGATGCAACGCGATCTGCCACCTCAACAATATCGAGGTTCTTAGAACCAGTCACGCCTTTGAGTGATACATAGTAAATAAAGCCACTTGCTTGGTTCACGATAATATCTACGCGCGCTTTGTCTGTTGTTGGAGATAACAGAAATACAGGGTCAATATCACGGGCTTTCAGCATGGCATTGAATTCAGTCGACTCTTCTGGTGGATAATCAACCGTCAGCATGCCATCAATCCCAGCATCTTTGGCAGCATCCGCAAATTTTTCTATGCCCATGGCTTCAATAGGATTGGCATACCCCATTAAAATGATCGGCGTTCTATCGTCTTGCTGACGAAATTCTTTCACCATGGCAAGCACATGTCTTAAACCAACTTTATGCACGAGCGCACGCTCACTTGCCCGTTGAATGACTGGACCATCTGCCATCGGATCAGAAAAAGGGACACCTAGCTCAATTAAATCAGCGCCGGATTTGACTAAGCCATGCAACATCGCCACGGTTTGATCAGGATGTGGATCACCCGCAGTAATGAATGGAATCAGTGCTTTTTTGCCAAATTGCTTAAGTGTTGCAAAGGTAGTTTGAATACGTGACATAAGATTAAAGGGTAATTCCAGAAAGTTGAGCAACGGTGTTCATGTCTTTGTCACCACGCCCTGAAAGGTTAACCAAGATAATTTGGTCTGGTGACATGGTTTTCGCCAATTTCTCAGCATAAGCAAGTGCGTGACTAGACTCCAAAGCAGGAATAATGCCCTCGGTACGGCACAAACTATGAAATGCGGCCATGGCGTCATCATCGGTAATTGCAACATATTCCGCACGATTAATGTCTTTCAGCCAAGCATGCTCAGGACCAACACCAGGGTAATCCAGACCGGCTGAAACCGAATGTGTTTCGATGATTTGACCGTCTTCATCTTGCATCAAGTAGGTACGATTCCCATGAAGCACACCTACCGCACTGTTTGCAGTGAGAGGCGCAGCATGCTTACCAGTTTCAATACCATGCCCAGCTGCTTCAACCCCGATTAACTTCACGCCTGCTTCATTGATATAGGGATAGAAGATCCCCATTGCGTTTGACCCACCGCCAACGCAAGCAAGCACTGCGTCTGGCTGACGACCCACGATTTCATTCATTTGAATTTTCGCTTCCACGCCAATCACGGCTTGAAAGTCACGGACCATCATTGGGTATGGATGTGGGCCTGCCACAGTTCCAATGATGTAAAACGTATTCTCAATATTCGTCACCCAGTCACGCATCGCTTCATTTAGCGCATCTTTGAGTGTTTTTGAGCCGCTTTCAACAGGCACAACGGTTGCACCTAAAAGCTTCATTCGATAAACATTCGGTGCCTGACGTTTGATGTCCTCAGAGCCCATATACACAACACACTCAAGACCTAAACGAGCCGCAATCGTCGCTGTAGCGACGCCGTGCTGACCTGCGCCAGTTTCAGCAATCACACGTGGCTTACCCATACGCTTAGCGAGCAATGCTTGACCAACCGTATTGTTTACTTTGTGTGCGCCTGTGTGATTTAAATCTTCGCGCTTCAAGTAAATTTGCGCGCCACCGACCTTATCAGACCAGCGTTTTGCGTGATAAATAGGACTTGGACGACCAACAAAATGTTTGAGATCATGCGCAAATTCAGCCAAAAACTCTGGATCATGACGATACTTCTCGTACATTAAACGTAGTTCTTCCAGCGCCTCCACCAATGTTTCAGAGACAAAAATTCCGCCGTAAGGGCCAAAGTGACCACGTTCATCTGGCATATCATATAGTTGCATTACTGACTCCTCGCATGAATGCAGCAATTTTTACTGCATCCTTTATCCCTTTGTTGACTTCAACACCACCACTTACATCGACCGCATAGGGTCGAACTTGTTCAATCGCTACAACAACATTTTCAGCATTCAGCCCACCGGCAAGCACAACTGGCAAAGATAAATTTTTTGGAATTAATGACCAATCAAAGACTAAGCCTGTGCCGCCAGGAACCCCTTCAGAAAAAGCATCCAATAAAAGCGCTTTTGCATCGGCATAATCATGTGCATATTGTACCAAATTTGTGCCGTTTTTAACGCGAATTGCCTTCATATAGGGCCGTGAATATTGACGACATGCAGAAGGGGCTTCATCCCCATGAAATTGAAGTATATCCAGCTTGACTGATGCAAGCACTTCTTGAATAAATACCGACTCAGCATCCACAAAAAGACCCACCACTGAAACGAAAGCTGGCACTGCAGAAGCAATTTCAGACGCTTGCGCGATACTGACGTTGCGCGGACTCTTGGCATAAAATACCAAGCCAATCGCATCCGCACCCTGTTTAACGGCTTCAAGCGCATCTTCGACGCGGGTGATCCCACAAATTTTTACACGAGTTCGCACAGATAAAAGAATTTAATATAAAGACCATAGCGTAACTGAAAGCTGTAAAACTGTCACAGCTTAGTTAGCGCTTGCGCTAAAAAACTGGATGTATCGACGAGTTGTCGGCAAGCCCCAATGCGCTTCATAACCAACACCTGTCAAATACAAACCATCCGGCGAAAAAGTTGGTGGTGACTTGGTACGGTCACACTGCGCTAACAAGGACTGGATTTGAATTGGCTTAAGACTACCTTTACCGACATAAACCAAAGCACCCACCATATTACGCACTTGATGATGGAGGAAAGCATTGCCCGAAAAATCAAACACGATGCAATCACCGTGCCTATTAACTTCTGCTTGATACAGCGTTCTGATAGGCGATTTTGCTTGGCATTCAGAGGCCCGAAAAGCACTAAAGTCATGCTCCCCCTCTAAAAATTTTGCACCCTCCGCCATTTTTTCTACATCAAGCGGCAAGTGAAACCAACTGGCTTTATTGGCCATCACCGCAGAGGCTACCGGCGCATTATATAAAATGAATTGATAATCTCGACGCCTTGCAGAAAAGCGTGCATGAAAATCATCTGGCACGACTTTCGCCCAAAGTACACGCACAGTCAGCGGTAAATTAGCATTAATACCTCGCACCCACGCACTAAGTGGACGTTCTGTTTGGGTGTCAAAATGCACTACTTGGCATAATGCATGCACACCAGTGTCTGTTCGCCCGGCAGCGATAATCCCAACCTCGTGCCCCGCCATAGTAGACAAAGCTTGCTCAAGGCGATTTTGGACACCACAACCTTCAGGTTGCGTTTGCCAACCACAAAAATGATAACCGTCGTATTCAATGGCCAGGGCTATTCTCATAAAAAGTAAGCAGCCAAGATTAATAATGAAGCGAAACCAATATAATCAAGTAAAGAAAAGCCTGTGTTTTCCAAACGAATCACTTCTGACGACGAAGTAAACTCAGCATCATTTAACAGCATACTGAGTCTCTGCTGCCAACCCAAGCCTGAATATTGGATGTGCTTTTGATCCTTTGTCTGCTCCATATACTGCAAAGTCAGATAAAGTCTTGCTGTAAAACGCTCAGGCGAAAGATTCAGCACCTTAAACGGCAGGGTCAATAGGTAAATACCCACCATTAATTTTTCCCGCGTAGTCGTCGCCATCAACATGCTCACACCAGCCAACATCAAAGAAATTCTGAGAAGCTGTATAAAGCCTTCACGCAACCCTTCATAAGTGGGAGAGAGATCGATTGGCCAACCTCTCAAGTATTCACCAGGTGTGGTGAACGCATAAATAAAAAATACCGAAAGAAAGAGCCATCGCATGCGCTTCATCATGCCAAAAAAATGCTTGACTCGAAAATAAACTAATACGAACAAACTGATTACAGAACAGACTATCAACATATTCGGTGTAAATTGTGGAATAAGTATTGCCATGATGATCAGCGCAAATATTTTGACTGCGGGATGCAATCCATGACACTTGAATAAAAAAGCCGGACTAAATCGCCCGGCTGATTTGATTTGACGGTCCATTAGAACAAACTCTCGATTAGCGCTTGCGCCCGAGCACGTTGTTCAGGACCACCCTCTTTGACAGCCTCAGCCAATAAAGCCAAAGCACCCTCTTTATCCTCCATATCAATATAAGCAGCAGCTAACTCAAGCTTAGTGGCAACATCAGCCGACTCTTCATTACTCGTTTTACTTTCTTTGCTGGGTTTATTCACAGATTTTGATTTTGGTGTCGATGCTTGAGTCGCGCTCTTAAGCGATTTCGGCTTTGTATCAATCTTCAACATGTTTGAAAAATCGCCATTAAACGCATCGGGAATAGGCGCTGCTTGAAGCGCTGAAGCATCCAACGACGGCAGCGCTTCAAAATCCAAACTGATTTCCGTCAAATCCATTTCAAGGGGTTTATTTGCAGGCGTTTCAACCTTCTCATCACTAGAAAGATCATGGATCATCTCATCGTACTGTTCAGGTGACTTCTGAATTGCATCGCTTAGAATGTCTTCCGCTTGAGCTTGACGTCCATCCGCAAGCAAAACCTCAGCCTCAGCAATCTGGTCAACCTCATGGGTATCAATCAAAGAAGGACCTGATGCGGAAAAATCATTCAACAACATTGCAGAATCAGTGTTATTTTCTGCAATCGTCTGTGTAAACGTTTTGCCATGGTCAGTCACTGAATCTTTGAGCGATAAAGCGCGCTGACTCTTTCGTCTGTTTAACCAAAGTAATGAAAGAAATAAGGCAATAAGGGCTCCCGATACAGCGAATACGACTGGATCAACCTCTGATAAATCATGGGGAAATTGAATACTATTGGTTTGAGCATGCTCCGCATTGTTTTGAACATCAGCTAAATGCTTATTTTTAAGCACCAATAGTTGCTTCATATCAGCTATTTGTTTCTGAAGCGCAGCAGCCTTTTCATCCGTCTCTTTAATCTCATTAGCTTTGGCCGCTATATCGTCTTGGATGGTTGTGGCGGTTTGTCCTGAAGAACTTGCATCAGGTTGAGAGTCAGGGCCCTTCGACTTTGATTGATCCGTTTCTGTTTTCTCCAGCTTAATCACGTCACGTGTACCTTCTGAAACAAGCACGGCTTTGTCTTCGGCGTTAGTGATTATTTTTCCGCCGTTTTGCTGAATTGTTGACTGTTCAGCGGTTTCGGAATGCGACACAGTATCTGCTAGTTTGGTTGTATAGGCGTTCCAATTTGAAACCTGAGCATGAACCTCAGCCCTTGCTTCAGTTTTGCTAATTGCCTGCAAAGTTTCTGCGCTCGGAATGTTCAGGATTTGACCAACTTTCAGACGATTCATATTGCCATCAATGAACGCTGAGGGATTTGCTTTAAAAACGCCAAGCAACAATTGGTCTAGATTGACATCTTGAACTTGAAACCGGCCAACAACAGCACTTAACGTATCTCCTTTAACTGTCGTCACCGATTGACCATCCAATGACAAATCTTTTAATTTTTGGGAGTTTGCAAGATGACCTGAAGAATGACGAGTGCTACTTTTTGAAGCAGGCTGTTTTACATTTGCTAAAGTCTCTTTTACCTTTGATGGATCAGATAGCGACTTTGGAGTATCGACAATTGGCGTTGCAATGTTAGTTGTGGAGTATTCTGAGGGGTCAAGCAACAATGTGTACTCACGCGATAACTGGCCATCGCTCCAGGACAATTGAATTAGCATATCTAAAAATGGATCCGTTACCGCTTGAGCAGTCGTCAATTGGATAACAAGCGAACCGTCGGATTTTTTAATAATGCTAGTTTTGATATTTTGCTGAATCGCAGTTTTATCAATTCCTTGCGCCTGGTATTGCTCGGATGACGCAAGATCAGCCGTTAATGTTGTCATTTCTACAGAAGAGACTGATAACAACTCAATCTCTGCATGAAGAGGCTCACCAAGCGATGAAAAAACATTCAATTTACCTAATCCTGTGGCGAAAACAGTCAAGGGAATGAGGGCAATCAGAAGCGCCATGCAAGCTTGCTTAATGATTGATTTTTTCACAAGTTTACTCATTATTATTTAGCCCATTATACTCAACAAATGCACAAAAAACGATTAAAAATAACATCTTATCAAACGCCTCGCAAGCTGAGCGCAAGGTGACATATTATGACTTGACCAAAATGTCTAGCATACGGCGAAGTGGTTCAGCCGCGCCCCATAACAGTTGGTCGCCAACTGTAAAGGCTGACAAGTATTCACCCCCCATTCCCATTTTACGCAAACGGCCAACTGGCGTGGTGAGCGTGCCGGTCACGGCTGCAGGTGTCAGCAACTTCATGCTTGCTTCACGCTCATTAGGGATCACTTTCGCCCATTGGTTGGCTTTCGCCAACATATCGTTGATTTCATCTAAAGGCACATCTTTTGTCAGCTTAATAGTGAGCGCTTGAGAATGGCAACGCATGGCACCAATACGCACACACAAGCCATCAATCACGATAGGGTTCGCTTCTAGACCAAGAATTTTATTGGTCTCAGCACCACCTTTCCACTCTTCTTTGCTTTGACCATTACCTAGATCTTTATCGATCCAAGGAATCAAGCTACCAGCCAATGGCACCCCGAAGTGTGCTGTAGGGTAAGCATCGTCACGCAAAGTTGCCGCGACAGTCCGGTCAATATCTAAAATGGCCGACGCTGGATCAGCGAGTAAGCTAGAAACAGCTTGGTTTGCCGCGCCCATTTGCTTGAGTAATTCACGCATATTTTGTGCGCCAGCGCCAGAAGCCGCTTGATAAGTCATGGACGTTGCCCATTCCACCAAGTTTTCTATGAAGAGGCCGTTCAATGCCATCAACATCAATGAAACGGTACAGTTACCACCCACCCAGTTTTTACCACCCTTTTGCATCGCATCTTTAATGACGTGCATATTGACTGGGTCAAGAATAATGACAGTATCATCTTCCATACGTAAGGTTGAAGCTGCATCAATCCAATGGCCATTCCAACCTTCACCACGGAGCTTAGGAAACACCTCACTGGTGTAATCGCCACCCTGGCATGAAACAATCACATCCATATGCTTGAGTTCAGCGATATTTTTAGCGTCTTTTAATGGTGGCGTATCTTTACCAACATTTGGACCAGCACCACCCACTTGTGAGGTGGTGAAAAACTGCGGTTCAATATTCGCAAAGTCATTCTCTTCCAACATACGTTGCATGAGCACTGAGCCCACCATACCGCGCCAACCAATAAAGCCAACTTTTAACATTTTCTTGTTTTCCTAAATCTTTTATAAAGCAGCAACTACCGCGTCACCCATTTCGCTACATTTCACTTTTTTAGTACCTTCAGTGTAAATGTCAGCGGTACGATAGCCTTGCGCCAAAGCTTTCTTCACTGCATCTTCAATACGTGTGGCGTTCATTTCATCGTTGAAGCTATAACGAAGCATCATTGCGGCTGAAAGAATAGTTGCCAGCGGATTTGCAATATCTTGATTAGCGATGTCTGGTGCAGAGCCATGGCTAGGCTCGTACATACCTTTATTGTTCGCATCTAAAGATGCAGAAGGCAACATGCCGATAGAGCCTGTCAACATTGAAGCTTCATCAGATAAGATGTCGCCAAAAATATTACCCGTCACCATCACGTCAAATTGCTTAGGCGCCCGAATTAATTGCATCGCAGCGTTATCCACATACATGTGGCTCAACTCAACTTCTGGATATTCTTTAGAAATTTCAATCATGACTTGACGCCATAACTCAGTCGTCTCAAGCACATTCGCTTTATCGACTGAACAAACTTTTTTATTGCGCTTCATTGCGATACTGAACGCCACATGACCAATACGGCGGATTTCAGATTCAGAATAGCGCATGGTATTCACTCCTTCGCGCTCGCCATTTGGCAAGGTTGAAATGCCACGAGGTTGACCGAAGTAAATATCCCCCGTTAACTCACGCACTATCATAATATCTAAACCAGCCACCACTTCTGGTTTCAAAGTAGACGCTGACGCTAGTTCTGGGTAAAGCAATGCAGGACGTAGATTTGCGAACAAATTAAGTTCTTTACGAATACGCAACAAACCACGCTCAGGACGCATATCCCGTGGCAAGGAATCATATTTCCAGTCACCCACAGCACCGAGCAATACCGCATCAGACTCTTTAGCCAATTTTAATGTATCAGCAGGAAGTGGATCACCAGCAGCCTCGTAACCAGCACCGCCGATGGGCGCTTCTTTCATTTCAAGTCCAATGTTTAAGGCATTTAAAACCTTAACAGCTTGAGCAACGATTTCTGGACCGATGCCATCACCTGGCAGAACTGCAATCTTCATCTAAAATCCTAACAAATACAAATATACGATTGATAAATATAATTTAATTAAAAAGCCAAGGTTGTGCAGCTTGATGCTTTGTTTCAAACGCCTTAATCGCATCTTGATGTTGCATGGTCAAACCAATGTCATCTAAGCCATTCAATAAGCAATGCTTACGGAAAGCATCCACATCAAACTTATAAGACTTGCCGTTTGGCGAAGTGATGCTTTGTTCGCTCAAGTCGATGTTGAGTTTATAGCCTTCTGATGCTTCTGTTTCTTTGAACAAAGCATCGACATCATCTGCAGAGAGCACGATAGGCAACATGCCATTCTTGAAGCAGTTATTATAGAAAATGTCAGCGAAACTAGGGGCGATAATGACACGAAATCCATAATCTTCAAGCGCCCAAGGTGCGTGTTCACGGCTAGAACCACAGCCGAAGTTTTCACGCGCCAATAAAATAGAAGCACCTTGGTAACGTGGCTTATTAAGAACGAAATCCGGGTTGATTTTGCGCTGACTGTTATCCATACCTGGCTCGCCATGGTCTAAATAACGCCATTCATCAAAAGCATTGGGGCCAAAACCGCTACGCTTAATCGACTTTAAAAACTGTTTAGGAATAATCGCATCCGTGTCGACATTTGCTCTATCGAGCGGAACAACCAAACCGTTTAATTGGGTAAATGCTTGCATCGTATTAATCTCTTATTTTGTAGCAAAGGTACGGACATCAACGAAATGTCCAGCAATCGCAGCGGCGGCGGCCATCTCAGGACTTACCAAATGTGTTCTACCACCCAAGCCTTGACGACCTTCAAAGTTACGGTTAGAAGTTGATGCACAGCGCTCACCTGACTCAAGACGGTCGGCATTCATCGCCAAGCACATTGAGCACCCTGGCTCACGCCATTCAAAGCCAGCCTCTTTAAATACTTTATCTAGGCCTTCAGCTTCTGCTTGGGCTTTCACCAAGCCAGAACCTGGCACAACCAAAGCCAACTTAACATTTCCAGCAATTTTCTTGCCTTTAGCAACATTCGCTGCGGCACGTAAATCCTCAATACGGGAGTTGGTACAAGAACCAATAAATACTTTATCGATGTTAATTGCACTCATTGGTGTATTCGCTTCCAAACCCATATATTGCAAGGCACGCTCCATGCTGCCTTTTTTGGTCGCATCGTCTTCTTTAGCTGGATCTGGCACCTTGCCATCAATCCCCACCACCATTTCAGGTGAGGTACCCCAAGTCACTTGCGGCTGAATATCGTCGCCATTTAAGGTCACTGTTGCATCAAACTCAGCGCCATCATCGCTCACCAATGTGCGCCAGTAAGCTACCGCAGCATCCCACTGGTCTGCTTTCGGTGCATAAGGACGGCCTTTTACGTAATTGATCGTCGCATCATCAACCGCCACCATTCCAGCACGTGCGCCAGCTTCAATCGCCATATTACAAAGCGTCATGCGGCCTTCCATCGTCAAAGCACGAATAACACTACCGCCAAACTCAATCGCGTAACCTGTTCCGCCTGCAGTACCAATCTTACCGATAATCGCTAGTGCCACATCTTTAGCTGTCACGCCTTTACCTAGCTTGCCATCAACACGCACAAGCATAGATTTAGACTTTTTCTGCACTAAACATTGGGTCGCCATGACGTGCTCAACTTCGGATGTCCCAATGCCATGTGCCAAAGCACCAAACGCACCATGTGTGCTAGTGTGAGAGTCACCGCATACAACTGTCATCCCTGGCAATGTTGCGCCCTGCTCCGGGCCCATGACGTGAACAATACCTTGGCCTTTATCCATGAAAGGAAAGTAAGCTTTAGCGCCGAACTCTTTGATATTGCTATCAAGCGTTTCGATTTGAATACGGGAAATAGGATCAGCAATACCGTCCAATCCTTTTTCCCAGCCATTCGTTGGGGTATTGTGGTCAGCAGTCGCCACAATAGAGTCTTTACGCCATGGCTTACGGCCTGCTAGGCGCAAGCCTTCAAAAGCTTGGGGGCTGGTCACTTCATGGACCAAATGACGGTCAATATAAATCAGCGCAGTGCCGTTTTCTTCGGTCACCACATGGGAATCAAACAACTTGTCGTAAAGGGTTTTCGCGCTCATTCGGCTTCTAACAATATAAAAATTTAATCTCTAAAATTACCAAACTGCAAAGGGAAGTCGGTCACGGATTTCTTCACTTGGGCAATGGTGTCTTGCAATACATCACGCTTAGCACCTACCACGCGCACTGTGTCGCCTTGAATACTTGCTTGCACTTTAACGCCACTGTCTTTAATCAGCTTCACGATGCGTTTAGCCAGCTCACTATCAATGCCATCTTTAATCTTCAGCACTTGTTTTACTATATTGCCTGAAATTTTCTGAACATCCTGATGGTCAAGGCGTTTGGCACTGTCGGCCTCTTTTTTTTCCATCGCAGGCAATAAAATGTCTTTGATTTGATCTAATTGAAAATCAGAGTCGCCAAACAAAGTCATCAAGCTGTCTTTCTCGTTAAGTTCCACGTTAGCGCTTGTGCCTTTAAAGTCGTAGCGATTAGTAATGCTTCGACTCACCACATCGATCGCATTTTTCAATGCGACCATATCAACTTCAGACGTAATATCAAAAGATGGCATATCGACCTCTTAATTATTCAAAATGACAGACGTAATCGAGTGTTTCAAGCACTTCAATATCAAATGATGAATTGCCTGGTACGGTGAATTTTTCACCAGCGCTGTAGGTTTTCCAATCAGTTTCGCCAGCAAGACGTACTTTGCATACGCCCAAATTAATTTCCATCAACTCTGGCGCTTGGGTATTAAATGTCAGTGAACTTGGGAAAATCACACCGATGGTGCTACGCGTTCCATTGGGAAATAAAACCGTATGGCTAACGCATTTACCATCGAAGTAGACATTTGCTTTTCTTTTAACGCTTACATTATCAAATTGCGCCATGATATTTTCCTTTTAAATGAATGGGTCTTGCTTTAATTAGTCGATTTTTATTGCTTCTTTTGTTTCAGGTTCGCAGCAATTCGTAGTCTTAAAGCATTTAACTTAATGAAGCCAGCAGCATCTTTTTGGTCGTAAGCCCCTTTGTCATCCTCAAACGTTGCGATGGTTGAATCAAACAGAGAGTCTGTTTTGGAGTCACGGCCAGCAACAATGACATTACCTTTATAAAGCTTCAAGCGCACCCAACCATTGACTGTCTTTTGCGTATGGTCGATGAGGGTTTGAAGCGCTAAACGCTCAGGACTCCACCAATAGCCGTTATAAATCATGCTGGCGTAGCGCGGCATTAAATCATCTTTCAAATGGGCGACTTCGCGATCTAGTGTGATGGATTCAATTGCACGGTGAGCCTTAAGTAATATTGTGCCACCTGGCGTTTCATAGCAGCCGCGTGACTTCATGCCCACATAACGATTCTCAACTAAATCCAAACGGCCAATACCGTGTTTGCCACCCACTTTGTTAAGATGCGCTAAGATTTCATGCGCTTTCATTGGTTGTCCATTGAGCGCAACTGGATCCCCATTCACGTATTCAATGTCAATATATTCTGCAGCATCTGGTGCCTTTTCTGGGGATACCGTCCAGCGCCACATATCTTCTTCAGCCTCTGCCGCTGGATTTTCTAAATGACGACCTTCATAAGAGATGTGCAACAAGTTCGCATCCATACTGTATGGACTGCCCCCTTGCTTGTGTTTCATTTCAACTGGAATACCGTGCTTTTCTGCATAAGCCAAAAGCTTTTCACGTGAAAGCAAATCCCACTCACGCCATGGGGCAATAATGTGAATATTGGGTTTTAATGCGTAAGCACCAAGCTCAAAACGCACTTGGTCGTTACCCTTGCCAGTCGCGCCGTGAGAAATCGCATCCGCACCTGTCTCATTCGCAATTTCAATCAAGCGTTTAGCAATCAATGGGCGTGCGATTGACGTGCCAAGCAAGTATTCGCCTTCATAAACCGTGTTGGCACGAAACATTGGGAATACAAAGTCGCGCACAAACTCTTCACGCACGTCATCAATGTAAATCTCTTTAACGCCGGCGGCTTGTGCTTTGGCGCGCGCTGGCTCCAACTCTTCACCCTGACCCAAGTCAGCGGTAAATGTCACCACTTCACATTTGTATTCATCTTGAAGCCATTTCAAGATGACTGAAGTGTCAAGACCACCTGAATACGCCAACACTACTTTTTTAATATCGCTCATTACTTCTTTCCCAATCTCAATAATTACTTAACTTTTCCCAACAAAAGGTACTCCATGAATGCCTTTTGAACATGCAGATGCTTTTGGTTTCGGCCGTTCGCTTTGCTCACTTAACCTAAAGGTTAACCTACACCGAAATAGCTTCCAGCTATTTTACTTTTCCTAACAAAAGGTACTCCATGAGTGCCTTTTGAACATGCAATCTATTTTCAGCCTCATCCCAAACCACTGAATGTTTGCCATCTATCACCTCAGCAGAAACTTCCTCACCGCGATGCGCTGGTAAGCAATGCATGAACAATGCATCCTCTTTCGCCACACGCATCATATCTGCATCAACCTGCCAATCGGCAAAGTCACGCATACGTTCTTCGTTTTCAGCTTCAAAGCCCATGGAGGTCCAAACGTCCGTCGTTACTAAATCAGCGCCACGGGCTGCTTCCATCGGATCGGCAAACTCTTCGTAATGGCTATCGCCGTACAAATTGGCACGCTCAGGTTCGACTTCGTAGCCTGGTGGCGTTGAAACATGCACATTGAAGTCCAGCATTTCGGCCGCTTGCAACCAGGTATTACAAACATTGTTTGAATCACCAATCCAAGCAACCGTCTTACCTTTAATTGGGCCACGGTGTTCAATAAAGGTGAAAATATCTGCCAAAATTTGGCAAGGGTGATATTCATTGGTTAAGCCGTTAATTACCGGCACGCGTGAGTTCGCCGCAAAGCGCTCAATAATGTCCTGCTCAAAGGTACGAATCATCACGATGTCGCTCATCCGAGAAATGACTTGTGCGGCATCTTCCACCGGCTCGCCACGACCCAATTGTGAATCACGCGTATTCAAATAAATCGCTGAACCGCCTAATTGCTGCATACCCGCTTCAAACGATAGACGTGTTCGAGTGCTTGCCTTCTCAAATATCATCACCAAAGTGCGGTCTGAAAGCGGCCAGTATTGTTGATAGGCTTTGAATTGAGCCTTAATCCAACGAGTACGCTCAAAAATATGATTGAGTTCGTCTGTTGTTAAGTCGTTAAATTGTAAAAAGTGTTTGATTGTCATGATGTTGACCAAAAAATTGGACGTTTAAACCATTAATTTAAAAATATTATTCACTCAAAAACTGCTTAATGATCTTGCTTAAGATTGCCACTAATTGCTCTGCTTCGCTTTGATTGATGACTAATGGAGGTAACAAGCGAATCACTTTGTCAGCAGTGACGTTAATGAGCAATCTCTCAGCCAAAGCACGCTTCACTAGATCACCACAAGGGCGATCCAATTCAACACCAATCATCAAGCCTGCATTTCTAATGACCACAACCCCAGCGACACCTTTTAATGCGGCACGCAAGCCGTTACAGATCACATCACCCATTGCCTCAGTATTGGCACGTAAGTTCTCTTCTTCAATAATTTGTAGGGTTGCAATACCTGCTGCAGCTGCGAGTGGATTGCCGCCAAAAGTAGAGCCATGCTTGCCATAAGTAAAGGTTTCCGCAGCAATACCTCTCGCAACACAAGCCCCTATTGGCACCCCTGAGCCTAAACCCTTAGCCAAAGACATGACATCCGGTAGGATATTGGTGTGTTGAAACGCAAACCATGTACCAGTGCGGCCAATGCCTGTTTGCACCTCATCAACCATCAGCAACCAGCCATTGTCATCACAGATCTTACGTAACTGCTCTAAGTAGCCAGAAGCGTCGTGCGGGATATTAATGCCGCCTTCCCCCTGCACTGGCTCAACCAAAATCGCCACTACGTTCTTGTTATGCGCCGCTACTTGGCGCACAGCTTCAACATCATCATACGGCACACGTACAAAACCACTGACTAGCGGTTCAAAACCTGCTTGTGTTTTGCGGTTGCCTGTTGCTGATAGCGTGGCTAAAGTGCGGCCGTGGAATGACTTTTCCATGACAATGATTTCTGGGCTTTTGATGCCTTTATTATGACCATATAGCCTTGCTAATTTGATTGATGCTTCATTCGCTTCACAGCCTGAGTTACAGAAAAATACTTTGTCCATGCCAGAAATTTCACAAAGCTTGTCTGCAAGACGCGATTGTTCATTGATGTTGTAAACGTTAGACACGTGAATCAGCTTTGCTGCTTGTTCGCTGATCGCCTTCACTAGTTTAGGATGGGCATGACCAAGACCATTGACGGCAACACCAGCCAACGCATCCAGATAGCGATTGCCCGCTGGATCAAATAGCCAAACGCCCTCGCCTTTTACAAAGCAAACAGGCTGACGTGCATAGGTGTTCATTAAATGTTGTGACATATCACCTTACTCAATATTTCAAAGAATCAAGCAACCATGGTTGCAGTATAAAAATGAAAAAGGCGGCTTAAGCCGCCGATTCCAGCTTGCATATAAAATTACAGGCCGATAACTGCCTTGTGCGAGAGACCGTTGGCCATAAAAAACAACATCGGCACAGAAAGCATCATATTAGTGCGTGAGGCCAAAAACGCCACGCGACGCGCCTTGACTTTTTCATCATCAGTCGCAGAAACCATGCCCAAAATCTTTTGTTGATTTGGCCAAATTAGTACCCAAACATTTAATAACATAATCGTGCCTAACCACGCACCGATCCCAATACCAGTGTATCCAGCCTGCAAACCAAAAGCAGCGCTAAAGCTAGGTCCAAGCAAAGCTGCGCCCATCAACCAAGTCGCGACCGCAGACCAGCGAAACCAAAGTAAAGCACGAGGCGCAATATGCTTTGAAATGCCAGCTGACGTGCCATCAGCAGCAGCGTCTTTCATTGCAGGTACTTGCACCAAATTAAAATAATAAAGCAGACCAATCCAAGTGATGCCTGCCATGATGTGTAACCATCGGAAAATACCCATTGAAAATTCCATGATTTACACCCCCGCCAGCACAAAGTGTTTGATAAACGCATAGAGTACAAACGTAAGAATCAAACCAGAAATGATCGTACCTAAAATTGAATCTAGTGGATTTTTCATTCATTTGCTCCTTGAGCATAAGAAATTGTTTTGCAAGTAAGGTATCAAGATTATCTCAAAAGCGCTTTTTAGGCAAGAATTGAGGGCTTTTTGAGGCCGATTATGCTGCTTTTAAGTCGCTGAAACTTATTCTAAATTTGCCTGACTTAAATCAAGACTGATAAATGCTTTCAGGAAAAAACTTGAAAAAAAATGGGGTTAGGGCAAAATCGCATTCCTCGGAATAATTAACCTTATTAAAACAAGCAAGTTGACGCTTAAAATCTAGTCAAAATCACTTTTAATTAAACACGAACAAGCCAGATGATTTCTCTTGCCTCTAGCAATCAAATTCAATCAAAAACCACGTCTCAACCACCTGTGGCGTGGTACACCGACCCCGCCATTTACGCGCTAGAAGCAAAACACTTATTTCCAAAAGCGCCACAGTATTTTGGACACGCGCTTATGGTGCCCAATCAAGGCGATTTTTATACACTCGGTTGGATGCAAGACGGCAAAGCCCTCGTCCATAACCAACAAGGCATCAGCTTAATTAGCAATGTTTGCCGTCATCGCCAAGCGCTGATGTTGAACGGCCAAGGCAACGCCAAACATATCGTCTGTCCGCTTCATCGCTGGACTTACAACCTAAAGGGTGAACTTTTAGGCGCACCTCATTTTAATGAAAATCCCTGCCTACACTTAGACCACACACCCCTCACCAATTGGCAAGGGCTGCTTTTCAATAGCAAACGCAATATCGCAAAAGACTTAGCAGAACTTGGTTGCAAGCAAGATTTTGACTTTACCAACTACATGTTAGACCGCGTGACGGTGGATGATTACAACTTCAATTGGAAGACCTTCATTGAGGTTTATTTAGAAGACTATCACGTAGGCCCATTCCATCCTGGCCTGAGCAAGTTTGTTGATTGCGACGAACTCAACTGGGAGTTTGGTCAAGACTACAGCGTCCAAACTGTCGGCTATAAACCAAGTTACGAAAAAGCTGGCTCCGCGATTTACAAAAACTGGCAGGCACAGGTTAAACAATATCAAGGCAAAAAAGGCTTACCCAAGCACGGCGCCATTTGGATGGTATATTACCCATTCCTCATGATTGAATGGTATCCAAACGTGCTTGTGGTTTCACACATCATTCCTCGCGGTGTAGATAAATGCTCTAACGTCGTTGAGTTTTACTACCCTGAAGACATTGCCCTGTTTGAGCGTGAATATGTTGCTACTCAACAAGCCGCTTATGAGGAAACCGCTTTGGAAGATAAAGAAATTTGCCAGCGCATGCATGATGGTCGCCGTGCACTTTTTGCACAAAATATCGACGAGCGTGGGCCTTATCAACATCCCATGGAAACTGGCCTAGCGCATTTTCATTACTGGTTGCGCACGCAATTAGAGCCACACCTGTGAAGCAATTCAAATGGGGTAGTTTATGGATGCTGGTCGCCGCATTCTTTTTTGCCATCATGGGCGTGCTCGTTAAAATCGCCTCTCATAAATTCTCAAGCGCAGAACTTGTTTTTTATCGCTCATTGGTTGGGTTGATATTTATTTCCAGCTTCGTTGTGACCAAGCGCCTATCACTGAAAACCAATCTCATCAAAAAACAGATGTCACGTTCCGTCATTGGCTTTATCTCAATGGTCATGTTTTTCTATGCCATAAGCGAACTACCGCTTGCTACCGCGATTACGCTTAACTACACATCCCCACTCGCCATGGCAGCAATTTTAACAATTGCACTTCATGAAAAACCAAAGAAGATTTTACTAATCGCCATAATCACCGGCTTTGTTGGCGTAGCCTTTTTGTTAAAGCCAAGCATTCATTACGGAGAGTTGCTTGCAGGTGGACTTGGCTTACTTTCTGGATTAATGGCTGGCTGGGTCTATGTATATGTAGCCCAATTAGGACGGGCTGGCGAACCTGACTGGCGGACTGTATTTTACTTTTCACTCGTTTGCACAGTCGGGGGTGGCGCCTGGATGCTGATTCATCATTTCAGCCCTATCGAACTAGAAGATTTACCTATCCTCGCTGGTCTCGGCACATGTGCCACGATTGCCCAGCTGGCTATGACGCGCGCTTATCGAACAGGTAATCCATTAGTGGTAGGCAGCCTCGCCTATAGCACCGTCGTACTCGCAAGCCTGTTTGGCATATTGCTATGGAATGAAATGCTCTCGATAGACCGCTGGTTAGCGATTGCAATCATTATCAGCAGCGGCGTAATGAGCATAAGTGCGAATACAAGCGCTAAGGATAAAAATTAAGGATCAATCAAACCTGAACGCATCGCAATCAAAGCAATCTCTGCCGAGTTGCCTGCGTTGAGCTTTTGCTTAATATTGTACAAATGGGTGCCAACAGTCCGCGGTGAGAGACTCAAAATCTCAGCAATCTGATTGGTGGTTTCACCTTTAGCAAGCGCCATAAACACTTCAAACTCACGATCTGAAAGCACATCCACAGGGTTCTTTTCACCGTTTAATTGCTGTATGGCCATTTGCTGAGCGATGCTTGCTTCAAGATACATTTTGCGATTCGCCACCATCCGTATCGCTTTAATCAATTCTTCGGCCGCACTTCGTTTGGTTAAATAACCCATTGCACCTGCATTGAGCACGCGCTTGGGATGAACGGAATCCTCATGTGCTGAAAGCACCAGAATACGGGCTGAACTGTCTTTTGCAATAATGCGGTCCGTTGCTTCAAGACCTCCAATGCCTGGCATGGTAATGTCCATGACGACGACATCGGGCTTATGCTCCATGTACATTTTGACCCCGTTTTCACCGCTATCGGCTTCCGCGATTACTTTGATGTCAGGATCTGACTCTAATAGCATTTTAAAGCCCATGCGAACAACGGCATGGTCATCCACTAATAAGACATTGATGGGGGCGCTCATGTAATGGACTCCTTGGGAAGATGGATAGAAATTTTTGTGCCTTTGGATGATGACTGAATATCAAATTGACCACGAAACGCTTGAGTTCGCTCTCGCATGCCAAGTAAACCAAAGTGCTGAGTTTGGTCAACCTTATCAACCTCCATGCCTACGCCATTATCTTGAATGATCAGATTAACATTACCGCTTAGGTCTTGTTTCAAGCTGACATGAATGATACTGGCTTTTGCATGTTTCACCGCATTATTGAGTGACTCTTGCACAATGCGATAAAAATTAATGTTGAGATTTTCACCCAACGCATCAAGCTCCCCCGATAGATTAAGCTTAAACTCAACCTCAGGGTGTTGTTTTTGTAGATGATTAATCGCATCTTTCAATGTCTCAGAAAGCCCAAGGTTATCAAGCGCACCGGGACGTAAATGGCGAATAATGTTGTGCATGCCATCATAAATATGATTGGCCGCAGCCACAATCGTCTGGGCATTTGATGAAACATCAGGCATTTTTTCAACCGTCTTATTGGCAATACCAACCGCAAAGGTTTTAATGGCGGTTACGTATTGACCAAGTTCATCATGCAATTCGCGCGCAAGACTTCTACGCTCATCTTCAATATGTGATTGTATCAGCGCTGTTAATTGACGGTTTTCTTCAAGCTGACGCTCTGCCTCTAAAGATTCCGCCATGCGATTAAGACTATGTCCTATTGTTTCAAATTCAGGCAACTTGAATGGCTCAAGACGAACCTTCAAATCCCCCTGCTCCATTCGATTAATGGCGCTGAGAATACTTCCTACCGGCCTCAAAGAATAGCTCAATAGTGCATAAACCATAATGTTCAAAATAAGAAAAAATCCTAAACCTATCCACATTAACTGCTCAACGCCACGCCATGTTTGACGAATAGAACCAGCCGCACTGGAGGTGATGACCAAAGTGCCAAAACGCACACGCCTTTGCACTGACTCCTGTTTTGGCTCAACAATCTTTACAAACCATTGAGGTGGATGCACATCTGTTTGGTAGGTGGATTGTGGTGACTCATAAAGGACATTGCCGCGTGAATCAAATAATGTGATTTGATTACTTCGCACATACCCCAGAGATCGTAAAAATACATTCAACACATCTGTTGTTTCACCGAGACTGGGATTCATGACAGAGGTGACAATGACGTTGTCGAGCAACTGCACAGTAACCCGAGAAGCGGCTTCTACGCGCTCACGAATAGAGACTTTTGCATCATTCACGATCACCCAGCCAGCTGCTAGCATAAAGGCCAATGACAGCGCAGTTATCAACAAATTTAGACGTAACCTTAAACTCATTTTTTTTCGTCAACCAATCATTTTAAAAGTTGCACTGTCATTAAACCAAGGGCTGTGACCAGCAACGACCCGAGCACATGCCCTAACAAATGTAGGGATGCCCAGCCATAGTCTCCACGAGAAAACATAGTGACGGATTCAGCTGAGAAGGTTGAGAATGTCGTCAGCCCACCTAAAAAACCTGTGATAAGTAATAGGCGTAATTCTGGATTCATCAAACCACCCAACGAAATAATACCCATAACTAGACCCATCAAATAAGCACCGACAAGATTAGCCACTAAGGTTCCTAATGGTAAAAGTGGAAAGAATGCATTGAAAGCCACACTTAACAACCAGCGCCCCCAGGCACCAAAAGCTGCGCCTAGCCCAACGGCTAAAAAAGCTGTCATATTCATACCGATATCCTTACATTACTTTTAACCACATTCATTAGTCTAAACTCATCAATGTCATGAACCGCAACTGAAGACTCAGCTTAGCGACCTAAAAATCATTTCATTTGCGCACCACAATTGTGCAAAGCGCCCTCTAGGCAAGCTTGATTAATCAACATTAAAACCTTAATAAGCCTAAAGAGTATCAATACACAAACAATTTAACTAAAAAAAACGCCTTACCAGCGGCGCTATATCCCCAAAAATCAAGAGTTGAGTATGTTGGCACGCTTAGTGCTTAAGCAATAAGGAGCTTACATTCTAGGCTATCTTTCTCCTCCTTTAGGGTGCGCTAGTCGCACCCATTTTTTTAGCTAAGCTCAATACAGCCAAAAATCCTGAAGAAAAAACCAATCATTAATCCAACTTAATAAAATGCTCTCGGTAATATTTCAGCTCATCAATAGACTCATAAATGTCTGCAAGTGCTTCATGCTTGCTCGCTTTTTTAAATCCGGAATAAATGGTGGGCTTCCAACGACGAGCCAGCTCTTTAAAAGTACTCACATCAAGATTCCTGTAATGGAAATATTTTTCAAGCGCTGGCATGTAACGCGCCATGAAACGTCGATCTTGGCAAATAGAGTTCCCACACATTGGGGACTTGCCTTCTGGCACATGCAGCTTCAAAAACTCCAACATTTGAGCAGTCGCCTGTTCCTCGTTAGTTGTAGAGGCTTTAACTTTTTCAATGAGACCAGAGCGACCATGCGTCCCCTTATTCCAAGCATCCATTCCATCCAATACTTCATCAGCCTGATGAACCACAATGACTGGTGACTCGGCAATAACGTTTAGATCAGCATCCGTCACCACAACGGCCAACTCTATAATACGATCAGAATCTGGCAACAAGCCCGTCATTTCCATATCAAGCCAGATTAAATTGTCATTCGGATTTGCCATCATGATTTCCATTAATTTTATTTAATAAACTGCAATTGATGAACCTTCATTCACACGAAGCTTCTATAATGATATTAGTTTAACTGAAAAGCATATCAATCATGACATCCATACCTGCCTTCACGCTGAGTATTATCTTTATTAGCCTAGTTGCGTTAACCACACTCACCCGTGTTTGGTTGGGAAACCGGCACATTGGATATGTGTTTGGTCATCGCAATAAAGTCCCTGATGCTTTCATTAAAGACATTAGTCTCGAAGCACATCAAAAAGCCGCTGACTACACTGCCGCTAAAACCAAATTAATGATTGCAGAGGGGGTTGTTCAAGCTGCTTTGCTTCTTACATTTACACTTGGCAACGGATTGCAGGGCATAGATTTTATATGGCGTGACTTCATTCCTTCACATGAAATGCTGAGGGGTGCATTAGTCATTCTAACTGCACTTGTTATCAGCGGTATTGTTGATACCCCATTCGACTACTACAAAACCTTTGTCATCGACGCGCATTTTGGATTTAATAAAATGACGCGCGGCATGTTTGTAGGCGATATGATCAAACAAAGCATATTAGGCATTATCCTAGGTGCGCCAATTTTATTTGCTGCGCTGTGGCTGATGGAAGGTGCTGGCCAATATTGGTGGTTTTACTTATGGGCTGTTTGGAGTGTATTTAACTTAATGGTGCTTGCCATTTATCCAACTTTTATTGCCCCGTTTTTTAACAAATTCACACCACTCACTGACGAATCACTAAAGGCTCGGATTGAAGCATTGCTGCTGAAGTGCGGCTTCAAATCACAGGGTTTATTTGTAATGGACGGCTCTGCACGCAGTAGCCATGGTAATGCCTACTTTACCGGCTTTGGAAAAAACAAACGTGTCGTGTTCTTTGACACTTTATTGGCACGTCTCAATGCGGATGAAATTGAAGCTGTGCTTGCGCACGAACTGGGTCACTTTAAACATCAACATGTGATTAAGCGAATTGCTATGATGTTCTTTATTAGCTTTGTTGGCCTCGCGGTTTTAGGTTGGCTTAAAGAACAGGACTGGTTCTTCTTAGGCTTAGGTGTTAATGAGATGAGTAGTTATATGGCCTTAATCTTGTTTCTACTTGTGAGCCCTGTTTTCTTATTTGTACTCCGCCCAATCATGGCGAGTTATTCACGAAAAAATGAATTTGAGGCTGATGCTTATGCTGCAGAGCATTCAAATGCTAAACATTTGGTAGCTGCACTGGTTAAGCTTTATCGCGATAATGCTTCAACCTTAACGCCAGACCCATTACACTCTGCTTTTTATGACTCACATCCGCCAGCAAGCATGCGCATTGCAAAGCTTACAAACAAATAGCTAATAAAGGATTTGGATAAACTAGACTGGCATGATCAAACAACTTTTTATCTTTTTAACATTTACTTTGATCAGTTTAAGCGCCGCTTATGCTGATCAGTACTCAGCCATTTATCCTGGAAGCGATCCTGTGGCTGGGAAAGCCTTGTTGCAGAAACACTGTCTTCAATGCCATGTTAAGAGCTTTGGTGGCAATGGTTCGGGAATTTACACGCGGGAAAACCGCTTGGTCAAAACCTCTGGAGGACTAAAAGCGCAGGTCCGCAATTGTAATACCATGATAGGCTTGAAGTTATTCGAAGACGAAGAACTTAACGTAACAAGCTACCTAAACCAAACTTACTACCATTTCGAAAAATAGTCTTTTGGTTGAACAACTCCTCAAGCAAGGCCAGGTGATCGCCTCTTACGGCAAACGTTATGGTGTTGAACTTCAAGATGGTACGCAGATAAGTTGCGTCACGCGTGGCAAAAGGAATGATTTGGCTTGTGGGGATCAAGTTGAAGTCAAAATGACAGACACCCTTGAGGGGGTTGTAGAAAAACTTCATCCACGTTCAAGTCTTCTATTTCGCAGTAACGCCTACAAAACAAAAACCTTAGCATCAAATGTCACGCAAGTGATCATCGTACTTGCCACGACCCCCAGCTTCTACGAAGCACTACTAAACCGTTGTTTAATTGCAGCTGAGGCCGCAGGCATCCGACCAGTGATTGTGCTTAACAAGTGTGACTTAGCCGACAATTCTGATGCAATGAAGCTACTTCAGGTTTACCAAGATCTCGGCTACCAAGTCCAACCACTATCGGCCAAACAAGATATCAGCCCGCTTAAGCAGTGGCTTAAAGGGCAAGTCAGTGTATTAGTTGGGCAATCTGGGATGGGTAAATCAACGATTGTAAACGCACTCCTTCCTGACTCTGCTGTGCGTACTCAGGAGGTCTCTGAAGTATTAGACAGCGGCAAACACACGACAACGGCGGCACATCTATATCACCTTGATAGCACTAGCGACCTCATTGACTCGCCCGGCCTGCAAGAGTTTGGTTTAAACCACCTCAATATTGAACAGTTAGAACATGCGTTTATCGAGTTTAGGCCATACTTAGGGAAATGCCGATTCAATAACTGCAAACATACACACGAGCCAGATTGTGCGATTATCGGCGCCGTTGAGGATGGAAAAATCTCGCCAGTGAGATTAGCCTATTACCAGGGCCTCACACAAGAATTAGGCAAGCCTGATTACTGATATAATCTCAATTATGCAAATTACTACACGACTTGAATTCGACGCCGGACACCGCATTCCGTGTCATAAAAGCCAATGCAAGAATCTTCATGGGCATCGATATGCCATGGAAATTACGCTTTCTGGCGATATTATTCAGCAAGAGAACTCCTCTGATAACGGCATGGTGATGGACTTTTCAGATGTAAAAGCGATTGCAAAGAAATCTGTCGTCGATGTATGGGATCATGCGTTCCTAGTCTACAAAGACGATGCTGAAATTTTAAATTTTTTGAATTCATTATCCAATCACAAGACAGTTGTTATGAGTAACGTTCCAACGGCTGAAAACATGGCTGCGGAAGCCTTTCGCATTCTTAATTCGCAATATCAAGATATTTACGGCAACCACTTAAAACTTGAACGCGTCAGACTTTACGAAACACCCAACAGCTGGGCCGATGCTTTAAGCTAATCGCTTTCGGCAACCGCCTGTCTCCATAGGTTATCCCCTTTATTTAGCGCCTTAACGTAAGCCTCATGCTCCTCAAGCTCCTCACCAGAGGCATGCAACACCTTAAGATTAATAGTAAGCGTTAGCTCTCCATCGACATCATCAGAAGACGCGTCCTCTAATATCTCCATCATGAGACTCTCTTGGCCACGCGTCATCGCCATATAAACATCGGCGAGCAGCTCCGCGTCCAGCAATGCACCGTGTAAGGTGCGCTTGGAGTTATCAATGCCAAAATGGCGACATAAAGCATCCAAGTTATTACGCTGTCCAGGTCGCATCTCTTTGGCCATTTTGAGCGTATCCACAATATTACCTGAGGTTTTTTCTAAGTTTTCTCGATCAATCTTACCTAATTCAGCGTTCAGAAATCCTGTATCGAATGGCGCGTTATGAATCACCAACTCAGCATCGGCTACAAAGTCTAAAAATTCATTCACGATATCCGGGAAACGAGGCTTGTCTTGCAAGAACTCTAGAGTAATACCGTGGACTTCTTGAGCTGCAGGGTCTATCTCACGATCTGGGTTGAGGTAAACATGAAAGTGGTTATTGGTCACACGACGGTTAACGACCTCAATGGCCGCAATTTCGATGATACGGTGGCCCTGAGCTGGATATAGGCCAGTTGTTTCAGTATCTAAAAAAACTTGTCTCATAAGTGTGCTTTCAATTATTGATTATTTAACCATGCATTACTTGGGCAACCCCTTGGTTGGCCAATGCATCCGCACGCTCATTACCTGGATCGCCTGCATGGCCTTTAACCCACCGCCATTCAACTTTATGCTGACTGGCGATTGCATCTAACTCCTGCCATAAATCATCATTCTTCACAGGCTTTTTATCCGCAGTTCTCCAACCTCTTTTTTTCCACCCATCAATCCATTCGGTCATGCCTTTTTGCACATACACCGAGTCGGTATAAATTCTGACATCACAAGTTCGTTTGAGTGCTTGTAGTGCGCGGATAGCAGCCGTGAGTTCCATGCGATTGTTGGTAGTAATTGGCTCACCACCACACAACTCCTTTGAGTGATCACCCATACGAATCCAAGCACCCCAACCACCGGGACCTGGATTTCCTTTACATGCGCCATCGGCATATATAATCACAAGCGATTCTTGAATCTCTGACAAAATTAAACCCTAGCTTTACGATTAATATTGATCATTAGTCACTGAATTAGCGACATCTTCTTTTTTAGTTGGAGAAATGACTAAACCTCTTTTCATTTTCGCACGAGCCCAATTCGGCTTAATAATACGCATTCCCAAAATGCGTTTTTTAGCGACAATACAATAGACCCCACCCAACATCGGGCAATATCGAGCACCCAAGCGATCCAAGGCATCAAACCGTTGCAACCATTGCGTACTTTGCAAAGGCAGTTTATAGCAAGCCATCCTGACGCCAACAATCTCAAAACCTAATAAATTCAACCAATCTTTAATCCGTAACGCAGAGAGGAAATGTGCATGCCACATGGCACTTGATGATGCACATCGTTTACTCACAAATCTCCGGAGCCCCCAGCTACTGATGGGATTAAAGCCGGTAATGACCACATGCCCCTCGGCCACCAACACACGCTCCACTTCGCGTAACGTTTGTTGAGGATTGATACTAAAATCTAGCGTATGTGGCAATAAAACCAAGTCCATTGTGTTACTCGAGATAGGTAATTGCTGAGTTTCACATAGCAAATCCCCCTTCGTCTCACTGGCCTTTAAAACTAATGGAACTCTTGAGTTTCTTAACAAATCCGCTTGTAAGAAACCCAACTGGATCGCATTAAAACCAAAAATATCACTGACTACATCATCAAATAAGGCTTGTTCTTCGTTTAGCAAATAGCACCCTATTGGCGAACCAAGCCAAGTACTTCCGTCATTCTCAGTGATTATCTTTGTCATTGAAGGCATTCACTGACCATGAAGCTTAAATTAAATGTTACGCTATTCATCATTATGTTTAACATCATACCAATTCCAGCATTTCAAGATAATTACATTTGGCTTATAGAGAATGGCAGTCATGCCGTGGTGGTTGATCCAGGAGACGCAACACCAGTCATCGCAGAACTGAAGAAAAGAAGTCTAGCACTCTCCGACATTCTCATCACGCATCATCATACAGACCATATTGGCGGCGTGGATGCTTTGATTCGTGAATATTCGCCGCAGGTTTACGCCCCAGCTAAAGAATCCTATGAGTTCAAGCACACACCAGTGCTTGAAGGCCAAATTATCAATATCACTCCTCTCAATTTATCCCTGCAGGTTATAGATGTGGGAGGTCACACAATTGGCCATGTGGCTTACTATGGCGCCGAGTCGATATTTTGCGGCGACACTCTTTTTGGCGGTGGTTGCGGCAGGCTTTTTGAGGGTACGCCTGAACAAATGTTTGCTTCATTGCAAAAAATTGTAAACCTTCCTACCGAGACAGCCATTTATTGTGCGCATGAATACACCGAACGCAATCTACAATTTGCGAAAACACTTGAGAACAACAATCCTGCGCTTAATGCCAGAATCTTGATGTCACATGAGCTAAGGATTGCAGGATTGCCAACCATCCCAAGTTCAATTGCATTAGAGCTTGCAACGAATCCATTCTTGCGGTGCACCTCACAGGAAATTAAAGATAATTTGGGTTTGAAAATAGCTGACTCCATCGAAGTTTTCACTAAATTGAGACAGCTTAGAAATCAGTTTTGACCTCGGCTTATTTAGCTTAATTTTGGTATATTTATTCTTGACTCCATAGGGCCTATTTAGCTACTATCACAGCGTGTTTTTGCTTAATAATAGGCCTTTCAGAAAGTGTTCATGCTCGTTAGATCTTCAGTAAAATCCCTATTATTTTTAGCCTTGCTTTTGGTGACAAATGTTGACGCAGAAACCAATGTTGAAGGTGACTATATTGTCATTTTAGAAAGCAATGTTCCTAATCGTGAAGCACTTGACCCCAGCTTTAACATCACACCCAACTCTCAACTCGATCCAGTCCTTAATTATCTCCCGGATGCACTAAGTTACCAGCCTTCAGCAGGCATTGAAAAGGGAGCGGCTGACTTACGTCAACGAATTATTAGTGGCTACACAATGCCCGAGCTAAACTCTAGCTACACAGGCGCGCATGAAGCCTGGTACGCATCTAGGCCCGATTATATGAAACGAATGATCGGACGCAGCCAGCGCTATTTGTATCATATTGTGGTTGAAGTTGAGAAACGAGGTATGCCAAGTGAAATCGCACTATTACCCATGGTCGAGAGTGCCTTTAATCCAGTTGCCAACTCACGTTCAAAAGCTTCTGGAATTTGGCAATTTATGCCTGCGACAGGTAAACATTTTGGACTCAAGCAAGATTGGTGGGTAGACAACCGTAGAGACGTGACAGCCGCAACCTCTGCAGCGCTCACCTACTTGCAAAAATTACACGGTATGTTTGGTAATTGGGACTTAGCACTAGCCGCCTACAACGCTGGCGAGGGCACTGTTCAACGAGCGATTGACCGCAATCGCAAAAAAGGCTTGCCCACTGACTACGCCAGCCTCTCGCTTCCTGATGAAACTAAAAATTATGTGCCTAAACTACAGGCGATTAAAAACATCATGCGGCAGCCAGAAGTGTATGGACTGAATATTGATAAGATTCCAAACAGGCCTTATTTTACTAAAGTTATCGCACCTGAACAGATTGACGCAAAACTCGCGGCATCATTGGCGGAGATTTCTTATGAAGAGTTTATTTCACTCAACCCAGAATATAACCGCCCCGTCATTACCGAAACAGGCAACGCGCATGAAATATTATTGCCAGTCTCAGCTGCCAACACATTCAAATTAAATTTAGCCAATTACGACAAGCCGCTTGTCAGTTGGCAAACTTATCACACTAAGCGTGGCGAACGCATGGATAAAATTGCGCAAAAATTTGGGATTAATGTAAGTCAATTGCGTGAAATTAATGATATTCCAAACAACAAAAAAATAAATGGCGCACAACCAATCCTGGTACCGCTTGGTAACAAAAGTAATGAATCATCAACCATCGACATTAATAGTGCACTTAATAGCACAACTGCCGACGTCATTGAAAATACAAATGAAAACAAAACCCATACCGTAAAACCGAAAGAGACGCTGACAGCAATCGGACGTCAATATCAGGTGAGCGTTAAAAGCCTGATGGCATACAATCAAATGAAAAGTCCGAATGTAAAAATAGGCCAAACCATTAATATTCCAAATAGTGATTTTATAAATCAGCCACATCAACAGAAACAAAATGAAAAAAGTACGGTCAGAAACAAACATTCAATCAAAACAAGTGGTCATGAAAAACGCGCAACAAAATCCTCTTCTTATAAAAAGATAAAAAAACAGGATGTTTAATCTAAATCCAATTATCGTAAAGGCGCAATTCGTCGATGCACAATAAGCCTAAAACAATCATGCATTTCATTAAGATCACATGCTTGGCATTGATCACACCCTTCTTGATCAGCTGTGGGCAACAACAAGATAAATTGTCGACTCAATTTAGCCAGCCCTATCCGTCGGAGTCTGGTGGCGCGCTAGTTGATGCAATGTCTGGTGAACCCAGCGGCTTAATTGCAATGATGGCGGGAGAATCTTCAGCCTCTGCAATTGCTTCCAATATTTTCAACAGCCTACTTAAATATGATAAGAACTTAGAATTAACAGGGGAGCTTGCAGAATCTTGGGACGTGTCCGCTGATCAAAAAACAATTACATTCCACCTTAAACCTGACTTAAAGTGGGCTGATGGCAAAGCATTAACAAGTCAAGATGTATTGTTTACATGGAAAACAGTGACCGATCAGAAGACACGTTCTCCTTATGGTGCAGATTACAAGCTCGTTAAAAAAGCTGAAGCACCTGACAAGCTCACATTTAGAGTGACCTACGAAGCTCCCTATGCCCCAGCTTTAGACTCATGGTCAGGCTTACATGTGCTTCCACAACACTTGCTTGAAGGCCAAGACATCAATAACACGGCATTCTCACGTAATCCTGTTGGCAGTCATTACTACCAGTTAGATCAATGGAAGAAAGGTGAAAGCATTTCGCTCAAGCGCAATCCTAATGCCACTCAGGGACAAGCTAAAATCGACCATTTAATTTCACGCATTATCCCTGACCGTGCAGCGCAATTCTTAGAACTCATGGCAGACAACATTGACTCGATGAGCTTAAACTCCATTCAATATGCACGTATTTTCCCAGCACGCCCTGACCTCACTGACAAAATTGCGCAATATAAAGAGCTAGGCAATAGTTACACGTATTTAGGTTTCAACTTAAAACGTAAGCCTTTTGATGACGTGCGCGTGAGGCAAGCCATTAATTATGCGATAGATAAACAAGAAATTATTGACGGTGTACTACTTGGGCTTGGCCTGCCAGTTGCCTCTCCTTACAAGCCAGGAACGCGCTGGAGCAACCCAAAACTACAACCCTATCCATACGATCCACAAAAGGCGCTTGCATTACTTAAAGAAGCAGGCTTTGAGGACCATGACCATGACGGAATATTGGATAGGAATGGCCAGCCATTGAGTTTTGAAATTCTAACCAACCAAAATAAAGAACGTGAAATGAGTGCCGTATTGGTACAAAGACGACTTAAGGAAATTGGTATTGATGTAAAAATTCGCGTGGTTGAATGGGCAACTTTTATTAGTCGCTTTATTAAAACTGGTGATTTCAACGTCGTTTTACTTGGCTGGGGCCTTGGCTTAGAACCCGATCAGTTCAATATTTGGCACTCATCTCAACAAGCACCAGGACAGTTTAATTTTATCGGCTATCAAAACCCTAAAGTGGATAGCTTACTGGAGGCTGGCAGATTGGAACTTAACCCTGACAAGCGCATGATAATCTACCATGAGTTTGCAGCCATTTTATTAGAAGATAGCCCTGTTGTTTATTTGTTTGCAGGTTATGGCCTCCCAGCCGTTCACAAACGAGTAAAAGGCATTGATGACACTGCGCCTCCTGCTGGCATTGGACACAACGCTTATGAGTGGTACATTCCCAAGGCATTAAGGCGCAACGAAATGAGCGCGGAGTAATCATGATCAAATATCTACTCAATCGACTCTTTTGGATGGTGCCACTTCTGGTGGGGATCAGCTTAATTTCTTTTTTAATTATGCACTTAGCCCCAGGGGATGTGACTTCAACCGAAGCGAGCTTCAATCCAAAAACCAGTGAAGAGTCACGTCAAAAACTGCGCGAGCTATACAACCTCGATAAACCTGTCATCGTGCAATATGGTCTTTGGCTAAAACGCATGTCTACGCTAGACTTTGGACATTCATTTGCAAGCCATCAAAGCCCTGTGTTTTGGGAGGAAAAAGATAAGGACGGAAATGTCACCAAAGGCATGATACAAGAAGCTTTGCCGATCACTCTTCTGATCAATGTACTAAGTTTAGTCTTGATTATTGGGATTGCTTTGCCGCTCGGCGTGATTTCAGCACTCACGCAAAACAAGCTACCTGACCGATCGATTACCATATTCGTTTTTATCGGATTTGCGATCCCAAGCTTCTGGCTAGCATTAATGTTGATGTATTGGACTGGGGTGAGTCACAATTGGCTTCCCATTTCTGGCCTTCATAGCTTAGGCGCTGAAAAGCTTCCTTGGTTAGCCCAGCAATGGGATACTTTAAAACATCTAACCTTACCTATTCTGATCTCAGGTCTAACAGGCCTTGCGGGAATATCACTATTTGTTCGCAACGGTATGTTAGATGTACTCCATCAAGATTACATCACAACCGCCCGCGCTAAAGGGCTTCCTGAAAACACCGTTGTTTATAAACATGCGCTTCGAAATGCGCTGCTTCCATTAATTACCATTTTCGGCCTTTCTATCCCCGGTTTAATCGGTGGCTCTGTGATTGCGGAGTCTATTTTTGCTATCCCAGGGATGGGTAAACTTTTCTATGATGCTGTGTTGATGAGAGACTTTCCTGTCATTATGGGTATCTTAACAATAGGTTCCGCACTCACACTTTTAGGCAATCTCCTAGCCGACTTAGCTTACGCATGGGCTGACCCACGTGTTAGAAAAGGAGTTGCACAATGAAAACCATTCTCAAAAACCCGCTAGCACTTGCTGGCTTGATCATTATTGGCCTAATTTCCCTCATGGCTATTTTTGCACCATTGATTGCCCCGTTTGACCCAGAGGCAATTGATGTCAAAAACATACTGCTCTCCCCCTCCTCGCAACATTGGATGGGGACTGATGGACTAGGGCGTGATGTTTACTCAAGAATGCTATTTGGCGCACGTATATCGCTTTTAGTTGGTATTGTAGCTGTAGGCATTGCCACCATCATTGGAATTATCCTAGGGGCAATTGCTGGCTTTTATCGTGGCTGGGTTGACACTGTGATCATGCGCTTGGTTGATGTGATGTTATCGATCCCAACATTCTTCTTGATTTTGGCGGTGATTGCATTCCTGACTCCCTCAATTTGGAACATCATGATTGTGATTGGCCTGACTTCATGGATGGGCGTTACACGACTAGTGCGCGCAGAATTCATGAGTCTTCGAAATCGAGAGTTTGTCCTTGCGTCTCAAACCTTAGGCGCGAAAGACAGTCGCTTAATTTTCAAGCAATTACTTCCTAACAGCCTAACCCCCATCATCGTTAGCTCTGTGCTTGGAATTGCGAGTGCGGTATTGGTCGAGTCTGGATTAAGTTTCTTAGGTTTGGGCGTTCAAGCACCACAAGCCTCATGGGGAAACATTCTTACCGATGGAAAAGAATATATTGAGTTCGCCTGGTGGCTTTCGATGTTTCCTGGCCTTGCCATATTAATTACCGTGATGGGTTATAATTTGCTTGGTGAAGGTCTGCGCGATGCGCTAGACCCAAGAACTTCGAATAACAATTAGAAATTTTGACTTTTAAGGAAAGCTACTCATGGGATTCCTGACTGGGAAACGTGTATTAATCGTTGGTCTACTAAGTAATCGCTCAATTGCCTACGGCATTGCAGAAGCAATGAAACGTGAAGGTGCTGAGCTTGCCTTTAGTTATCAAATGGATAAATTTGAAGACCGCGTTAAAAAATTAGCCGCTGATTTCGATTCAACCATTGTCTTACCTTGTGATGTTGGAAGCGATGAACAAATTGATGCTTTATTTCCAGCTCTCGCAAAACATTGGGATGGGATAGATGTGGTTGTGCACTCAGTTGCATTTGTGCCAAAAGACGCTCTCGATGGTGATTACTTAGAAAAAGTAACGCGTGAATATTTCCGCATTGCACATGATATTAGTTCGTACAGCTTTGCAGCGCTTGCTAAAGCAGCAATGCCAATGATGGAGGGTCGCAACGGTAGCCTTCTTACGATCAGTTATCTTGGCGCTGAAAGAACATTGCCGAACTACAACGTCATGGGCGTAGCAAAAGCAAGTCTTGAAGCTAACGTGCGTTATATGGCACAAAGCCTTGGTCCTAAAGGTATTCGTGTGAATGCAGTTTCAGCAGGCCCCATCAAAACACTGGCTGCCTCAGGCATTGCTGATTTTGACAAGATGCAAGGCTTCAACGAAAAGCATGCACCACTGCGTCGCAATGTCACAATCGAGGAGGTTGGTATCTTAAATAAAAAAGGCCGTCAATCAATGACGGCCTTTTTTTATTAGCTTACCACTCAAAAAAATCTGAGAAACAATGCTTTCAACTTTTACTGTTGAGTACTGTCTGTCATCATGAGACGACTATTCACATAAATTTTCTTGTTTGATTTCAACGTACCAATATAAGCAGATGAAACTTCAGAAGCAATGGCTGTTCGCAACTCAAGCAGCGCGGTTTTTTTGGCATCTTCATCATCTAATTTATTTTGAACCGCCGTGACTTTAATCAGTAAATAGCCCTTTTGATTGTCTGCAACGCCTGCATAAGCAGGCAACTTACTCGTATCAACCTTAAAGACATTCGACATCGTTACTTCAGTGAGCCCTTGTGCATTTTTACGATCGACGATCACTGGCGTAATCCAATCTAAGTTAGCCACCTCTTTAGACGACTTGAGACTGGCAAGTGATGCTGCTCCTTTATCAATCGCTAGTTTAGTTGCTTTCTCAATCTTCAATAAATCAGCAATGCCTCCTTTAACTTCATCAAAGCTGCGAGGCGCAGATGGCTTGTAGTCAACTACGCGCGCGGATACAAGGGTATTGTTAGACACTTCAACCGCTTCAGTATTTCGTTTATCTTTGAGCACATCACTGCTAAAGACTAAAGTCATCAGCCTATCGCTCTTAAAGAATTTAGCACCATCAACGAAACTCATCCACTCACTCTTTTGAACAGGAACGCCATAAGTATCTGCCACAGGCTGCAAACTTGAAGACTGCTCATAAACCGTCGCACTAAATGCTTCTGCTTGTTCCGCAAACTTAGCAAGCGCTTTCTGGTACATAAGTTCAGCACGAATCTGCGGTTTGAGCTGTTCAAATCCTTGGCCTTGACCAAGGATTTCGTTTAATTTGATAATGTGATAACCAAAGTCAGATTGCACTAAACCGCTCACATCACCTTGCTTCATTGAAAAGGCTGCATCTTCAAATGGCTTGACCATAGCACCTCGACCAAAAGCGCCTAAATCACCGCCTTTTTCCGCAGAACCTGGATCCTGAGAATATTTCTTAGCGAGTTCAGCAAACTTTGCTGGATTCTTTTTGACTTCAGCTAATACTTGCTCGGCTTTCTTCTTTGCCTCAGCCTTAGCTTCTGGCGTGGCTGATGCTGAAAAACCAATTAAAATATGGCTAGCACGACGCTGCTCATCCCCTTGAAATTTTGATGCATTTTCATCATAAAATTTCTTAGCTTCATCTTCCGTAGTTTGCATTTTGGGAATTAATGTATTTGCAGAGAGCATTACATATTCAAGTTTTACCTGTTCTGGCACTTTGAATTTATCTTTATGTTTCTCGTAGTAAGCTTTAACTTCACTAGGATCAACATTCACTTGTGAAATAAAATCAGCCGTTTTAATTTCTGCAACGCTCACCTCACGTTGTTGATGCTCAACGACCAATGACGCGTTTTCAACTGCTTTTGAGGTAAACGCTAAGCCTGGAATGCCATCACGTACTTGCTGCAACAACATCTCGCCACGCATTTTTTTCTCAAATTGAGAAGGCGTCATTTGATTCTGACTTAATAGTCGGTCGTAAACCTCTTGAGAGAACTTACCACCCTCTTGAAACTCGGGCAAACTAGTAATGAATTGTGCTAGTTGCTCATTGGTAATTTTGAAGTTGCTGTTTGAAACTTCAGCATTAAAGAGCCTGGTGTTAATAAGACGATCCAACACAGATTGCTTCACCTCCGGTGAGTCCAGAGCGCTAATATCCTTTGGGTTTTCTTTTTGCAAACGATCACGAAGGCTTTGCATGGCATTACGATATTCTTGCACAGAAATTGTGGCGCCATCGACCTTTGCAACCGAGGCACCTGCACCGGCGTCTTTTAAGTAAGCATCGATACCAAACAAAGCGAATGGTACTGTAATTAAAGTTAAAATCAGCTTAGCGACCCAGCCTTTAGAATGTGCGCGAATAACTTCCAGCATAACAATAACACCTTAAATTGAATAAGTAAGAGCAGTTTATTAAGTCAGTAAATCTATCAAAAAGTTCTAAATTTACCTGTTGAAACAAGCCAGTAATTTAATAAACGCTGAATTGTAAATAATATGTAAATATACCATACAAGCGCAAGCCATGACAGGCTTAAGGTCACAAGCTTTTATTAACATGCGACGATAATATGAGATTTAAATTCGTTAAGGTAGAAAGCAAAAAAGCGAATCTTTCGATTCGCTTTTTTCTTGGCGGAGTGGACGGGACTCGAACCCGCGACCCCCGGCGTGACAGGCCGGTATTCTAACCAACTGAACTACCACTCCAAAACTATGCGCTACATATAAAACGATGTAACGACTTTTCTACGCTGGTTGAATGGTGGGTGATGACGGGGTCGAACCGCCGACATTCGCCTTGTAAGGGCGACGCTCTACCAACTGAGCTAATCACCCATTCGTTAACCAACGAAGAACGCTAGTTTACAGCATCCTTGAGCGCTTTACCAGCCCTAAATTTAGGAGAATTAGCTGCTTTGATAGAAATTGTTGCACCAGTACGTGGATTACGGCCGTTACGAGCAGCACGCTTACCTACATAAAATGTACCGAAACCGATAAGTGTAACCAAATCACCTTTTTTCAATGCGCCAGTTACTGCTGATGTTGTTGCATCCAATGCACGGCCTGCTGCAGCCTTTGAGATTCCAGCGGCTTTTGCGATTTGGTCGATTAGCTCTGATTTATTCACTTGTATCCCCTTGCGTTATTATTTATAAAACAGGCCATTAAAAGTCCTGCTGTTTTACTTTATAGCAAGTGTCAAAAGCCTGTGTCAAGCCTTTAAGTCCAAATATTCCATTAATGCTTGGTTATTACCACAGCCTCAGCTTCTTTAGCATCAGCAACGGGGATCACCTCAATCGTTGGTTCAGGCATTTTTTCCAAGGCAAACTCTAAAACCTCATCAATCCATTTAACTGGATGAATAACCAAGCAGTTCTTTACATTGTCAGGAATCTCAATGAGATCTTTAAGATTTTGATCCGGGATCAAAACCGTTTTGATTCCACCGCGATGAGCTGCCAACAACTTTTCTTTTAAGCCGCCGATTGGTAACACTTCGCCACGCAAGGTAATTTCACCCGTCATTGCAACATCTGCACGCACTGGTATGTTAGTTAATACTGAAACAAGTGCAGTCGTAATGCCGATACCAGCACTCGGGCCATCCTTAGGCGTCGCACCCTCAGGGAAGTGAATATGAATGTCATTCTTTTCATAAAAATCTTCAGGAATGCCTAAGCGTTTAGCACGGCTTCGCACCACACTCATCGCCGCTTGAATCGACTCTTGCATTACGTCACCAAGCTTACCCGTGGTAATTGTCTTGCCTTTTCCTGGCATTGCTACTGACTCAATCGTCAGCAAATCACCGCCCACTTGCGTCCAAGCCAACCCTGTCACCTGACCAATTTGATTTTCTTTTGCAGCCAAGCCGTAATCAAAACGTTGAACACCCAAATACTTCTCAACGGCTTCTGGCGTCACAACAATTTGCTCAACCTTGCCGTCTTTGGGTAAGCTTAGTTTTGTTGTCAAAATATCTTTAACAACCTTACGGCAAATCTTAGAGATTTCTCTATCTAAACTCCGAACGCCCGCCTCACGTGTGTAGTAACGAATGATTTCCTGCACAGATGCTTCAGAAATTTCAATCTCACCCGCTTTTAAACCATGCGCTTTTAACTGCTTAGGCACCAAGTAACGCATCGCAATATTGAGTTTTTCATCTTCTGTATATCCAGCAAGACGAATAATCTCCATACGATCCATCAAGGCCTCTGGAATATTGAGTGAGTTAGACGTTGCCACAAACATCACATCGGACAAGTCGTATTCAACTTCAACGTAATGATCGACAAAAGTATGGTTTTGCTCTGGATCAAGCACCTCAAGCAATGCAGATGAAGGATCACCACGCATATCTTGACCCATCTTATCCACCTCATCCAATAAGAATAAAGGATTCTTTACGGATACTTTTGCCATGCTTTGCAAAATCTTACCTGGCATAGAGCCAATATAAGTGCGGCGATGACCACGAATCTCAGATTCATCACGCACACCACCCAAAGCAACGCGCACAAATTTACGGTTAATTGCTTTGGCAATACTCTGACCAAGCGAAGTCTTACCCACGCCAGGAGGACCAACCAAACATAAGATTGGCGCTTTTGATTTATCAACACGTTGTTGAACAGCAAGATACTCAACAATACGCTCTTTCACTTTCTCAAGACCGTAATGATCTTCATCAAGGATACGTTGCGCCTCAACCAAGTCTTTATGGATTTTGGTCTTCTTCTTCCAAGGCAGATTAACCAATGTTTCAATGTAGTTACGAACCACGCTTGCTTCCGCAGACATCGGCGACATCATTCTTAGCTTCTTCATTTCTGAATTAGCTTTATCCAACGCCTCTTTTGGCATTTTTGCGGCATCAATTTTCTTAGCTAACTCATCGATATCCGCATTTTCGTCCTGCTCGCCAAGCTCTTTCTGAATCGCTTTGACTTGCTCATTCAAATAGTACTCACGCTGACTCTTTTCCATTTGGCGCTTTACTCGCCCACGGATGCGTTTCTCTACCTGCAAGATATCAATCTCGCCCTCCATCACGCCAAGCAAATGCTCAAGACGTTGAGAGACGCTAAACATCTCAAGAATGCTTTGTTTTTCTTCCAGTTTTAATGTTAAGTGCGCTGTAATCGTGTCAGCCAAACGACTTGCATCTTCGATCGTTGCAAGTGAAGTCAAAATCTCAGGTGGGATTTTTTTATTGAGTTTGACGTATTGGTCAAACTGCGTAAAAACAGTGCGCATCAATGCTTGCACTTCATGGTCATCTTCTGGTGTATCAACAATGACTTCAGCTTTCGCAGTAAAACACTCTTCCGTATCTTGAAACTCAACCAATTTAGCGCGGCTAACACCTTCAACCAACACCTTTACCGTACCATCAGGCAACTTAAGCATCTGAAGTACGGTTGCAATCGTGCCGACTTCATAGAGGTCAGAAGCATCAGGTTCGTCTTTATTTGCGGACTTCTGTGCCACCAAAAAGATTTGCTTGTTACCTTCAGAGGCAATCTCAAGGGCTTTTACTGATTTAGCACGCCCCACAAAAAGTGGAATCACCAAATGCGGATAAACGACCACATCGCGTAATGGCAATAGCGGCAAAAATCCTGCATCTGGGGTAAAAGTTGGCAATGTTTGTTCTGTCATGAGAAAGCCTTTAGCGTTAGCTTCGTTCGGCGATATACCAAACGTGTATGCAATCTAGTTGGGGATTAACGCTGACGCTTCAAGTGCCAGCGTTAATTATTTTTCAGTATTTGGATTTCAGTTAAATTAAATACTCAAAGAACTTATTTAACTAGCTGAATCGGCCGTGCGCGGCTCTTCTGAGTAAATCAAGATCGGTGGATTATCACCTTTGATCGTGCCCTCATCGACCACAACCTTGCTCAGGTTAGTCATGGAAGGTAAATCAAACATGATTTCAAGCAAGGCATGCTCCATAATAGAGCGCAAACCACGCGCACCCGTCTTACGTTCAAGTGCTTTTTTTGAGATCAAGCGAAGCGCTTCTTCACGGAACTCCAACTCAACACCTTCCATCTTGAAGAGCTTAGCAAACTGTTTAGTTAATGCATTCTTAGGCTCAACCAAAATTGTCATGAGCGCGTTTTCATCGAGCGACTCCAAAGTCGCAATCGCAGGCAAGCGACCCACGAACTCAGGAATTAAACCAAATTTAATTAAGTCCTCTGGCTCAACGTCGCGTAACACTTCACCGATCGCACGCGAGTCTTCTTTGCTCTTTACTTCAGCACCAAAGCCAATACCACCTTTTTCGGAGCGTCGACGAATTACCTTATCCAAGCCATCAAATGCACCACCACAAATGAAAAGAATATTAGTCGTATCTAACTGAACGAACTCTTGGTTTGGATGCTTACGACCGCCTTGAGGCGGCACAGAAGCCACAGTTCCCTCGATTAATTTAAGCAAGGCTTGTTGCACGCCCTCTCCAGAAACATCACGAGTAATGGATGGATTCTCTGACTTACGTGAAATCTTGTCGATTTCATCGATATAAACAATGCCACGCTGCGCTTTATCAATGTCATAGTCACATTTTTGAAGCAACTTTTGCATGATGTTTTCAACGTCTTCACCGACATAACCAGCTTCAGTCAATGTGGTTGCATCCGCCATCACGAATGGCACATCCAAAAGACGCGCTAGCGTTTGTGCAAGCAAGGTCTTACCTGAGCCAGTAGGGCCAATCACTAAAATGTTACTCTTAGCGATTTCCACATCATCTTTTGCAGTTGGTTGACCTAAACGCTTGTAATGGTTGTAAACCGCCACAGCCAAGCTTTTCTTAGCTTGCACCTGACCAATGACATATTGATCAAGGTTTGCACAGATCTCTTTTGGTGTTGGCAACTTTTTGTCGCTAACTTTTTCGCCATCAGCAGTTTGCGCCTCTTCACGAATAATGTCGTTACAAAGTTCAACGCACTCATCACAAATGAATACAGATGGGCCAGCAATCAGTTTTTTAACTTCATGCTGACTTTTACCGCAAAACGAACAATAAAGTAGTTTTTCGTCTGATGCGTTTGTAGTCATTAACTATTCCTAATATTTCTATATGAATTTGATGCTGATTTGTAGCAAAGCCAACTAAGCAGCTTCAGGACGATTTTCAATCACTTTATCAATCAAGCCGTAAGCAACTGATTGCTCAGCGCTCATGAAATTGTCACGCTCTGTATCGCGGTCAATTTCATCCGCTGTGCGACCCGTGTGGTGCGCCAAAATTTCATTGAGCTTCGCACGCAAATACAAAATCTCTTTCGCGTGAATCTCAATATCCGTTGACTGACCTTGGAAGCCGCCAGATGGTTGGTGAATCATAATGCGAGAGTTTGGTAAGCTAAAACGCTTATCTTTAGCGCCTGCAGCTAATAAGAAAGCACCCATACTCGCCGCTTGACCAATACACAAAGTACTCACGTCAGGCTTGATGAATTGCATGGTGTCATAAATAGACATCCCTGCAGTCACAGAGCCGCCAGGTGAATTGATGTAAAGCGAAATATCCTTATCTGGATTTTCCGCTTCCAAAAACAATAGCTGGGCCACAACTAAGTTGGCCGTCATGTCATTCACTGGACCAACCAAGAAAATCACGCGTTCTTTAAGTAGGCGTGAGTAAATGTCATAAGAGCGCTCACCACGGCCGCTTTGTTCAACGACCATAGGGATATAACCAAGACCTTGCGTATCCATGGAATTCATCATGTCCTTCATCTCGTGGCGACTAGTTGTATGCATTAAGCGTTACCCATCAAATCGTCAAATTTAACTTTTTTGTCTGTTACTTTTGCGGCAGACAATACCCAGTTCACAACGTTTTCTTCAGTTGCCAAGGCTGCAGGCTCATCAAGACGCTTAACGTCATCGTAGTACCAACGCACAACATCTTCAGGACGCTCAAAGCTGACTGAGAATTGGTCAACCATTGCACGCACTTGGTCAGCATCGGCTTGTAATGCATGCTCATTTACCAAATGCATCAACACCAAGCGCAATGTCGCGCCGCGCTTTGCTTGATCTTCAAACATTGAAGGCTCAAGTGTCACGTTGGCCAAATCAACACCACGTTGTTGCAAGTTGTGACGTGACATTTGCATCAAGCGATCGATTTCCATACCAAGCAACGCATTAGGTAAATCAAATTTAGCATTTGCAACTAGCGCATCAAACACTTGTTCTTTCACATTCTGACGAACGCGCTTAGTTACTTCTTGTGACAAGCTTTCTTTGATTTCAGCTTTCATTTTTTCAACATCGCCGTCATCAACGCCCAATGTTTTCGCAAAAGCAGCATCAATTTCAGGCAGCTTGACTTCAGCCACCTCAACGAAATTCACCTTGTATGAAACTGTTTTACCAGCCAACTGCTCTGGTTGATGGTCTGCAGGATAAACAATCTCAAACGTTGCTTCCGCGCCCGCTTTAGCACCAAGCAAATGCTCATCAAATTGTGGGACACGACCACCTTCGCCAATCACCAAATCAATCGTTTGACCGCCAGTGCTTTCAACTTCATTGCCGTCAATTGATGCGGACAAGCCAAGTTTCACCTTGTCACCTTTTTTAGCTGCACGTTTAACTGGTTCATAAGTGGCACGCTGCTTCACAAGCACATCCAATGTTCTGTTTACATCTGCTGCTGCCACATCTAAAACTGGACGCTCGATTTTGACTTTACTTAAATCACCGATTTCAACTTCCGGAAACACTTCGAATGTCGCAACATATTCAAATTCTTTATCCGCCTCAGCAAAAGGCTTATGTTCGATATTGGGATAACCAGCAACGCGTAACTTATTCGTTTCAACCCCTTCAGAGAATGAACGTTCTACAGCGTTGGTCAGCGCTTCATCACGCGCTTGAGCGCCATACTGTTGATGAACGAATTTGGCGGGGACTTTACCTGGACGGAAACCAGGCAATTTAGCAGTGCGCATCAATTGACCGATACGTTGGTTAATTTCATCCTCAATTGGTTTCATCGGCACGGTTACCGTCATGCGGCGTTCTAGTTTGCTGATGATTTCAACGGTTGCTGACATTTGTTGTGTTCCTTAACTCAAGAAATTGGTAGGTAAATTGGAATCCAAATTGATCGATCGTCTTAATTCGGACGTCATTGGGACCCACTAAATTATTAAAGGTTGCGATTATATCACAGGAGATTTTTTAGATAATCGGCTTTATTACAGTCTCACTAAGCGCTTAAAAGACACATAAAATGTATTAATAGACTAAAATACTCAGGTAAATATTTCATGGCTTAAACAAGGAGAACGATCATGACAAACGCAGTAACACTCAAAGGCAACTCAATCACCATCGGTGGAAACATCCCAACAGTAGGCCAGACTGCTCGTAATTTCGAGCTTGCCAATGCAAAACGTGAAACAGTGACCTTAGAAAACTATGCTGGAAAACGTAAAGTTCTAAATATTTTCCCGAGTATTGATACGCCAACCTGCGCAACTTCAGTCCGTGAATTTAACAAAAAGGCAGCCGCACTTAACAATACAGTCGTGCTTTGTATTTCAGCAGATTTGCCATTCGCGCAAAGCCGCTTTTGTGGTGCTGAAGGCATTGAAAACGTTATCGCACTGTCAAGCTTCCGTAACAACGCGCAATTTGCGACAAACTACGGCGTAGCGATTTTGGATAGCAGCTTAGCTGGTTTAACTGCACGTGCGGTCATTGTGCTAGATGAAGACAACAAGGTTTTACATAGCGAATTAGTTTCAGAAATCGCTAATGAGCCTAACTATGATGCGGCACTAGCTGTTCTTTAAGCTTTAACAAGCACAACAAAAAAGCCCGCAGATTGATGTGCGGGCTTTTTGTTATCCAAATTACTCACCAACTCTACTTTTCACTCATTTCCTGATAAACCGTATATTTTGCATTACTACCTTTTGCCTTTTCTACTGGATACTTAATGGCATTTAAGGCTATTTTTTCGTGAGCTGCTTTAATTAAATCGATGCCCGTCACCTCCGCCAATCGCAGCAAATACACAAAAGTATCAGCAAGCTCATGTGCTACCTCCTGGCGCTTCTCAGCGCTTAAGTCGTAGCTTTCCTGGATGGTGTCCCACTGAAAATGCTCCACCAATTCAGCAGCCTCAACAATCATCGCCATTGCAAGGTTCTTAGGTGAGTGAAATTGAGCCCAATCACGTTCATTTACGAAAGCATCAATTTTTTGACGCAATTCAGCCAAGCTATCCGCCATTATTTTTCCTTTCGATTCGATCCTGCCACTAGCTTAATTTCAAACAAACGGCACTCTAGAGGCCCGTTAAAGAGCGGTGTGCGTTTCGTCGGCGCTAGGCGCATCATTTTAGGCAGACGCATATCATTGGTGAGAAAATAAGCACTCCAGCCAGCGAAGTTGCGCTTCAAGGTCTCCCCCATTTTCGGGTAAAGCGCAGCTAATTCTTCGTCTTCACCGATACGCACCCCATAAGGTGGATTCGTCACCAGCACACCATCTCCTGCTGGCGCTGGCACTTGAGTAAACTCTAACTGCGCAATCTGTACGGCCTCTAACAATCCCGCTTGCTCTAAATTTTGCTTGGCCACACGCACGGCACGCAAATCCATATCACTACCGTAAATCTTAGAGAATTTAACTGGTTTAGCTTTTTTCCTAGCATCTTCACGCAAGCTATTCCAAAGTTTCGCGTCAAAATTCAGCAGCTTTTCAAAGCCAAAGCCACGATGACTGCCAGGTGCAATATTGAGGGCCATCATCGTCGCCTCTAGCAAGAAAGTACCACTACCGCACATTGGGTCTAGAAACGGCTGCCCTGGCTTCCAGCCAGAAAGCTTAATAATGCCAGCCGCTAAGTTCTCACGCAAAGGCGCTTCAATGCTGGCGCGACGCAAACCACGCTGATAAAGCGCATTGCCTGATGTATCCAAATAGAATTGATAGCTATCAGCCGCTAAATAAGCATGAATGCGCACATCTGGCTCTTTGGTATCAATATATGGGCGGCTTTTAACGGCCTGACGGAACTTATCACATACCGCGTCCTTAATACGCAGTGTTGCAAACTCTAGGCTCTTGAGCGGACATTTCACACCCGTCACCTTGACCATAAAGTTATTACTGACTTTAAACCAGCTTGGCCAATCGAGCTTGTAAGCAGCATTAAACAAATCATCTTCAGTCGCATACTTACCACTCGCCACGCGCCACATAATACGTGTCGCAATACGGCTTTCAAGATTAGCTTTGTAGCAAACAGCCAAATCACCGCTAAAACCCACCCCACCATCTGTGGCTTGAATGGCTTTTGCGCCAATACTGGCAAGCTCATCCGCCAATAAGGCTTCAAGACCGCGCGGGCAAGTGGCGAAAAAATTGTGCTGACTCATGTGTAATACTTTCTTTAAATTTACGCTTCGAATAAGAGGCGATTAGTAGTGCTTAAATTTTCATCTTTGAGTTTCTCAACAAACTCAAGAAACTCTATTTTGTGATGTTCTTGGAGGGCTTTTGCACGGACTCTTAAGGTTGACCATCTTAAATCGCGTGGTGGGCGTTTAAAGCCAAACACCACGATATTGCCTGGGCGTCCTGTGCGTAAAACCAATACACGGCCATGGAAACTTTGCTCAATGCGTTGCAAATAGATATCGAAGTTCTTATCTGAACCCCACAGATTAACCGCCATCATGCCATCTAATCGCAAGGACGCTTCACAAGTATCAAAAAAAGCTTGATTGTACATCTCGGGCGGAACCCCTTGGCTGTCAAAGATATCAAGCAAAAGCACATCAGCTGCACCGTTGTTTTCTTGGAGATAAACAACACCGTCGCCTTCGATTACTTCTAATCTATCGTCATCATCAGGCAAGTAAAAGTGGCTGCGTGCCACTTGAATAATACGCGGATTAATCTCAACAACTCGGGTTTGCATCTCAGGTAAAAAGTGGTGAATGTATTTTGGAATAGAACCACCGCCCAAACCGATCATCAACACCTCTTTAGGCTGCTTCATGAACAGCAAAAACATCATCATGCCACGTGAGTAAGCAAGCTCTAGCTCATCAGGCACTTTGACACGCATCGCACTTTGCACGGTTTCTGAACCAAGATATAGAGAGCGCACACCATCCATTTCGCTGACATCAACGCTCTCTTCACCAGTCATGCCTTTATGCACGGCTCTGGAGATTCTTCGTCCGAAACTTCTCATTTAAAGCACTTCCTCCACACCCTTGCTGTCATCAATCAGCACATCCGTCACCACGGGCGCTTCTTCCGCAGCCTTGAAGCGCGTATCGATTTCCATCATCAATGTATCAATACGCTTAATTTCTAATGTCACACGGGTGCCTACAGGCAATTCAGGCAAACTATGCACCTTGGTAATGTAAGGCATATGATCAAAACGCACTAAGTTTTCACGCCAAACCGTGGCTGAAATCTCCTGTACGTTTTCTTGTACCAAATACTGCAAGCACCAGAATCGCTCCATACGCGTTTGGAAATCGCCGTAAGCGTTATACGTTAAATCAAAATGCCGCATAATCATTGCAAGCTCATCGCTATTTTGCGGATAAGTTGGCTCATCCCCTTGCACCACGGCAATGATTTGGCGCTGATTCACTAAGTCGACTGCACGACGCAACGGGGAAGTGCTCCAAGCATATTGCGCCACACCCAAGCCTTGATGCGAATCAGCTTGCGTCGTCATATAAACCTTACCGCCATTTTGCGCACGATAAATCCCTGGTACTTGATGTTCAGCAAGCAAAGCACCCCATTGGCTGTTGGCTTCTATCATTAATTCAGCCACTAGCTTATCCATCGGTGAACCACGACGACGGCCGACGATGCGCACTTTGCCATCCTCAACATAAAAGTTGTAATCAATTTGAATTGGACGGTTTGGGTCATGCTTGCCACGCCCTTTTTCAAGCGATTCAGCCAAATTAAATAACAAAAAAAGCTTCGCCCAGTAAGGATGGCCGTTATCTTCAGCTAAGGTATCTTCGTTGAAGTAAGGTTCCAAAGTATCATGGCGCAGATTATCCGTCACATGAACTAGCTCTACTTTGCTATGGCGGTTGCTAATTGTTAAGTCCGCCGCCACATCTAAATACATCGAAAGTGCAGGCCTCCACTCTCCTTCGTTTAAGCTAAACGGCGTAATTGCAAACTCAGGCAACATGGTAATTTTGTTGCCCGGCATATACACGGTAGACAGGCGATGCAAGGCTACTTCATCTAAAGGCGTATGGGGCGCAATACCTAGCGCTGGGGCGGCAATATGGATGCCAACTCGGTGTGCACCATCGGGTAATGTTTGAATCGAAAAGGCATCGTCAATTTCAGTCGTCGTGCTGTCATCAATACTGAAAGCTTCCACTTCAGCAGGCGGTAAATCTTGCGACATATCAGTCAATGACAAGCCCTCCGCAAACTGAATGCCTTTAGGAAAGTACTCGCGCAAAAATGCACCCAAGTGATAATCGTGGTTAGATGCAATGCCACCAGCATAAGAAATCACTTGAATAGGATTCACATGAAGTTCAGCAGAAGCTTGTTCAACAGCTTTCCACTCCATGCTATTTTTATCAGGCTCATAAAGCAGCATATCTAGCTTAAGCGCCAACTCTTCTGGCATTTGCTTCGCTTTTAACTGCTCAACGAATAATTGAATTTTTTCAGCCTGCACACGCTTTTTCTCAAGCGCAGCTAATGCGGCCTTTAGCGTATCTGGTGGCGCCGCTTTATATCGACCCTTACCTTTGCGATAAAAGTAAACTGGCGCACTATGCAAACGCATGGCAACCGCAGCAGATTCAATCGCACTTGGTGCCTTACCGTAATATTCTTTAGCGAGCTCTTCAAAGCCAAACTCAGGCTCGCCGCAACATTCCCACAAAAATGGCACTTCCAAGCATTCAGCCTCAGTATTTGCTGCTTCCATAAAGCTTGCTAACGCGCTTTCAAACCTCAGTAGCACATTCGCCGCTTTAATTTTAGAACGCTTACCGCTGGCCGATTCCACCTGCAAAGCACCTGCGGTCTCAGACATCACTGAAGCGACTTTAAAGCCACCATCTTCTTCAAAAAATACATTCATTACTTGGGCGTCACAGTACGTTCAAAATTCAATTGCGCACATTTTACAGTGCTTTCAGTTCCGCGCTTGAGATAACACAGCTAAGATGTCACTTTATTTGCAAAACAACGGCTAGGCTTATTTTCCAAAAATCCAAGTTTCTAAGTCAGGCAAGGCGCGAACCTAAAAATTGGACGCCGCATATGTTTGATATACAAGGAGAGATTTTTTGGTGAGTAACGCAGCATCACAAAGAAACTTTGATTTTTTATGGATAATCGCATCCCCATTACTTTATTAACGGGTTTTCTTGGTTCTGGAAAAACGACACTTCTAAACAAGTTGCTCAACCACTCTGGCATGAAAGACACTGCCGTCATCATTAACGAGCTGGGCGCGACAGGCCTAGATGACATTCTTGCTAAAAATTTAGAGCGCAAAGTTGAAAGCCAACACATTGCCGACAATACAGTTTTATTAGAATCAGGTTGCTTATGTTGTACGCTCACCACCGAAATGGCAGATACACTTCGTGATTTATTCTTCAAACGCGCACTTTCAGCCATTCCTGAATTTAAACGCCTGATTATTGAAACCACAGGCATGGCAGACCCAGGGCCGATTATGGGTAGTTTGCTCAACGAACCCGTCATTAGTTCTACTTACCGATTAGATGCTGTGGTGGTGACCGTAGATAGCGTTTATGGATTAGAGCAACTAAAAGCCCACGCCGAGGCCAGAAAACAAGCGGCTGTGGCAGATGTGCTCCTCATTACCAAACCAGACTTAGCAAATGCAGAACAAATAAACGCTTTAGAAACAGCGCTCAGTGAAATCAACCCGGGCGCAACCCAATACCAAGTCATGCAAGGCCAAATCGACCCAATTCATATTATCGAGATTGGTTTGTTTGATAGCAGCAACCAAGAGGCCAAACCAGAACGCTGGTTACGCGCACCCACTAAGAAAAACGCAGGGCTGTTTAAAGAAGCCCACGATGAGGGCATTACCAGCTTCACCATTGCGCTACCCATGCCACTTAGTTATGACCTGCTCGAGCCTAAGCTAGCATGGCTATGCGCCACCCACGGCGAACAGTTGCTGAGAATGAAAGGCATTGTCCATGCCGATGACCAGCCAGACCCAATTGCTGTCCACGCCGTGCATAAAACGCTCTACACACCAACCATGCTCACGGACTGGAAAGAAGAAAAGCCGATTTCTCGGCTTGTGTTGATTGGCAAAGGCTTAGATGAAGCGGCCATTAGAAATGAAATGATGCGGATTTAGTACTACTTCAAATCTTCCCAAATCTTATCCAGCCGTTTAGTCGATACAGGGAACGCCGTTTTTAACTCTTGCGCAAACAATGACACGCGCAGTTCTTCTATCAACCAACGATAATCTGCTAACGCCTCACTCACCTCGGCATTGGCTTTGCGCAAATTACTCACTTTATCTTGCCAGCGTTGCCAGACCATTTGTACGTTTTGTGCACTTTTGGCATCGCGGTCTATCGCACTTGGATATTTATCAAGACGCAGTTTTAAGGCTTTGAGATAGCGAGGAAGATGTTGCAATCGCTCCCACGGCGTTTGGCTAAAAAACTTCTTAGGTAATAACAACGCTAATTGTTCTTCGACTTCTTTTTTCACACGCGCCATATTGGGCGGCAAGGTACCCAGCTTTTGGGTGAGTGCTAAATACTCTTGTGCAATTCCTGCGGCAAGTCTTGACGAGGAGTCCACCACTGCTGGCAAGCGCGTTCGCGCGCGCTGTTTGAGCGTCATAAACTCTGCATTCGTGCGCGGCAAATCATCCTCACCAATAAATGCTCTGTCACTAATGGCAAGCAACATATCCTCACGTAAATCATCTGGCGAAATCAGATTGCGTAACAACAGCGCATATTGATTAAATTGTGGCAGACCTTTTTCAAGCTGTTTCATTTGCTCTTTTAGCTCAAAACGCATCAGCCTGCACACGCCCATTCTATGGGCTTGATGAGCCATCGTTTCAGTATCAAACAGCTTTACCGCTACGTTATCTTTATTGTCTTCAAGCGCTGGGTAGCCAGTGAGCTGATGACCTTCTTTTGTGAAGGTGAGCGTTTTAGGTAAATCGCCAAAGTCCCATTGCTTGAGGCCTGTTTTCTCAATGCTTGGGGAACTGCTTCTAAAGGTGAGTTGTGCAGCACTTCCTAATTGCGCCTTCAGTGCGTTCCAATCGCGGCCCATACCTAATTCGCGGCTTTTTTCATCGACCACGCTAAAGTTCATGCGCAAGTGATCTGTCATACCACTCAAATCAAAATCCGCCACTGATAGCTTAAGTGTGGTCTGTTTCTGAATGTACTCAGCCAATGCAGGCATTAAGGCTTGCTCATATTGTGCTTGCTCTAAAAAGCCCGTCACAAAATCTGGCACTGGCACACAAACGCGGCGTAAGGCTTTGGGTAGGGCTTTGATAAGCCCTGTAATCTTTTCTCGCACCATGCCTGGCACCAACCAATCTGCCTGCGCAGGGTTTAATTGATTAAGCAATGCTAGGGGCACGGTCGTGGTCACACCATCCAGCGGATGACCTGGTTCAAAGCGATATTTAAGCGGGAGCGTGGCACCATCCATTACAAAGCTTTCGGGGAATTGAGCCTCTGTGACCCCGGCCGCACCATGACGCATCAAGGCATCTTTAGTGAGATAGAGCAGACGCGGCACTTTTTCTTCCGCCTCTTTTCGCCACTTTTCAAAACTTGCGCCGTTATATATTCCTTGCGGAATAATCTTGTCATAGAAAGCAAATAAAACATGCTCATCCACCAGCACATCTTGACGACGGGCTTTGTGCTCTAGCTCTTCAATCTGTGCTATTAAATGACGATTTGCTTCAAAGAACGGTGCGCGCGTATCAAACTCCATATTCGCCAACGCCTCGCGCACAAAAATCTCACGCGACTCTTGCGGATCAATGAGGCCGTAATGCACGCGGCGCTTAGGAATAATCGTTAACCCATAGAGGCTCACACGCTCCCAAGCGGAAACTTGCGCGAGCTTTCTATCCCAACGTGGATCTGAGTAATGACTTTGCGTGAGATTCCTTGCGAGTGGCTCTATCCAATCGGGGTCTATCTTGGCTACACAACGCGCATAAAGCTTGCTAGTTTCCATCAACTCTGACGCCATCACCCACTTAGGGCGAGTCTTTTTGAGTGCGGAACCTGGCGCAATGGTAAAGCGAATGCCGCGTGCGCCTGAGTAACTATCCGCCTCGCCATCTTTAAAGCCGATATTGCCTAGCAAGCCAGACAATAAAGCACGGTGAATTTGGTCATAGTTTTTATCTAAGTCGGCCTCTTCCACATTAGGCTTTAAATCTAACTCTTCGGCGATTTCACGGATTTGTCCATGCAACTCGCGCCATTCTTTTAGGCGTAAGAAAGACAGGAAGTTTTGATGGCATTTACCCAACAAATCTTTATTCGACTTTTTAGTTTTGAGCGCTTCATCGTAAAAATTCCAAAGCTTGAGATAGCCCAAGAAATCAGAGCGCTCATCTGCGAATTTAGCATGGGCTTGATCTGCCGCCTCACGCTTATCCATTGGCCGTTCACGCGGGTCTTGAATGCTAAGCGCACTGGCGATAATCAAAATCTCGCGCAATACGCCTTCTTGTTTAGCGGCCAAAATCATGCGGCCGACTCTTGGGTCTAAAGGCAAACGAGCAAGCTGTTTACCTAGCTCGGTGATTTCACGATTCGCATCGACCGCGCCTAACTCCTGCAATAGCAAATAGCCATCTGCAATGAGGCGTGATGAAGGCGCTTCAATAAAGGGAAACTGGCTAATATCGCCTAGGCGTAATGCGGCCATCCGCAAGATGACTGAGGCCAATGAACTACGCAGAATTTCAGGGTCAGTAAACGCTGGGCGACTATTAAAATCCTGCTCGTCATAAAGTCTGATACAAATACCGTTTGAAACACGACCGCATCGGCCGGCACGTTGTTTAGCGGCGGCTTGACTAATCTTTTCAATCTGCAATTGCTCAACTTTGGCACGGCTACTGTAACGATTTACTCTAGCCAGACCTGCGTCAATCACATACTTAATGCCCGGCACAGTCAGTGAGGTTTCAGCCACGTTAGTAGCAAGCACAATACGGCGCGTGCCTGTGGTACGGAAGATTTTTTGTTGGTCTTCAATCGAAAGCCTTGCGAACAGTGGCAAGACCTCAATATGTTTTAGCTTGGCTGAACGGCCTTGGTATTTTCTTAAATGCTCTGCAACATCGCGAATTTCATGCTCACCTGGCAAAAATACCAAGATGTCGCCATCACCTTGCCGAAGCAAATCATCTGCCGCATCTAAAATCGCTTCTTCAATCGCCTCTTCAGCATCGTCTTCTTCCAGCCAACGCGCTTCTGTCTTGCCTTTGCGTTTAATCCCAAAAAGATTATCGTCATCCTCACCAATATCATCTTCAACAGTTTGGGCACTATAGCCAGCTTTACCGAGCGGACGATACCGAATTTCAACGGGATAGGTACGGCCAGAAACCTCAATCACAGGCGCGCCATCAAAGTGTTTAGAGAATCTATCCGCATCAATCGTGGCGGAAGTGACAATCACTTTTAAGTCGGGACGTTTTACAAGTAGCTGTTTAAGGTAACCCAGCAAGAAATCAATGTTCAGACTGCGCTCATGCGCCTCATCGATAATGATGGTGTCGTAAGCATTAAGGAAATGGTCACCCTGCGTTTCTGCCAGCAAAATACCATCGGTCATCAACTTGATATAGCTAGACTCTGAAAGCTTATCGTTAAAGCGGACTTTATAGCCCACTACCTCACCCAATGGCGACTTGAGCTCTTGCGCAATACGACTTGCCACCGATCGTGCCGCAATACGCCGTGGCTGTGTATGACCAATTAAACCGCTAATACCACGACCAAGCTCTAAACAGATTTTAGGTAATTGCGTGGTTTTACCAGAGCCTGTTTCGCCGCAAACAATCACGACCTGGTTTTTCTCTATCGCCGACTTAATTTCATCTTTGCGCGCAGTTACAGGTAAATCAAGCTCATATTCAGGCTTAGGCAAAGCATTCAAACGCGCTTGATATTTTTGATGTGAAGATGAAATCTTTTGCACAATTTCAGCCAACAGCCTATCGATTTTTTGACTGGCTTTCGCATCAGGTGCTTTTTCGGTGGCTTTTTCGGTGGCTTTTTCGGTGGCTTTTTGCAAATCGAAAAGATCGCGTATCTTGCGACGCAAACCGTGGCGGTCTGCCAACATGCAAGTTGCAAGCGCTTGGTTAAACTGAGTGATAGATTGGGGATTGTTCATGTGGGACTTCAGCAACACTTAAGCGAAGCGTGTATGCAACTCTTCCAAATTAAGCGTTTCAAGGATTTGCGCCAAACGGACTTGTGCGTTTTTGCGTGGGCTATTTTTGTAGCGCGCGATAATCAGCTCATTCTTCATAGAGTGCTCCCAACCCACAAGCTCTGTCACCGTGACCTGATAGCCGTGCGCTTCTAACTGAAGACATCGCAATACATTGGTGATTTGGCTTCCAAACTCACGGGTATGGATAGGATGACGCCAAATTTCTGACAAAGGCGTTTTGCCGAAAGACTCATTTTTATGTTTACGCAGCACCTCAGCCACTTCGGCCTGACAGCAAGGGACTAGCACCATAAACTTCGCGTTCTTTTCTAAACCAAAGCGAATGGCATCATCAGTTGCAGTATTACAAGCATGCAATGCCGTCACAATTTCCACTTGCTCTGGCAATAACGCTGAAGTCATCGACTCCTCGACGCTTAGATGATGAAAATCCATGCGTTCAAAATGTAATTGCTCGGCCAACTCTTTAGACTTTTGGACCAACTCAGCGCGCGTCTCAATGCCCACAACATGGCCAGATTGATGCTGCTTCATAAACAAATCGTAAAGAATAAATCCCAAATATGACTTGCCTGCACCATGATCCACCAAGGTGATATTGTCGCCCTCCTCCATCAACTCAGTCAGCAAAGGCTCGATAAAGTGATAAAGGTGATACACCTGCTTGAGCTTGCGGCGGGTATCTTGATTGAGCTTACCGTCACGCGTCAGAATGTGTAGCGCCTTGAGCAACTCAATGGACTGATGCGGCTTGATTTCGGGAATTAAAGTCATACGTGCATTTTAACTGATGCCGCATCCTTTGAATAATAAAACGCGGCCATAGTCTGAAATGTTAGAATACTTGCCATTACATTAAGTTGGTCACCTGGCAAGTGGCAATCCTTGCTCAATATTTTTAATGACGCGAAGGTGAGCCGCAGACAGTGCGCATTGCACGGCAAGGCGATGCCGACAAAGTCAGTAAAAATATTCAGCGAGGATTTATGGCAATACAATGGTATCCGGGTCACATGACCCAAGCACGTAAAAAAGCCGAAGAGACAATGGAGTTCACAGACGTTGTCATCGAGGTATTGGATGCCCGCGTGCCTATGGCCAGCCACAACCCAATGATTGATGAAATGCGTTTATTTCGTCAACGCCCGCAGCTTAAAATTCTTAACAAAACTGACCTAGCTGACCCTGCCGTCACGCAAGCATGGCTTAACTATTACAACAAACAGCCCAATGTAAAAGCGGTGGCTATTTCGTGTAAAAAACCAGGCGATGCCGCAAGAATTCCTAAGTTTTGCGCTGCGCTTGCGCCGCACAGAGATTCCCCAATCAAACCGCTACGCATGATGATCATGGGCATTCCAAACGTGGGTAAATCAACGTTCATGAACGCCCTGCTTAATCGCCGGGTAGCAAAAGTAGGTGATGAGCCTGCCGTGACTAAATCACAGCAACGCTTTGAACTAAGTCCACTCATGAGCATTACCGACACCCCTGGCATGATGTGGCCAAAAATTCAGTATAAATCAGATGGCTTTATGTTGGCCGCCAGCCACGCGATTGGCCGTAATGCAGTAATTGATGAAGATGTGGCCATCTTCCTCGCTGACAATTTACTCAAGCGCTATCCAGCCTTACTAGCGATTCGCTATAAAGTAGATGTGTCGGGTATGGACGGTATTGATTTGCTTGAGGCCATTGCAAAGCGCCGCTCTTACAAGCTAAAAGCGGGCGAATGGGATATGGAAAAAACTGCGGTGACTTTCTTAACTGAATACCGCGCTGGCACCATCGGCCGTATTAGCTTGGAAACCCCAGCAAGCCGCCAAGAAATGATGGATGCAACTAAAAAAGTGCCCGCGGAGGCAGCGACCGAAGAAGACACTGACAAAGAGATCAGCGAAGAATAGTTTTATTTTTTTACAAGCTGTTTGCTAAATTCCACATCAAGCTTGCTCACCCGCTTAACGATTTGCGGCCCAAAGCCATTCACGAACATCACAAAATCATCCATGGTCATTGGCTCACAAAGCTTAGCTGACACCCCATTTTCACCGGGCTGAGAGAGCCAAAACAAGCCCTTACCGTTAGTCCCCATCGAGTAGGTTTGATCGCCACGTTTATTGAGACGCTCTACCGCACTACTCGCTTTCGTTGATCTCATGATATCCCTTTGATTTTATAAAGCAGTTATAGCGCATGCCAAGCCTTGATAATCACGGCTTGACCGAGCACTTGTTTAGGTGAACTAACCTCCACCACGTTCCACACCGTCGCTTGTTCGATTAAAAAGCGACTACCATCTTTAGCAATCCGAATACCCGCATAGTTTTCAATAAATCCATGTGTTGCCACTTGATGCAAAAACGCTGCCCGCGCTTCGCGTAGCATAGGCTCAGCAGAATAACGTGAGGGCAACCCTAGCATCTCTTCAGGCGTCATCTTAAACAAAGCCAAAGCTTGATGGTTGGCGTAATTAAACATCGGATCATCCCCCGCTTGATGCGAAGCAATAGCAAAAGCGGAATCCATTAAAGCTTTTGAGGCATCGCCGCCATCCTGAATTAAAGGCTCACCTTTCCAATACTGATAACTGCTCATTAATAAATGGCTATGGCGCACCAAGAAAGGGGCATGAAGATAATCATCTAAAAATGGAGAGGCTTGCATGGCGCAAACTATGCCACGATTTGATAGCTAATGTTAGCCTTAAAAGTTAAAATTGCGAGCCTGAATTTAAACGCAAGCGTCTTTCTCAATACTTAAAGCTCTAATGTTAAACACCCTCAACGCCCCTCAGCGCGAAGCCGTAAAATATCTTGATGGTCCCCTGCTCGTGCTGGCTGGCGCTGGTAGCGGCAAAACACGCGTCATTACTCAAAAAATCGCTTATCTTATTCAAGAGTGTGGCTTTGCACCGAGAGAAATTGCGGCGATTACGTTTACCAACAAAGCCGCACGTGAGATGCAAGAGCGGGTTAGCCAATTGCTCGTTGGGGTCAACACAAAAGGCTTAACCATTTCGACGTTCCACTCACTTGGCATGCAAATATTGCGCCAAGAGGCCGAAGTGCTGGGTTATAAAAAACAATTCTCGATTTTAGATTCATCTGACAGCTTTAAGATTTTGTCAGACATTTTAGCAACCACGGATAAGCAACTTCTACGTAAAACACAGTGGCAAATCTCCAGTTGGAAAAATGCATTTTTAACGCCAGACCAAGTAAAAGTTACCGCCGATGAAGAATTAACCGTGGCAGCCGCTAAGGTTTATCAAATCTACCAACAAACGCTTAAAGCCTATCAAGCGGTTGATTTTGACGACCTGATTAAACTCCCCGTTGAGCTTTTTGAGCAACACCCCGAAGTGCTCAACAAATGGCAGCACAAACTTAAATACTTACTCATTGATGAGTACCAAGACACCAACACTTGCCAATATAAATTGGTCAAATTGCTTACGGGGGTTGAGGGCAATTTCACTGCGGTGGGTGATGATGACCAAGCGATTTATGGCTGGCGTGGCGCAGACGTAGAAAACTTACGCCAACTCACTCAAGATTTCACACGCCTAAAAGTCATTAAGCTAGAACAAAACTATCGCTCCACCGTGCGCATTTTGCGAGCGGCGAACCAAGTCATCTCAAACAATCCAAAGCTATTTGAGAAAAAACTTTGGAGTGAGCTTGGCACAGGCGATTTAATTCAAGTGAGTGCCGCACGCGATGATGAGCACGAGGCGGAATCAGTAGTGATGAAGCTGATGGCACATAAGTTTGAAAACCGCACTATCTATGCGGACTACGCGATTCTGTATCGCGGGAACCATCAAGCACGCATATTCGAGCAACACCTGCGTAACCATAAAATCCCTTACACCATCTCTGGTGGGCAATCGTTTTTTGATAAAGCCGAGATTAAAGATTTAGTCAGCTATTTGCGCCTCATTGCCAATGAGGATGACGACCCTGCTTTCATCCGCGCGGCAACCACGCCTAAAAAAGGCATAGGAAATACCACGCTAGAACGCCTTGGTGAATATGCGAGCTTACATAAAATGTCATTGTTTGCTGCAGCTTTTGAGGGCGAGTTTCAGCGCCAACTTGGCGGGCGACAATTAGATGACTTACTCACTTTTTGCCAATACATTAATAAACTCCAAGACCGCGCGACGAAAGACCCTGCGGGCGAGGTGCTGAATGACATGCTCACCGCGATTCAATATGAGGCGTTTTTGTATGACTCCGAAGAGCCACGCTCAGCAGAGGCTAAATGGAAAAATGTGTTGGACTTTGTAGGCTGGCTAACCAAAAAAGGGGAAGGCAACGGCGATGGCGAAACACGTGATTTACTTAATCTGACGCAAATGGTCGCTTTAATGAGTATGCTGGAAGGTCGTGAGGATGGCGAGCCTGATGCGGTAAAATTGTCGACACTCCATGCAGCTAAAGGCTTGGAGTTCGGACACGTGTTTTTAATCGGCGTTGAAGAAGGCATTTTGCCGCACCGTGAAAGCGTAGATAACGACAAAATCGAAGAAGAGCGCCGCTTGATGTACGTGGGCATTACGCGTGCACAAAAATCACTCAACATTTCTTGGTGCAAAAAACGTAAGCGCGCTGGCGAAACTGAAATTTGTGAACCCAGCCGCTTTATTGAAGAGTTGCCAGCAGATGATATTCGCCATTTTGGCAACCCAAGCGCAGACCCTGCTGCAAGCAAAGAACATGGCAAAGAACGTATGGCGCAAATTCGTGCCATGCTCGGCCAAAGCACAAATTAACTAGAAAGCATTCATGCCACATATCACCCTAGACAACGCTTCCCTCGCATTCGGCCATCACGCTTTACTAGACAAAGCCTCTTTTCAGCTTGACCCTGGCGAACGTGTTGGTTTGATTGGTCGCAATGGTGCGGGTAAGTCCAGCTTACTCAAAGTCATTGCAGGAGAAATTAAGCTAGACGATGGCAACGTATGGCGTGCAACCTCAGTACGCATTGTTTATGTGCCGCAGGAGCCTGTTTTAGACCCTAAGCACACGGTATTTGAAGCCGTGGCCGAAGGCTTGGGCGCTATGCAACAAATCTTGGTGGATTACCATGAAGTCACACACAGCATGGGCGCGGCAGATGCGGATATTGATGCGCTGATGGAAAAAATGCAAAAGCTTCAGCATGAACTCGATGCTAAAGATGGTTGGGGCATGCAAGCTAAAGTGGAAACTGTTTTAAGTAAATTAAGCTTGAATCCTGACACCCCGGTTGCTTCACTCTCTGGCGGCTGGCGTAAGCGCGTTGCGCTAGGGCGCGCTCTTGTGGCTGATCCTGAGGTGCTGTTATTAGATGAGCCCACCAACCATTTGGACTTAGAAGCGATTCAATGGTTAGAAGAACTATTGCTTAACTTTAACGGTGGCGTGTTATTTATCACCCATGATCGCCGATTCCTAAATCGACTCGCAACACGCATTGTGGAGCTAGATCGCGGCAAGTTAACAGATTTTGTCGGAAATTATGAGAACTACCTCATCAAAAAAGAAGAACTGTTAGCTGTTGAAGCGACCCATGCCGCTAAGTTCGACAAAGTGCTCGCCCAAGAAGAAGCTTGGATACGCCAGGGCGTTAAAGCGCGGCGCACCCGCAATGAAGGCCGTGTGCGCCAGTTAGAAAAATTGCGCTTAGAACGCGCGGCGCGTAGAGAACGTCAAGGCAACGTCAAGCTATCACTTGACGCTGGTGAACGCTCTGGCAAACTTGTGGCTGAACTTGATAATGTGACGAAAGCCTATGGCGACCGCACATTGATAAATGGTTTCACGACACGCATTATCCGTGGCGATCGTATTGGCCTACTTGGCCCTAATGGCATAGGCAAAACAACGCTCCTAAAACTCATCCTAGGCGAAGAAGAAGCCGATTCAGGCATCATTCAGCGCGGCACGAATATGAACGTGGCCTACTTTGACCAAATGCGCGAACAATTAGATGAAGAAGCGACGCTCGCTGACACGATTAGCCCCGGTTCGGACTTTGTAGAAATTGGCAACGAACGCAAGCACGTCATCAGCTATTTGGAAGACTTCTTATTTCCTCCTCAACGCTCACGCTCCCCAGTAAAATCCCTTTCTGGTGGCGAACGCAATCGCTTGCTACTTGCGCGCTTGTTTGCACGCCCATCTAATGTATTGGTACTTGATGAACCGACGAACGACTTAGACATCGACACGCTAGAACTCCTGGAAAGCTTATTACAAGATTTCCCTGGCACCCTGTTCCTAGTCAGCCATGATCGCGCCTTCTTAGAAAATACTGTCACACAAGTGATCGCGTTTGAAGGCAACGGCCAGCTCACAGAATTTGGTGGTGGCTATGACGACTGGTTACGTTTTACTGAACAACGTGCAAGCGCGATTAGCAACTCACCGAAAGCGAAAGTCAGCGAGCAAAAACCGGCCGATACAAGCACCAAGCCAGCTAAAGCAAAGTTAAGCTACAAAGAACAGCTTGAACTTGGGAATTTGCCAGAAAAAATAGAGCAAATTGAAACTGAAATTGCAGCAATTAATTCAGCACTAGCCGACCCAGAGATTTATAAAACGGACTTAGAAAAAGCGACTGCGCTGCAAATGAACCTGACTGAGCTGGATGAAATGCTATTAAATACGATTGCGCGATGGGAAACGTTAGAAAGCAAAAATACAGCTTAGTCGCCCAAAAACATTGGCTTAAGGAGTTAGCATGACATCTAAATTCACACTATTGACGCTGCTTTTAATTTCCAGCATCAGCGCATACGCTCACGCATCAAGCTGTTATTCGATCAGCAATCAAGACTCAAAAAACATTTGCCTTGCTCAAGCTAAACATGAAAAGTCTTATTGCTACTCGGTGAATGACAAGGACAGAAAAAACTATTGTCTAGCAGTGGTGGGGAACGAAAAAAGCTATTGCTATAGCATTTCTTCTAGTGATGCTAAAAATGAATGTCTAGCAAGGTTTTAGGTTGAAAAGTTTGGTCCCCCCGACACGAATCGAACGTGTGACCCTCCCCTTAGGAGGGGGATGCTCTATCCACTGAGCTACGGAGGGGCAATGCAAACAAACACCTCAAAAAGAAGTGCGTCATTTTCTCACAAATCAGAACGCCTATATAGGCAAGAATAAGGCTGATGCAACACCTTGGGTGAATCTCGTTAATCCGCGCTGAGACTTTTCAGAAAGCGTGAGTGCATACAAATCAATGCGGCCTACCATACGCCCAATTTCACGCTCAAAACTTAAGTTTTGTTCTTTGCCGTTCATTTCATTAGTCTGAAAATACAACTTGCCAGCCTCGTCACGGGTGTTAGACAGCTTCCATGCTGCAATCTCAACATTGCGCGCACTATTGTAAACATTTTGTGGATCAACACTATCAGTCAAAAAGAACTCAGTCTTGCCACCGCGCGCTTTAATGACCATGGTTTGCAGACCAACCACTAACGCCAATACGCGATCACCCTTATATTCGGCCTTAAATGCAAGGTAAATGGCATCCGTTTCCTTCAGGCCGCCCAGCATCTCAAAACTCCACTTTTGATCACCTTCAAACACCCAAGCAACCATCTCATCAACAGTACCAGACGTGCTCTTTTTTAGCTCAGCAGGATTGCGCTTATAAAGCTTAGTCATTAATAAGCGCAAACTCTCCGTGTTTTCTCGCATCTCGACATCAGCCAATCGATCAATGTCAGACTTCATCAAATGTCCAAGCGAGCTTCCGTCTTTTTGATCAAGTAAACGTTTGCCATTAATAGGCGCCACTTGTGAAGCGCACCCTGCCAAAAAGCTAGCCATCAATATAAAAATCAGTTGTTTTTTTATGCGTTTTTTAATGATCATTCACCTTATACATCATGAATTTATAAGCTATTGTGCGTTAAGGCACTAACAAGCGATAAGTAATTGCGCTTATAATAACGTGTAATTACTAAATCAATGAAGAGGTTTTGCTTGAAAGCTTTTGGTCATTTTTTGTTTGCATCCTGCTTGCTGTTTTTTGCGATTAACAGTGATGCTGGGAGCAAAGTTGGTTATATCCAAATGAAGGTGGTCATGCAGTCACCTCAATCCATTGATGTGGGTAAAAGACTCATGGTTGAATTTAAACCAAGAAATGCAGAGCTAGAAAAGTTTAGGAAACAAATTCAAGACAAAGAAGCTGCTCTTGAAAAAGAATCAGCTGGATTGTCTCAACGAGACTTAATTTCTAAACGCCAAGAAATTGAATATTTAAAAATTGATTTTGATCGTAAAAAAAATCGACAGCACGAGGATTTTTTATTACGCAAGCAAGAAGAGCTTAACAATTTCCAAAACAATATTAATGCGGCTGTCACGGCATTAGGTCAAAGTGAAGGTTACGACCTGATTCTTTACAACACTGGTGGCTACATTGGCGCTAAGGTAGACGTGACAGACAAGGTATTAAAGTTACTGAAATAGCTGACTGATAACGTAAGCGAATTCTGATAAAAAAGCCCCATGAAGATTAGTGTCTTCATGGGGCTTTTTTGACTGTGGTCTGTTGAAAAATCAACGAACCAAAATGGTGCCCGGGGCCGGAATGAACCGGCACGCCCATAAGGCGAGAGATTTTAAGTCTCTTGTGTCTACCAATTTCACCACCCGGGCGGATGGAACTACGCTGAAAGCCTCGTAGTTGTTAGATCTTTTGCGGTGCGTATTTTAACCTTACTCACGCTTTTAAGCAAAAATATCTACATCTTTTAAAAACAAGGCCTAGCATTTAGCTAGGCCTTTTATTTGGAGGCGCGAACCAGAGTCGAACTGGTCTAAACGGCTTTGCAGGCCGCGGCATAACCGCTTTGCTATCGCGCCATAAACTCTCAAACCGCATCGAGAGTTATAAGTTAAAAAAGGGAAAGCGTCTTAGCTTTCCCTTTTTTAATTGTTTGGAGCGGGAAACGAGTCTCGAACTCGCGACCTCAACCTTGGCAAGGTTGCGCTCTACCAACTGAGCTATTCCCGCGTAAAGAAGCCAGCATTATAAGGGTTTTCAGACTGTCGTCAAGCCTAAAATGCGGTTAATTTTTAGCTTTTGTGAATGTTCATTTGAGGCCAAGCAGCCTTCAAATAGTAAGCCATTGACACTAATGTCAAAATTACCGCCACGTAGATTGAAATTTGCCCAATAATTTTTGTGCTGATGCCTAAAATTGGATCGAAATAGAGCAGAAAAAGAATTGCGACCATTTGCATCACCGTCTTTATTTTCCCCACCATCGCAACAGCAACACTCCCCCGCTCACCAATCCCTGCCATCCATTCACGTAATGCGCTAATGGCGATTTCACGGCCAATAATAATAAACGCCACAAGCGCACCAACGCGATTAAATTCAACAAGCACTATCAACGCTGCAGCCACCATTAATTTATCAGCCACAGGATCTAGAAATGCGCCAAAAGCAGAGGTTTGGTTAAGCTTGCGGGCATAGTAACCGTCTAGCCAATCGGTAATCGCAGCTGAGCCAAACACTGCCGTCGCAAGCACATTTGCTGCATGCTGAGAAATATAGTGTGGTTGCGCATAAAAAATGCCCACAAAAACTGGGATAAGGATAATCCTCGCCATTGTCAGGCTGTTAGGTAAATTCCAAAACATTAATGCAGCTCCTGATATATTTTTTCTGCCAACATTTGGCTTATGCCTTCTACTTGCGAGAGTTCATCCACACTGGCATTTTTCACACCATCCAAACCACCAAAACGGACCAACAAGGCCTTGCGGCGTTTGGCGCCTATGCCATCGATATCTTCCAATGATGAATGCATGCGGGCTTTAGCTCGCCTTGCTCTGTGCCCTGTAATTGCGAATCGATGGGCTTCATCACGAATTTGCTGTAATAAATGTAACCCAATATGGTCTTTCTTCAACCCAACTGGCGAGTCCCTGTCTGGGAAAAACATTTGCTCCAAACCAGGCCTGCGCTCTTCGCCTTTGGCGATGCCAACCAAGAGGATATCAGCTAATCCGACTTCTTGCATAACCTCAACCGCAACGCCAAGCTGGCCTTTTCCGCCGTCAATAAACACTAAATCTGGACGTTTACCTTCGCCGGCTGCCACTTTTTTGTAACGGCGAGTTAAAGCATCTCGCATGGCCGCGTAGTCATCGCCAGGTGTAATGCCTGTGATGTTATAGCGACGATACTCTGAATTTTGCATCGCGCCTTTATCAAACACTACACACGACGCAACCGTTGCCTCTCCCATGGTATGACTAATATCGAAACACTCAATTCGCTCAACGCTATCACCCAAATCCAAAGCCTCGCGCAAAGCCAACAATCTAGCTTGCTGATTCGAATGCTGCGCTGAGCGTTGCTGTAGCGCTAACTCAGCATTGGTTTCCGCCATTTTCATCCATACCCGCTTATCACCCACAGGATTGGTATTAATGCGCACTTTACGACCTGCTTGCTCAGTAAAAACCTCTTCCAAAGCCTCGGTTTCGATGGGCACACCCACAATCATCAGCGGCGGCACTTTTTGAGACACATAATATTGCTCTAAAAATGCACGCATCGTGTCCTCCAGCTCACCACCATCTGCATTTTTCGGAAAAAAACTTTTGTCACCTAGGTGACGGCCACCACGGATCATGACCAAATTCACGCAGTGCTGACCTTCGTGTGACACGCAAGCAATCACGTCCGCATCATTTACTGCAAAATCACTCACAAACTGCTTGGCCTGAACTTGGCGCAAGCTTTGCATGCGATCGCGATAAACTGCCGCTAACTCATATGCTTCAGTTTCGGCTGCTTTCATCATTTTTTCGCCAAGCTCATCCATGACTTGCTGCTCTTTACCCTGCAAAAACATGGTGGCGTGACTGACATCGCGGCGATAATCTTCTTCCGAAATGAAGCCTACACAAGGCGCGGTGCATCGCTCAATTTGAAATTGCAAACAAGGCCGGGTGCGATTAGCAAAAACCGTATTTTCACAAGTGCGTAACATAAACACTTTTTGTAACAGTTGAATACTTTCACGCACAGCAATCGAATTCGGGAAAGGCCCAAAATAGGTATTACCCTTACGCTGTGTGCCGCGATGGAACGCCAACCTTGGATACTCATCGCCAGTTAAACTGATATAAGGATAGGTTTTATCATCGCGAAACAACACGTTGTAACGCGGCATAAAGCTTTTAATGAGATTATTCTCGAGCAGTAGGGCTTCAGCCTCAGTGTGCGTCACCGTCGTTTCAATATCCACGATTTGCGCCACCATCATGCGCGTGCGGGGGCTGGGCAGGTTTTTATTAAAGTACGAAGAAACGCGCTTTTTTAAGTCTTTGGCCTTGCCAACGTAAATCACCTCGTCGCTCGCGTTTTTCATGCGATAAACACCAGGCAAATTGGGTAAGTTTTTTAATATGGGTTTGGGATTAAATGGCTCGGTCATGACTCAAACTAATTACTTAATTCCTAACTCAGCCAAGCGCAAACGCTTAGCCTCTTCTTCTATACGCACATCATCAATCACACGCATCACTGTCTTCAAATCAACGGCTTTTGTATTTTCGCGGAATCGTCCGGTTAATGGCGTTTCAACAGTCAAATTGCCATGCGAGAACAAATCCCAAATCTCTTTGGCATATTGCGTAGTAAGCAATTCTGGTGAAAAACGACCAAAATAATCTCTTAAATTATTCACATCGCGTTCTAGCATCTCCTCGGCATGATTATTGCCTGCAGCATCGACCGCTTGCGGCAAATCAATAATCACAGGGCCATCACTTGCCAGCAAGATATTAAACTCAGACAAGTCACCGTGGATAATCCCTGCACACAGCATACGTACAACCTCACGCAACAAGACTTCGTGATATTTAAGCGCATCTTCTGGCGTAAAAGCAATATCATTGAGCCTGGGCGCAGCGTTACCCTCTTCATCCACGACCAGTTCCATGAGCAGCACACCCTCATAGAAATTATGCGGCTTAGGTACACGAACCCCTGCTGCCGCAAGTCGATAAAGCGCATCCACTTCATGGCTTTGCCAAGCCTGCTCTTGCAACTTACGGCCGTATTTAGAACCCTTTTCCATCGCACGCGCTTGACGACTATTCTTAGTTTTACGTCCCTCGGTGTAATCCACACTTTGCCTAAAACTTCGTTGATTCGCTTCTTTGTAAACTTTGGCACAGCGAACATCATCGCCGCAACGCACAACATAAACTGTGGCTTCTTTTCCGCTCATCAACTGACGAGTGACATCATCGACCAAGCCATCCTCAACAAGCGGCTTGAGCCTTTCGGGTATTTTCATTAAGACTTACTCATGTATTTGTTAATAAGGCTAAATTAATCAAACTAAAACTATTCATCTAAAAGCTTACCTGCAATCGCCCAGTCTTCATAAGCCACTTCATCAAAAGTAATGTAGGTATAGCTCGCGGGCTTATTGGCCACGCGTTGCATGGTCTCAGTCACCTCTTTGGCAATCTCAGCTTTTTGCTCACGACTGAGTGCGCCAGCATGTTTAATATTAATGTAAGGCATGATGTTCTCCTTGGAAGCGTCGCTAAGCCCACATGCTAGCTTATAGACAACAAAAAAGCAGTCGTTTTTAGCAGTTTTGCTTTATTCGCCAAGCAGAAAGCCTGATGGCGCTATAATGTGCATGTTTTTAATCTACTCACTTTACCAATGCTCAGTTACCGTCACGCTTTCCATGCAGGCAATCACGCCGATGTACTAAAACACTTTGTGCTCATGCAAGTGATCGCCCATACAGCACAAAAAGACAAACCCTTTTGGTATATCGACACTCATGCAGGGGCTGGGAAGTACTCATTAGACGCAGGCTACGCCACGCAAAATGCAGAGTATGAATCTGGCATTGCCAAGCTTTGGAATGAAAACGATTTACCTCAAGCGTTATTAAATTACGTGGGCTACATTAAAAGTTTAAATCAGCCCAGCAGCCCTAAAACAGCCAAACTCAACATGTACCCAGGCTCTCCACTATGCGCCCAAGCGTTATTAAGAGCCGATGATCGCATGCGCTTATTTGAACTACATCCAAGCGACTTTGATATCTTACGAGAAAACTTTAAAGGCCATCAACGCACGGTTAAAATTGACATGAGCAATGGCTTCGGAGGCATTAAAGCCATATTGCCACCACCACCGCGCCGCGCGGTGGTATTGATAGACCCGCCTTATGAAGAAAAACAAGATTATCAACGCGTGGTTGAAATGATCAAAGACAGCCTACAACGCTTCGCAACCGGCACTTATATTGTGTGGTATCCGTTATTACAACGTCCAGAACCGCATCAAATGGTGGAAAAACTAAAGCAGCTCGATTTGAAAAGTTGGCTGAATGTAAGTTTAACGGTTCAGGAGCCTGCTATTGAAGGCTTCGGCATGTATGGCAGTGGCTTGTTTATTGTGAACCCGCCCTGGACGCTACCGAATACTTTAAGTGAGGCCATGCCGTATTTAACCGAAAAGCTTGCTGTCGATGACAGTGCAAGCTTTGAAATCGACAGCCATATTAGCTAAATAAACGCTATATATTTCGGGCATCCAAATGTGTATCCGTGGATGGCTCGGTATAAAGATTAAAGTGATACACGGTTAAAGTTCTTCCATCTTCCGTTTCAACTTTTATGCGCCATTCGCCGGACTGAATATTCTGTTTATAGGTGTAGCCACGGAAGCCGCCCTGCCTGCCCCCTGATAAGCCAAAACCAATCCGCGAAGCTGCTTGCCAGCCCAGCTTTTCATCGTAACGCTCCCAACGATGATATAGCGAAGTGTTAATACCACTCGGCGCAAACACTGCTGAAACACAATAAACACGGGCTCCTGCAGGGACATGAAGATCATTGGATAATAGACGCCAAGGCTTATACCAAGCGGACTTTTCTACCGAAATTACCATCTCGCCATTACTTTTTTCCAGATTCAGCCCGATTTGCATGTCACGCTTCACTAAAGGGACAGGGGGAATAAAATCTAAGATGTAAGCCAGACTTAACACGCCGGCAATCGCCCAAACCGGCCATGCGCGACCTGGGCATCCCGGTGTTTTTTTACGTAGATAATGCGTCAGCGTAGCGCCAGCGAACGTACTCAAATAAAACCAAACAGCAAGAATACTACCCAGCATAAAAGGCAGTAAAAAGTTAAATACTAAAATCGCACACAGGCCGAAAAGCGCCCAAGTCAGGGTAAAGCGTTGATAGTGATGGTCAATACACTCATTTGCGACAAGCAAAAAGGCCAAGCCCAGCGACCAAAAGAGCGCAAGGAAGTGGTTCGCGCTTTTGAAATACATAATAAATAAGCAGCTAAACAAACTACCAAATAAAAATTGCAGGATAAAAATCGGCGCATTTTTTTGCCACTCAGGTCGAATGGAGTGCTTCAGCTGTTCCATTTCAGACATGGAAGCATGCGCATGACTTCTATGCCCCATCCAATAGAGAATCAAACCTGCAGCAAGTAAATACCCTGCAAGAAACCACAAATCAGAAGGATTGATTTGGCGACCAATGGTAAGCGCATCCCACAAAAAACCCCCAAAGAATGCAATCGCTGGCAATAAATTCTTTAGGCTCAATGTTGTATCGAGCTTAAAGAATCGTGCTAAAAATTGGCCCAGAAACTTAAACACACTAGGAAGCTTTAAAAAAACTAATTAACTTGCGCAATGCCGATCACTTTTTTAGCTTTGTACTCATCCATCAAATTGAAGTTGAGGTACTGATAGATTTGCGCGTGATGTTGGCTGATGGTGTCGCCCACGACTTGCAAGTACTCTGCCGTTGTTGGCAAGCGCCCTAGTTTGGCACACACCGCAGCGAGTTCTGCAGAGCCTAGATAGACACGCGCATCTTTACCCATGCGGTTATCGAAGTTACGTGTGCTGGTTGAGAAGACGGTGGCTTTGTCTGCGACTCTGGCTTGGTTGCCCATACACAAAGAACATCCAGGCACTTCAGTTCTCGCCCCTGCGATCCCAAAGGTCGAGTAAACCCCTTCATCACGCAGCTGTGCTTCGTCCATTCTTGTCGGTGGTGCAATCCATAATCTGGTTGGAATAGCGCCTTGACCTTCTAATACTTTGGCAGCTGCGCGGTAATGACCGATATTGGTCATACAGCTACCGATAAAGACTTCATCAATCTTGTCGTTTTGCACTGCAGACAGTGGCTTGATGTCATCAGGATCGTTCGGACACGCCACCAGCGGTTCTTTGATTTGGTTTAAATCAATCTCAAAGATGTGTGCATATTCTGCATCCGCATCTGGTTCGAGTAGCTGCGGATTCGCGAGCCAAGCTTCCATGGCTTCAATACGGCGCTTGAGTGTACGTGCATCTTCATAATCATGATCGATCATGTTTTGCATGAGCACGATGTTGGACTTTAAAAACTCGATGACGGGTTCTTTGTTTAAGCGCACGGTACAGCCGTTGGCTGAACGTTCAGCAGAAGCATCAGCAAACTCAAAGGCTTGTTCGACCTTCAGGTCAGGTAAGCCTTCAATCTCGAGTACGCGGCCGTTAAAGACGTTCTTCTTGCCTTTCTTATCGGTCGTGAGTTCACCAGCTTGAATGGCCACATAGGGAATCGCGTTCACTAAGTCTCGTAAAGTAATGCCAGGCTGCATCTCGCCTTTAAAGCGCACTAAGACTGATTCAGGCATATCAAGAGGCATCACCCCCATGGCCGCCGCAAAGGCGACTAAGCCTGAACCTGCTGGGAAGGAAATGCCAATGGGGAAACGGGTATGTGAGTCGCCCCCTGTGCCGACCGTATCGGGTAACACCATACGGTTAAGCCAAGAGTGGATCACGCCATCACCAGGACGCAGCGATACACCGCCACGGCTAGACATAAACTCAGGCAAGCTGTGTTGTAGCTTAATATCCACAGGCTTAGGATAAGCGGCGGTATGACAGAAGCTTTGCATGACTAAGTCAGCGCTAAAGCCTAAGCAAGCGAGTTCTTTAAGTTCGTCACGGGTCATGCCGCCTGTGGTGTCTTGAGAGCCAACGGTGGTGGCTTTCGGTTCACAGTAAGTACCAGGACGTACACCTACGCCTTCAGGTAACCCACAAGCACGGCCCACCATCTTCTGGGCAAGCGTATAACCCTTGCCAGTATCTTTAGGGGCAATGGGGTGAATGAAGAGATCTGATGGGGGTAAGCCTAATGTCGTGCGTGCATTCGTTGTTAAGCCACGCCCAATGATGAGGGGGATACGGCCGCCGGCTCGCACCTCATCGGCAATGGTGAGCGGTGCCATGTCGAAGGTGGCGAGGACGTCGCCTGCGTTTCCAGTATCTTGACTACCTGTATCTTTAGTAATGGTGCCTTGATACGGACGAATCACAATCACATCACCGGTATTGAGTTTGCTGACATCACATTGAATCGGGAAAGCACCAGAGTCTTCTGCAGTGTTAAAGAAGATTGGGGCAATCTTACTGCCAATGACGATACCGCCAGTGCGTTTGTTTGGGATGTTAGGGATGTCATCACCCATATACCACTGTAATGAGTTAATCGCTGACTTGCGTGATGAACCAGTCCCCACCACATCACCCACATAAGCAAGTGGTAAGCCGTGTTTGGCTTTGAGCGCTTCGATCACACTTAACGCTTCTGGCATCTTGTTCACGAGCATCGCTTTGGCGTGCTGCGGGATATCAGGACGAGACCAAGCTTCTTGTGCAGGAGAGAGATCATCGGTATTGGTTTCACCAGCGACCTTAAACACCACCACACGGATTTCATCAGCAAGTTTAGGGCGTGCAGTAAACCATTCGCCAGCAGCCCAAGATTCAATGAGCTTCTTCGCATGGGCATTACCGGCCTTCATCTTGGTGGCGACGCACGATGTTGGACTTTAAAAACTCGATGACGGGTTCTTTGTTTAAGCGCACGGTACAGCCGTTGGCTGAACGTTCAGCAGAAGCATCAGCAAACTCAAAGGCTTGTTCGACCTTCAGGTCAGGTAAGCCTTCAATCTCGAGTACGCGGCCGTTAAAGACGTTCTTCTTGCCTTTCTTATCGGTCGTGAGTTCACCAGCTTGAATGGCCACATAGGGAATCGCGTTCACTAAGTCTCGTAAAGTAATGCCAGGCTGCATCTCGCCTTTAAAGCGCACTAAGACTGATTCAGGCATATCAAGAGGCATCACCCCCATGGCCGCCGCAAAGGCGACTAAGCCTGAACCTGCTGGGAAGGAAATGCCAATGGGGAAACGGGTATGTGAGTCGCCCCCTGTGCCGACCGTATCGGGTAACACCATACGGTTAAGCCAAGAGTGGATCACGCCATCACCAGGACGCAGCGATACACCGCCACGGCTAGACATAAACTCAGGCAAGCTGTGTTGTAGCTTAATATCCACAGGCTTAGGATAAGCGGCGGTATGACAGAAGCTTTGCATGACTAAGTCAGCGCTAAAGCCTAAGCAAGCGAGTTCTTTAAGTTCGTCACGGGTCATGCCGCCTGTGGTGTCTTGAGAGCCAACGGTGGTGGCTTTCGGTTCACAGTAAGTACCAGGACGTACACCTACGCCTTCAGGTAACCCACAAGCACGGCCCACCATCTTCTGGGCAAGCGTATAACCCTTGCCAGTATCTTTAGGGGCAATGGGGTGAATGAAGAGATCTGATGGGGGTAAGCCTAATGTCGTGCGTGCATTCGTTGTTAAGCCACGCCCAATGATGAGGGGGATACGGCCGCCGGCTCGCACCTCATCGGCAATGGTGAGCGGTGCCATGTCGAAGGTGGCGAGGACGTCGCCTGCGTTTCCAGTATCTTGACTACCTGTATCTTTAGTAATGGTGCCTTGATACGGACGAATCACAATCACATCACCGGTATTGAGTTTGCTGACATCACATTGAATCGGGAAAGCACCAGAGTCTTCTGCAGTGTTAAAGAAGATTGGGGCAATCTTACTGCCAATGACGATACCGCCAGTGCGTTTGTTTGGGATGTTAGGGATGTCATCACCCATATACCACTGTAATGAGTTAATCGCTGACTTGCGTGATGAACCAGTCCCCACCACATCACCCACATAAGCAAGTGGTAAGCCGTGTTTGGCTTTGAGCGCTTCGATCACACTTAACGCTTCTGGCATCTTGTTCACGAGCATCGCTTTGGCGTGCTGCGGGATATCAGGACGAGACCAAGCTTCTTGTGCAGGAGAGAGATCATCGGTATTGGTTTCACCAGCGACCTTAAACACCACCACACGGATTTCATCAGCAAGTTTAGGGCGTGCAGTAAACCATTCGCCAGCAGCCCAAGATTCAATGAGCTTCTTCGCATGGGCATTACCGGCCTTCATCTTGGTGGCGACATCATGATAAGCATCGAACATCAGGATGGTATGAGAAAGAATAGAACCCGCTTCAGCAGCGAGCGCAGCATCACTGCTATCGAGCAAAGCAACCAAAGCTTGAACGTTATAACCGCCCAACATGGTGCCGAGTAACTTTACGGCATGATGGGGTGATACCAAAGCAGATTTGGCCACGCCCTTTGCTAAATCCGCTAAGAATGCCGCCTTCACATACGCTGCTTGATCCACCCCAGCAGGAATACGGTTCTCGAGTAAATCAACAAGCTCAGACGCATCGGATGAGTTGGCAGGCGTGACCTTCAGTAATTCAACAAGCAAAGCTACTTGCTCTGCATTCAAAGGCAATGGCGGCAAGCCAACTGCTGCGCGTTCTGATATATGGGTGTGGTAGGTGGATAACATTAAAATTCCAAGCTTTTAAATAAATGAATAATTAGCCGCAATTATACAGGCGGCGCACATGGCTTCCAACGACAGCTTAAAAACTACTGACAAAACCTAGTGAATGAGATGCAATGAATATGCCAGAACTGGCGAAAGGTTAAATTAATAGAGCGATTTCGAAAAAGACGAGCCACAACTTCTATTTTCGGCAGACTTTTCCATGTCATCAAAGACTTTGCCTTGATAGCCCTTGCCGTGGGTAGATTCGATAAAAACACGTATTTCATGCACGCTGACAATGCCGTCATGGTCAGTGTCCATCGCCGCAATGCTTTCAGCAACGGTCATATACGGCAAAGAGGAATATTGCGCGCCTTCTTGGGCGGAGGCTGCACAAGTGAACAGCGCAATGCACCAAAAGCAGACAAAATATTGGATTAACTTATTATTCATTATGTAAAGATTACGCTTTTTTATAATAACCGAACACGTATATTGTGTTTGTCAGCTAATCATCTATTTAGTTTTACGCATATTAATAAAACAATCCATCAAATAATCCGTAAAATAAATCTACAAAAAACACCATCTCGATTTTTGAGTACGCCTGTTGTAGGGTAAAATTACGTTATTCGCAATTTTGCACCAAATCAGCATCGATAAAGGTTTTTATGGAACTCACGCCACTTAATGCGCTATCTCCTTTGGATGGTCGCTATCAAGCAAAAGTTGATCCACTCCGCGCTTACTTTAGTGAATATGCACTCATTAAACACCGCGCATTAGTAGAAGTGGAATGGCTTAAAGCCCTAGCAGCGCTTCCTGAGATTGAAGAAGTTAAGCCTTTTAGCAAAGAGACCATTAAAGAACTTGATGATGCGATTGCCAATTTTGGCGAGACGGAGGCCTCTGAAGTTAAAGCCATTGAAGCGCGCACCAATCACGATGTAAAGGCGCTTGAATATTGGCTTAAAGAAAAATTTGATGGCAATGCAGAAATCAAAAAAGCCAGTGAATTTATTCACTTTGCTTGCACCAGTGAAGATATCAACAACTTATCTCATGCCTTAATGCTGAAGGGTGCGCGTAACACAGTGATGTTGCCATTTCTGAACAGCCTAATTACTCGTATGACAGAGCTAGCAAATCAACTTGCTGACCAGCCCATGCTCTCACGTACACACGGCCAAACAGCCTCTCCAACCACCATGGGCAAAGAGTTGGCGAACGTAGTGTATCGTTTGCAACGTCAACAAAAACAATTAGTCGCCAATGAAATTTTAGGAAAAATCAATGGCGCAGTGGGCAACTTCAACGCGCATTTATCGGCTTACCCAGAGCTTGATTGGGAAAAGTTTGCGAAACAATTTGTAGAAAATTTGGGCTTAACATACAACCCAATGACCATCCAAATTGAGCCACACGATTACATGGCGGAGCTTTACGATAACTTAGCGCGCATTAATACGATTCTGATTGATATTAACCGTGATATTTGGGGTTACGTTTCTGTTGGCTATTTCAAACAAAAACTCAAACCAGGTGAAGTCGGTTCTTCAACCATGCCGCACAAAGTAAATCCAATTGACTTTGAAAACTCAGAAGGCAATTTAGGCTTAGCGAATGCTATTCTTCGCCATCTTGCTGAAAAATTGCCTATCTCTCGTTGGCAACGTGACCTCACCGACTCAACTGTACTTCGCAATATGGGCGTCGCTTTTGGTTATACGCTTTTGGGTTACGACTCATGCTTACGCGGCTTAAACAAACTTGAAATCAACCCTGTAAAATTGGCTGAAGATTTAGACAATAGCTGGGAAGTGCTTGCTGAGCCGATTCAAACTGTGATGCGTCGCTATGGCTACGAAAATCCATATGACACACTCAAAGAATACACCCGTGGCAAAGCGATCTCTAAAGAGTCATTACAGTCTTTAATTGCAGAACTCAAGATTCCCGCTGAGGCCAAGCAATACCTAATGGAATTAACCCCTGCCACCTATATCGGCAAAGCAATAGCATTAGTGAACCATATCTAAATGACTGAAATACTGGTTCTCTATTACTCACAAGGCGGCGCGGTGCGTGACATGGCACAAAGCATTGCCCGTGGCATTGAGGGTGTAGATGGCGCAAAAGCCCGTATTCGCACCGTGCCAAAAGTGTCAGCCAACTTTGAAGCAACAGAACCCGATGTGCCAACAAGCGGCGCGCCATATGTTGAATTGCAAGACTTAGAGGATTGCAAAGGGTTAGCCCTTGGAAGCCCTACCCGCTTTGGCAACATGGCAGCGCCAATGAAGTATTTTTTAGACAGCACAACCAGTCTATGGCTTAAAGGCGCCCTCATCGGCAAACCAGCGGCGGTGTTTACTTCCTCAGGCTCTATGCACGGCGGTAATGAAACCACTTTAATCACCATGATGCTGCCTCTCATGCATCACGGCATGATGCTATTAGGTTTGCCTTATTCAGAGCCGTCCTTAGGCAATACAACTTCAGGCGGCACGCCTTATGGCGCCAGCCATGTGGGCGGTGCCATGGATGATCAGCCGCTGAGCGATGACGAAAAGAAACTTTGCCTTGCGCTAGGCAAGCGCCTCGCCGAAACCGCATTGAAACTTTCAGCATGATCTCTCGCTCAACACAGACAATTCAAAAGTTAAGACTTGGCGCGTCAATCAGCTTAATCGCACTGATTATTTTGAGTTTAGCTTGGGAAAGCATTTTAGCGCCGATCAAACCTCAAGGCTCACAGTTGATTCTCAAAGCTGTCCCACTCCTGTTGCCACTTTTCGGCATTCTCAATGGACGGCGATATACGTATCAATGGGCAAGCATGTTCATCTTGATATACTTCACCGAAGGAACCGTGAGAGCTTGGGCTGACCAAGGTCTTTCAGCCAAATTAGCACTTGTAGAGGTTTTACTGACTTCTATTTTTTTCGTCTGTACTATTTACTATGCAAAATTAACAAGACAGGCAGCAAACTAGCCTCAACAATAAGCGATATAATTTATTCATGTTAATTCTTCTCTCTAATGACGATGGCTACTTCGCCCCAGGTCTTGCAACACTTGCTGAATATGTTTCAAAAGTAGCCGATATTGTGGTGTTTGCACCAGAACGCAATCGCAGTGGCGCCAGCAACTCCCTCACACTTGACAGACCATTGACCGTGCGACAAGCCAGTAATGGGTTTTACTTTGTAAACGGCACACCCACTGACTGCGTGCATTTGGCAGTGACTGGCTTAATCGATAAACTTCCCGATATGGTGATTTCAGGCATTAATGATGGTGCGAACATGGGTGACGACACCATCTATTCAGGCACGGTTGCCGCCGCCATGGAAGGCTATTTGTTGGGCATCCCATCCTTTGCGGTATCAATGTCACAACACAATGCGACGCATTTTGAAACGGCGGGAAAAGTGATTGTTGAACTTATCGAACGCTATCAAGAAAATGTGTTCCCTCCCCCTGTTTTAATGAACGTCAATGTACCTGACATCCCTTACTCAGAACTTAAAGGCAAGGTAGTCACCCGCCTTGGTAAACGCCATAAAGCAGAGCCCGTGATTAAATCCTTATCTCCTCGCGGTGAAACGCTCTATTGGGTTGGCCCCGCAGGCGCTGCTTCTGATGCGGGAGAAGGCACAGACTTTTATGCGGTGTCAAATAATCAGGTTTCACTGACACCTTTGCAAGCGGATTTGACTCACTTTAACCAATTAGACGCATTGAAAAGCTGGATAAAATAGCGTGAGAAGCACCTCTGGCATCGGCATGACCTCCCAACGCACGCGCGACAGAATGTTGTCGCGCCTAAGAGAACAAGGCATCAAAGACGAAGTAACCCTCTCAGCCATGGGTGAAATACCACGTCATATTTTTGTAGATGAAGCCCTCGCTACACGTGCTTATGAAGATGTTTCACTCCCAATTGGCTTCGGTCAAACAATCTCACAACCTTATACCGTTGCAAAGATGACAGAAACACTGCGTGCTGGCCGTCCTTTGGGCAAAGTGCTTGAAATTGGGACGGGTTGTGGTTATCAAACGGCTGTTTTATCAAAAGTCGCGAGTGAAGTATATTCACTCGAGCGCATTAGTCCGCTCGTCATGAAGGCGCGTAAACATCTTCGCGAAATACGCATGAGTAACATCAAGCTAAAACACGCAGATGGCACAATGGGATTGCCTGATTTTGGTCCATTTGATGGGATCATTGTGACTGCGGCAGCTAGCCACATTCCTGATGAGTTAGTGCATCAACTTGCCGCTGGTGGTCGCATGGTGATTCCCGTGGGCACAGACGAGCAAATCTTGTATTTAATCGAGCATATCGTCAATAACGGCACCTCCGAATTCAAAAAAACCAAGCTTGAACCAGTGAAGTTTGTGCCATTGTTGGGAGGAACCAACTAATGCAAAGACCCCACAATTTCATCATCGGTCTTCTCACTTTGGTATTAATCGCTTGTTCTAGTACACCTAATAGAGCGCCAGTGATTGATCGCTCACCAGAACCACCAAAGCCTAAAGCTATTCAAACTCCCAAAAAACTCATTCAAAAAACCAATTTAAATAGTAAAGATTGGCGTCCTGAATCCTACACTGTAAAAAAAGGAGATACGCTTTACAGCATCGGCCTTGAATTTGGTGAGGATTACAAAGATATTGCCCAAAACAATAACATCAACGCACCTTACAATATTCGTGTGGGTCAACAGCTAAAAATCAAAAGTAGCAATATCACAAGCGCTAAAATTGCTGATACAAATAATGATGAAGTCGTGATCAAACCACTTAATAACGATAGCCAGATCACTCCAAGTCAAACCAGCTCAGGTCAAACCAGCCAAGCTAGTTCAGCAGATATCCCAACAATCAGGTCACCCAAAGCCCTACGTGGGCCATACAACGAAGAAGCGGAAAAAGACCTAACGAAACCTGCTGAGCCCAAAACAACCGATATAAAGTCATCCGAACAAAAGCCGCTTGAAAGTGCAGTGACGGGTGAGGATGCGTTAGATTGGTCGACCCCAACCAAAGGAAAATTAAAAGCTGGTTTTAACGAAGGGGCTAGCGCCAAAGGCATCGACATTGAAGGTGCAATGGGACAAGATATTAATGCCGCAGCAAACGGCAAAGTAATATACAGCGGTTCAGATTTACGCGGTTATGGCAATTTAGTGATCGTCAAACACAATAAAGATTATCTGTCAGTGTATGCGCACAACAGCAAGATCTTAGTGAAAGAAGGTCAAACAGTGATCAAAGGACAAAAAATAGCGGAAATGGGAAGCTCTGGAACAGACGTTGTTAAACTTCACTTTGAAATCCGTTACCAAGGAAAATCAATTGATCCAGCCAAGTTCTTGGCAAACCTTTAGCTCTATTCTATTGAAACTAATAAAAAAGCCGCTTTTCAGCGGCTTTTTTATTATTGTTAGGCGAATTACTTTTTATCCTGTTCAGCATAATACTGACGCACTTGCTCTATATCAAAATCACGTGCCCATTCGATAAGCTTGTCTAGCGCTGGCGCGCCAATTTCGCCTTGTTGCGCATGAATGCCGGCTTGCTCACGAACAATTAAAATGCCTGGAATTTTGGTTACTTCAAAGTACTCAGCAATTTCTGGATTGGCTTCTGTATTCACCATACCAAACAAAATATCAGGGTTTTTTGCAGCTGCAGCCTCAATCACAGGCGTAAAAGCGACACATGGCTCACACCATGGCGCCCAAAAATCAACAATCACAAATGGATTGTTAACGATTGTTTCTTTGAAATTCTCTTTATTTAGTTCTACTACAGCCATGATGTTTCCTATCGATAATCTTTTTAGTTGCAATATTCTATCAGATGCCCTGGAAATACCGAAACACGCAACTCAAATGCTTGTTGAGGAATCTTAAGCGATTGGTTTTTCCCACGCACCATCAAAAAACAAATCACCTAAATCCCGACGAGTCCGTGGTGCCATTTCACGAACAAGCAACTCCCCAGTAACAGATTGAATATCAGCAGGATGACCTACTGATATCATGGACATTAAGGTGAATTGCACGGGGATGTTAAAGATTGTGCGTATTTTTTCAGCATCAAAGCCACCCATCTGATGCGCCATCAACCCCATGCTTGCTGCCTGTAAACATAAATTTTGAGCCGCCGCACCAGTATCGTACTGAGCCCATCGATTAGGTTGTGCATTCTTGACAAACAGCGTATTCGCACAAACCAAACAAAGCAAAGGCGCATTAATCACCCAAGTCTGGTTGCCCTCCGAGAGGCAATCAAATACTTGTTGCCAAGCTTCAGCGTTGTCATCTTTGTTCCAGACCACAATACGCCAAGGCTGATCACCCATACAAGAAGGCGCCCAACGAGCGGCTTCTAGCAAGGCGATCGTTTGATCTGCTGTCACAGGCTTACTAGCATCGTAAGCGCGGCCGCTCCATCGCTCAGCAATGGTTTTATCAATCTCTACTTGGGTAATCGCTGTTTTTTTCATCAAGTTTACTCGGTCTAAAGCGTTGGATAATCGGTATAGCCTTTTTCAGTGCCACCATAAAAGCTTGTTGAATCTGCTTCATTAAGAGGTGCATCTTGACGGAAACGTTCAACCAAATCTGGATTAGCGATAAAGGGCACGCCATAAGCCACCGCATCTGCATGACCATTAGCAATCGCCGCATTACCACGCGCTTTGTCGTAAGACAAATTCGCCATGTAGGGAGATTTGCAAAGTTTACGCATCGCATCAAAATCAAACGGGTCAGCTACGCCGCCGCCATGAATGCCGCCTTCAACCACATGCAAGTATGCCAAGTTGAATTGGTTTAATTGCGCCGTCACATAATTAAATACGGCTTGTGGATCGCTATCTTTCATATCATTAAATGGATTCACTGGCGAAAGACGCAAACCCACTTTATCGGAACCAATCGCGTCCACCACTGCTTTTGTGACTTCCATTAACAAACGTGCGCGGTTTTCAATACTGCCACCATAAATATCAGAGCGTTTATTACTGCCATCGCGTAAAAATTGATCGAGCAAATAGCCATTAGCCGAGTGAATTTCAACGCCATCAAAACCTGCTTTCATGGCATTTTTACTCGCCTGAACGTAATCCGCCACAATGCCTGGCAACTCACTAGCATCTAAAGCCCGTGGCTCAACATAATCGACCAAACCATTGAAGGTGAAAGCTTTGCCTGCTGGCTTAACTGCTGAGGGCGCAACAGGGGTCTCGCCATTCAATAGGCTTGGGTGTGAAATACGACCCACATGCCAAAGTTGAATCACAATCTTGCCACCTTTGGCATGCACAGCATCCGTGACTTTTTTCCAGCCAACAATTTGTGCATACGTATAGATACCAGGCAATAAAGGATAACCATGGCCCATTGGTGATATCGGTGTAGCTTCAGTAATGATTAAACCAGCGGTAGCGCGTTGTTCGTAATACGTCACGCTCATGTCTTGTGGAACACCTTCCATGCTTGAACGATTGCGGGTAAGTGGTGCCATCACCATCCGGTTGCTCAACTCAATACTACCGAGTGTGACTGGGCTAAATAAATCGCTCATTGTCTATCCTTTATCAAAACTTCTAAAATAAAATGGTTCAAAAACTTAATTCGTTTTAATGCCTTCAATCAGCAGAATGACCTCAACTTCATCACCTACCGGACCGCCAGCTGTCCCTCCATGTAAAGCCACAATCTGGAGCCTTCAGGCTGGGATGGGCCTCAATACCAATGCAGTAAGCACCGCAAGGATCGCTAGCATCGCCCAACAATTCAAAAGGCAATCTCATCTCCTTCGTGATACCGTCCATGGTGAGCTTAGCAAAGCTGGTATTAACAATTAATGGACTGATTTTAGCATCCACAGACGAGTTCGCGAATTTAGCACGGTCAATTTTCATATTGCCAGCTTCATCGCTAAACTTACCGGACAATTTTGAAGCAATATATCGAATATTAAAATTAGTAAAGCTATGTGCATTGTCGACTTGATCAGTTTCAATGTCGGCATAAGCACTCGTAAAACTCAATAATAGACCGACGACGAATATTAATTTAAATAATTGACGCGTGATAAAGCGCCATATTCATTAAGCTTTTGGTAGATCAAACAACAACACTTCTGCATCTGTTTCTGCATTTAACGACAAATCAATAGACGTTTCTAACACGATCGCATCACCCTGCTCTAGCCACTCACCATTAACACGCAAACGCCCTCTCGCCAACTGAACATAGGCACTCCGGCCTTTAGGTGCTTGATAATCCAATGAATGACCGGCATGAAGATAAGTGGCCCATAAATTGACGTCTTGATGAATTAATAAAGAATCCTCGCGCGCGTCATGCGAGGCGATCAAACACCATTGATTAAGTTTACGATGAGGATCAATCCGCTTGTCTTCATAACTAGGCTCGAGGCCATCTTTGGATGGCGTTAACCATATTTGCAATAGATGGGCAGCTTCCGTGATAGACTGATTCATCTCAGCATGCACGATTCCTGACCCTGCTGTCATTCTCTGAACATCACCAGCCCTGATCGTCGAGCCATTACCCAAACTATCCTGATGCGCCAACTCACCGCCTAACATATACGTAATAATTTCCATGTTTTGGTGAGGATGCATGCCAAAACCACGCGTCGGCGCAACTATATCTTCATTAATCACCCGCAATACTGAAAACGCCATGCGCGCTGGGTCGTAATATTGATTAAATGAAAACGAATGATAGCTATCTAACCAGCCGTGATTGGCGTGACCTCGGGATGCTGAACGACGAACTTCCATCATAGATTCCAATACAAATTTTTATTCATGACAACTTCTTAAAAAGTACTTTTGTGTCCCAGCCATACGAGCACTTTCGAACATAGTAAAGAAACAAAACTAAACTAGATAGCGAATGATTTCTTAGCCACTAAAAAATCGTTACTTTTTTTAATTCAGAGTGCTGTTGCAGCATTTCATTCCAATACAAAAAATGCTTTTATTTAAACATCCGCTGTAAAATTAGATCAAATGCAAATCATCAATCAACACAATATCACGCTTCCAAAACGCAAACTTGACGCCCATAAAGGCGATAACGGAAGTGTCGCCATCATTGGCGGTGCAAGCACCATGCTTGGTGCTGTTGTGCTTGCATCTCGCGCCGCATTATTCAGCGGCGCGGGAAGAGTTTATGCCAGCTTTTTAGCCGACGATGCACCCGGCATCGATTTGATCCATCCAGAAATCATGCTGCGCGAACCAGATGGCATTGAGTTATTAGACCAATTAGACTGCGTAGTTATTGGTCCTGGGATGGGTGAATCACCGCAAGCCATCAGCCTTCTCGGTCATTGGCTATTCACCTCCACGCCCATACTTCTTGATGCCGACGCACTGAATTTAATCGCTGCAAACCAAGGACTGAGTGAACAACTCAGCCAACGAAAACACGCAACGATTATCACGCCACACCCTGGTGAAGCGGCAAGACTATTGAAAATATCAAGCAAAGAAGTTCAACAAAACCGCATTGAAAGCGCATTGAAACTTGCTCAACAATATAACGCTGTTTGTATATTAAAAGGTCATGAAACCATTGTCGCGTTTCAATACCAGTCATTTACCAACGCTAGCGGAAATGTTGGCTTAGCCAGTGGAGGCACTGGGGATGTTCTAAGCGGCATTATCGGCAGCCTTGTTGCGCAGGGCCTGCATGTTTTAGATGCATCTAAAACGGGAGTTTACTTGCATGGCGCCGCGGCTGATTCGCTCGTCGCAAAAGGGATTGGTCCGATCGGTTTAAGCGCCTCGGAAGTGGCGCTCGAAACACGTCATATTTTAAATAGCATGCAGTAGCCGATGATAGAACAACACGAAATATTTATGCAAGCCGCCATGACACTCGCAAAGCAAGCGGCTGAAAAAGGAGAAGTGCCTGTAGGTGCGGTGGTGGTGAAAGATGGTGTCATTATTGGCCGTGGTAGTAATGCACCGATCAGCCTGAATGATCCAAGTGCACACGCCGAAATACTTGCGCTACGTGATGCTGCACGACATATTGGCAATTATCGCTTAGTTGACTGCACCTTGTATGTCACCCTCGAGCCCTGCGCGATGTGCGCGGGGGCTATTCAACACGCTCGTATTGCCAACTTAATTTATGGTGCTAGCGATCTTAAAACAGGGGCTTGTGGCAGCGTGTTGGACTTAATGTCCGAAGAGAAGCTCAATCATCATACCGCTGTCAATGGCGGGGTACTCCGCAATGAAACAGCGCAAATCCTCTCCGCTTTTTTTAAAGAACGTCGCCTCAATAAAAAGACGTAAAAAAAACCTGCCGAAGCAGGTTTTTAAGCGTTACATCAATCACTCACGATCATTACCCATCAAACTCATCAAGATACTTAGTAGGTTCACAAACAAGTTGTAGATGTCCAAATACAAACTCAACGTTGCCATCACATAGTTAGTTTGGCCACCACGCACGATTTGGTTCACATCGTACAAAATGTAACCTGAGAAAATTAGCACTGAGATGCTTGAAATCATTAAGTGCGCAGGATCAAAGTGAAAGAACATATTAGCCAGCGAAGCCACTAGCGCTAGGATCAAGCCTACAAACAAGAATTTGCCAAGACCACTGAAATCACGCGCAGGGCTAGAGCCAATCGCTGCCAAGCTGAAAAATGTAATGCCAGTGCCAGCCGCGGCTAAACCAACGATTTCTCCGCCATTACGCAGGTGCAAAGCTGCTTGTAAAATCGGGCCCAACAAAAGTCCAAAAACTAAGGTCATGGCTAACAGGAGCCAAACACCTAAGGAACTGTTCTGATTGGCGGCAATCAGTTGGAACATACCAAACATCACCACCATAAAGCCAATTGCAAAAATGAACGGATGTGCGGCCATAAATCCAAAATTCATTTGCAGACCGAAATATGCGCCTATCATGGTTGGAATCATGGTTAAACCAAGCAAGGCGTAAGTGTTACGAAGCACGCGGTTTTGTAAATCCGCGGCAGTAGTTGAACGACCAATTACTTGAACATCATCAAACATTACAATTTCCTTATCAAAATATTGCCAAAGAGCAACACTCTTAAGATAGCGACTTTAGCGTTAAGTTTCAAGACTATTTTTGTGACAATCTATTAATAGATATTTAAAACAAATCCTGCTCAGACTTGCCCACCAAATCCACACGCTTCACCGCCGCCACAAACTCTGCATCTTCATGTAAATGATCCATATCTTTTGGTGAGCGAGCACCATGCATACGCGCCAGTCGTGCGCGGCTAGCGCCTGTCATTTCCCATTTCAAATTCGCCAACAACTCATCTGCCTTATCTGGCTGGTTACATAACAACACCATGTCACAGCCGGCATTTAAGGCGGCTAAAGCTCGCGCTGTGACATCCCCAGCAACTCCCGCCCCTTCCATAGAAAGGTCATCACTAAAAATGACACCATCAAAACCCAAACGCTCACGCAACACTTTTTGCAACCAGCGCGGCGAAAAACCAGCCGGCTTTTCATCTACCTTAGGATAAATGACATGCGCAGGCATAATTGCTTGTATTCCATCATCAATCATTTGGCGAAATGGCTGCATATCATTTTGGGCGATTTCATCAAACTCGCGTTCATCGACAGGAATCGCTACATGCGAATCTGCCACCACATAGCCGTGCCCAGGAAAATGTTTGCCTACCGCTGGCATGCCGCCACGCTTGAGGCCATGCATCAAAGCATAGGCGAGTTCATGAATGGCTTGTGCTTTGACATGAAACGCACGATTACCAATCACTTGGCTTTCGCCGTAATCCATATCCAACACTGGCGTAAAGCTAAAATCCACGCCGTGCGCCCGTAGTTCCGCCGCCAAAATCCAACCTGCTTCTTCCGCAAGCTCTTTGGCCTTTTTAGGATGACTATCCCAAATTTTGCCAAATTCACGCATCGGCGGAATCTTGGTAAACCCATCCTTAAAGCGCTGAACACGTCCACCCTCATGATCAACCGAAATCAACAAAGGTGGCTGACGAACCGCATGAATACTGGCTGTCAGTGCCTTTAATTGTGCTGGGGATTCAAAGTTGCGTGAAAACAAAATCACGCCACCCACCAATGGGTGTTGCAGTCGCTTAATATCTTCTGCAGTGAGTTCTTTACCAACTAAATCCAGCATTACTGGGCCAAGTGTCATTTCTTTATCCTCTTACGTCCAATTGATCGCGCAAACGATCACCTAAAACATTCACCGCCAACACCAGCGACATCAAACTTAACCCCACCGCCAATACATAATGTGGCGCAATCAACATGTAGCGCACACCATCTCGCAACATTGACCCCCAAGATGCGCTCGGCGCTTGTATTCCCAAGCCCAAAAAAGACAAGCTTGCTTCAGCAATCACCAAACCAGCCATGCTGTAAGTGGCCTCAACTAACAAAGGTGCGGCTAGCAAAGGTAACATGTGTTTTAGCATAATACGCGGCGTGGATGCCCCTAAAGACTTGGCTGCCAAGACATGCTGCCGCTGTCTTAATGAGAGCACTTGCGCCCTTGTTAAGCGGGCATAACCCACCCACGAAGTTATGCACAGCGCCAATATCAAGTTGCTTAACCCAGCCCCTAAAACTGCCGCAAAAGCAATCGCTAAAAGAATGCCAGGAAAGGCTAAAAATACATCTGTAATTTGCATTAAGGAGCGGTCTATCCAACCCCCGTAATATCCAGAAACCAAACCGAGCGCAATGCCAAGCGATGCTGTTATCGCAGTGACAACAATTACTACCACCAATGAGACCTGCGCACCAGCCAAGAGGCGCGGCAGAATTTCACGTCCCAGATCATCAAAGCCCAATAGGTGATTAACGGAGGGTTTTGCCAACATTAAATTCAAATGGATTTGATTAGGATGAAAATCAACCAAGCTAACAACAAACGTGCCTATGAGCCATAGTGCTAATACCCAAACGGACCAATACTTTCGGCTCATGTAGCAAACCTCACCCGAGGGTCTATTTTGGTATAAATCATATCTGTGGCCAAATTCACCAGTACATAGACTAAAGCCACCACTAGCACGCAAGCCTGCGTTACAGGGTAATCACGCTTTTCAATCGACTCAACCAACAGACGACCAATGCCATCCCAAGAAAATACGGTTTCAGTAATCACCGTACCTGCTAGCAAGCTACCCAACTGTAAACCAAGCACCGTCACTATCGGCAACAAAGCAGCGCGTAAGGCGTGCCTTAAAATCACTGTGCTTTCAGCCAAGCCTTTAGCGCGAGCAGTGCGAATAAAATCCTCATGCAACACTTCTAGCATGCTGGCGCGCGTCATTCGGGTCAAAATAGCCGCTAAGCCAAAACCTAAAGTCAGCGCAGGTAAAATAATAGAAGTACCATTTTCCATACCGCTGACAGGCAACAAACCTAGCCATAAGGCAAACAGCATCATCAGCATCGGTCCCATCCAAAAATGCGGCATTGCTGAGATAGAGAGACTTAAGAGATTAGCCAGTTTATCCGGCCATTGATTCACCTTCAGCGCGGCAATAATACCCAAAGGCAAGCCAATCAGCACAGCAAATAACAAGGCCAACAAAGCCAATTTAGCTGTGGCTGGCAACCGCTCAGCGAGCAAATCTATAATCGGCTTTTTGGAATGGATAGAAACACCCCAATCGCCATGCACAAGCTTATTGAGGTAAACACCAAACTGGACATAAATGGGCTGATCCAGCCCTAAGTCTGACTGTAACTGAATGCGGTCTGCGTTACTCGCTGACTCACCCAGCATCACTTCAACTGGGTCGCCAGGCACAGCATGCACCAAAAGAAAAGTGAGGAAAACCACGCCAAAAACAACAGGAATAACACCCAACAAACGCTTCATCATGGCTGAATATCGACCTCTACGCCCACATCCACCATATTAAACAAAGCCATAATATCGGCGTTACGCATACGAATGCATCCATGTGAACCAATTACGCCCATAGCATTGCTATCTGGCGTGCCGTGTATGTAAATATAACGTTGCATCGTATCGACATTACCTAAACGATTCACACCCACCTCAATGCCTGAAAGCCATAAGATACGGGTTAATATCCAATCTCGGTTGGGAAACTCAACCATCAACTCAGGTGTGCAAATCTCGCCTGTAGGACGCCTTCCTATAAAGACGCTACCCGAAGGCGCACCCTCGCCTATTTTGGCGCGAATGATATGCAGCCCCAGCGGCGTGCAACCGCTGTTTTTTTCACAGCCCACACCATTAGCGGCTGTTGAAATTGAGTAATGGGCAATTGACTGATGCTGTGCGTTAAACACAGTTAAATCTTGCTGAGAAATAGAGACGACAAGGCGCATGAAATAATTAGAAATCGCTAAAGATAATCTAGAAGCGATTGTAACAAGCTAGCGGTTTTTTAACAGCCTTAATCTTTAAGCTTGCGGCTGTGACGCCATTCCCAAGGCGGCGTAGGGCTGTCATCTACCCACAAACCAAGTTTGGCTTCTTTAGCGGCATCCTCTATTGCGTAGAAATACGCAAAGCCTTTGTCATAATGGCGATACACCCAAGCATGTCCACTACGCAGCATTTCTTCATTGGCATGCACATCGTCACACGTTACATCACCCACCATACGGCCGTAACGATCGGTATTCACTACCACCACGATGGCCTGCTTTTGATAACAAAGCTCTGAAAGCCTTTGTTTACTTGCTTGCCCAAATGGCTGCGCTTTTTCAGGCGCGTCAATGCCGGCAAGTCTAATTTTATGCTGTTGGTGAGTATCGTCCAGCACAGTGAGCGTGTCACCATCGGCCACACTTACCACTTGCCCTGCAATACTGCCACCTGCAGACGCCATCACAGATAGGCATATTGCAAGGCCAAGCAGTACAATCTTGATATAGTTTTTACCAGTTAGGGCAGGAATGAGCCATCTGACTAGCGCCTTAGTTTTTGGTGTCATTATCTTTTGACCTTTGTCGATTTAATGGCAAAACATTCCAAAAATCCTTTCAGAGAAATAAACATTAACGCATCAACAGGCGATTCATACGTTTAACAAAACTTGCCGGGTCATTGAGCTGACCGCCCTCTGCCAACAAGGCTTGATCAAACAGCACATGCGCCAAATCATTAAATTTCATTTCATCTTTTTCAGATTTTAAGCGCTCAACTAAGGCATGCGCAGGATTAATCTCTAGCGTCGGTTTACTTTCAGGTGTTTTTTGACCAGCAGCTTTCAGCATGCGCTCCAAATTACCTGATAAGTCATTTTCTCCCGCCACCAAGCAAGCTGGCGAATCCGTTAAACGGTGAGTGACGCACACTTCTTTCACTTGTTCACCTAGTGTCGCTTTTACCTTTTCAACTAACTCTTTTGCGGCATCTTCCACTTGTTTTTTAGCTTCCTTTTCAGCTTCATCTTCAAGCTTCCCTAGGTCCAAATCCCCTTTAGCGATGGATTGCAATTTCTTACCATCAAATTCAGTGAGGCCGCCCAGCATCCATTCATCCACACGATCTGAAAGCAGCAATACCTCAATGCCTTTTTTACGGAAAATTTCCAAATGTGGGCTATGTTGGGCTGCCGCAAAGCTATCAGCGGTAATGTAGTAAATCGCTTCTTGGCCTTCTTTCATGCGAGCGATATAGTCTTTAAAGCCAACCACTTGCGCTTCCGTATCCAAATGGGTTGATGCAAAACGCAGCAAGCCAGCAACTCTCTCTTTGTTCGCAAAGTCCTCGCCCGGGCCTTCTTTTAACACGCGACCAAACTCGCTCCAGAATGCTTGATATTGCTCTGCTTTGTTCTCAGCTAAATCTTCTAACAAGCCTAGTACTTTCTTCACAGAAGCAGCTTTAATCGCATCAATGTCTTTAGAGTGCTGCAAGATTTCACGCGAAACGTTAAGCGGCAAATCAGCCGAATCAATTACGCCGCGTACAAAGCGCAAATATTGCGGCATCAATTTTTCAGCGTCTTCCAAAATAAATACACGCTTCACATAAAGCTTAATGCCATGACTGCGCTCACGGTCATACAAATCAAACGGCGCTTTGCTTGGTACATACAGCAAAGAAATGTATTCCTGATTGCCTTCTACCCGGTTGTGGCTCCAAGCCAGTGGATTCTCAAAGTCGTGAGAAACGTGTTTGTAGAATTCTTGATACTCATCTTCAGTCACATCATTTTTAGCGCGCGCCCACAAAGCAGAAGCTTTATTCACTGTTTCATCTTCATCCGTTGGTACTTGCTCACCATCTTTCCATTCGGATTTTTTCATCACAATCGGCAAAGTGATGTGGTCTGAGTATTTGCAGATGATGGATTTTAGTTTCCAATCATTCAGGAACTCATCTTCGCCCTCGCGCAAATGCAAGACGATTTCAGTACCGCGTGTTTTCTTGTCCGCAGGCTCTAAAGTAAAGTCGCCCTCACCTGCTGATTCCCATTTCACCGCTTCAGTTTCACCAGCGCGCAGCGAAGTTAACGTTACTTTGTCAGCAATAATAAATGCTGAATAAAACCCCACACCAAACTGACCAATCAAATTAGCATCTTTGGCTTGGTCGCCAGTCAGTGCGTTAAAGAATTCTTTCGTACCCGATTTGGCAATCGTACCGATGTTTTCAATCACCTCGCTACGGCTCATGCCGATGCCGTTATCCGTGATTGTTAATGTGCGCGCCGCTTTATCAAATGCGAGTCGAATTTTTAAATCGCTATCGCCGCCGTAAAGCGTGTTATCAGAAAGCGCAGAAAATCTCAATTTGTCAGATGCGTCGGATGCATTAGAAATTAACTCACGCAAGACGATTTCTTTATTGCTATAGAGAGAATGAATCATTAGCTGAAGCAGCTGTTTGACTTCGGCTTGAAAACCTAAAGTTTCTTTTTGAGATGACGATGTTGTCATATTGAAAGCTCCTTAATGACGGGTAAAAAAACAATAAGTATGAAATGGGGACAGCCGGTATTATTTCAAGCGATTATTTTTCCAAAAGACGGTGTTGAATAACTTGATTCAACACAATACCAGCCGCCACCATGCCAAATGGCGCCGTGACACAAACAGATGATCCATAACCAGCGCAATTTAAGCCTGTTATGGCTGTATCGGCCTCACAACTGGACGCAATATCAGCATCAGGTTGTAAGACTTGCTCGTCCGAATAAACCGCGATGATGCCAAACTTAGTGGGAGATTTTTTATGACTCGTTGGTGCCTTTGGAAAGCCATGATCACGGCGCAGTTGATTACGGACTTTTGCAAGCAATCGATCCCCCACGACCTGTGACAAATCACCTTGTTTAATCCTAGTGGGGTCTAGCCTCCCACCCGCACCGCCAACGGTGACAAGGGGGATATTGTTTTTCTTGCAATAGGCAGCAATCGCTACTTTAGCTTTCGCATCGTCTATGGCGTCAAGCACCATATCAAAGCCAGCATTGAGCATTTCGGCGACATTTTCTGGTGTCACAAAATCTTCAATCTCTTTAACGACACAAGCAGGATTAATCGCCTTGATACGCTGAGCCATGGCAGTCACTTTGGCCAATCCAAAAGCGCCATCAATTGCGTGTAGTTGGCGGTTCACATTAGATTCAGCAATATTATCTAAATCAATCAGTGTGATATGTCCGACAGCGCTTCGCGCCAAAGCCTCTACCGCCCAAGAGCCCACACCGCCTATACCGATAACGCAAATATTAGCCGCCTGTAGCTTTGCCAAGCCTTGCTGTCCGTATAAACGGCGAACGCCGCTAAAGCGACGCTCATAATCTGGTGAATCAATCTCAAGCATATTGACTTTATGAAGACTTTTCGAGAACGACAAATGCTGTCGCAAATGCCTTTTCATCTGAAATAGAAAGATGTGCAAACTGGATGTTTTTTGCTTCTAAACAGGCTTGCAATTCAGCTGCTAAATCAAATACTGGCTTACCTAAATCATCATGACCCACACCAATATTCTCAAAAGTGGCGGGTTTGCGTATGCCTGTCCCGAGGGCTTTTGCAAAAGCTTCTTTAGCAGCGAAGCGTTTAGCCAGGAAACGCGCTTTAGTATTGGACAGCTGAAATTCTTGCATCTCGCGTTCACTTAAGACCCGCATGGCAAAGTGATCGCCAAAGCGGTCTAGCGAATCTTGAATTCGCGCCACTTCAACTAAATCCGTACCAACACCGTAAATCATCGCTTAACGTGCCGCCTCAACCATGAGTGCTTTCATTTCACGCACGGCATACTCCCAACCCACAAACACGGCATGCGCCACAATAGCGTGACCAATATTAAGCTCTTCAATCCCTGGAATCGCAGCGATTTGATGCACATTATGGATATTCAAACCATGACCCGCATTCACGACTAAACCCAAAGATAAGGCATGTGCTGTGGCTTCTTGAATACGTGCTAACTCTTTAACTTGCTCATCGCCTTCGCTATCCACAAATTTACCGGTGTGAATCTCAATGACAGGAGCGCCAGCAGTTTTAGCTGCGTTGATTTGCGCTATGTCAGGTGCAATAAATAATGAAACCCGTATGCCTGCATCCGCCAAGGTTTTGCATACTGTTTTAATTCGTGCCAGGTTTCCTGCCACTTCAAGCCCACCCTCGGTCGTGCGCTCTTCACGACGCTCTGGCACTAAGCAAACATCTTGTGGTTTTACTTTTAAGGCAATCCCCACCATTTCATCGGTCACGGCCATTTCAAAATTCATTTTGGTTTGAAGCAATGGGCGAAGCGCATAAACGTCGGCATCTTGAATGTGGCGTCGATCTTCCCGCAAGTGAATGGTGATGCTATCTGCGCCCGCTTCTTCAGCGCGCAACGCTGCTTGCACCACGCTTGGATACTGAGTACCACGAGCCTGACGTAAGGTCGCCACGTGGTCGATATTCACGCCTAATTTAATGCTGGCACTTGTCATCATAAATCCTGTAAATCGATTAAAAGTTGTCGAGTATGGAGCGGTTTATCACCCAAATAATGCGCCACCAAAAGCCGCATTAGTTGCTTACTTTGCTGCTGAGTTTGTAAATCAGCATAGTCATCTTGCGCCATATCTAGCAATGTTTTGCCAAATAATTGTACGCCATTTTCTTGATAGTCATGCCTAAGGGAAACTGGGCCGACTTCTGGCACATAATAGTACTGAGCTTCGGCAATCACTGCCTCATCACGAATGTTATGTGTCAAAGGCACGCTATACCCCAAGGCTTGCAATAAACGTAATTCAAAACGGCGCAGAATACTGGCTGAATCATCCGGTGCAAGCGAAAGTAATTTCAGTGTTTGCGTATATTCATCAAACAAAGCTTCGTGGGCATCCTCACGCGGCAATAAGCGCAGCAATAACTCATTTAAATAAAAGCCACACATCAAAGCTTCACCTTGAAGCATGAGCAGCCCTGCATACCACTCTAGCGAATGTAGCGTTTTAAGCTCTAGCTTGCCGGACCATGCGCCGAGCAGAGGCTGAAATGACTGCAACATGCCGCGCATGGCTGAGCGTGGCCTTCTCGCTCCTTTGGCCACCGCTGAGACCCGTCCAAAATCTCGAGTAAATAACTCCACGACTAAGCTGGTTTCTTTAAAAGGATAAGTGTGCAGCACATAGACGGGCTGATTATCCTGACGCGTGATACTACTAACAGCCATTTAAAAGCCTTTTGATCCTAGTAAAGCTGACCTAATAACCTAAACTCTTAAGCGCACGCTCATCATCAGCCCAGCCGCCCTTCACTTTCACCCAAGTTTCTAGCCAAACTTTGCCGTCAAACAGCTTTTCCATGTCTTGACGTGCTTCGGTTGAAATCTTCTTTAGTTTCTCGCCACCTTTACCAATCAGCATAGGCTTTTGGCTTTCTTTATCCACAATAAATGCGGCATGAATGCGGCGCAGATTACCTTCCATTTCAAACTTTTCGATCTCAACGGTAATCCCATAAGGCACTTCCTCACCCAAAAAGCGAAAGGCTTTTTCGCGAAGTAACTCAGCCGCCAGAAAGCGCTCATTTTTATCCGTGATTTCATCTTCACCATAAATGGCTGCTTGCTCTGGCAAATGCACACGCACGGCGCTTAAAAGCTCATCCAAATACAAACTCTTTTTGGCGCTCACTGGCACGATCGCTGCGAAAGGAAATAGCAAATCGAAGTCTTGAATCAGCGGCAACAAGTTGCCTTTATCACCCATTAAGTCGGCTTTATTCACTACAAGCAACACTGGCTTATTTTTAGGTAACAGGTTTAATACAATCTTATCAGCATCCCCAAGGTGCATAGGCTCAATCACAAACAAGACCACATCCACCTCATTAAGCACTTGAGTCACTGTTTTGTTCAGCGTTTTATTCAAGGCATTAATATGCTTTTGCTGAAAGCCTGGCGTATCCACAAATAAGAATTGTGTATCTGGCGTGGTATGAATGCCTAGCAAACGATGGCGCGTGGTTTGTGCCTTACGCGAAGTGATGCTGAGCTTCATTCCCATAATGTGGTTGAGCAAGGTTGATTTACCAACGTTTGGTCGGCCTACAATGGCAACAGTGCCGCAACGGAATGGGGTGTTTTGAGTCATGTTTATGCTTTCAATGTACTTTCAATTTCACATTTTCGCGATTTAATATTTTCGCTTTTACGCAAATGTTTAGGCTATTATTTGTTGATAGGCAAGCTTGGCTGCTTCTTGCTCAGCAGCACGACGGCTTGTGCCTTCACCTTGGGTGGTGATGTTGAATTTTGCGACTTTGCATTCGACACGGAACGTCTGGCAATGTGCCTCGCCTTCAATTGCCAATACTTCATAGCTTGGCACGTCGATTTTTTTAGATTGTAGATATTCTTGCAATAAAGATTTTGGATCTTTACCTATCGATTTCGGGTCTATTTTGTCGATTAAAGGCGTAAATAGTTTAATAACAACCATCTCAGCCGCATCAAATCCAGCATCAAGAAACACCGCGCCAATGATAGCTTCCAAAGCATCTGCCAACACTGAAGGACGACGCCAACCGCCACTTTTTAGCTCACCTTCACCCAAACGTAGCGCATCACCGATATTCAGCGTCAATGCTAACTCACCTAGCGTTGGCTCTTTCACTAAATGCGCCCGTAAGCGACTGAGATCCCCCTCATCCAATTTAGGGAATGCAAGATAGAGCTGACTGGCGATAATGAAATTGAGTACCCCATCACCCAAAAACTCTAAGCGCTCGTTATTAACACTCCCAAAACTGCGATGGGTCAGGGCTTGTGTTAATAAGGCTTGATGATGGAAGTTGTAGCCAATTAAGCGCTGCAGTCCGAAAGTAGTTGGATTGGTCATGATGAAATAAGCATCAAATCAATGCTCAGTCGTCGCCTTAAATTTCATCATCAGACTGATATTCGCGACGAGAGGCTTAACGACTTGATACTCTGCCGTCACAATTTTTTGATCTGTTTCATAAATCGTTAAGTCACTGCTTTTTACAGAAGTGATGTAAGCAATGTTGGCACCTGCATCAAACATTTTGGCAATCTCTTGATTGGTCATCGTCGAAAAACTTGGTTCATGTCCAATTCTACTCATGAGCTTTTTGACAGCACCATATTCAATGTAGGCTGGTACTATTTTGGTCGCTAGAAGAATCAACGAAAAAACAATCGTCCCTGCAACCAACATACCAACGAGCGACATGCCGCACTGGCGTGCTTTCGTATTAATACTAAATCGTTGGTCAGAGGTTTTCATGCTTAATGAATGCTGGTGCCGATACGTTTGAATTGATCAAAATTCCACCAAATAAAGAAGGCTTTACCCACTAAATTTTGCTCTGGGACAAAACCCCAATAGCGACTATCACGACTATTATCGCGATTATCGCCCATTGCGAAATAGTGGCCTTGCGGCACTTCAAAAGCACCTTCTCGACTCATACTACTCTCTTCAATTAGCAGCTCATGTTTCACATCACCTAACTGCTCTTCAAATCGTTTTGCGTGCACTTGATTGAGGCCACCACTTTCATAATCATAATCAGCCAGGTAGGCCATCTCTAGCTTTTGACCATTGATATATAGTTGCTTATCTTGATACAGAATCTTGTCGCCTGGCAAGCCAACCACTCGCTTGATGTAATCAATAGATGGATCTGGTGGATAATGAAATACAAAAACATCCCCACGTTTTGGATGGTTCATTTCAATAAAAGTACTGTTCAAGATTGGCACACGCAAGCCATATGTGAATTTATTCACCAAAATAAAATCACCTGCAAGCAGGGTTGGCATCATCGAACCCGAAGGGATTTTGAATGGCTCAGCGACGAAAGAACGAATCAAGAAAACGACAAGAATGACAGGGAAAAAGCTTTTTGAATATTCAACGAGCATCGGGTCAGGGGCATTAGTCTCACGATTTTTACGCAAGACAAAGATATCTAGTAACCAGATAAAACCAGTCACCAATAAAACCACCACCATAAATAACGCGAACATCATACGGATTGCCCTTTAAGTTTCTTATTTTCTTTTACTTATCTTCAACACGTAAAATGGCGAGGAAAGCTTCTTGAGGAATTTCAACGTTTCCAACTTGCTTCATCCGTTTTTTACCCTCTTTTTGCTTCTCTAGCAATTTCTTCTTACGGCTGATATCGCCACCGTAACATTTTGCTAAGACGTTTTTACGCATGGCTTTAACGGTTTCACGCGCAATAATATTGGCACCGATGGAAGCTTGAATGGCCACGTCAAACATTTGACGAGGAATAAGCTCACGCATCTTGGCAGCGACTTCACGACCACGATAAACCGCATTCTGCCTGTGCACAATCAGAGAAAGTGCATCTACCCGCTCCCCGTTCACCATAATATCTAGCTTCACTAGATCAGCCGCACGAAACTCCAAAAATTCGTAGTCCATCGAAGCATATCCACGCGAAACGGATTTGAGCTTGTCAAAGAAATCAAGAACCACCTCATTAAGTGGCATCTCATAGCTCAGCATCACTTGCCTACCCATATACTGCATATTCTTCTGGATGCCACGTTTGCCGGTACAAAGCGTCATTACAGGACCTACATAATCTTGGGGCATGAGCAAATTAATCGTAATCATTGGCTCACGAATTTCTTCAACACGTGATGGCTCTGGCAGGCGCGACGGATTTTCAATTTGCACAACTTCGCCAGACTTGAGTAGTAATTCATAAACCACCGTTGGCGCAGTGGTAATCAAGTCCATATCGTATTCACGCTCTAGACGCTCTTGCACAATTTCCATGTGCAGCAGACCCAAGAAGCCGCAACGGAAGCCGAAACCTAATGCTGTTGAGTTTTCAGGCTCAAACTGCAGAGAGGCGTCATTCAGACGTAATTTTTCAAGTGCACTTCGAAGCGCCTCAAACTGATTTGACTCAACAGGATATAGGCCAGCAAACACCTGTGGTTTCACTTCTTTAAAACCTGGCAATGCTTCAGTCGCTGGCTTATCTGCAAGCGTGACAGTATCGCCAACTTTTGCGCTTGTGAGTTCTTTAATCCCTGCAATAATAAAGCCCACCTCACCCGCAGAAAGTGATGGCTTTTGGAATGATTTAGGCGTGAATACACCCACCTCTTCACATAGGTGCACTGCACCCGTCGCCATTAAGCGAATTTTATCTTTTGGTTTTAAAGTGCCGTCAATCACGCGCACTAACATCACCACACCCACATAGTTATCAAACCATGAGTCAATAATTAAGGCTTTAAGTGGTTTTGTTGGATCACCTAATGGTGGTGGAATTCTTGCAATAACGGCTTCAAGCACATCACGCACGCCTTCCCCAGTTTTAGCAGAGCAACGCACGGCATTTTGGGCTTCGATGCCAATCACGTCCTCAATTTCATGAATCACACGATCCGGGTCTGCTGAAGGCAAATCAATCTTATTGAGCACTGAAGTAACCTCAACGCCCAAATCCAAAGCGGTATAACAGTTGGCAACACTTTGTGCTTCCACACCCTGACTGGCATCTACGACCAACAATGCACCTTCACAAGCCGATAAAGAGCGACTGACCTCGTATGAAAAGTCAACGTGGCCAGGGGTATCAATTAAGTTCAGCTGATAAACTTGGCCGTCCAAAGCGGTGTATCGCAAGGCTGCTGTTTGCGCCTTAATGGTAATGCCACGCTCGCGCTCCAAGTCCATCGAATCAAGCACCTGGGCTTCCATTTCACGGTCGGATAAGCCGCCACATAATTGAATAATACGGTCAGCCAAGGTTGATTTACCATGGTCAATGTGGGCGATAATGGAAAAGTTACGAATATTGTTCATAGATTCAGTGCAAAAGTTATACCAACAACAAGGGCGCCTAAGCGCCCTTGCAACGTTCTGCTATGTTCTAATTTTACAGCAATTAAGCCCTTAACACCATGAGATGCTTAGCCTGCATCATGGAGTTTATTTGGCGTCACTGAGTTTAATTGGCACATACAAAGTCCCTTCTCCGCGCGAAATCAATACTGCAACGGTTTTCCCATTTGGAATGGCCGCCAAGGTCTTAGCGAATTGTTCTACACTGCTTACTTCAGCATTATTGATCCCTAAAACGATATCCCCTCGACGAACGCCTGCCGCTGCTGACGCACCTTGTGCATCAACCACCAATAAGCCATTTTTTCCGTTCAGCTTTTTCTTTTGTTGAGGTGTTAATTCATTGAGTACTAGGCCAATACGGTTGGCTTCTGGCTTCGCATTGCCTTTATTGGAAACATTCACTTCGTCTTTGTCGTTTGGTGCCTCACCAACTGTGACCGATAAAGTTTTCATTGCCCCCTTACGGAGCACATCTACGTTCACCGTTCTACCTGGTTTTATGCCCCCCACTGCACGTGGCAAATCAGATGATGCATTAATCATCTTATTATCAAACTTTAGAATCACATCACCCGCAAGCAAACCACTCTTATCTGCAGGGCCACTCTTCTCAACACCAGCGACAAGAGCGCCATTGGTATTTTTCATTCCAAACGATTCGGCCAAGTCTTTCGTTATTTCTTGAATTGAAACTCCAAGCCAACCACGAGAGATTTTACCGCCAGCTTTGATCTGGTTAGAAACATCCATCGCAACATCAATTGGAATAGCAAAGGACAAGCCCATAGAACCACCGCTACGACTATAAATTTGTGAGTTAATGCCAACCACCTCACCTTTTAGATTGAATAGCGGACCGCCAGAATTACCTGGATTAATGGCAACGTCAGTTTGAATAAACGGAACGAAGTTTTCTTGCGGCAAAGCACGACCTTTAGCACTCACAATCCCTGCTGTCATGGTGTTTTCAAGGCCAAAAGGTGAGCCAATCGCAGCAACCCATTCACCCACCTTTAATTGGTTCGGATCCCCAATGGACACCTTAGGTAAACCACTCGCGTCAATCTTGAGTAAAGCAACGTCTGTGCGGCGGTCTGACCCGATAATTTTGGCTTTAAATTCACGCCTATCCGACAACTTCACAATCACTTCATCAGCCGCATTAATCACATGCGCATTAGTAAGAATGTAGCCATCGGCACTGATGATAAACCCTGAACCCAAGGACTGAGACTTAAAGTCTTGTTGTGGTGCCTGACCTCTGGGAGCCCCCGGCACAGGCAAGCCAAATCGACGGAATAATTCATTAAACTGTTCGTCGTCCTGAAGCCCGCCGAATGGATTGGCGTTACCCTGAACGACTTGCGTCACACTGATATTCACGACCGAGGGGCCCTGCTTTTCAGCAAGCTCAGTAAAGTCTGGTAGCTCTTTTGCAAATATAGAACTGGCAATTGAAAGCAAAAAAATAGAAAGGATGACGATTTTTTTTATCATATTTTTTACCTTTTTTTACATTGAAGATTAACGATTGATGATGGCTCTGCAAAACCTAAAATCACAGGGCGATAACGAGTGTCTAACGCGCTCCCCTGATTGTGACCTTTAAGCCAAACATAGCCTAGAAATAATCCAAGCGCAGCACCCATCGCAGTATTTCTGTCAGGATGCGTTGCTTCGGAAAATACGGCACTGCCAACAGCAGCACCTAAAATGAGTAAGGCAAGTGGAATGCCGTATACGGCAAGGGAACTCCACAACAAAGCCTGTTCTTCTACACCGACCACAACCATTTGATCGACCTGCGCGTTGACAGTATTTTGTGCTTTGAAGATATTCGATCGATGTCCGAATAAGCGGCCCCAAATAGAAATTCCACAGCCACGGGACTGCCCACATAAGCCACAGGGTTTATTTCGGACAATCTCAAGATAAGCAATATCTTGGTCTGTACTAATGACAATTGCATTTTCTTGAATCATTGCTTGGACTTCACTGCGTTGGATTTTTTGACATTGAATAATAGCGTGTCATTTGGGATGACGGTTGATTTTTACTCAAAATTAATACCGAAACATGATTACTTTTTGTTTTTAAAATTCACCGAATTTGCAAATTGTGTCACTGCCGCTTCCGGCGCTTCACCAATAACCATCACTTGGTGACCTTCGTTGACTGAGGCGTAGAAGTTTGTCGCGCCGACGAGTGTGTGACCCACCTTGGATTTTGTGCCTTTAGGAATCGGTTCGATAAACACCGAAATAGAAGCCAAGCCATCTGAAAAAATCATTTGTGTCACTGGCAAAGCCTTGCCTTGAACAAACTGCTTCACTTGATCAACTTTACGATAACCGGCTGGTAACTGAGTCACTTGCCAGTCAATTTCTGTTTGGCTTGTTTTCGTTGGCCCATCATGGTCCATCTCATAGGATTTAGATGGATCAAACTTAGGCTTAAACCAATCCATGCTTTGACCTTCCATGAGTGTCAGCTGGTTAAAGCCTATTTGCTCTAAAAGCTCACCCTGTTTATTCAATGTGACCACTTTAAGTAATAGGCCGAACTCTTTATCGACCCAAAAACGATAGCCATAACGCATCTGATCCTTAGCAATCAGGTTAACGATAGTCGCTTCACGGCCACCAATTCTTTCGGCGCCGTTGGTTTGTATTTGGTATCCGACTTTCAAGGCATCCATATTACTAGGCAATAAAGCTGGGAACATATTTTGTCCGCGCTTTTTCTCGATCATTACCTTTTCATTTTTAGGACTGAAGATCGCGACATCTGATCCTTGACTTAATACCTCACGAGGTGCGCCATCTAACACGACCATCCGCGCAAATTCACCTTGCCCAGAATTCATATGAGTGAGCTGTACTGACTTTGATGTGGCGCCGGATTGATAAACGAATATACCTTTGTAGCTCAGCTCTCTAGCAGCTTGTGAGGCCTTTTGTAACAACAACCATGCGTCATCTTGCGCCGCACACACTTGAAAAGATGAGAATGCAAGCGACCCAAGTAGCAAACTGGCTAAAAAATATTTTTTGAAAATCACTTTAAACATTCATTAACTTTTATTTAGCTTGTAGTTGGTTCGTTGATGAAAAAGAGGCTGGCTGAATAAAATAAGCGGCATTGCTTGGAGACATTGACTGATGTGCACGCAAATACTCAGCTGGGACCGCTTGAGCGATCTCAATGGAACCTGTGGTAGATTCATGCGATTGATTTTTGAGGACAACCAAGCCGACAAAAAGCACAGCAGCAACTGAGGCAGCCACCGACCAGATAACAGGTTTATTCGTGTTCAGTTTGTTGGATGAAGCTCTCGGCGCCAACACCGTTGGCTGTTTCGAAATTTCTCGCATGATGTTCTTAGTCACATCGTGACGAAGCACATCATTGCCCCTCAACACATCACCAATCAAGTGATAAGTTGACCATGATGCAGCCAAGTCTTTATTCGCTTTCAATGCCGTCATTAGAAACTCGGCATCTTCTATCGCTAAATCGTTATCGATTAAAGCTGAGATTTTTTCTTTCAATTGATTGCTCCTACTTTTAGATACTGTCTTACACTTAAATATTGTAAATAATTCAAATCAACGACGATTACCATCGCTTGTCATCTGGCGTGTCGAGCAAGGGTCTGAGTTTAGCTGCAATGGTTTCTCTGGCCCTAAAGATACGTGAGCGCACTGTGCCAATTGGACAACTCATTAAGGTTGCAATTTCTTCATAACTCAAACCTTCTAACTCTCTTAACGTAATCGCCGTTCTGAGTTCGTCCGGTAAAGCCATCATGGTTTCGTTGACGGTTTTTGCAATTTCTTTGGTCATCAACTCTGTTTCTGGCGTTTCAGCTGTTCGAAGCTCTTCTGCGTCTTCAAAATTTTCAGCGTCCTCAATTTCAACGTCGTAACTGACTTGCGGGCGACGACCTAAAGAAACCAAATAGTTTTTGGCGGTGTTAATGCCAATACGGTAGAGCCATGTGTAGAAAGCGCTATCGCCTCTGAAATTTGGTAATGCGCGGTAGGCCTTAATGAATGACTCTTGAACGACATCTTCAACCTCAGCCTGATCACGCACCATTCTGGAAAGTAAACGGCCTAGCTTGCGTTGATACTTCTCAACCAACATACCAAAAGCTTGTTGGTCACCGCGTTGCGCACGCTCGACTAAGGCTTGATCAATTTCTCGATTACCCGGTACTTGACCAACATTCACTTTATCAGCAACAGTGTCGCTCATCGTGGCGGGGGATTCCGTTTGTTTTTTATCTGTCATGCCTGAAGTATAACCCGCGCTGCTAGTGTCAACGAACCCCATTCGGGAAATTTCTGCGATATTCTTTACATCAATCATTTCTTAATCCCCTTAAGCTTTTTTTATTTTGTAGCCATGGTTTAAAGACAACGCTAAACTGGACAAAGTTCAACGCAATGGATGTTTATGCAGCAATTTGATGTGCTTATTATTGGTAGTGGACTTGCTGGTTTAACCGTCGCACTTAAAGTCGCTTCAGAAAAAAGAGTTTGCCTTGTGAGCAAACGCAAAATTAACGACAACTCAAGCAGTTGGGCGCAAGGCGGCATCGCAGCCGTGCTCACTGATGATGACTCTATTGAGGCGCATATCCAGGACACCTTAATTGCTGGGGCTGGACTTTGTGACCAAGAAGTCACCAGACAAGTGGCCAGCCATGCCCGCGAAACAGTGGAGTGGCTGATTGCTCAAGGCGTACCATTTACGCGAGAAGATGATGGTAGCGGATACCACTTAACCCGTGAGGGTGGCCACAGCCACAGACGTATCATCCACGCGGCAGACGCGACAGGTCATGCCGTTCAAAAAACACTCGCTGAACAAGTGCTCAGCCATCCCAATATCATTGTGCTTGAGGACCATATCGCGGTCGATTTAATCACCTCACGTAAAGCTGGCATAGGCGCGCCGCAAGACAATGCAGAATGTCTTGGGGCCTATGTACTTGATAACCAATCTGGCAAAGTCATGACGATTGCAGCGCAACAAACCGTGCTAGCGACAGGCGGTGCAGGCAAAGTCTATCTTTACACCACCAACCCTGACGTAAGCACTGGCGATGGCGTCGCGATGTCATGGCGTGCAGGCTGCCGTGTCGCCAATATGGAATTTATTCAATTTCACCCGACTTGCCTGTTTCACCCAAAAGCCAAATCTTTTTTAATCACAGAAGCCGTTCGTGGAGAAGGTGGCATTTTAAAGCTGCCTGACGGAACAAACTTTATGCCTCATCATGACAAGCGTGGTGAGCTTGCTCCGCGTGATGTTGTCGCAAGAGCCATCGACTTTGAAATGAAGAAGCGAGGCTTGGACTGCGTATTTTTAGACATTTCACACAAGCCCGCAGACTTCGTGATTTCCCATTTTCCGACCATTTACCGTCGTTGTATGGAGCTTGGCATTGATATTACCAAAGAGCCCATTCCAGTGGTACCAGCTGCCCATTATAGTTGTGGCGGCGTAATGACAGACCATACCGGACGCACTGACCTTGCCAGCCTGTATGCGATTGGTGAAACCGCTTGCACAGGCTTGCATGGCGCAAACCGCTTGGCCAGTAATTCACTTTTAGAATGCATGGTGTTTGGGCAAGCAGCGGCAAACGATATCTTGTCTCAGCCAGGCAGACCAAGCGTTTCACTTCCTTACTGGGATGAAAGCCGGGTGACGGATGCAGATGAAGAAGTCATTATTACCCACAACTGGAATGAACTAAGACGGACAATGTGGAATTACGTCGGCATTGTTCGAACAAGTAAACGCTTAACGCGTGCGATGCATCGCATTCAAATGTTACGCGATGAAGTGGACGAGTTTTATAGCAACTTCCGGGTCAGCAACAATCTGATTGAACTGCGTAACCTGTTGCAAGTGGCTGAGCTGATTGTACGAAGTGCCATGGAGCGTCATGAGAGCCGAGGATTGCATTACAGTAGAGACTACCCTGAAATGCTGGATATTGCGGTGCCTACCGTACTTGAGCCTTCTAATTACTTTAGTTTGCTTGATCGCGACCTGACAGAAAAATCGAATCGATCAACCTAGTCACTTAATTTCTAGCCACTTAATTTCAAGTCACTTAATTTGTCTTAGCTTGCATACATGCCACATAAGCCTCGGCGTTAGGTGCAGTAGTATCGCGCTGTGCTTGCCATATGGTTTCAGCGAGGCAATCCATTAGGTCGTGTTGCGCATCAGATTCGTTACCATGTTTCAGCTTCAATGCCTGATAAGCGGCTGCAATGCCGATTGGCTGATTAATCGCCACTTGCTCCAAGACAGACATATGCAAGCTCATGTGCAAAAAGGGGTTGGTTTCACCCATCTCAGGAAAGTAAGCTTGCTCCATGAAGCGTTCAGGCGCATCCAGAACGGCATGGTATTCGGGATGCATGTGAATCACTTGCAAAGCAATTACTTCTAAATCAGTGAGCGTTTGTTTAGCCTGAAATTTAGCCCAAGTATCAAAAAAGAATTGTCTAACTTGATCGCGCGTAGGGTTAAATAAAGCCATTTCTCTTACGCTGCTTTCGCTTTGTATTCGCACAAGTCACGAATCACACATACACCGCATTTTGGCTGCCTAGCAATACAGGTGTAGCGACCATGCAGAATCATTAAATGATGCGCGTCTTGCATAAATTCTTTAGGAACCGCTTTCATCAGCTTCAACTCAACCGCCAAAGGGGTTTTGCCTCGCGCTAGTCCAACGCGATTGCCGATTCGAAAAATATGCGTATCCACTGCAATGGTTGGCTGGCCAAAGGCTGTATTCAAAATCACATTGGCCGTTTTACGCCCTACGCCTGGCAAACTTTCTAATGCTTCACGCGTATTCGGCACCACACTATCAAAGCGCTCAACCAATATCTGACAAGTCGCAATGACGTTTTTAGCTTTGCTATGATACAGCCCAATAGTTTTAATATAGCGCTCCAATCCCTCAACCCCCAACGCAAAAATAGCGGCTGGTGTATTGGCGACTGCATATAATTTAGCGGTGGCTAGATTGACGCCTTTATCAGTGGATTGCGCAGATAGGATCACCGCAATAAGCAGCTCGAAAACACTTGTGTGATTAAGCTCTGTTTTGGGTTCGGGAATGGCAATGGCTAATCGACGAAAAATCTCAGTACGCTTTTCGGCATTCATAGAGGCAATTGAGGATTTATAAGGTCGCTAAAGGCGTAGAAACAGGTAACGCAGCATCGCGTGCCGCTTTGCGCTGAGCCATCCAATTGCGTGTTGCAATCAATGCAGCGAGTCCAATAAATGCGCCTGGTGGCAAAATAGCCAGTAAAAAGCCATGGTAGTCTGGAATAACGGTCAATATCATCGATTTTGCCGAAGGTCCAAATACCAAATCAATACCAGAGAATAACGTTCCCTTGCCCACAATTTCACGGATACCGCCAAGCGTTGCCAGAACCAGGGCTAAACCAAAGCCCATCATAAAACCATCCAACGCTGATGGTAAAACAGGATTTTTAGCCGCAAATGCTTCCACGCGGGCAAGCACAATACAATTCGTCACAATGAGCGGAATAAAAATACCCAGTACTGAATGTAAGCCTTGAAGATAAGCATGCATGGACAAGTCAATCATTGTGACCAATGCCGCAACAATCAAAATAAATACTGGAATGCGAATTTCGCTTGGCACCCACTGACGGATGGGCGCAACGCTCGCATTGCTTGCTGCCATGACAATTGCCGTCATGACCCCTAAGCTAAAGCCGTTCACCAAACTGATGGTCATCGCGAGTGTTGGGCACAAACCCAACAACTGCACCAAGCCTGGGTTTTGTTTCCACAAACCATTTTCAACAATTTCGCTGTAGAAAACCTTAGGCTGTGCTTTTACTTCAGCCGCTTGCGCGACTTCTGGTGTTAGTTCCTGATTAACTTCACTCATCCGATTTCCTTTGTGTCATTAGCGATTACAGCGCCAATGCCTGACCCGATGGGGTTTCAAAAATAGCTTGTTGATGCGATTGATAAAACTTTAATACTTTATGCACGGCCTTAACAACCGCACGCGGCGTAATAGTGGCGCCAGTCATAAAATCAAATTGACCACCATCTTTTTTCACAAACCAGGCTTCATCCTTGGTTTTATCAAGGGATTGCGCATCAAAGTTTTTAATCCAATCGCCATGCCCAATATCAATATAATCGCCCAAACCTGGCGTTTCTTTGTGATCTAAGACCCGCACCCCAACAATTTCACCTGTTGCTTTAATCGCCACTAATAACTTGATGTCACCACTGTAGCCATCTGGTGCAGTCGCTTCTAAAATCACTGCGGCCGGCTGATTTTTTAGGCGTGCACGATGTATCATGGTTTCGTCACGATTACCTAAATCGCCGCCAGACGTTTGTTTAATGGCATCTTGCAGCAAATCATTATCGTAAAAAGTTGTGGGCAAAATCTGACCGAACAATCGCATACGAACATCAGCCTCAGCCCGTGAAATAGGGGCTTTAGTTGAGTGATGAATGATGGCTAATCCAAATGTACTAATAATAGTAAACGCAATCATTACCCATGCCGTTTTGGCCGCGTGTTTTAAGATAGTCGCATTCATTTTGCATGCCCAAAGACACGTGGCTGAGTCCAAGCATCAATCAAAGGCACGCACATATTCATCAGTAACACTGAGAACGCAACACCATCCGGATAACCGCCGTAAACTCGAATTAAATAAGTTAGCACCGCAATTCCCGCTGCAAACACTAGCTTGCCTTTAGGCGTGGTTGGGCCGCTGACCGGGTCGGTGATAATGAAGAAAGCACCAAAGATAGACGCACCAGTAAATAGTTGAAAAAGCGGATGGGCGAAGTGTGCTGGATCAAGCAAATAAAAAGCCCCCGCCATCAACGCTAAGACGCCTAAAAACGCTGTCGGCAAATGCCATGAAATCAGACGTTGTTGAATTAAATATAAGCCACCTAACAAATAGGCACCCACCACCAACTCACCACCTTTAGCGCCAAAAAGCCCAAACTGAGGCGCTAATGTGATTTCTTGCACATTGTGATGAAGCGTTAATTGCGTCTTTAAGTAATCAAGTGGCGTAGCCATGCTCACTGCATCTAGGCTCAGACTTTCTGAAGTGCCAAAGATATATTGCAATTGATTTGCAAAGCTTAATTTAGCCTCTGCCAGCTCAAGTGGCGCTGGCCAATGTGTCATTAAGACAGGAAACGAAATCAACAATACAGCATAACCAACCATGGCTGGATTAAAAGGGTTGTAACCTAAACCGCCGTAAAGCTGCTTTGCAATCACAATTGAAAAAAACGTTCCAACCACAACAAGCCACCAGGGTGCCAAAGGAGGCAATGAAAGTGCTAACAGCCATGCCGTTAGCAAAGCACTTCCGTCCATCAAGAAAGGTTTAATTGGACGATCGCGCAACTTCAGCATCAAGGCTTCACACAGCAATGCAGTAATAGATGCGAGCGCCAGCACTACCAAAATGCCAGCACCGAACACCCACACATAAGCCGCAATCGCTGGCAATAGTGCCAGCATGACTTTGACCATAATGACACTAACGCTAGGCGCACTGCTTAGATAAGGGGATCGATTCATTTTTCTTCCTGAACGCTATTAGTCGCTGTCGCGTCTGCTACCGATTGTTTTGCAGCCTTACGCCTGGCATCAATCTCGGCAATTTCGGCTTGAACTGCAGGGATTGCATCTGCTACGTTCTGAGGCGCAGCTGCTGCTTTTTGAGCTTTTGCACGTTCAATTGCAGCGGCAATGGCGGCCTTCTTGGCAGCCATTGCTTCATCTTCGGGCGTATCGTTTACCGGGGCTAGTTCGGCCTTGGCCGCTTCTGCTTTTGCCCCTGCGGCTTTTTGTGCATGCTTTTCAGCACGCTCTTGTTTTTCACGCTCAATCCGCATCAAACGGAACTCATTTCGCTCACGGGCCAAATCCGCAGCCTCTTTCGCTCGGTCTTGCGCAATAATTTCACTCTTCGCAAAACGATAATACTGCACCAGCGGAATGTTGCTTGGACAAGCATAAGTACAACATCCGCATTCAATACAATCAAACAAATTGTAATCCCGTGCTTTTTCCAAGTTGCTTGATTTCGCAAACCAATAAAGCTCTTGTGGTTGTAAACTCACAGGACAAACATCCGCGCAGCGTGCGCAGCGAATGCAAGGCATCGCGGGTGGCGCTGGCGGGAAAAGGTTGGGTGCGCTTGCAATCACACAATTTGATGCTTTTGTGATGGGCACTGCTACTGATGGCAGATTAAACCCCATCATTGGGCCACCCATAATATAACTATCGATCGATGGTTCACCAAAATCAAAGTATCGATGTAACGCCAGAACAGTCGCAACATTAAAACATTGCAAACCAACATCGGTTGATCGCTTATCTGCTGGCACCTCAATGCCCGTCAACAATCGAATCAATTGACGCGCATCACCGCTTGGATATTGGGTTGGGACAACCACAACCTTTAATGGCACTAATTTAGACAAAGGACTGTTAGCGCAGGCAAGACGCATGGCTTCAGCGGCTTCTGGCTTGTTGTCTTCAATGCCAATTAAACATTGCTTTGCGCCTAAAAGATGTTGGGCAATTTCAAGGCCTTTTAAAATCTGATCTGCACGCTCACGCATCAACATGTCATCACAAGTGATGTAAGGCTCACATTCCGCCGCGTTAAGTACGAGGGTATCAACGGATGATTTTGCGCTAGTGCGAAGTTTCACTTGTGTTGGGAAAGCCGCACCACCAAGGCCTACAATGCCTGAACTGCGCAGACCATCAAGCAACTTTGATTTGTCTTGTTCTGTCTCTAGCTTGCGCCAATCAATTGGCGCATGGGTGATCCACTCATCTTTGCCATCCAAAGCAATCGTTATGCAACGATCAGGCAGGCCTGACGGATGTGGAATGAGCGCATCTTCAATACGCGTCACCACGCCAGAACTTGGTGCATGAATAGCCGCAGAAATATTGCCTTCAGCTTCAGCGAGGAGTTGACCTTTAAGTACCCGATCACCAACCTTCACCAAAACTTTAGGCAAGTTGCCAACGTGTTGACGCAAAGGCAAAGTAAGCTGACTTGGCAGCGGCAACTGACCAATCGCTTGCGTCGTTGATTCATGCTTGTGCTCTGGCGGATGCACGCCGCCCGAAACGGCGACTGTGCCCAAACCAAAACTTTGCTTCACAATATTTAGTAATGAACTCATATTCCTAATGCCTCATACCAGTTTGTGGGTTGCTGGCTGAACTAGCAGGCTTAATCTCAAACACTGGATAACGCCATTTCCAATTATCAGGGGACTCAGCAATCGGCTCCATGGTGATGCAATCTACAGGACAAGGCGCGAGGCAAAGCTCGCAGCCCGTGCACTCTGAGGCAATAATCGTATGCATGTGCTTGGCAGCACCCAAAATAGCGTCAACCGGGCAGGCTTGAATGCAAAGCGTACATCCAATACAAGTCGCCTCATCGATCAGCGCGACGGATTTTGGTTTTGGCAAACCATGTTCCGCATTCAGTGGTTTGTACTCAACCCCCATTAAATCGGCTAACGCACGCGCCCCAGCATCGCCACCTGGCGGACACTGATTGATGTCTGCCTCTCCCGCCGCAATCGCTGTGGCGTATGGCTTACAACCGGGGAATCCGCATTGGCCGCACTGTGTTTGAGGCAAGATTGCATCAATACGCGCCACCAAAGGATCGCCATCAACTTTGAATTTAAGCGCCGAATAACCCAGCAAAACACCGAGCAATAAGGCCAAAAACAACATGACATAAACGGCTGTTAACATTAACGTACCAAGCCCGCAAAACCCATAAAGGCAAGACTCATTAAGCCGCCCGTGACCATGGCAATCGCTGCCCCTTGGAATACTGCTGGCACATCCGCTGCTTCCAAACGCTCACGCATAGAGGCAAACAAGATAAGCACCAACGAAAATCCAACCGCCCCGCCAAAACCGAATATTAATGACTCAAACAAATTATGCTTGTGCTGAACATTAAGCAAAGGAATACCAAGCACTGCGCAATTCGTAGTAATCAGCGGCAAGTAAATACCCAACACCTGATAAAGCACTGGTGAGTTTTTCTCCATCCACATTTCTGTAAATTGCACGACCCCGGCAATCACCACAATAAATGAAACAGTCCTTAAGTAAAAAAGATCTGTTCCTAGCAAATATTCGCTAATAAAGTAACTCGTGCCTGAACCTATGGTCAGCACAAATGCGGTCGCCATTGCCATCGCAACAGAAGCTTCGAGTTTTTTGGAGACGCCCATGAAAGGACATAAGCCTAAAATTTTGACCAGCACGATGTTATTCACAAGTGCTGCGCCAATGAATAACAAAATATAGTTTTGAACCATAACCTCAGCTTAGCATTTAAGTTGTGGATGAAAAGACCGTTAATTATACAGCGTTTGCACCCCAACGTTAAGAGGGGCGCGGGTATTGCGCAGTATTGAGTGCGTTATATTAAAGCCAAACCTAACACTTTCAAATCGCATTTGCTTATTAGCTTATAAGGACTAGCAATTAAGCGAATAATTCAACCAATATCATGCAATATCATCAATAAAACGTATTCGAGTTAAGCTACTTTAAGTTAAAATAAAGTGATTTTATTAATTTGTCAGGTTCAATCATGCTGCAAGGCAGTTTTGTCGCTATCGTAACCCCCATGCTTGCGGACGGTAGTCTTGATATTCCCTCACTTCATCACCTCATTGATTTTCACATTGATGCAGGCACAGATGGCATCGTAATCGTTGGTACAACAGGTGAATCGCCAACGGTAGATTACGATGAACATCGCGAACTCATCAAAACTACCGTTAATTATGTTGCAGGCCGCATCCCTGTAATTGCGGGCACCGGCGCGAACGCTACCCGGGAAGCGATTGAACTGACCCAAGCCGCGAAAGACCTTGGTGCAGACGCTTGTTTATTAGTCGCACCTTACTACAACAAGCCAACACAAGAAGGTCTTTACCAGCATTACAAAGCAGTGGCTGAGGCGGTTAATATCCCCCAAATTCTTTATAACGTTCCTGGCCGAACAGGGGTAGATTTAAGCAACGAAACTACATTGCGCCTCGCCGAGATTAAAAACATTGTTGGCATCAAAGACGCAACAGGAAGTATTGAACGCGCCACAGACCTCATTATCCGTGCACCCAAAGATTTTGCGATTTACAGTGGCGATGATGCAACTGGCATGGCACTGATGTTGATTGGTGGCAAAGGCGTGATTTCTGTGACCGCCAATGTTGCACCAAAACTCATGCACGAAATGTGCATGGCTGCGATGTCCGGAAAAACGGCAGAGGCCTGTGCGATCAATGCACAACTATTTGCACTTCACCAAAAATTATTCGTTGAAGCCAACCCTATTCCTGTGAAATGGGTACTTAATCAGATGGGCCTCATCAACACCGGCATTCGTCTGCCACTCGTACCACTTTCAGCATCCAATCATCAATCGCTACTCAATGCGATGAAAAATGCGCGTATTTCACCAAAATAATGCATTACTTTAAGAGACCTTGCATGAATAAAAATAAAATCAAACCATTCATCCTCGCTAGCCTATTAGGGTTAGCAGTGACTGGTTGCGACTCCATTCCTTTCATGAACAACACCCCTGACTACAAAGGCGCTGGAAGAGCAAGGCCGTTAGAAGTCCCGCCTGATTTAACTTCTATTTCATCCAACGACACTTACACGGTGCCGGGCGGATCAACCACTTATTCCGAGTTTAGCCAAGGACAAGACACCCCTGCTGAAAAAGAAAAAATTCTACCGACGCCTGACAGCGTTCGTCTTGAGCGTGCAGGTTCACAACGCTGGCTAGTTGTTCAAGCCCCGCCAGAAAAAATATGGCCGGTTATCCGTGAGTTTTGGGCAGAACTTGGTTTTGCAGTTCGTGTTGAAAATTCAGATACTGGCGTCATGGAAACTGAATGGGTTGACCCAAGCAGCTTAACCAAAGATGACAAAGGCAACTACCTAGACAAATTCCAAGGCTGGTTAGATAGATTAAATACATTAGCTAATCGTCAAAAATTCCGCACGCGCCTTGATCGTGGCGAAAATGCGGAAACCACCGAAATTTACATGAGTCATCGTTCAGTTTCGGACACCCCTGATGATGGCAAAGTCAAAGTACGCAACAGACTGGGTGAATTTGACACCGGTTATGCGCCACAAAACCAAGCCAGAACGATTGCAGAAAAAGAACGTGCTGATGCCGAGGACCTGGACGCTGAATTGCTTCGCCGCTTAATGGTAAGACTTGGCGTAGAAGATCAAAAGTCTCGTAGTATTATGGCAACAAGCACCACTCAACTTCGCGCTTCATTAAACAAGGCCACTGACGGAACACTGACTTTAGCCGTGAATGATGGATTTGATCGTGCTTGGAGACGTGTTGGCCTAGCATTAGATCGGGTAGGCTTTGTCGTCGAAGATAAGAACCGCGCTAATGGTGTTTATTTTGTTCGATATACCGACGTTGACATCGATATGTCACCTAAAGACAAAAAAGGCTTACTCGATAATCTGAAGTTCTGGGGTGATGACAAAAAAGAAGAGAAGAAACCTGAACCCGTCATTGAGACTAAAAAAGAAGATTCTTCACTGACAGAAAAGCTTAAGTTCTGGAAACCAGCTGAGAAAACAACGGTTGACCCATCAAAACAATACCGTGTAAAAGTTGAAGAAAATGGCGAAACAGGCTCTAAAGTCACGATTGTTGATAAAGAAGGCAATAAATAAATCAGCACAGCCAACGTATTATCAATCTACTTTATGAGCAATTAAAATAACGCAAACCAGCATCCATGAGGTTTTCCTCAATCGGCAGTGGTAGCGCTGGCAATGGCCTATTAATTGAACAAGGTTCAACTAGGCTGTTGCTGGATTGTGGTTTTGGCTTGCGAGATGCCGAACAGCGCCTTGCTCGCATCAACATCACGCCAGATCAACTGACTGGCATTCTGATTACCCACGAACACGAAGATCATGCTGGTGGCGTTTTCAAGCTAGCCCGCAAATATCGCATTCCCGTTTGGCTAACGCACGGCACCTTCAAAATGATCGAAAAAATCCTGCCTGCTGAGCCGATTCAACTCAACATCATTGATAGTCACAGCCGTTTTAATATCCATGAGTTAGAAGTCAGCCCCTACCCTGTTCCACACGACGCCCGCGAACCAGTGCAGTATGTATTTTCAAATGGCGACAAAAAACTTGGGGTTCTCACAGACACAGGGTGCTCAACCCCCCACATTCAAAATATGCTGAGTGGTTGCCATGCTTTAATGCTCGAGTGTAATCACGATCTTGAAATGCTGATGAATGGCATTTATCCGATGTCACTTAAACAACGAGTCAGCGGTCGTCTAGGCCATCTTGATAATATAAGTGCTGCAAACATTCTGAGCAAACTAGACAACCATCATCTAAAACACATCATTGCCGCACATTTAAGCGAAAAAAATAACACACCAGCACTTGCGATCAGTGCTTTAAGCAATGCACTCAACTGCGAAAAAAATTGGATTGGCATTGCCGAACAAGACAAGGGATTTGATTGGCGAGAAATTTAATTGACTAATGCAGTCAATATTTTATTTTTTTAATTCTTAGGCCAAATATTCACAAACGACAGAAACAAAAAAGCCGACTAAAAGTCGGCTTTTTTGATGAGTTAAAGTTAGTAAACTAACATTTAGACTCTAGCTAAATTACTTAGCTTCAGCAGCTGGAGCAGCTTCTGCAGGAGCAGCAGCAGCGTCAGCAGCAGGAGCAGCAGGAGCAGCATCAGCTGGAGCAGCTTCAGCAGCTGGAGCAGCATCAACAGCAGGAGCAGCTTCTTCTTTTTGACCACAAGCAGTTAAAGCAAGAGCTAACAAAGCAGCAAGGATAGCAGAACGTGTCATTTTAAATTCCCTTAACATATATAAAAAGATAAACCATTACGGCACATCAAAGCACCGAGTGAGAAAATTTTAACAGCATCCCTTAAAAAAAACACTACTTTTTTAACAATTAATCACGTTTTAATTGCGCAAATGTCATATTTCTGCAAAATATCTTTTGTTGCAGTTTAGTTTAATGACGATTTTAAGAATTATTGCAGAAATATAATACAGCCTGCCAAATACCATGCATGCATTTCGGCTATGAATGCATCTCCTAAATTTGTCGCCTCCGCCATCTCTTGAGGGGTTAACTTACGCGTGTTTGATAACTGCGCCAGCAAGTTCTCCGCGTCGGCCTCTATGGTGATTGCTTCACCATTTAAATAGTACACATGGTTTGCAATCAACAATTGGCTTTTGAAGCTCAATTGTATGCCCTGGCTTTTCATGCGCTTTTCAAAGGCCTGCTGGGAAATCTGTTTGGGAGAGTCAAACACCACATGTGACTTTGGCTCGGTTAAATACTGCCCCAAAAAATCTGCGACATCCTCATCACCCCATTTAAGACCGTCTAATATGGATGAAACCTGCGCCACCATCGCTTGGCCAATGACTGCAGAATTAGCCTGAGGAGCCAACTCTGGATCAGCATATCTCCCTGACAATCTGCGACGCTCATGCAGATAGTCTAAAAACTTTCCAGCAAGCTCCTGAGCAGTAGGCGCTCTAAAACCAATGGAATAAGTCATGCAATCGCCAACCGCAATCCCCCAATGCGCCACTTGTGGCGGTAAGTAAAGCATGTCGCCAGCAGAGAGCGTAAAAGTCTGCTCTGTATTGAAGTGCTTTAAAATACGCAGCGGCGCGCCTTCAACCAAGGTCAAATCTTCTTGCTCGCTAATATGCCAAATGCGTTGCCCACACCCCTGCAATAAAAATACATCGTAAGAATCAAAATGCGGCCCCACGCCGCCGCCGTCAGGCGCATAACTCACCATTAAATCATCTAGTCGCGCTTGTGGAATAAAGTTAAATTGCTGCAACAAATCATTCGCCTCTTGCATATGGTGATTCACACTTTGCACCAGCAAGGTCCAATCTCGGTCAGGCAACTTGGCAAAACGCTTCTCAGCAAAAGGGCCTTGCTCTAATTTCCACACTTTTTTGACATATGAAATCAAGCGCGACTGCACATCTTCTTCACACGCCAAGCCTGCCAACTCATTCGGCGTTAAAAATCCCTCAAAATCTGGCATCGCGCCACGAATCAATAAAGGTTTTTTGTGCCAATACTCTTTAAGAAAGGTTTCGGCACTGATGCCACCAAGCAAAGTCAGCGGCGCTGAATGACTATTTGAATTTTTTTTCATGCTTCTATGATAGCGCATTGCGATATCTAAGAATAAATCAGGTAAAATTTCACCTAAATTTATCTAATATTCTTTTCTATTATTTTTTCATTTGAAAGCAACCATCATGCAAATCGCCATGAACACCGTAGTATCCATGACTTATGAACTCCGCGACAGCGAAGGCACTGTGCTTGAATCAAGCGCAGAGCCTGTTAGCTACTTACACGGTGGTTATGACAACATTTTCCCACGCGTTGAAGAAGAGCTTCACGGCAAAGCGATTGGTGATTCTGTTGAAATCACACTTGAGCCAGCAGATGCGTTTGGTGAATACGATGAGACATTGGTGCAAATGGAACCGATCGCAGCGTTTCCAAGCAAAGACTTAAAAGTCGGCATGCAATTTGAAGGTGAAGACGAAACTGGCGATGTCATTTTATACACCGTGACTAACATTGATGACGGCAAAGTCGTTGTAGATGGCAACCATCCTTGGGCAGGCGAACGTGTGCTATTCAAAGCAACCGTGACTGGCGTGCGTTCAGCGGTCGAAGAAGAAGTGGCGCATGGCCACGTGCATGGCGCTGGCGGTCACCACCACTAAGCGTTTACAGCGTTTATATTGAGTAAGCAGTTAACGCGATCTCAAAAAAAAGCCCCCAAGGTGTTGAAAAAATCTTGGGGGCTTTTTTAACGCATCAGGCTGGCTAAATCATCCAAGCAAGCCACTTTGCATCAATCGTTTTTAGGTCATCGCCATCAATCTCGTTCAAATGTTCCCAATAGCGTCCACTGCTGAAGTAATAATTCGCGGCACGCTCCTTAGCCAAACAAGCCTGCGCTTGTACGACTTGGTGCGCCGCTGTGATTTTTTTCAAATGGGCTTGATGATCATCCCTACTCAGGGCTGCCAAAGCACCCGCATTTACCCTAGGGAACACCAAACGTGAGCTTGGCTGCTCCGATAAATTCAAACACAGGCACGATTGCATCGCGGCAAAATAATTTAAACGACTCGCTTTAGCCTCCAGCGATTGAAGCGTCACATCATCACGCAGTGGGTCTGCATTGCCTTGCCCATAAAAATGACTCGCCTGACCATCATTCTCATACACCATGTCACAGCCTAAAAAGAGCATCACATCTGGTCGCAAGGCTCCCAAGGCCCAATAAGCCGCGGTGAATGCCATGGTGCCACCCGCATAAACAAATCCGCCATATTGATTTTGAATATCAACATATTGCTGAGCCGTGACGATTGTTTGCGATTGTTGCTGACTAGTCGGTCGCTTTTCTAATGGAAAATCCTCAGGATGAATTAAATAATCCCAATCACTTAGTAAATGCCACGCATTATTAATCGCTACGACCGAGCGAATATTCGATAGATCTAAGGCCTTCACGCGCACTGCATCTGGCGCACTTCCTAGCACCAACACAATATTCAAAGATTCACATTGAGGCTTCGTAAGCAGCTTAACCATGATGCAATTAGCTGAGTAAGGCTTTAAGGCGATATAAAGCCTCTAAAGCTTGCTTGGGGGTTAAGTCATCAGGATCAACCAGCTCAAGCTCACCCACCACAGGGTGTATCGGGGCTTCGGGCGCTTCCTCTGTCACAAACATATCCGCCTGTGGGCCTGAGGCCACGTTCTGCTTTTCAAGTTGAATCAGTTTACGCTTGGCTGACGCCACCACACTTTTGGGAATACCCGCCAGTACAGCCACTTGCAAGCCATAACTTTGATTCGCAGCGCCCTCTTGTACTCGATGTAAAAACACAATCCCATTGCCGTGTTCCGCCGCATCCAAATGGACGTTTGCCACTTGTTTAAACTCTTCCACTAATCTGGTCAGCTCAAAGTAATGCGTCGCAAACAGTGTGTAGCTACGATTTTTTTCAAGCAATTGTTTCGCACACGCCCAAGCTAAACTTAAACCATCAAAAGTGGATGTGCCGCGCCCAATTTCATCGAGCAAGACCAAGCTATTGGCTGTTGCGTTATTCAAAATATTCGCGGTTTCTGTCATCTCCACCATAAAGGTTGAACGACCACCCGCTAAGTCATCAGAAGCGCCAATACGGGTAAAGATGCGATCAATCTTGCCAATTTTTGCAGACTGCGCGGGCACAAAACAGCCACAATGCGCGAGCAACACAATCAACGCTGTTTGGCGCATAAAGGTGGATTTACCGCCCATATTCGGGCCAGTAATCAGTAGCAATTGGCGATAAGGTGAAAGCGCCACATCGTTAGCAATAAATGGCTGGGCAATCTGTTCCACCACAGGGTGGCGGCCGCCCACAATATGGATGCCATCTTCCGTCACAAATTCCGGCGCCACGTAGTTAAGCGAACGTGCCCGCTCTGCAAATGTACTTAAGACATCAAGCTGCGCAACCGCCACCGCATTGGCTTGCAGGGCATTAATCTCTGGCGCTAATTGGTCGAGCACCAGTTCATATAACATTTTTTCGCGCGCTAAAGCACGATCGTTGGCTGAGAGTACTTTGTCCTCAAAGGCTTTTAATTCTGGGGTAATAAAACGCTCAGCGTTTTTAAGCGTTTGGCGACGACGATATTCAGCGGGCGCATTTTCAGCTTGTGCGCGGCTAATCTCAATATAAAAACCATGCACGCTGTTGTATTCCACTTTCAAATTCGCAAGCCCACTGCGCTCGCGCTCTTCTGCTTCATACTTTAGCAAAAACTCACCGCAATTCGCCTGCATGCCGCGAAGCTCATCTAGCTCTGCATCATAGCCATCGGCAATCACGCCCCCTTCTCTCAGCACGCTTGAAGGCTCTGGCTGAATGGCCTGCACAAGCAGATTGAATGCGCCTTGCGGCACGCTTAAATCCTGAGCAATCTGCTTGACCACGTCAGCCTCTACCTTACTCAACGCAGCTTGCAAGGCTGGCAACTGCGCCAAGCTGTCACGCAGTGCTGATAAGTCTCTTGGACGCGCTGTTCTGAGTGCCACGCGGGTGCTAATCCGCTCAATATCGCCAATATTGCGCAAGGCATCGCGTATCGTTGTTTCATCTGCTTGCATCAATGCTGAAACTGCATCGTGACGGGCTGAAACCGTATTTAAATCACGTAATGGATGATGCAACCAATAACGCAGCAAACGTGCGCCCATGGCTGTTTTTGTGGTGTTAAGAAGTGAATACAGCGTTGGTGATGCTTCGCCACGAATGGTTTGGTCAATTTCTAGGTTTCGACGCGTTGCGCCATCTAATTGCACAAACTGACTAGACTGCTCAACGCTTAAACCATTAATGTGCGGCAAGGTGGTGCGTTGGGTATGCTTCACATAATCCAGCAAAGCGCCTGCCGCGGCAATTGCCAAGCTTAAATCGGCACAACCGTAGCCATCTAAATCATGGGTATTCAATTGTTTGGTGAGGAGCGTTTTGGCTGAATCTAAATCAAACTGCCAAGCGCTAAATCGTTTTTTAGAACAAGCCGCATTTTGAACCGCAATATGACTCACATTATCTGCAAACAGCAACTCGGCTGGCGCGATGCGATCGAGTTCTTGCGCTAATAAGCCTGGCGCAATCTCGCTCAAGATTAAATCCCCCGAAGCCAAGTTAATACGTGCCAAGCCAACCAAGCCTTCGCCAAAACAAAGCGCTAATAACCAGTTGTCTTTTGTATCGTCTAGTAAGGCACTATCTGTGAGCGTGCCTGGCGTCAGGATACGCACCACTTGCCGATCCACAATGCCTTTACTTTTAGCCGGATCGCCAATTTGCTCGCAAATGGCCACCGCCTCGCCCATTTTGGTGAGTTTAGCTAAATACTGCTCGGCGGCATGATATGGCACCCCTGCCATTTTAATGGGCTCACCATTGTGCGTACCGCGCTTAGTAAGGGTAATGCCTAATAATCGCGCTGCTTTTTCGGCGTCTTCAAAAAACAATTCGTAAAAATCACCCATGCGATAAAACACCAACATGTCGGGATGCTGGGCTTTGACTGCCAGGTACTGCCGCATAAATGGGGTGAGATTGTCTTTTTCAGAGATCATGTGATCCGTTATCGTTTCAATTGCGCGACCTGCGTAAAATAATTAAGGTCGCTTGTGAGCAGGTATGCTTAAAGCACACATTTTATCGTAAGATGCTATGCAATATGTTTGAATCGACTCCCAAACCAAACCGAATGATGAAATTATCGCTGCCGCTGATCGTCCTGCTATTGGGCATCAACCCCTGCGCGATGGCTGAGGACATTCATTACTATTGCGATGGCGATACCACGCGCACGCTTGGCGATGGCCCCCATGTGGAAGAAACCGACTCAAAAACTTACGCAATTATTGGAAATGAAACCGAGTTTTATACCGATAAGATTAAATGTGACATCGACCCAAGAACCATTCAATGCAGCAGCAAAAAATTTAACCGCACCTTAAAAATTGATAAGTTAACGGGTTACACAGTCGATACTTATGAAATATTCAAGCATGGCAAACCGCACGTAAAGATTGAATTTATTGGCATGTGTGAACGCTATCAAATCTCAAAATAGCGTTGAATTTAAATCAATCGATAATCTACTGCGCCAAAATAGGTGGCGTATAAGCCCCATAATCCACGCCGCTACCGTCGCCAATATCGGTCAACGAACCTTTGTAATCATCGATAAAATAGCCCTCAACATACTTACTAGCGCCCCCTACGGAGTTTGTAATATGAAATGGCGCGAAGGCAACAATCGGCTGAAAGCTGTGTGTGTCCACATTCGCCACAACAGCGACCAACACATCCTTAGGGAAAATCACATCCGCATATAGCGCAGTTTTAGACCCCGTTTGCACCCATACATTTTGTCCGATGCTTAATGGCCCCGGATTCCCATTTTGAATCAAATCACGAATTGCACCCACATTGTTCGCATCCACGCCAAATGTCGTCCACTCACCAGAAGCACAAGGCGGGTAATGATAAGCCGACCCAATCTTAAAAACATAGGGCTTACCCGTGGCAGGATCAATCTTAGGCTTGCCTGCTGCCGCATCCCAATAATACGTGAACAAACAGCTTGCCATCGCGGTGGGGAATAAAGCGCCTGGCGAAACTTGCGCTGGCGCGGCGATTAAAGCCAAGGAAGTCGCAGAGACTTCTTGAAAACTTTCACCAAAAATAGGGGCAAAAAATAAATTTAACGCCCCACCGTTGTGACCGGTCGCCAGCCTAATGGTAACCCGCACAGCTGGCTTATCAAACAACGTTGGGGTAATGCTGATGGCCTGCACGCCCTCTGGTGTTTGATGCACATTCCAATAACCCACTTCAACCAAAGCATCACTCAAATTGCGATTAGCCGCCTGATTTAACCCCACAGCACTTTGCGCCTGCGCTTGCGCATAGACCCAATTAGGGTGCGCATAGTTAGCAGTAGGAAAAGCCGCATCAGGTTTTGGTAGCACCGCTGCCCCGCGCAAAGCGGCCGCATCTGCTGCATTTTGCAATTCGTTTTTCACAACATAAATCCGCCCAATATCGATGGCTAAGGCCACAAACGATAGCAACACTGGCAACATCAACGCGATTAATATCAGCACATTGCCTTGTTGTTTTGTTTTGTTAAAACATTTAAGTATCGGCATCATTCATACACCATTGTGGTCGTGGCGGTAATGGCATTACTCCCAAACAAGGGCCCAATTAAATTACCCAACATTAAACCCGTAAAAGGATAACTCACCGTCACTGTGAGTGGATTCCCAGCGGTTGAGCCGCCAGTCCTGCTTAATGTAACCGTCGGTGTGGCATTGCCAAAACTAATCAAATGATTTGCACAAGCATTAGTCGCGACAGCCATAATCTCAGCATCCGTTAAAGCCGGCGTTCTGAAAATCACGCCTGCTCTTGCGGCCTCACGGCTTGCATTGGTCATGACAGCTTTGTCATAAAGCACGACGCTAAACTCCACAATGCCGAACACCAGCGTCAATAGCAAAGGCAACACCAGAGCAAACTCAACTAGGGCACCGCCATTCATGCCTTTTTTCTTCGCCGCCATTAAAGCCAATTTACGCATCAAAACAATGTCCTCAATTGGATAATCGCTGGGCCAATAATCACAATCAGCAGCGATGGGAAAATACAAAAAATCATCGGCACTAACATTTTGACGGGGATTTTAGAGGCGATTTCTTCTGCCACTTGCATGCGTTGAATACGCATTAGCCCCGCCTGCACCCGAAGCGAATCAGAAACGCTGGTACCAAAGCGATCTGCTTGTACGAGCATCGAGACCAAGTTATGCACTGAGTCTGAGTTAACGCGCAAAGCCAAGCCTTTAAGTGCCGCATTACGACCTGAGCCCGCACGAATTTCTAAATTCGTTAAATAAAGCTCTTCTGCAAGATAGGGGTTGGTGCGGACAATTTCTTTTGAAACGCGATTAAGCGCGGCATCCAAACCCAATCCAGACTCGGTACAAATGACCAACAAGTCAATTAAATCTGGCAAGCCTTGCTGACAATCTTTCATACGCCTTTTAGTGCGTGAATCTAAATAGATTTCAGGTAAGTAATAGCCCAGGCTCGCTAGCGCAAGCAAAATCAAACTAAATTTAGCAAACCCTAATGAATGACCGTAAGGCCAAAAAAACAATCCGATTAAAATAGGCACACCCAAAGTGAGCACCGATTTGAGCGCAAAGTAAATTCGGGGGGCCATTGCACCACGAATACCCGCGCGCAAAAATTTCAGATGAATATGGGAATCTTGCCATCCTTCTTTAGGCAAAGACATCTTGGATAAAGAGTCTAAAATCGCATTCCAGCGGCGCCCAAGCATTTTATTATTACTTGCAAATGCATCGAGCTGCATCTGTTCTAACACTTGATTGAGGCGCTTACCAACAAAACGCTGATCAAAAAAAGCACGTATGCCCAAGACAAAAGTGACCACCGCAACAAAAGTCACCACAATCAGTGCATAAAACATGAGGTAGTCGACATGCATGCTTACACCTTAATCCTTGAAATTTTCCACATCCACAACGCACCGACAATAATCATGGCGATACTTGTCATCACAAGCCGCTGCCCTGCCTCAGAAGTCCAAAGCAAAGACATGTACTTGGGGTTCATTGCCGTCAAAATGCCGCCCAGTACAAAAGGCAACACACTCAGCAAAATACCTGAATATTTTCCTTCAGAAGCCAACACTCTAATTTTTCCGCTCAAAATCATGCGATCACGAATCGTTTTAGATAAATTCTCTAGCAATTCAATTAAGTTGCCGCCCGCTTCGCGTTGGATTAAAAGTCCGACCACTAAAAAGTTAATGTCATTACTGTTGGTTCTCACCGCAAAATTCGTCATAGCTTCATTAAATGGCAAACCAAAGTTAATTTCTTCAAACACCGTCTTAAATTCTTTGGCAATCGGTTGCGGTAACTCATCCCCAACAATACCAAATGTCACTGAAAGTGCATGCCCTGCTCTTAAAGAGCGGCAAATAAAATCGAGTGCCTCAGGTAATTGTTTTTCAATTTTCGCGCTACGCTTTGCTTGCAAGTGCATGATGTAAAAAAATGGAAGTGCACTCAACAAGAGACTCACCAAAAGCAAGGTCAATGCACTTAAATGCGCGACTAATAACAAGATTAAAAAGCTGAACACTGCAATTGAAAGAGCAATGGTCACCAAACGCACCGCGCTCATTTCAACGTCTGCGCGAATAAGCATCAGCTTCAACATTTCCTCTAACTCAGTAGAGAGGCTGATGTTAGTGCCGATAGGCCATCTCGCATCATCCGAAGAAGCCGATCTAATCAACTCCTCATCCGACATTGAACTCCGCATGTTCACAATATCACCTAATCGCTTATTGCGCGCTTTGGCATGACTGCTATAGTGACGCGACCAAAACGACAACACCAAAAGCACAGCAACCATCAGCATGCATAATGCAAGCAGTGGTAAAAATTCAATTAACCAAAGCGGCATCATTACTCAATGACCCCTGGCTGAAACAAATCGTCACTCAACTGAATTCCCCACGTTTTAATTCTGTCGGCCACATGCGGACGAACGCCGGTGGCCATAAAGTTACCCAACACCAGGCCATTGTTACCGGTGCCTGTTCGCTCGTAAGTAAAGATTTCTTGCATGACAATCACATCCCCTTCCATGCCTGTGATTTCCTGAATGCTGGTGATTTTGCGGCTACCGTCGGTCAAGCGTGCCATTTGAATCACAATATGGATCGCTGAGCTAATTTGCTGACGCAGCGTCTTGGCGAGCATATTGACCCCGCCCATACTCACCAGATTCTCTAAACGGCTTAGTGCGTCGCGCGAGGTATTGGCATGGATCGTGGTGAGCGAACCTTCATGGCCAGTGTTCATGGCTTGCAACATATCAATCACCTCACCCCCACGTACCTCACCCAAGACGATGCGATCTGGGCGCATACGCAGAGAGTTACGTACCAAAGCACGCATGGGTACCTCGCCTTTCCCTTCAATATTTTGAGGACGCGTTTCTAGTCGCACCACATGCGACTGTTGCAGTTGCAATTCAGCGGTGTCTTCAATGGTGATAATGCGTTCACCTTCAGGAATAAAGCAGGACAAAATATTCAGCAAGGTGGTTTTACCAGAGCCCGTGCCGCCTGAAATCAAGATACTGGTTTTAGCGGCCACCATCGCCGCTAAAAACTCCGCCATGCCTTTGGTTAAGGCTTGTTTTTGAATTAAGTCTTCAATTCGTAAAGGCACCACCGAAAAACGACGAATCGACAAGGTTGGACCATCTAAGGATATCGGCGGGATAATCGCATTCACACGTGAGCCATCCGGTAAGCGGGCATCCGCCATCGGACTAGATTCATCAATACGCCGCCCAACGCGTGACACAATTTTGTCGATAATTCTGAGCAAATGCTCATCATCGTTAAACTGAATGGGCACCTGCTCCAAGCGGCCTTTACGCTCGACAAACACGGTATCGTAACGGTTCACCAGAATCTCAGTAATGGAGGGATCAGCTAACAATGGCTCCAGCGGGCCAAGCCCCAGAATCTCATTTTGTAGATCCGCGATGAGTTGATGACGCTCGTCATTGTTAACGGGTAAAGATTGCTCATCAATCAGCTTGTTAATAAGGCCATGCAGCACATGACTGAGCTGCTCGCTAGGCATCGTTTCGGCAGCCGCCAAATCCATACGAGAGAGCAAACTTTGATGCAGCTTCACTTTGGCTACATAAAAGCTTGGCTGCATTCTTTTGTTCGAGGGTGCCGCTGAAGACATCATATGGCTGTGCGATTCAAGCTGGGACTTATCATCCCCTATGATCGCAGCACCAACCTTGGTATAAGGCTTGGGGTCGCCGTAACTCCACTGACCTATTTGATCCCTAAGTAAGCCCATAACGAGAACTTCCTTTTAATCGGCTTGCCGTTGAGGTCCGAGACAATCTCTAAGATTGAATCAGTAAATTTTGAATTGGGCTTTAAATCAATAACAGGGATGCCGCGCAATAAAGACTCTTGAATACCAGTAAACTCGCGATAAACCACGTGCCACACTTTTCGGCCTATCGCATGTTCATAATCTTGCAAGCTCAAGTCTGTCGGCCCGCCACATCGACTGATCAACACATAAAGCTTACTGGCTGAAAGTCCCATGTTCTTCCACAAATGCAACACCTGTGAAGAGCGACGCGCAGAAGGAATCGTCATGGTTGAAGTTAAGATTAGACGATCCAACTTATCCCAAATGCGCACTGAAATGGGGTCAATCCCTGTGCCGATATCAATCAACACATAGTCATAGTGCACAGCAAGAATATCAATCAGCTTTTCAACTTCTTCACTTTTAACGCGCAACACATCTTCTAGCGTCGAAGGCGATGGAATCAAATGCAAATTATCTGAAATGTGATGCACCATTAAATCAAGCAGGGTGGCGTCAAGCCGCTCCACAGAGCTGGTAAAGTTCATTAAGTTATTGGTGACCGTTTTATTGGTCAAATAGATTTCAACATCGCCATAACTCAGCGAAAGGTCAAGCACTAAAATGCGATTTTTTTGGTCTTTAGCCAAAGCACTTGCAATATTCGCCACCACACAGGTACCACCATCTCCGCCTTTTGCAGAGATAAATCCGAGCTTCTGACCATGGCGCACGCCGTTATCAGAAGGCGTAGATTTCAGATGCAGCTTTGCTCGTGCAATCACCGATGTAATTTCTTCAGCGCTACACGCTGAAAAAACCTCACGCACACCGGCACGCATGGCTTCTAATAAAAAGTGTGAGTCAGCATCAGGTGCGCAAATGGCCACTACACTATCTGGCAACGCATCGACCAAAGACTTCACATGCTTCAAAAGTTCATCACTGGGCTCAAACCCACCAATCAAGAGCACATCTGGATGATGGCCCATCACCAATTGCGTTAACTGATCATAAGCACCGTTGAGCTTAACCAACACATCAGTCGATATCGCTTTAGGCTCAGCGAATTGAAATCTTTCAGGGCTAAAGAAAACAATCTTCATATTTAATTTGCTCCTGTAGAAGAGACCGGCGGTTTCAATGCAGGGCTCGCTGGCGCTTTACCTTTAACGTAGTTATCAAAAGAAAGCTCAAGCTCTTTCGACCCATGCGTGGTATTCACCTCTGAAGGCTCTATTGCGATTTTTTGCGCATCTTTACTCGCCTTGAGACTTTCACCAAAATGCTTATCCAACACTGGCGTGGTCGTCTCTAACAACGGCTTGTTTGCACAGGCGGTGAACACTAGACAAACGGTCGCACAAGCGGTAACGATACGCACCTGTGTCATTATTTTATTGATTGCCTTCAAGTTTGCCTCCTATAAACAAATCTGTGCGACTTGGCGGTACAAATTGATCAGTCGGGGCTTGCGGGGTGGTTGTCGTGCCTTTAACCAAACTTGGGCTCACAATAATCACCAACTCCGTTTTGTCCGAAATAAATTCCGTACTGCGAAACAGCACCCCCAATATTGGCAACTGACCTAACACCGGAAATGCTTTGACGTTTTGACTGATGTTATTGCGCATCAAACCACCAATCACCAAATGCTCGCCATTTTTAAGTTGCACTGTGGTTGAAACACTTCGCGTGGTAAACGTGGGATATTGCGTACCCCCCGCGGTAATCGTGACGTTGGATAACTCAGAAACTTCTGGCGACACTTTCAAGTTGATACGACCACCATCAAGCACCGTTGGAATAAACTTAAGCCCCACGCCATATTCACGCTCGACTAAAGTCACAGCATTACTATTGGCTGATTGCGGCACTGGAATAAAGATACGACCGCCCGCCAAGAAACTACCTTCTTGACCACTACTCGCAACAATATTTGGCTCGGCCAAAATTTTCACCAGCGTATCCGACCGCTCTGCATCAATATTCAGCTTAGTGCCTGAATTCTGAAAAAGACCTAGGCCACCTGTTAACTGCTGAGCACCGTTAATCGGGGCAAAATTAGACACCACATTCCAGCGCACATCGCCAGAGCTTTGCCCGATGCCAACGCCTAGTCTATCTAGCAGCTTCTTAGAGATTTCAGCCACACGCACCTCAAGCATCACTTGTTGTGGATCGCGTACTTTCATCAAGTTAATCACCTGCACCATCGCTCTTTCCGCGTTGGGCATCACCGTTGAAGTGGCACCGTTTCTGAACCCACCGGTGAGATAGCGATTTAAGTTGCGTACATGTGCTTCTGCCAAACTCGTTGCCACATCTGCTGCCACAGAGTCAGAAATTGCACCACTAAGCACCACAGAGCCAGAAGCAGAACTCAAGACAATGTCTTTTTCGTTCGGCAATTGCTTGGCTAGCGTTTTAGCTAAAGGGGCAAGATCAATCCCAACAGTGGTATCAATCGTGGTGGTTTTGCCGTTCTTTTGCCACAACATCAAACTCGTAGTACCAACCGCTTTACCCAACACGTAAACCTCAGAGGGTGACACCACTTTAAAATCGGCAATATCCGGATCACCAATGGCCACACGTGTCACCGGGGAACTCAAGCGGATGATTTTAGTTTTACCTACAAACGTGGCAACCGATGCGCCATCCAGCACATCTTCAGCCGGCTCAGCAGCACTTGTTAGTACAAAGGCTGCGAACCAACCCACCACCATCATTCGACAAGCTTTATTAAAATGAATGAGATTCATCATTGAGCGCCTCCAGTTTCTTTAATACCCCTAATTTCTTGCACAGTCTCTTGTTTAGGGGGCGCTGAAAATTTCTTAAGATTTTTAGCTTTTGGCTGAGTAGAGTCTGGTTTTTTCGCTAAAGTGGCATCCACTGCAGCTGGCATCGGATTGGATTCAATCACCAATCCTTGATGCGTTAAATCTACCAAACGCGCGCCATTTGAACTACTTAAACCCGCATCGATTTCATTACGCAACACTAAAGACAGCGCACCAATGCTACGCGCCAAATCTAGTTGTTCGGATTCCGCAGGCGTCAGCTCCAAGGTCACCGCCGTCACTACTTTGGGCTTGGTGGGGTCTGCTGTGGTGTCTTGCGCAACCGCTAATACCTTGACACGGTTTAACACAATTTTAGAAAACGGGCGGTTTTCACTATCTTTCGCACTCACCAACACATCAACATAATTGCCAGGTAAGGCAAAACCAGCGACACCGACGACATCATTCACCCGTACGGAAATGGCACGCTTTCCGGCCGAAATCATGGAAGCGAGCCCGCCTTTAGAATCAATCGGCGCGAGCTTAGATTCCAGGACCAGTTCACCCGCCTGAATGGTTTGTCGCGCAAAGCGATGGCTTAATGGCTTAGCCTCCGCAAACACACCCTGCGGTGTTGAAGGGCTTGGCCAGTTCAGCACGCTAAGTTGATTGTCAGCAATTTCAGTCCCAGCTTGAATGGTGCTGGCCGCAATCACGACTTTGGGGCCATTGGCCAACACAGGACTTCGGGAAAGGTGTGCCACAAAAAATGCGGCAATCGCGCCAAGAATGAGCGAAATACCAATGAGTAGAGAAGGTTTCAAATTAAACCCCTATCAATGTTAAGGATGGTTCATGGCATTCAATCAGAACGCCATGAAGCCAAAGTAAGGCCTATCAGATAAGGCCCTATGAATTAATTACCAGCACCTGAAATAGATGAGCCAATCGCTGTAAATTTCGCCGCGATATCTGTGCCTAAACCAGTTAACGCTAAGATGGCTGCGATTGCGACCAATGCGGCAATCAATGCGTACTCAATCATCGTTACGCCAGATTGGGATTTTTGGAAAGATTTTTTATTGTTGAACATGTTTGTATCCCCTTTAAATTCATTAAAAATTTTAAAAATTACTATTTATACAAAAAACATATAAATACAGAAGCTACTTAAAATAATTAATATTTTGTTATAAATATATTATTTCTACTATAGATTACGCCTTATACTTCAAAAAAACAAATATCTTTTTACAATTAAATTACAAATAATTGTTATTAATGAATCATTGATTTTCTAGCATTTTATCTATTGAATTCATGAGGTTTTTTTAACTACTTCATTATCATTAAAGCGCTACTTGATCAACAATTATGCTTAAAAAAGAGATCGAATTGCCATGACTGATCAAACAACAAAACACATTGAAGCTTCTGAGCTTCGCTATCGTCGCCTGTTTGAAAGTGCGCAAGATGGCATTTTGATCCTGGACTTTAAGAGCGGAAAAGTGATGGACGTGAATCCATTTCTGACCGCCTTGCTGGGTTATGACCGTGATGAAATTATTGGCAAACAGCTTTGGGAACTAGGCGCGATTATTGATAAAACCGCCGCAATCAAAGCCTTCGCGGTGCTCAAAGATAAAACCTATATACGCTATGAAGATTTGCCGATGCAAAAAAAGAACGGCGAAGTCATTGATGTTGAGTTCATTAGCAATGCTTACGGGGTCAATGGCGACCGGGTCATTCAGTGCAATATCCGTGACATTTCAGACCGCAAAAAAATTGAAGTCCTCATGCTGGAGTACCAAACCTTAACCAACGTGAGTATGCGCGAGATGATTCGAACGCTCATCGCCATGGTTGAATTTAAAGATCCTTACACAGCAGAGCACCAAAGCCGCGTGGCAGACTTGGCGGTGGCGATTGCCAATGAAATGGAACTGCCACTGCACACGGTAGAAGGCATACGCATGGCGTCTATGGTCCATGATATTGGCAAAATTGGCATCCCTGCGGAAATCCTCACCAAACCCACGCCGCTCACCAACTTCGAACTCGCCATGGTGCGCAGTCATGCGCAAGCAGGTTTTGAAATTGTGAAGCACATTCACTTTCCATGGCCATTAGCGATGGCTGTCCATCAGCACCACGAAAGACTCGACGGCAGCGGCTACCCCAAAGGCTTATCAGGCGATGACATTATTCAAGAGGCGCGCATTATCGCAGTGGCCGACACAGTAGAAGCCATGTCTAGCGACCGCCCCTATCGCAAATCGACTGGCATCGAAAAAGCATTGCGAGAAATTGAAACAGGCAGTGGCACCTTATTTGACCCTGCCATTGTGGATGTTTGCCTAACGCTATTTAAGAAGAAAAATTATAGTTTTTCGAATGCCATTATTTAATTTAAGCATTTAATTGAACCCTTTAATTTAAGCATGTAAAAAAAGTAGGATGAATCCAGCATGAAACATCTCGCGCTCGCTTTTTATTGCGTCTCTCTTATGGCACAACTGGGGGCGGTATTCATCGCCATCTCTTTGGTCAATCGTGCGCGGGATTTTCGAACGGGCTGGTTCTTACTGGCCATCGGCTTAACCCTCATGCTGGGTAGACGCATCTCCCCTATCATCGCCACCATCAATACCGGACAATTTAATTTAATCGACGCGCTGCTTTCCTTCCCCATTTCTTTATTTCTTTTTCTTGGGGTTTGGGGACTCAATAAAGTGCTCATTAACGAGATTTATCTCAATAAAAAACTCATCAGCATGACTAAAACAGATTACCTCACCTCTGCATTAAGCCGGATGGAGACCTTTGAAAGAACAGAGCTTGAGATTGCGAGAAGCGCGAGAACCAAACGACCCATCGCCTTACTGAGCATTGATATTGACCACTTCAAGCACATCAATGACCGCTTTGGCCATCATATTGGCGATGAGGTGTTAAAGGGTATGGTGCGCTTCTTCCAAGCGAAAATTAGAGCCATTGATTTTATCGGCCGAATTGGTGGGGAGGAGTTTTTAGTCGTCTTACCTGAAATCAACCAATTCGCGGCCTTAGAGGTTGCAGAAAGACTGAGAAAGGATCTCAGTCATTTTCATTGTTACGAGCATTGCGGCAAAACCATTAATATTACCGTCAGCATCGGGGTCGTATTAATCGCCCCGGACGACGAAAAAATAAAGCCGCTATCCACAACCCCATCAGGCAGCCCCTCCGAAGTGTTGGAAAGCTATTTAGAACTCGCCGATGAGGCCATGTATTACGCCAAAAAACATGGCCGTAATCGGTGCCATCTCTCAACAAAAGTGCCCGTTGATCAAACTATCGTTGCGGCTAAAGCAAATGCGACTGAGATAATGGCGGCTGAGGCAAATGCGGCCGAGGCCACGCTTTCTAAATAGCAATCAAGTGATGCATCAATGAAGGCTTAGGCCATGAAAGCCAGAGCCATGAAGGCCCAACCCGGCGCAGCCTGGTTAATCAGTCTTGTTTTTGTAAATAAGTCACGCGTGCAAATCGTATGTTAAAATCTGTGCTTATTATTCAATCAATGATTGGTTGTCCGTCATGTCTAGCGCATTAATCCTCATTTTTGTGATTACCTATCTGGCGATCACGCTGGAGCATCCGATTAAAATCAATAAATCGGCCTCAGCACTCTTGGGCGCTGGCTTGTTATGGACGGTGTACGCCCTAGCAACGAATGACCAGCATTTGGTCAGTCATCAGTTAAGCGAATCGATTGCATCTACTGCTGAGATTGTGTTCTTTTTAATTGGCGCGATGACCATTGTGGAGGTGATTGATGCGCATAACGGCTTTGACGTCATTACCTCACGCATTAAAACCACCAAGCTAGTGTCTTTGTTATGGATTATTGGCTTATTGGCGTTCTTTTTAAGCGCCATTTTGGATAACTTAACCACCACCATTGTGATGATTTCACTCACTAGAAAGCTATTACAAGAGAAGTCAGATCGATTGTTATTTGCAGCGATTGTTGTCATTTCAGCCAACGCGGGCGGCGCTTGGTCACCCATAGGTGACGTCACCACCACCATGCTTTGGATAGGGGGGCAAATCACCACCATCGCCATTATGAAAGGCTTGTTCTTAGCCTCATTGGTTAACTTACTCGCGCCATTACTGGTCATTAGTTATTCCATGCGCGGCAAAACAATCGCCAGCCCAACCAAAACTTACAGCGCGTCATCTATGCTCACCTCGAGTTTTGAACGCAATGTGATGTTTTTTGCTGGGCTTGGTATTTTGGTGTTAGTCCCCGTATTTAAAACGGTCACCCATTTACCCCCTTTTATGGGCATCTTGTTTGGCCTTGGTATTCTCTGGTTGATTGGCGACCTCATCCACTATAAAAAAGAAGACGCAGAAAAAGAACAGTTCACGCTGGTCAACGCCTTAAAACAAATTGATATGACCTCGATTGTGTTCTTTATTGGCATCTTGTTAGCGGTGGCCACGCTTGAGCACAGCCATATTCTGCAATCGTTTGCCCAGTTTTTAGATCATGCTATTGGCCGCCAAGATTTGATTGTGACGCTCTTTGGTTTGATCAGCGCGATTGTGGATAACGTGCCGCTAGTGGCGGCCTCCATTGGCATGTATGACTTAACACGCTACCCCGCGGACAGCTTTTTATGGGAGTTTATGGCCTACTGTGCCGGCACAGGCGGTTCAATTCTCATCATCGGATCAGCGGCTGGGGTTGCGGCCATGGGGCTAGAAAAAATCCCCTTCTTTTGGTATGTCAAAAAGATCAGCGGGCTGGCACTCGTGGGCTACTTTGCAGGTATTGCGACCTATATCATTCAGTACAATTTGACGCATTAAAAATAGCTAACTCAATAAACATACCAAAAAAACTATTTAATTTAGAGGTTTATTTTGCTATCTATTTAACAGTTTTCGCATTAGCATCATTTTTATGATTTCTAAAAACCATGCGCTCATGATTGAAGCCATTTTCAAACTGAGGGCATGGTGTCGCCAACATCTTCCTATTGAAAACTCGCTGATTGCTTACGATCTCATTTTACTGTTGTCGATTCATCAGTACTCAAATGGTCATATCACGGTAAAACAACTTTTCGCGTCCATCCCCCATTCTTATACTGCTGTCAGAATTCACTACCAACGCTTTTTAGATGAAGGCTGGATAGAGCATTACTCAGCCGCATCAGATAAGCGGATTAAATATGTGCGGCCCACACAAAAATTTATTGAAATCATTAATCTTTACACAGAAGCTGCTAACGATATTTTCACGATTGAAGGTCTAGACTCCAATCAATAAAGATTTATTAAAAGCTCGCCTTATTTGATCAATAATGATTAAGTAGCGAATGCGTACTACATCTAACAAATCATTCTTGTGGAGGAATCATGTCTCAGAGCCTTGATGAGGTTTACAAAAAGCTCGAACTTTTACAAGCCGACTTAGAAGACTTGCGTAATACCTATAAGGGGGTGAGTAAGCATTATGCTGAGGCGCTCAACTCCCTTAAAGAATTGACACTTCAATCCTCTGAAGCCGCAAAACGTTCTGCAAGATCCGCTGAACAATCGAGAATTGCCGCATCAAACGCGATGAATGCTGCAAAAGACGCATCCCGAAATCCTGCCTTTTTGATGGTCGTTGAATTATCTGTGAGAGCCTCAGTTTCTGCCGCAGTGGCCGCGATAGAAGCTGCCGCTGCTGCAGCAGCTGCTGCAGCCGCTGCGGCATTAGCGGTCTCTCAGCACGCAGAAGACTCATTATTGAAAGCTTCAACGGAAGCTGCTGCCGCATCAAGAATGGCAGCAGATTCAGCTGCCGAGGCCGTCAAACTATCGAATGAAGCGAGAGAAATTGGTGAGTTGATTAAGAAAGAGTCTTAAATGCACCTTGACTGTATTTTAGTTGCCCAAAATCTTGGCGCATCCTTAATTCATTTCATTAGATGCTTTATGCATCATCTTACCTAGGTGAGCAAAGTATTGATCAACCTGCTTGGTGGGAGAAACATATTTAACCCTATTGTCGATTTTATCTACGATCAGCGCCACATATCCCTTTTCACGCAATTTCTTCAAATATCTAAATGCGGTGGATGTTGAAATTTCATCTGTGATGTTGATTGCCTCAACAACGGTCATCGTTTTTTTATCAAACCAATAAGCACTCAATAAATGCAAGACTCTTTTCTCAACGGGTTCCATTATTGGGAAGTGAGATTTACGTTCAGCAGCAATCTCCAATGCAATAAATCTCTGATACAAGCCCTTAAAATCGACTGCCATAAATACCTCAACCACTATTTCTGAATAGTAAACTTATAAAATTTACTACCAACTTTGACTACATTTTGAGATTTTCACAACAAGATTAAGCTTCTAAAATAAATGTGAGATTTGATCAGCGCAATGGTAGATAACGTGCCGCTGGTGGGGCCATCCATTGGCATGTATGACTTAACACGCTACCCCGCAGACAGTTTTTTTATGGGCGTTTATGGCCTACTGTGCAGGCAAAGGCGGTTTAATTCTCATGATCGGTTCAGCGGCTGGGGTTGTGGCAATGGGATTACGAGCAGGAAATTGCGCTGTGAAAGTTGTTCACTTCAAGAAAAACGCTTGATTCGATTGAATCAAGCATCATGAAAATACTTTATACGTTTGGAATACGATAGCCATTTTCTCTAAATAGCTTGAGACACGCATCCGCCACCACAGGGTCATACTTCGTGCCTTTGCCTGACTCAATATCAGCCAATGCGGCTTCTAGCCCCAACGCCTCTCGATAAGGTCGATGGCTGGACATTGCCTCCACCACATCCGCAACGGCAATAATTCTGGCTTCCAGTAAAATCTGCGAGCCTTTCAAATGATTAGGGTAACCACTGCCATCAAGTCGCTCATGGTGCTGTAGCACCGCATCAGCGACCGGAATCATAAAGTTCACATTTTTAAGAATGTCATAGCCAATTTGCACATGGGTTTTGATGAGTTCGTACTCAAGCGCCGTTATTCTAGTTGGCTTGGTCAACAATTCTGCTGGGATGCCAATTTTACCGATGTCATGAATCAATCCAATCAACCTTAAATTTTCAGCTTCATTAGCACTCATGCCCATGGTGAGGGCAATTTCTTTGGCAAGTAAGCCTACCCGATTTTGATGGCCTGCGGTGTAAGGGTCTTTCATATCGACCGCTTTTGCTAACACTTGCAGCGTATCTTGCATTACGTTCTCAAGACGTAACAAATACGACTGAATTTCTAACTCAGTCTTTTTTCGTTGGCTAATATCGCGCACAACCATCACTGCACCATCAACTTTTCCATCCTCATCTAAAATGGGGCGGAGTTAAAGCTGCCGTACCAAGTTTCACCTGTATCTGTTCGACTCAAACTGTACTCAAGATTACTTGCTTTTTTCCCTTGAAATGCCTCTCGAACTGGCCATTCTCCAAGCTCAAATGTGATCCCATCTTTAGATAATGAAACAATGCTTTCCAGGGTCTCAAGCGCGTTGGGGAACTGGTCTTGATTGTCATATTTAAAAAAGCGGTGGAAACGATTGTTCACCTCAACAAACGCCCGATTTCTATCCAAAATCAGAATGCCATCGTCCATACTATCAATAGCGGAACGCAGCTTTTCTTCCGCTAATCTTATTTTTTCTAGGTTAATTTTGAGGTCATGAATGTCTGTGCAGGTACCAAACCATTTAATGATCTTGCCCTGCAAATTAAACGATGGAACACCCCGTATCAACCACCAGCGATACTCGCCATCTGCACGACGCAGACGACACTCAAGAGAATAGGTGGCGTTGTTGGTGACTGCATTTTGCCAAGCATGCAAAGCGATGGGCTGATCTTCAGGATGAAAGGGTTTACTCCATCCAGCGCCTAAGCTTTCTTCAAGCGTTAAGCCCGTGTATGCCATCCACTCGTGATTGAAAAAAATGTTACCGCCGTCGGGGTTGGTGACCCAAACAATTTGCGGTATGACATTGGCGATCTCACTAAATTTGACTTCGTCGAGGCTGAGGTTTTCTTGGTAGAGCCGGTTGATTTCGATGTTAGATTGATTAACCGCGTTTAAGCTTGACCGAAGTTGAAGATCATCTTTTTGGGTTCTTGCGTGAATCTCACTGAAAAAATAGCCCATCACCGTGAACACGAGCATTGATAAGAAATGATATGGATTTTCAAGATGCCAACTCAATTGCGCGGGAAGAAAAAAATACCAAACAATGAGAACGCTAGTAAAAGTGCTGGCGATTCCACCCCAAAACCCCATAAATCTCGCGATGAAAAATACTGCGGGGTAAAATAAAAACCACACAAATGGTTGTATAAAATCCCAACATAGCCACTGAAATAGAGCAGTGCCCATTGTGGCCAAAATGGCAAATATAATATTTTTGTGTAGTTGGTAGTTCATAGTGAATTTATAACAAAAAAAACATTTCATATCACTGAATATTTAATTTAATTTAATTTAATTTAATTTAATTAAAAAATCACCAAATCCCTAGCCACTGTGTTAAAAAAACAGAGTTAAAAAACACAGTTAAAAAAACAAATTGTCATGGCGTCGTATCAAACAGACCCCCATCCAGACAAGCCACTAAAAGACGATATTGTGAAAGCTTATTTTGTGAAAGCCTATGTTGAAAAAACGATTTGATTATCACTCGAGTAAAATTAACCAGGTACTCACCAAAGAGCTGCTTAAAGCGATCATTCCTATTGTGTTGTTAATCTCAATCGCGATAGGCATTGCTTATCAATTGATTGATGCGGCGCCGCCCAAAAAAATCGTCATTTCTTTAAGCAAGCAATCCACTTACTACAAAGCGTATGCCTCCATTTACCAGGCCTTATTAAAAAATGATGGCATTACCCTTGAGATTAAAGAAACAAGCGGTGATATCGAAAATGTCGCGCTGTTAAAAGATCTCAACTCAGGCGTTGATTTAGCTTTTGTGCAAGATGGCATCACCAGAAGTGAAGGCGCAGGCAGCCTGCAATCCTTAGGCAGCTTATATTACGAGCCAGTATGGGTGCTGTGTCGCTGCGAAGCATCGATTGAGCATCTCGCTCGCTTTAAAGGCAAGCGCATCGCAATTGGTAAGCAAGGCGAAGGCGCTAACCAACTGGCGATTAAATTGCTGGCGGAAAGCGGCTTAAACAAACGCAATACTAAGATACTGAATATGGGTGGTGAAGCGGCTGTTGAGGGCTTAATCAATCGATCGGTAGATGTTGCTATGTTAGTCGATAGCATCGATTCCTCTCTGGTCAAAAAAGCCTTGTCTCAAAAAGGCATTCGATTGGTGGATTTGGATGATGCCGAGGCATACACCAAACATTTTTCTTACCTTCACCGCCTCAAGTTGCCAGAAGGAACGATTGATATTCAACGTAACATCCCGCCAAGCAATATCAATTTAGTGTCACCCACCGTGACCTTGCTGGCCAATGAAAATCTGCATCCAGCACTTGCCTACCTCATGATGAAGGTGATTACGCAAGTTCACCATGGCGAGGGCCTGCTCAGTGCCAACAATGAGTTTCCTTCCATCAAAACCTCTGAAGTTGCTCCTAGCCCGCAAGCGCTTAACTTTTACAAATCGGGTACGCCTTTTTTAGACAAATACTTGCCTTTTTGGGCGGCAACATTGGTGAGCAGAACAGCGATTGTATTGATTCCGATTTTAGCGATTCTGATTCCACTGCTTAAACTCGTCCCCACTGCTTACAACGGGTTTTTGAAGTTTAGGCTATTTAAATATTATGGCGAATTGCGCTTTTTGGAGATGCAAATCAAGCAGGAAGTGGATATTAAAGACTGGTCGTTTTTTTACAAAAAACTAGATGATATCGAAGACAGAGTGGATGGGATGAAGCTCCCCATCAGCTTCTCGCAGTATATATACGAACTCCGCATGAATATTGATTTTGTGCGTTCACAATTGAAGTCTAAAATTTAATCGGCTGCGCATCAGACCTATTCAACTTATTTAAAATATCGGCTTTTAATCCATAAAGCCACCGACACCAAACCCACCATGATTGGCACCTCCACCAGCGGGCCAATTACTGCGGCAAAGGCGGCACCGGAGTGAATACCAAACACCGCAATTGCGACTGCGATGGCAAGCTCAAAGTTATTGCTTGCCGCGGTAAATGACAACGTGCAGCAGCGTTGGTAATCAATGCCAAGTTTGCCTGTCGTCACAAAAGTGATTAAAAACATGACCACAAAATAAATAAGCAAAGGGATAGCGATTGTGACGACATCCATGGGTAATTGAAGAATCAATTGCCCTTTGAGGCTAAACATCACCACGATCGTGAATAACAATGCGATCAGCGTTAGTTTGCTAATTTTGGGAATAAAGTGCGCTTGGTACCAATCTTTGGTAACCAATTTAAGCATCACAAACCTGGTCATGAGCCCTGCCAAACAAGGAATCCCTAAATAAATAAAGACGGTTTTAGCAATTTCAGTGATGGTGATATCAACGACTGAACCCGCTAACCCAAAATAAGGCGGCAATACCGTTAAAAATAAATAAGCATAGCCACTAAAAAACAACACTTGAAACAGCGCATTAAAGGCCACTAAACCAGCGGCATACTCTGTCGAACCCTTCGCGATGTCGTTCCACACAATCACCATGGCAATACATGGGGCAATGCCAATTAAAATCAGGCCGGCCATATATTCAGGTTGATTGGGCACAAAGGTAATCGCCAGTAAAAACATGACTGTTGGCGCGATTATCCAATTGAGTAATATCGCTAGGCCAAACACCCGTTTATCTTTGAACACATCAGGCAGCTCTTCATATTTCACTTTGGCGAAAGGTGGATACATCATCAGGATCAAACCAATCGCAATGGGGATGTTGGTCGTGCCACTTTGAAACTGATTGATGAAATGCTCTACACCAGTAATGAAATAACCTAAGCCAATGCCTAGGGCCATCGCGGCGAATATCCATACGGTGAGATAGCGGTCTAAAAATGATAGTTTTTGGGTGATTTGGCTCATCAGCTGGCTAACTTTCTTAATTCGTTTTCAATGCTTGGTTGGTCTAGGTTTTCTAAAGGGAGTGCGGCAAATGCATCTAACTTTTGTTGAAGCCCATTCATGACATTCACGAAGGCTTTCCTTTTCTCGTCATCACTTCCTTCTACTTTGGATGGGTCAGGAAATCCCCAACGGGCTGTCGCTGGATGCCCGATCCAAACTGGACAGGCTTCACTGGCTGCGCTGTCGCAAACAGTAATAATAAAGTCCATTTGAGGCGCATCTGATTTGGCGAACAGATCCCAGCTTTTGGAAAACATTTTTTCTTTTGCATAGCCCATTTCAAGCGCCAGCGCTTGCGCAATTGGATTAATCGCATTGCCTGGTGTTGAACCCGCTGAGTAGCCAACAAAGCGTCCACTCTTATGCGTGGAGGCTAGCGCTTCGCCCAAAATCGAACGAGAGGAATTGTGCGTACAAAGAAAGAGAATGTTGTATGGCTTCATGATGTTTCTATGGGTTTGATTTTCCTAGGGGCTTGATAACCACTGGCACACAGCTTTTACCACCACAGCAGTTGTCCATTAAGAAGGCGCTTAGCTCATTGATGATGTGTGGATTGGGGCGATAAAAGAGATTGCGGCTGACACGCTCGACTACAATCAAATCGGCTTGGAGTAGCTCTTTGAGATGAAAACTCAAGGTTGCATTGGGGATGCCAAGCACCTCGACGATGTCTTTGGGCGTGAGTCCAATATCCCCTTTTTGAACGATTAAACGAAATACATTCAGGCGGCTCTCCTGCCCTAAGGCTAAGAATGCTTTAACGGCTATTTTGTTTTCCATATTTCGATGATAATAAAAATATATGACCGAATAATGACACAGATTCGCGCTGTTGAAAATCTTGTGAATCTCCACACCCCCTCATTGGGTATACATTGAAATGTTAGACAAAAAAAGGGCGACGTTTCCACGTAGCCCTTTCTTCAATCTAAGCGCTGGTCAATCTAAGCGCTAGTTATTTACAACAAGTATTGCTTTCTGTTGCAGAGCTTTCTTTTTTTCCATTACAGCAGACACAGCGACCATTGCAGCCACAAGCACATTTACCTTTAATGAGGTATTTGATTAAAGCGGCAATAGAAAGCACCAAAGCAACATTCATCAAAATGCACATCGCAATCGCGTGCATAGGAATGGTTCCACTCATGACTTCATGCATCATTTTCTCCTCATGTAAGAAACATTTATTACAAAAATAATATGGGGGCTTTTTAGCGTATTTCAAGCGCATCCAATCAATGACGCTTATTACTTAACAGCCACATTCAATCTAGTTGGTTTAATAAGGCATTCAGCAGGATCTTTCCATTCCGCTTGCTGGGCTTCATTAAGCCATGCTTTTAATGGCTGCTCCGAATCCGGATAAGCCATTAAAAGTCTTTAATTTGTGTACATGTAGACAAAATATTGAAAATTTTCAATGCTATGGCTTTGTGAATATCACAATATGTTGCCAGGGCAGGCTTTTGATGGTCTTTTCGTGTTGCAAACCATGCACATTCATTTCTTTGATAATTTGCGCTTCAGTCATTTTATGGCTTGATTTAATCGGCACATTATCATCCTCTGCACGGTACTCCACTAGCACGAATCGTCCATTTTTCTTAAGCGCCTGCATGGTGTCTTGAATCACTTCAAATGGGTACGCTAGCTCATGATATACATCGACCATAATGGCTAGATCTGTACTATTTGGCGCTAGATTTGTTTTTTGATTACTGGCTAAAATCGGCGTGATATTACGATAGGTTTTTTGTAAGTTTTTAAGTTTTCCTAGCATTTCAGGCTGAATATCCACCGCAAACACTTGGCCTTGATCACCCACTAATTTTGCCATCTCGCGTGATAAAAAACCCGTCCCTGCCCCAATATCTGCAATGTGCATACCCGCTGATAAATTCAGTGACTTGACTAAAATATCCGTACGCTCTTCGTTCACACGATTTTGCCGCTCTAACCATGCCGCACCATGAAAACCCATCACATGGGCAATTTCGCGCCCCATGAAGACTTTGCCAGTTGCATCGGTGCTAGGTGTATAAAATTCATAGTGTGAGGTCGCATTACTTTGCGACTCTGCAATCGCCCATTGACCACCTAAAGCCGATAAAATTAAACAAAAGAATATGAGGTAAAGTTTTTTTAATTTCATGGTGAATTCGAGCAGCTTGCTTTCTATTAATTCAATAATTGACAAATTTAATCACTGATTTTTCAATCTGCCTTAAAAAAACACTAAGATTTACATCGCGATAGCAAAAGTAGACAAACTTCTATTTGATAGCACATCAAGAAATTGAAAGAAAAAAGTCAAAAAACCTGCCATTTCAGGCGTCAATTCTTTTGACACAAACCCTGAATAAAAAGCTTAAAATTCACGCATGATGTTTGTATTTGGTATGTATTGAGATTTTAGACAATAAAAAAGGAGCTGTTTATTAAACAACTCCTTGATTATAAAATGTATTTTTGGTGGGAGATGCGAGGGTCGAACTCGCGACAAACGGATTAAGAGTCCGCTGCTCTACCAACTGAGCTAATCTCCCCTTGAGGTCTTTAAGGCCGGCGCAATTATCAAGTTAAAGCAGGTGAGTGTCAACCTGAGAAACGATTATTAAGGTCATCCCGTATGAATGTTCAAGTGATTCCCAGCCAAGCGTTTGCTGACCAAAAACCTGGCACCTCTGGCCTACGTAAAAAAGTGACGGTGTTTCAACAGCCGCATTATTTAGAAAACTTTGTTCAAAGCATTTTTGACTCTATCGATGTGCCAAAAGGCGCAACGCTAATCTTGGGTGGCGATGGTCGTTATTACAATCGTGAGGCCATACAAATTATCCTCAAGATGGCAGCAGCGAATGGCTTTGGGCGTGTATTAGTTGGCCAAGCCGGCATTCTTTCTACGCCAGCTGCTTCTTGCATCATCCGCAAATACAAAACCTTTGGCGGCATTATCCTCTCGGCAAGCCACAACCCAGGCGGTGTGGATGGCGACTTCGGCATCAAGTACAACACGCCAAACGGCGGCCCTGCCCCAGAAAAAATTACCGAAGCGATTTTTGAGAAATCCAAATCCATTCAACGTTACAAAATGATCGCTGCGCCAGATGTGCCCCTTGATGTCATTGGCGAAACTGACCTGGCCGGCATGAAGGTGCAAGTGATTGATGCCGTGGCCGATTATGCGGAGCTGATGGAATCACTCTTTGATTTTAATGCGATTAAAGATTTACTCGCTTCTGGCTTTCGTATGAAGTTTGACGCCATGCACGCGGTGACTGGCCCTTATGCCCAAGAGATTTTTATTCAACGCCTTGGCGCGCCAGCTGATAGCCTGATGAACTGCGTGCCATTGCCTGATTTTGGAGGTGGACATCCTGACCCTAACCTCACTTATGCACATGAGTTAGTGGAGATTATTTATGGCGAAAACGCACCGGACTTTGGCGCGGCCTCCGATGGTGATGGCGACCGCAATATGATTTTGGGTAAAGGCTTTTTTGTGACGCCTTCAGACAGCCTTGCGCTGATTGCCGCTAACGCAAGAATGGTGAAAGGTTATGCCAAAGGCATTGCTGGCGTAGCACGCTCCATGCCCACCAGCGGCGCAGTGGACATGGTCGCGAAGTCCTTAGATATCCCCTGCTTTGAAACCCCGACTGGCTGGAAATTTTTTGGCAATTTAATGGACGCTGGCCAAGTGACATTGTGCGGTGAGGAAAGCTTTGGCACAGGTTCAAGCCATGTACGTGAAAAAGACGGCCTTTGGGCGGTGTTGTTTTGGCTCAATATTTTGGCGATTAAACGGCAATCGGTTGAGCAAATTGTAAAACGGCATTGGCTACAATTTGGTCGCAATGTTTACTCACGCCATGATTACGAAGATTTACCGCTAGATGCCGCGAATGGCGTGATTGAGCATTTACGAAGCAACTTTAGCGCGCTGGTTGGCAAATCGTTTGGACAATACACCATACAAGAATGTGATGATTTTAGTTACACCGATCCGATTGATGGCAGCATTAGCACCAAACAAGGTCTGCGCGTTTTATTCACCGATGGCTCACGCATTGTATTTAGGCTCTCTGGCACAGGCACATCTGGCGCAACGCTTCGCATTTATTTAGAAGCGTTTGAACCTGACACCAGCAAACACGATTTAGACGCGCAAATCGCATTGAGTGAGATGATAAAAATCGCCTTGCAGATCTCCGAACTGAAACAAAGAACGGGGCGCGACACGCCAACTGTCATTACCTAACAATCTCACTTAACCTTCATAAGGCCGTGCTATGCTAACGGCCATTTTTTTATTTACTTTGCTTGAAAGCCACGCGATGCAAAACACTCCAAACACCAGCACCGAAACCTTTATTCCAAGCAAAGATGCTTCGCTTGAATATTCGATTAAAACGCTACAAGCCAAGCTTTTGGATATCGGCTTTCACGTAGAAGAGCGCTCTTGGCTCAATGAAATTGAAGGCATTTGGTCGGTGCATGTGACGGATCGTGATTGCACACGTTTATTTAGCAATGGCAAAGGCGCATCGCAGCTTGCAGCAAGAGCGAGTGCGCTTGGTGAATACTTTGAGCGCCTCAGCACCAATTACTTTTGGACGCACTTTTACTTGGGTGAAGCCATAAGCAATCAAGATTATGTGCATTACCCAAATGAAAAATGGTTTCCGCTGGCTGGCGACAAATGGCCTGCTGGCTTGCTTAACAAAGAGCTGCACAAATTCTACAACCCAGAAGGCACTGTTTCAGCGACTAAGCTCATTGACTTGAACTCTGGTAACGCCAAACGCGGTATTTGCGCGATTCCTTACACACGCTTGCGGGATAATGAAGTAGCTTACTTCCCTGTGAATTTGATTGGTAACTTATACGTGAGCAACGGCATGTCCGCCGGCAACACGCTCAAAGAAGCCCGCACGCAAGCATTGGCGGAAATTTTTGAACGCGATATTAAATATAAAATCATTCGTGAAGGCATTTGCTTGCCAGATGTTCCTGAAGCAGTCATCAACCGCTATCCTCGCATCGCCGCTGGCATTAAAGGCTTGCGCGATGCAGGCTATGGCATTTTGGTGAAAGACGCCTCACTGGGTGGCCAATATCCTGTGATGAACGTCACCTTATTGCACCCAGAAGACCAAGGCTGTTTCGCGAGCTTTGGTGCGCACCCACGCTTTGAAGTGGCGCTAGAGCGTGCATTAACCGAGCTTCTGCAAGGTCGTGCAATAGATGGCCTCAAGAATTTTGTTGCGCCAGGTTTTGATATGGAAGAAATCGCCGACTCACAAAACCTAGAAATTCATTTTGTAGATTCAAGCGGCGTGATTAGCTGGAACTTCCTACGCGACACGCCAGATTATGAGTTTGTGGATTGGAACTTTGGCACCACAACGGATGAAGACTATCAATGGTGCTGCGATACCATCCACGCGAGCGGTCACGAGATTTATATTTCAGACTTCACCCACTTAGATGTTTATGCATGCCGTATTTTTGTGCCAGGCATGTCAGAAATCTACCCCGTGGAAGAGCTTGAGTGGGAAAACAACTCCGTGGGCAACTTGGTGCGCCCTGCTTTGCTTCGTACACAAGACCTTAGCCAAGCAGAAAGCGAAACGCTATTAGAGACATTACTAGACCTAGAGCTGGCGGATGAACTCCCTGTGACCACACTTATTGGCCTTGCGGCAGATGCTGGTAGCGTTTGGGCAGACTTACGTGTTGGTGAACTAAAAGCATTATTAGGCCTAGCGGTGGGTGATGTTGATGTGATCTTAGAAGGCTGTGATTGGATTAGCCAATTTGGCGAATTGCCAGAAAAACGCGCCCGCGTTTATCGCTGTATTGCCGACTTAGTGCAACTACAAGAAATGACAGCACTAGACCACACCAAGCCATTTAACGCTAATTTAGCCCTCATGTATGGCACAGAAACCTTGCAACAAGCTCAGCAATTGCTTAGCCGTGAATCTCGTTACTTTGGCCTGAATAATCTAGGTGCCAATATGGAAGGTAGCGAGATGCACAAACAGTTGTTATTGGCTTATCACAAGGTGAATGCTAAAAAGCATTAAAAGAGAAGTGTTGACGGCGGTCGGGCTTGATGCGTCCGCCCAATTGATTGCCTGCCCATGCTTCGAAGTGCAAGCGACTGCGCTTTAATAGATCGATGTTGTCATGCCGCACTTGATGCGGGGTCTATTTTCTTCAATATGGATGCCGCATCAAGTGCGGCATGACAAAATGCAACCCGCATCAAGTGCGGGGTGACAAAATACAACCCTCATCATGTGCGGGGTGACAAAATGCAACCCGAGTAAGTCGAAAACACTTACCCCTCAGCTCGGTAGGGCATAGCAGAGTACGGTCGCTGTATCCTAAGAATCAAAAAGGCAACTTAACCTGCGGTGCCGCGCCTAAAATCACTGTTCTAAAGGCTTGCTGAATGCGCTTTAACGCGTCTTCAGAATCCGCCTCAAAACGCAGCACAATCACTGGCGTGGTATTGGATGGTCGCATTAAGCCAAAACCATCTGAATATTCCACACGTAAACCATCAATGGTGATGACTTCGCTTGCGCCTTCAAACTTGGCAGATTTTTGCAAAGCAGCAATCAGCGCATGGGGCTCGCCCTCTTGCATTTGAATATGTTGCTCTGGCGTGCTCACACTATCAGGCAAGTTGTTCAAAGTTGCGCTTGGATTAGCGACTTTGCTCAAAATCTCCAGCAAACGTGCACCTGAATAGAGGCCATCATCAAAGCCATACCAGCGGCGGCCTTTGTCGGGATTATTACTATCCACTAAATCATTAAAAAACACGTGTCCACTCATCTCGCCTGCTAAATCAGCACTGGTTTCTTTGATTTTTGCTTTCACTAGCGAATGGCCTGTTTTCCACATCAGCGGCTTGCCGTTGCGGGCTTTAATCCAGGGCGCAAGGTTACGCGTTGATTTCACATCGTAAATAATCGTCGCGCCTTGGTTACGTTGCAGCACTTCTTCTGCAAAGAGCATCAACTGGCGGTCTGGGTAAATAATCTTACCGTCTTTAGTCACCACCCCTAAACGGTCGCCATCGCCATCAAAAGCCAAACCTATCTCGGCATCGCCTTTGGCTAAGGCTTCAATTAAGTCAGATAGATTTTCTGGGACAGATGGATCGGGATGGTGATTAGGGAAATGCCCATCCACCTCACAAAATAGCTCTTGCACTGAGCAGCCAAGCGCCTCATAAAGCTTTTTGGCATATGCGCCTGCCACGCCGTTGCCACAATCTACAGCGATTTTCATAGGATGCGCCAACTTCACATCTGAAGCGATTTTGGCGATGTACGCAGATGCAATATCGTGATGACTTTCCTTACCAAGGCCGCCCGCCTCAGTCACTAAATCGGCGGTTTCAATGCGTGCACGCAGGCTTTGTATGGTTTCGCCTGAGAGCGTTTCACCCGCCAATACCATTTTCAAGCCATTGTAATCAGGTGGGTTATGACTGCCCGTGACCATCACACCGCAAGCGGTGCCAAGCGCATACGCCGCAAAGTACACCATCGGTGTAGCGACCATGCCAAGCTGAATCACATGGATGCCTGTCTTACGAATGCCGCGTGATAAAGCGCCTGCGAGTTCAGGTCCTGATAAACGACCGTCAAAGCCTATGCAGATAGTGCTTTGTTTTCTTGCCAAAGCTTCAGAACCAAGCGCCTGCCCAATGGCTTCTACAATCTCTGGCGTGAGGGTTTTACCCACAATGCCGCGAATGTCGTAAGCCTTAAAAATCTCTTTTGGGACGTGCATCACTAAACTTCGTCGATCCAAATTTGCTGAATAGCCTCTAATATTTTTTCGTTGCTATTATTAGGCTCATCGCTAAACCCATCCAAAGCCATGACCCAAGCATGTAAATCAGTAAAGCGGATCACCTTAGGATCAATATCAGGATGTGCATCATATAAAGCCTCTGCAATTGCTTGTACATCAGTCCATTTCATTTTGCTACCCTCAAAAATTATTCAACATTGGCTTGAATTATACCGCCTAGATGCGGTCAATAGGAGGGGTGAATTCACGCCCATTATGATAAAATGATGAAATTATTTTTTTAAGCCTACGAGAAAGTGACTTATGTTTAGCCGAGCAAAAACGTTGAGTGTTGTAGATCCTGAATTAGCAAAATATGTAGAACTTGAGCGCGTTCGCCAAGATGAACATATCGAATTGATTGCTTCTGAAAATTACACCAGCCCTGCTGTGATGGAAGTGCAAGGCTCACAACTCACCAATAAATATGCTGAAGGCTATCCAGGCAAACGTTTTTACGGTGGCTGTGAGTACGTGGATGAAGTTGAAAAACTTGCGATTGAGCGGATTAAAAAATTGTACGGCGCTGAATATGCCAACGTACAGCCGCACTCAGGCTCACAAGCCAACCAAGCGGTTTATTTCTCGATCTTAAAACCAGGTGACACCATCATGGGGATGAACCTGGGCCATGGCGGCCATTTAACGCACGGTTCACCTGCTAACTTATCAGGCAAGCTGTTCAACATCGTGCCTTACGGCTTAAACGATAAAGAAGAAATCGACTACGACGAAATGGAGCGTATTGCGATTGAATGCAAGCCAAAACTGTTGATTGGTGGCGCTTCTGCATATTCCCTTCGTTTTGACTGGGAACGCATGGCAGCCATCGCGAAAAAAGTGGGCGCCTATTTCATGGTGGACATGGCGCATTACTCAGGCTTGATCGCTGGCGGCGTTTATCCAAACCCAGTGCCACATGCTGACTTCGTCACTTCAACCACGCACAAAACATTGCGCGGCCCACGTGGCGGCATTATTTTGGCAAAAGCGGAATTTGAAAAATCAATCAATTCATACGTATTCCCTGGCTTGCAAGGCGGCCCATTGATGCACGTCATCGCAGGTAAAGCGGTGGCATTCTTAGAGGCATTACAACCAGAGTTCAAAACTTATCAAACGCAAGTGTTGAAAAATGCCAGCGTGATGGCAGAAGAGCTAGCAAAACGCGGCTTGCGCATTATTTCAGGCCGCACAGAATCTCACGTGTTTTTGGTGGACTTACTCCCTAAAGGCTTAACAGGTAAAGCGGCGGATGCGGCTTTGGGTTTAGCGCACATTACTGTGAATAAGAACTCTATTCCTAACGATCCAGAAAGCCCATTTGTGACGTCTGGCATTCGCATTGGCTCACCAGCCATTACTACACGCGGCTTTAAAGAAGAAGAAGCCCGTCAGGTGGCTAATTTGATTGCTGACGTATTAGATAATCCAACCGATGAAGCTGTGATTGCGGCAACTAAAGCGAAAGTGCATGCCTTAACTTCACGCTTCCCTGTGTATGGTGCCTAATACTTAGATGAAATGCCCTTTTTGCAGCGCTGATGATACGCAAGTGATTGATTCACGCGTAAACGACGAGGGCGATTCAATTCGTCGTCGTCGTCGCTGTTCTGCTTGTGACAAACGCTTTACTACGTATGAAACCGCTGAATTGCACTTACCGCAAGTGGTGAAGCAAAATGGTACGCGAGAAGAGTTTAACCGTGAAAAGCTACGCAGCTCTTTCACCCGCGCACTGCATAAGCGCCCAGTGCCGACTGAATATGTCGATCGAGCCATTGAACACATCGTGCAAAAAATACTTGGGCAAGGCGAACGTGAAGTGATGGCACGCGCCTTGGGCCAAAGCGTGATGCAAGAGCTTAAAGCGATGGATAAAGTAGCCTATATCCGCTTTGCATCGGTTTATCGAAGTTTTCAAGACGTGGATGATTTCAATACCGTCATTCGTGACCTTGACCCTCAAAAAAATCCAAAACCATGAAGTACCTTGATCTAAGATTTTGAGTCCTCAATGTTGAGCCAAGTCATTCATGATGTTTACCCAAGCCGACCATGAATATATGAGTCTTGCGCTGCGACTCGCGGAGCAAGGCTTATATACCAGCACCCCCAATCCTCGAGTCGGCTGTGTCATTGTGAACCATGGTCAAATCATTGGCCAAGGCGCGCACTTAAAAGCCGGTGAACCGCATGCCGAAATCATGGCATTAGGTGATGCACAGGCAAACTTTCCCAAGCTGATCCAAGGTGCAGATGTCTATGTGACGCTGGAACCGTGTAGCCATTTTGGTCGCACACCGCCATGCGCTGATGCGCTGATTAAAGCCGGCGTTAAACGCGTGATTGCTGCTATGCAAGACCCAAACCCCCAAGTGGCTGGTAGTGGGTTAGCCAGACTAAAAGCGGCAGGCCTTGAAGTTAAACATGGTTTAATGGAAGCGCAAGCAAGAGAGCTGAATGTCGGCTTTATTTCACGCATGACCAACCACCGACCTTTTGTCCGCACTAAAATCGCCGCCAGCCTAGACGGCAAGACAGGGCTCGCGAACGGCGAAAGCAAATGGATTACTGGCGAAGCGGCAAGGCAAGACGTACAACATTGGCGAGCACGATCCTGCGCAATCCTTACAGGCATAGAAACTGTCTTGGCTGACGACCCACAAATGAATGTGCGCCATACTTCCCATGCACGCCAACCGCTGCGCGTTGTGGTCGATAGCCAATTGCGCCTTTCACCCAGCGCTAAAATCTTAGCGGGCGGTAATACCTTAGTTGCCTATTTGCGTGACGCGGAAAACAAAGCTGAAGCCTTAACCAACGCTGGCGCAACCTTAATTAAGCTTCAAGCGAGTGACGGCAAAGTATGTTTAAAACAACTTTTAAGCCATCTTGCAGAGTACGGCATCAATGAGGTGACCGTTGAGGCCGGGCAAACGCTTAACGGTGCCCTGCTGTCGCTTAATTTAATCGATGAGTTTGTGTTTTACTACGCACCCACTTTGCTAGGCGCTGATGCACGCGGCATGTTTGCTATTCCAGTGTTGAAGAATATGGAAGAGAAAGTGCAATTAAGCATCCTCGATGTCCGTCAATTCGGCCAAGATATTCGCATTAGAGCCAAACCAATCAGCAAGCCTTAAAGACTATTTATGGCACTCATTGATACGCATTGCCATCTTGATGCTGCCGAATTCGATGCAGACCGTGAAAGCGTCATTCAAGAGGCGCTCAATAAGGGCATTAAGATGATGGTGGTGCCAGCAGTTCATCGCAGCAATTTTGAAACCGTCACACAGCTTGCTCACTCGCATTCATGCTGTACACACGCATTGGGCATCCATCCTATGTACGTGGCAAGCGCTCATCTGGACGATCTGGTCTATCTAAGGGAAACGATTGCCAAGCAAATAGAAAGCGGAAATCCCCCAGTTGCGGTGGGTGAAATTGGTCTGGATTTTTTTATTGCGGATTACGACCAAGCCTTGCAAGAACATTACTTGATAGAACAATTAAAAATCGCTAAGCACTATGACTTGCCGGTGATTTTGCATGTGCGTCGCGCAATCGACGATATCTTAAAGCTCTTACGCCGATACAAAGTTCGTGGAGGCATTGCGCATGCTTTTAATGGCAGTCGTCAACAGGCGGATGCTTTTATCGCGCTAGGATTTAAATTAGGCTTTGGCGGGACACTGACTTACCCTCGCGCGTTAAAAATTCGTGAGCTGGTTTCAACGCTCCCCTTAAGTGCAATTGTGTTAGAAACAGACGCGCCAGATATCCCACCAGAATGGCTCAAAAATGACAGGCGAAATACCCCGCATCAATTGTTAAATATTTCACAATTGATCGCCTCGTTAAGGCAAATAAATCATGCGCAAGTGACTGAAATTACTACGAACAACGCATTGGAAATTTTGCCAAATTTAGCAAAGTTATTCACACGACCTCAAGTAATACATTAAGAATGCTTAAATCCCCATAAGAATCAATACGGGTCTAGCAACTTATTGTTTTATATAGATAAAATAGAAGATTAAAATTTAAGCGTTTTAAAAAAACCTTTATAAAATCATGAGTTAGACTTTCAACTCACAGGTATCCACAGTTTTATCCACAGTTTTTGTGGATAGGTTTTAGCTATTTTTAAGCGCAAAAAAAATGCAAGAAAAATATTTAAATAAATAATCAATATTTAAGGGAATTTCACTTGAAAATAGATGAAAAATATTACCGTACCATTTGGCCAACTCATGGTGCAGAAGCGCACAAAAATGATGCCATGTTGGCGGTTGAAATCATTGACCAAACCATGCTTCCACATCGCTTTGAAATTAAAGCAGTGCATTGTCTTGAAGAAATGGTCACGGCAATTAAAACCATGCAAGTGCGTGGTGCGCCTCTTATTGGTGCGGCAGCAGCTTATGGCATGGCACTTGCGGTGCAGTCTGATGCTAGCGATATTCACCTAGAAAAGTCTGCTCAGGCATTGCTGCTTAGTCGGCCTACCGCGGTAAATTTACGCTGGGCAGTGAACCGCATGCATCAACACTTAGCTGCGCTTCCCTCAGAAGCCCGTCACAGCGCCGCTTGGCAAGAAGCGGCGCTGATTTGTGAGGAAGATGTGCAAATGAATCACGCGATTGGTCAGCATGGCTTAGCCCTCATACAATCGGCGCTCGCAAAAAGCAATAAAAACACCTTGAACATTCTCACTCACTGCAACGCTGGCTGGCTGGCCACGGTGGACTGGGGCACCGCACTAGCGCCTGTTTATGCCGCCCATGATGCTGGGTTAAATGTGCACGTCTGGGTAGATGAAACTCGGCCGCGCAATCAAGGCGCAAGCCTAACGGCTTGGGAGCTTGGTCAACATGGTGTTCCGCATACCGTGATTAGTGATAATGCTGGCGGCCATTTGATGCAACATGGTCAGGTTGATATGGTCATTGTTGGCGCTGACCGCGTCACCAGCACTGGCGATGTCTGTAACAAGATCGGGACTTATCTTAAAGCCTTGGCCGCTTTTGATAACCAGGTGCCTTTTTATGCGGCGGTGCCTTCGCCTACCATCGACTGGACGATACAAGATGGACTTAGTGACATTGAAATTGAAATGCGGGATGCTGACGAAGTGAGTTATATGAGCGGCTTAGCAAGCGATGGCACAGTGCAATCCGTCCGTGTCACACCAGCGCATAGCCATGCACTTAACCCTGCTTTTGATGTCACGCCCGCCCGTTTCGTCACTGGCATTATCACCGAGCGTGGCGTGACCACGCCAAGTAGGCTCAAACAACGATTTGAATAGAGAACATCATGTCAAATGCATCACTTCTAGCAAGTGTATTAGCCCTGCAAGCCCAAGGCCTGATGCAAGGCACATCGGGTAACGCGAGCGTGCGCCATGGCCATGGTTATTTAATTACACCTTCAGGCATGCCGATTGATGAGATGCACGCTCACAATATGGTTGAAATGGACATGCAAGGAAAAGCAATAAGTGCGGGGAAACCTTCTTCAGAATGGCGCTTTCACCACGACATCTATCAAGCAAGGCCGGAAGTAGGAGCCGTCATCCATACCCATTCGATGTTTGCGACCACAATCGCCTGTTTGCGAAAAGACATCCCACCGTTTCACTATATGATTGCTGTCGCTGGTGGTGACACTATTCGCTGCGCGAACTATGCTCTGTTTGGCACACAAGCCTTATCAGACCATGCCATCGCCTCTCTAAAAGACCGTCGTGCTTGCTTATTGGCGAATCACGGCATGATTGCTGTCGGCAAAACCTTACAGCAAGCCATAGATGTCGCGGTAGAAGTAGAAACATTGTGCGAGCAATATTGGCGGGCTTTGCAAATCGGCGAGCCACATCTTTTAAGTGCGCAAGAAATGCAGGCAGTGTTTGAACAATTTAAAGGCTATGGAAGCTGGGATCAATAAATGCGCAAATTAAGCCTGACGTTAGTGGCCGGCCTATCTATCCTTTTATCTGCATGTCACGCGCAACCAAACACCGTGGTTGGCGCTAAAAAAGACGCACATGGGTGCATACCATCGGCAGGTTATCAATGGTGTGGAAAAGAAAATCAATGTGTTCGAAACTGGGAGTTGGCTGAGAAAAAAGGCTTGGCGAATAAACAAGCAGCATTTATTCAGTATTGTCAGTAAAAATAACGGGGCTGTTTGATGCGGCACTTAACTTAAACGGTGCTCGCTGTTCAAGTTCATTGGTATAAGCAGCTACGCCAAGGGACTCCCTACTTAAAAAATCCGCAATCGATTGTGCGAAGTCTGGATCGGCAATCTGATGAAAAGAGCAAGTCGCTTTGGGCTTAAATCCCCGCGCTAATTTATGCTCACCTTGCGCGCCTCCCTCAAAGTAACGGATGTTCTCCTCAATGCAAAATTCCTGCGCTTGATAATAACAAAGCTCGAAGTGCAAATTAGGGACATATTGCATGCATCCCCAATAGCGCCCATATAAGGTGTCTTGATCGTAAAAATTTAGCGCACTCGCAATTGGCACGCCATTAAGAGTGGCCATCACCAATAAAATATGTTCAGGCATGCGCATTGCAATGCTTTTAAAAAATGCTGCTGATAAATAGGGTGTCGAACGGTGCTCAAGGTAAGTATTGCGGTAGCATTGATAAAAAAAGTCCCACTCTTCCTCTTTAATATCAGGCCCTTTAATCCGCCGACAAATGACACCTGCGGCATTCACTTTTTTACGCTCTTGCCTTATTTTCTTTCGTTTTTCTTGTTGCAAGTGACCAAGAAACACATCAAAACTTCCAAAGCCTTCATTTTCCCATCGAAATTGGACACCGTGACGTTGCATCCAGCCTGCTTGCTTGAGCAATGCCGCTGAATCTTGATCTGGAAACAAGATATGCACCGATGACAGCTGATGTTTGTGCATCACTTCTAGTAAGGCTTGCAACATAAGCGTTTGAATTGAAGCGGCGTTTGCAACATAAGCCACTAAAACACGTGCACTCGTGACAGGACTAAAAGGAATAGCGGCGATTAATTTTGGATAGTAGTTTAAGCCATTGCGCTGATAAGCTTCGGCCCAAGACCAATCGAACACATACTCACCGTAAGAGTGTGACTTCACATACAAAGGCATTGCACCAACGAGGCGGCCGTCGTCATGGACAAGCAATGGACAGGGTTGCCAGCCTGTGCCAGGTCCAACTGAGTTTGATGTTTCCAGTGCACTCAAAAAAGCATGGCTGAGCAGTGGCATACCCTCTGTGAGGGCATCCCAACTTGATGGGTCGATGCTTTGTATGCTATGTGCGATTTCTAGGGTTAAACTCATCTTTTGAGAATACAATAGAAAACGAATAATTCAACAGGCTTTTTTGAAAAGAGACGCTCTCCTCATTCAAAAATGATCAACCATATGACGAAAAAAATAGTGTTATGTCTTTTACTTAGCGCGCTGTCGGCATGCCAATTTCTGCCCAATACTGCTGAGCCGTTCCAGAGTATTGGCTCGCATCCAAAACTTCCTGAGCCTGACTTATCCATGATTCCTACGGTCAATATTGCAAAGGCCTCTGAATGGCCAGAAGGCGTGATACCACGCGTCAAAGATGGCTTATCAATCAATCTTTATTCAAAAGCCTTGGTACATCCTCGTTGGCTTCATGTGCTACCCAATGGCGATGTATTAGTCGCACAAAGCAACAAACAAGCCGCTCAAAAGAGCAAAAGTTTAAAAGCCTTGGTCGCAGAATTCGTGATGAAGCGCGCCGGGGCTGGCACTTACAGCCCAGATAAAATAACGCTACTCAGAGATCAAGACCGTGACGGGGTCGCAGAATTATCGACTGACTTTCTGAATGGCCTCCACTCCCCTTTTGGGATGGCACTGATAGGAAACGATTTATACGTGGCCAATACCAATGCCATCCTTCGTTTTCATTACGAAGCTGGCCAAACAAGCATTGATACAGCACAGTTTCCTCCAGAGAAAGTGATTGATCTGCCAGAAGGAGCGCTTAATCATCACTGGACTAAAAATATTATCGCCTCACTCGATGGCACTAAGCTTTATGTCACGGTTGGCTCCAACAGCAATATTGGTGAAAATGGATTAGCCAATGAAATAGAGCGTGCCGCTATTTGGGAAGTCGATCTTAAAACCAAGCAAAAGAGAATCTTCGCTTCCGGCCTGAGAAATCCGAATGGCCTTGCTTGGCATCCAAGCACGGGGCAACTTTGGACAGTAGTCAACGAGCGTGATGAACTCGGTAATGATTTAGTGCCGGACTATCTCACCTCCGTGCATGAAGGTGACTTTTTTGGCTGGCCTTATGTTTATTATGGTCATCATCAAGACCCAAGGGTAAAAGAGGTGATGCCTAAAAGATTATCAGCTCGGAGCCCAGATTATGCTTTAGGTGCGCACGTTGCCGCGCTTGGGCTCGTTTTTTCCGATGAATCCGCACTCAATCAACACTTTGGCCATGGCGCGTTCATCAGTGAACATGGCTCGTGGAATAGAAAACCACGAAGTGGGTATAAGGTAGTGTTCGTCCCATTTAAAAATAATCAACCGGATGGCATCCCCCTCGATGTGGTAACCGACTTTGTGGTCAACGACGATGCTTACGGCAGACCTGTTGGATTGGCGATTGATCAAGATGGCAACCTGCTGATTGCGGATGATGTTGGCAATCGCGTTTGGCGGGTTCGCGCAAAATAGCTTGCGCTGATAACAAAAAACCAGCACTCGGCTGGTTTAGTATTTTTAAAAATTATTAACTTTTTGGTCGGAACGGCAGGATTTGAACCTGCGACCCCTTGTCCCCCAGACAAGTACGCTACCAGGCTGCGCTACGCCCCGAACTTTTATTGCTTTCACAACAAGGCTGGATTATAGCGTAAAGGCTGGATATGACGAAGCCCCAGTCAAACTGAGGCCTCGGGTCATCGTGCAAAATAAGCTCGCCTACGGCGACTTAGTCGACCTTAAGTATCGCTGAAATGTCGGCAAGCTCATTTCGTAATGCTTGCACATCAACACCTGCGTCCTGAGTCAGCGGGGCATTACTTAATGCTTCGCCATTCTCGCCCTCTGGTGCTTTGTTTTTGTCTGACTTTAATCTCCCTTTTGCATCAAGCAAATTCCGTGCGCCGCTGATGGTAAAGCCATCATCATATAAAAGCGCGCGAATACGGCGGATAAGGAGAACTTCATGGTGCTGGTAGTAACGACGGTTGCCACGACGTTTGACTGGGCTTAATTGGGTAAATTCTTGCTCCCAATAACGCAAGACATGCGGCTTTACCCCACACAATTCACTGACTTCACCGATGGTGAAATAGCGTTTTGCAGGGATCGGTGGAAGCTCGATATTAAGCGCTTGCTCCGCCATACGTTTCCTCTACCTTGCTTTTTAATTTTTGGCTGGCGTGAAAGGTCACAACACGACGCGCTGTAATTGGTATTTCTTCGCCTGTTTTTGGATTGCGGCCTGGACGCTCAGATTTTTTACGTAATTCGAAGTTACCGAAGCCAGATAGCTTAACGGTATCGCCAGACTCAAGCGCCACGCGAATCTCTTCGAAAAATGCTTCGACCATATCTTTAGCTTCGCGTTTATTCAACCCAACTTGGTCGAACAGCATTTCTGCCATATCTGCTTTTGTTAATGTCATGCCCAATCCTTAACTACACTCTTGAATTACCGATAAATTTACTATTGATAACGTTGCTCATCATACAATGATTTAACATTATTTAACAATACTTATGTTTTTTAACAATCACTTTCGTTACTGTCTTAATTCCGCACCAAACTGTTTTTTGAGGGCGTCAAGCAGGCCGGCCATCACTAAATCTGCTTCGGCATCCGTGAGTGACTTTTGGCCATCTTGCATCATTACAAAGAACGCCAAGCTCTTTTGGTGATCGGGAATCCCCTTGCCACGATAAACATCAAAAAGACCGATATCAGTCACAAAATCAAGCTTCGCACTGTGCATTGCATTTAACAATTCCTCAGCAGAAACCGCTTCTTCAACCAGCACTGCCATGTCACGGCGAATTGGTGGGAATTTGGACACTTCGCTATACCGTGGCACTTCTCGTTGTTGCATTAAGGCAAAATCAAGCTCAAACAAAACAGCACCGCGTGGCAACTGATAATGTTGTTGCCATTTAGGATGTAATTTACCGATCCAGCCTATCACTTTGCCATTGACCATCACTTGCGCAGATTGACCTGGATGCAAAGCAGGATGTGTTGCTGCGGTATATGCTGCACGACCGAACGTAAGCGCATCAACATCGGCTTTTACATCGTAGAAATCCACACTACGTGATGCTTCACCCCATTGTTCGGGAAGCATGTCACCATAGGCTAGGCCGGCGATGCGTGTTGTTTCTGCGTAAGTATTATTGTCAGCATGATGGTAAGTTGCGCCAATCTCAAACAAGCGCACACGCGTTTGCTGACGATTGAGGTTATAAACCAACACATCAAGCAAGCCACCCCAAATAGATGAACGCATCACGCTCAAATTGCTGGCAATTGGGTTCTTTAATTTAATTGGATGAGCATTCGCCAATAAATCGCGCTCCCAGCTTTCATCCACAAAGCTATAAGTCACGACCTCTTGGTAATCATTCGCGACCAAGGCATCCTGGAAAACATGACGCGCAGCGCGGCCCTCAGAATCTGGCAACATGCGCAAATCAGCCACTGGGGCAATGGCTGGAATATTGTCGTAACCATGCAAGCGTGCGATTTCTTCGATCAAATCTTCTTCACGCTCGATATCAAAGCGATAACTAGGCGGAGAAACTTCAAACACTCCGGCTTTTAGGTCGTAGGCGAAACCAAGTTGATCAAACAACTTAGCCACTAGGCTTTCCTCTAAGGTAATGCCTAGGATTGAATTTAATTTTGCCATGCGAAGTTTCGTTGGCACACGGGCTGGCAAAGTACCGCTCACTTCAGTGACAGGGCCCGCTTGACCGCCGCAAATTTCAAGCACAAGCGCTGTTGCTCGTTCTAAGGCTTGTAAGGTTCTGCCGTAATCTACACCACGCTCAAAACGATAAGAGGAATCGGTGCTGATGCCGAAACGACGACCTTTGCCAGCAATGGTATCGGGCGTGAAGAATGCGCTTTCCAAAAAGATATCTTTTGTACTATCTGAAACCGCCGTTGATGCACCGCCCATCACGCCCGCAAATGCAATCGCACCACTGTTATCGGCAATCACCAACATATCTTGATCAAGCTTCACTGTTTGCTGGTTAAGCAAAGCAATCTCTTCACCTTGATTTGCCCAGCGCACATTGATATCGCCAGTCAATTTGGCTGCATCAAAGGCGTGCATAGGCTGACCAAGCTCAAGCAAAACGTAATTCGTAATATCAACAATCGCATTAATACTATGTAAGCCGCTACGCTCTAAGCGGCGCACCATCCAAGCAGGTGTGTTTGCTTGGGCATTAACGCCCTTAACCATACGACCTGAATAAATCGCGCAAGCCTCTTTATCAGCAACACTGACTGACTTAGCGTCATCGATCGTTGCTTTTACAGCTTCTGCATTAGGTAATGCCAACTCAGCGCCAGTGAGAGCGGCCACTTCACGCGCAATCCCCACCAAGCTTAAGCAGTCGCTTCGGTTAGGCGTTAACTTGAGCGTAAATAACTTGTCGTTTAAGCCCAAGAATTCGCGAATATCTTGGCCAACGGTGGCATCTAATGGCAACTCTAAAATGCCTGCACTTTCAGCGGCCAAGCCCAGCTCTTTCTCTGAGCACATCATCCCAAATGACTCAACGCCGCGCACTTTAGCTTGTTTGATTTCGAAGCCTGGCAACACAGCACCAACTAGCGCACATGGCGCTTTAATCCCAACGCGGGCATTGCTTGCACCACAGACAATTTGCAGCGGTTCAGCCGCGCCAATATTCACTTTAAGCAGTTGTAAACGATCTGCATCAGGATGTTTTTCTGCGCTGATAATTTCAGCAATCACCACTTGAGTGAATTCAGCACCAATGCCATCCAAGCCTTCAACTTCCAAGCCCGCCATGGTTAATAAATGGCTTAAGGCCTCGGTATCAATCGTAGGGTTGGTGTACTCACGTAACCATTGTTCAGAAAATTGCATATTTATCGCCCAAACTGCTGCAAGAAGCGCAAATCGTTATTAAAGAAATGGCGTAGATCATTCACGCCGTAGCGGAGCATGGTCAAACGCTCAATACCAAGCCCAAATGCAAATCCACGGTATTTTTCAGCATCAATGCCCACGTGTTTAAACACTTCTGGATGCACCATGCCGCAACCACCAATCTCCAGCCAACCCCCATTCCAGCTCATATCCATCTCAGCAGACGGCTCAGTGAACGGGAAAAATGATGGGCGGAATCGCACTTGTAAATCATCCCGCTCAAAGAAGCGTTGCAAGAAGTCTTGCACCACGCCTTTTAAATTCGCAAAGCTAATATTTTGATCCACCCACAAGCCTTCCACTTGATGGAACATCGGCGAATGGGTTGCATCTGAATCCACACGATAAACGCGGCCTGGCGCAATAATCTTAAGTGGCATGTCTGTCTTATTTTTCATTGCATCTTGCATGTAATGCACTTGCACAGGGGAAGTGTGGGTACGAAGCACATAATCTAAACTACCATCCGCCGCATCCACATAGAATGTGTCGTGCATGGCACGTGCAGGATGATTATCAGGGATATTAAGCGCGGTAAAGTTATAAAAGTCCGATTCGATTTCAGGGCCTTCGGCCACATCAAAACCAATCGAATGAAAGAGAGATTCCACACGCGCAAGGGTTAAAGACACTGGATGCAAACCGCCCTTGCCCTGCCCGCGTGCTGGCAAAGTCACATCTAATGATTCACCGGCCAGTTGTTTTTCTTGTTCAGCCAGTAAGATCGCATCGCGACGAACTTTTAGTGCAGCCTCAACCGCTTGCTTCACCACGTTAATCGCTGCGCCAGCCGCTGGACGCTCCTCGTTGCTTAACTTGCCTAAGCCCTTCATGGCTTCGGTCAATGCGCCAGACTTACCTAAATATTTAGCCTTGGCTTGTTCTAAATCGTTGATATTGGCACAGGCGGCAAAGTCACGCTCGGCTTCTGGAATCAAGGACGATAATGAAGTATTCGTATTTTGCATAAGGTGAGACCAATGTTGATTAAGTGATCTTTGAAGACATCTATTTTTAAGACATCTTTTGCCACACTAAATGGCAACGATTAAATAAAAAAAGGAGGCCAGAAGCCTCCTTTTCATCCCTACACTAACTAAGCTGCGAGGCCAGCTTTTGCTAATTCTACGAATTGTGCAAAGGCTGGTTTATCAAACACTGCTAAGTCAGCTAATACTTTACGATCCACTTCAATCGCGGCTTTCTTCAAACCATTCATGAAACGGCTATAAGTCAAACCACATTCACGTGAACCAGCGTTAATACGCGCGATCCACAATGTACGGAATTGACGTTTCTTTTGACGACGGTCACGATAAGCGTATTGACCAGCCTTCATTACCGCTTGCTTGGCAACACGGTATACGTTTTTACGACGACCGCGGTAACCCTTGGCAGCGTTTAAAACTTTTTTGTGACGAGCGCGAGCTGTGACACCACGTTTGACTCTAGGCATAATCTATCTCCTTATTGTGTTGGCATCATTGCGCGGACGCGCTTGACATCAGTTGGGGAAACGATCGCCGTGCCGCGTAGTTTACGCTTTTGCTTGGTGGTCTTCTTAGTCAGGATATGACGAAGGTGCGAATGGGTACGCTTTACCTTGCCATTACCTAAGAACTTAAAGCGCTTTTTAGCGCCGCTCTTGGTCTTCATTTTTGGCATTTTTTTCTCCTAAAGGAACATTAAAAAGAGCGTTCGGGCATGCCTTTGGCCACGACGCTACAACTTGGTACTACTTCTTTAAAACCCACTTCAGTGGGTTTGTATTCTTTAACAACATTAAATCAGCTAAAACTATTTAGCCTTTTTGGTCGGTGATAACACCATGACCATTTGGCGGCCTTCCATCTTAGGGAACTGCTCAACCACTGCATATTCTTTTAAGTCAGCTTCAACACGCTTCAACAAAGCCAAACCGAGTTCTTGATGCGTGATTTCACGCCCTCTAAAACGCAAAGTAATCTTTGCTTTATCGCCGTCTTGAATGAACTTAATAATGTTCCGCACCTTGATGTTGTAATCACCATCATCAGTACCTGGGCGGAACTTAATTTCTTTAACCTGAACCTGCTTTTGCTTAAGACGAGCTTCGTGCTGACGTTTGCTTTCGGCATATTTAAACTTACCGTAATCCATCAAACGACACACTGGCGGGGATGCTTGTGGCGCGATTTCGACCAAGTCGATGTCAATCTCTTCAGCTTTAGCTAACGCTTCACTAAGACTAACAATGCCGAGTGGTTCATTATCCACGCCTACCAATCGAATCTCTTGTGCAGTAATGTCACCGTTGATTCTTACTTCTTTGTCTTGAGCTATCGCAAATTCTCCAAAATTTTCGCGCTCTATTGAGCGTCTTTATAAAAACAAGTGTAAAAAATTAAGCCGCGCTACCTTTAGCTTTAACCTCACCTTGCAAGCGTTCTATAAACGCTTGCACTGGCATAGAACCTAGGTCTTCGCCTTTTCTGGTACGCACGGCCACTTGTCCGCTTTGCATTTCTCGCTCACCTGCCACTAGCAAGTAAGGCAATTTCTGCAAGCTATGTTCGCGTATTTTATAGGTAATCTTCTCATTTCTCAAGTCCGACGCAACTCTAAAGCCATTTTTCTTCAACTCTGCAACAACTTGCGTGACATATTCGGCTTGCGCATCAGAAATATTGAGTACCATTGCTTGCACTGGCGCAAGCCAAACTGGCATCGCACCGGCATAGTTTTCAATCAAGATACCGATGAAACGCTCCATTGAGCCCACAATAGCGCGGTGCAACATCACAGGATGTTTACGTGAGTTATCTTCCGCCACATATTCAGCACCTAGACGTACTGGCAAATTGAAGTCCAATTGGATAGTACCGACCTGCCATAGGCGGCCAAGACTATCTTTTAAGGTAAATTCAATTTTCGGGCCGTAGAAAGCGCCCTCACCTGGTTGTAAATCAAATGCCAAGTTGTTTTGGGTTAAGGCAGCAGCCAAGGCTTGTTCTGCTTGATCCCAAGTTTGACCAGAACCCACACGCTTTTCAGGGCGAGTTGATAATTTAACCAACACATCACTAAAACCGAAATCGCCATACACTTTGTAAAGCATTTGAATAAAGGTCGCGACCTCTTCTTCAATTTGGCTTTCCATACAGAAAATATGCGCATCATCTTGGGTAAAGCCTCGCACGCGCATCAAGCCATGTAATGAACCTGACGGCTCGTTGCGATGACATGAACCAAACTCAGCCAAACGCAAAGGCAAATCACGGTAGCTATGCAAGCCGCTATTAAAGATTTGTACATGGCCAGGGCAATTCATTGGCTTGACCGCATAATCGCGGTTTTCAGAATGCGTCGTGAACATATTGTCGCGGTAGTTTTCCCAATGGCCAGATTTTTCCCAAAGCGTTCTATCCATAATCGTTGGTGTTCGTACTTCTTGATAATCGTACTCCACAAACTTTGCACGCATGTATTGCTCAATTTCTTGCCAAAGCGACCAGCCACGCGGATGCCAGAACACCATCCCAGGACCATCTTCTTGCATATGGAAGTAATCAAGCTGCTTACCTAATTTACGATGGTCGCGCTTTTCTGCTTCTTCCAATTGGAATAAGTAAGCATCCAAATCTTCTTTTTTCGCCCATGCGGTACCGTACACGCGTTGCAACATTTCATTGTTTGAATCACCACGCCAATAAGCACCAGCAAGCTTCATTAACTTAAATGCTTTTAGTTTTCCAGTTGATGGCACATGCGGGCCACGGCATAGGTCAGTAAAGCTACCTTCTGTATAAAGCGACACATCTTGGTCAGCAGGAATGGACTCGATAATTTCTGCTTTGTAATGCTCGTTAATCGATTTGAAATACGCCACTGCTTCATCACGTGGCAATACTTTACGAGTGACTGGCTCATCTTTTTTAGCCAACTCAGCCATTTTCTTTTCGATGGTGATTAAGTCTTCTGGCGTGAATGAGCGCTTATAAGAAAAGTCATAATAGAAACCATTATCAATCACAGGACCAATGGTCACTTGCGCATCAGGAAACAACTCTTTTACCGCGTAAGCCAATAAGTGGGCAGCTGAATGGCGGATAACATAAACACCTTCAGCATCACGCTCTGTGATGATGGCTAACTCTGCATTCTCTTCAATCAAAAATGAAGTGTCGACCAAATTGCCATTTACCTTCCCAGCCAGGGCGGCACGCGCTAAACCAGCGCCAATGCTTGCAGCAACATCAGCAACCGTTACAGAGTTTTCAAAGCTACGCTCTGAGCCATCAGGCAATCGAATAATAGGCATATTTTTGGACCAATTAAGAATGAAAAAAGCCGTCAATCGGCTTTTTGAAATTAGGCGTGTATTTTGTCACAGATGACTAGACACGGCAAGGCGAGCCAAAGATATGGGCTGGATTAAGTCATAAGATAAACTTTTAAAAGTCACCCTCTTAGAAAATATTGCGCTAAGCCATGGGGCCTGTGGCTTAGACCATAATTGGGTTTGTTTTGGAGATTGCGGTGGTTTGAGCTAAAACAGGATCCTAAACATAACATTATTTTGATGTTAAGCCCTTGTCAGGCCTTGAAATTTTATCGAGAAACCCTATTTAATTGACAAGACCAATCTTTTATAGACAAGGAACCCCGATGGCTAGCATCGCACAAACCAAAGCCAACCAAAGAAATGCCAAAAAATCGACCGGCCCCAAGACCCCCGCAGGTAAAGCGAGAGTAAGTCAAAACGCATTAACCCACGGCATCTATGCCGCAATTCCGATATTGCCTGGAGAGGACCAAGACAAGCTCAGCCAACTGGCAGACAATATCAACCAAGCATTTGCGCCTAAGGACGCGATGGAGGTCAGTATCGTTGAGCGAATTATCATCGGCACCATCCGCCAGATTAGGCTCCGCGATGCGGAAGCTGCAAAACTTAGGATTTCGATGTCAGATCACGTCATCGCCGAGCGCATTAGTACAATCTATCAGCACCCTCTGATGGCTAGGAGCAAGTCCGAACACGTCTCTGATCAATCTGAGCAAAACTATCAGTTCTACTTGGCGGTGATCGATGAATATAAAAACTACATCTTGAAGTATCAACCAGTTACCCTGCTTAACATCCAAGAGAACGCACCACACATTTATGAGCTCATAACTGACAAGCCGACAGAATACGGTCTGAGCTGGGATGAGTTTGCAAATGATAAAACCAATATTTCGCGCGCACTTAAAGAAATTAATCAGGCCGCAGGAAGTTTCATTGCGACTAATGGCTATTACCATCAGGCTTACCAATTTAAGGCCGACATGAAGATTGCAAGTCGCATCCCCCAAGGCGATGACATGGCACTCATTAGTAAGTACCAAACTCAACTAGATACGGACGTTTACCGAGCCATGGATGCCCTCAGAAAATACCGACAAGACAAAGCTAAGATCATCGAGGGCGAGGTCATGGAATAGCACACTCATTGATGGTTTTGATGCTAAAATTCAGCGTATTAGTGAATTAATCTGCAATATGGTCAAATAACGTTTGTTGTTTACAAATATTGTAAACTTTTATTGAAGATTAGCTTGCTTAAATAGTTATTACTTGGAGCTTGTGTGCAGACAATAGCAGTGCTTAATCAAAAAGGGGGTGTAGGAAAAACAACAACTGCACTTAACTTAAGTGCATCAATTACTCGAAAAAACCTCTCAGCTACTCTGATTGATTTGGACTCACAGGGACACTTAACAAAGGTTTTTGAATCCTATCCAGAAGATGTTTCTAAGACCATCTTCGGATTTTATTCCGACAAGACTCCTCTTCAGAAGCTGTTGATTGATTGGCAGAATATTGGCAAATTTATTCCTTCACATCAAGAGTTGATAAAAGTTGAGACGAAGTATGGCAATGGGCCTGAGATATTATTTAAATTGGGAAATGGATTAAAAACCTTTAATGCGCATGCTCCGCAGGATTTTATTGTGCTTGACTGCCCAGCTAATACTGGTGTTCTTTGCTTAAGCGCTATTTTCGCCGCGGATTTAGTAATTATTCCTATTGCTTCAGACCATTTCTCTTTAGCGGGGGCCAAAAGGATAGAGTTTGTTCTTGGGGCGCTTGAGAGAGTTCTCAAAAGACGAGTCAGTAGATGCTACTTGACCACCAGATTCGACAAAAGAAGAAAAATCTCGTCAGAAACATATCAAGAGGCTCAACAAAAATTTGGGGACGAGCTTCTTGACACAATTATTTACGAAAATGTGGCACTGACAAACAGCGTTAAAAATCATCAGGATATTTTTACCTTTGACTCAAAATCTACTGGAGCCAAAAATTATGGTGAATTACTAGAGGAATTAATCCAAAATAAATGGCTGGAAGTTACTGAGAAATTAAGTCTATAATTTTGTCAAAAGATATATTTTCTTTCTGTGAACTTTCCATTAATTGACAATCTAGTATCTCATACCTTAAATACATTTGAGCCAGTCGAAGCTCTGCTGATTTTTGATCAGTCGATAATATGTTTATGTTTTCTACAACGATTTTGTTATTCGTCTTAATCGTGAATTGGTATTTTTGCAAAAAAGCTTACCTCCTTAATCATTAATTGGTGTCAAAAACTACATATATTTTGGTCTTAGCCACTGAGCATCTATGTTTACTGGGCAGGTTAACTTGACCCCATCCAAATAACTCACCTTCGCTAGTCAATGGGGATGTCTATTAGTTTTAGTTTTAGTTTTAGTTTTAGTTTTAGTTTTAGAATTTGGCGATTTTCTTTGAGTATTTAATCTTGCATTCCTTAAAAATTCATTAGTATTAAAATTATCTAAATGAGTGAGTGTTAATACGACTTTGTCGTTATTGGTTATTAACAACTCATTATCACGCAATATAAACGAGTTTGCCAAAAACAAATCTACCTCCATTTTATTTCCACATTCATTTGAACCTGTAGATGAAACTAACAGGGTTTTGATAAAAATTTGATTCGCAACGTCTAAAACAAATTTGCCTTTAAAGTATTTACATCCGTCAAACCCATAATATCTATCGTCCGTATCAAAATATAAAATGCCTTCCACCATATTATTTTTTGCAATTTCGTGAGACTTTACTTTCCATGCACTTTTGAGTAAAGAATGTACTTTTTGGACATTGGCATTGCTTTCAGGAACAGGAGTTTTAATGAGCGCTCCCTTTGCTACTTTCTCTGGTAATTGATCAGGGTCTTTAGATTCCTTGTGGGAGGTGCTATTTTGCGATGCAGACGTGTTTTGGTTGGAGTCTTGTTTTGGAGCTAATGGCTCATGACTCAGTAATGGCTCATGACTTATGGGTTTAGATACTGAAAGGTCTTCGGCTTTTGGTGATTCTGTAGGCTTGTCGCTGATAACACTTTTGCCAGCAGCAGCACCAACCGCAACAACCAAAACAGGCACACAAGCTGAAAGGAGAAATGTGAGTCCTAGAAGTAACAGGATTAGATTTGTTTTTGAGTTTTGGACCATATGCCATCCTTAAATTTAACTTTTAGATTATTACTAATCAACAACCTATGAAAGGAGCCAGTTAAAATAATTAATTAATGAAACTCAACTTATATTGATAATATTGCATTGTCAATTTATTTATTACATCTAAATTATGTTCAGCTGAATTACAAGGATACTCGAATGATTCGCTTGCATTAATTTTTGATCATAGAATAATTGGTTCATTTAAATTGGTATATGTATATTTAAAAAGCTTAGTGTGTTCACCCTTACTCTCATATATTGTGTAGTCCAACCCATCGGCTTCGGGATCAAAAATTCGAAAACTGTTATTTTTTAACATGGGGGCAACGGCAAGGGTGTAAGCAATTGGTCCTGATACACGGAGAACCCCTATTTTTCCAACTCCGAATATTTCTTTTGTATAGTGATCAATATTAAACAGCACACTATTAATAACCTTCAATAAAAAGGGGTGGTTTGGAATTGCCGCAATATACCAATTGTGAAATTCACCCCCTGGAATCTTGATAAGCTCCTCATATATACCCCACCCTTCAAACTTAAAACCTAATTGATTTCTCCATTGTGAAATTAAAAAAGTATCATCGGGTTTTATTATCTGATTTAAAGGTCTTGAAGCCGTTGATTTAATATCTAAATAAAGGCCACCTTCCTTGTACATGACTAAATATCTAAAAAGATCAGCCATCACAACGTTGTACTTAGGATTAATTTTTTGTACACGCTTAAGCATGGCATCACCATAATTTGCCTTGATGAAGTCAAGGATTGCTGCGTCGTCGTAAAATTTATACTCCCAATCAGGATTTGCAATTTTCAACTTATCAATACTGTTGATAAGTTCTGCAGGCAGTGATTCTTTGTTGTAATAAGTTTGGTGGATAATTTTAGGTATTTTAATCATCTATTTAGGCTACTTAGTCGCATTATAAAATATACTGGATTTAATTTACCTGTACGTGAAAATCCAAAGATTAAATTCAAACCGTTCAATTAAGAATAAAGATGCTTAAGTCAATGACCAATAAATAACTGCAAGATCCTCTTATTCATCCAAGTTTGATAAAATCAACTAAGAAATTGGCAAACAAATCAAATCTATTCCAAAACACTTATAATACTCTCTAGCAATCCTATTTAACATTAGAAATGGCGATCGGATTTATGCCTCGACTAAAAGCAAAGAGGTTATGTTCATTGACTTGCTTGGCGACAGAAAATTCCTATTGGAATCTTGGGCTTCGTGATTAACCTTTTTTAATGATTTTTGATTGTTTTATTATGCCTCGTGGAAACAAAGCAAGTCGTCAATCAAATTAAATTCAAAAAATATATTTTAATAGAAGCATTATCAATTAGAGAATACTTTAAATGCTTAAAATTATAAGTCATCAATTTATAAGGGACTATCTTCCCCAAAGTTTTCTGCCCACCACAAAGATCCTATTATGTTATTCGCCTAGTTCAATAAATCCTGAAAAAATAGAATTTTTTATTACCAACTTTTTTGAGTTATTCGAAAAAGAGAAAAAAGTAAAATCACTATCAAAGATTCAAGGTGTTTACAAAACTTTCAATCCCGACGATATGAAAGTATTCAAAATGATTTGCCTTATCTTAGAGTTATCTGCAGAAGCATGCGGAATGCCAAAAGTTAACTCAAGATTTACTCAGCAAAAAGAAAATGACGATAAAATTCTTTTCCAGTTATTTTGTGAAGAGCCTGATCAAAATCGTTCTTACATCTTTCTACTCATTCAAGAACTAGTGAATGTTTTTAATCGATGTATACAAGTTGACTATCAAAGCTTGGTTGATTTATCTGTATTTCGAAACTTACTAAAAGGAATCAAATCAATTGCGCCACAGGGTGTCAACACAATTAGATTTATCCAGTCCGCGAGAGACTTAAACATTCCCTGCAGAAAGCTTGCCAATAACACTTACCAGTTTGGATGGGGAAGAAAATCAAAATGGTTTGATAGTTCTTTCACAGATAAAACGCCCACCGTCTCCGCTAATTTAGTTAAAAATAAAATAGCCTGTAATCTTTTTTTAAGAAACTTGGGCTTCCCAGTGCCAAGAAGCAGCATGATTAAATCACTCAAAGATGCTACAAGAATCGCCAATTTATTTTCATATCCTGTCGTAATCAAACCAACCAATCTTGATCAGGGCATAGGCGTCTATTGTGATTTGAAAACAGTAAGCGAGATTGAAGATGCCTTCAAAAAAGTTAGTAAAATATCCTCTCAAATCATGATTGAAGAACATATTGGCGGGAAGGACTATAGACTACAAGTATGTGAGGACGTGGTTTATTGGGCGATTGAACGGAAAGGGCCAGCAGTAATTGGTGATGGCAAAAAGAGTATTCAAGAATTAATTGCTATTTTTAATGATTTACGTTCCTTTGAGAATAAAACATCAGAAATTGAATGGCCTCTTATTTCGCTTAATCAGGATATTAAAGATTATTTGCGCATTAATGACTACAAACTCGAAGATATTCCATCAAAAGGAAAGGAAGTCAAATTACGAGCTGCAAATAATATTAGTGGCGGTGGCACGATGTTTCCCGTCCTAAATATTGCTCATCAGGATAACTTAAACCTAGCCATCGATGCGGCAAAATGTCTTCGTCTTGATATAGCGGGCATTGATCTGATTATTCCAGACATTTCAATATCTTGGAAAGAACAAAAGGCTGCGATTTGTGAAGTCAATGCAATGCCACAAATTTCTGCTGGTCATCATCAATATATCTTAAAAAAAACAATGCCGGAAAATGGCCGTATACCCACCATACTATTCATAGGTAATTTTATTGATACCCCGCGATACCAATCACTAGTTAGCCTTGCAACTTCAAAGAAGCTAAACATTGGAACAGCAACTTCAAATGAGGTAAGGTTTAACAGCAAAAAAATTACAACAACTGAGAGTCTTCTTCAGTCAAGCAACCGCCTAGTCAGCGACCCTACGGTAGATGCTATCTTTATGCATATGAATTCAAACGATCAATTCAACCTATCTTTTCCTGTTGACAAATTTGATGCTATAGTGATTGTCGATAAATTTGAAGATGAGTCAAAAATTAGAAAAAATATTAGATGGTTTGAAAATTTAACATTGTTTTCTAATCGTATTTTAAGCCTAAAAGAAGAAGCTTTTCAAATTGCTACTGTTCTAAATCAATCAAAATGTAAAATCGAAGAAATTACAACAGAAAAGCTAAACACTTTTATAGAAGAGCTACTAGATAACTATGTCAATCACACATTTAACCGCTGAGGAAATTAACAATCTCTCCTCCGATTATATTTCAGAGGGAATAAAAATTGAGCGCTGGTCAATTAAAAATATGTGTATTTCCAATGAGGGCGCCCATTTAGAATTGATGATTAATAAGGCCTCAATCTCAGACTCAGACCCCAATGGGTTTCATTTATCATTCTTAACTGCAATGGAAATGCTGGCACAAATGATGGTAATTTACTTGCACAAAAAAGCGGGGCTAACAACCAAATGTCGTGAGATTTGGGTGTCAAGTATCAACTCTGATTTCAAGAAACCTATTCGTGCCATGGACAACATTCTGATCGACATGGTTCAAATAAAACTTCAAAAAAAAGCCTCTAGTTTGGTGTGTGATGTGGATTGCAAAATTAGCGATTCACTTGGTGGACATTTTCAATCCAAGGGTCGAGTATGGTTAGTTTAACTCAAGAGCTACTTTATAGTTTTGATGAATTGAATAAAAAATTAATTGCCGACCCTTATCCATTTTATGATGAGTTGTTATGCCATGATGGACCAATTTATGCAATTGATGAAAAAAATCCTGACCAAAAAACACTACTACTTACTCGCTATGATGATGTGTTGAAAGTGTTGAGCCTGGCCAAAGAAATTTCAAATGATAAAAATTATTTAACGCCTGAAAAACCAAGAAATTATGGTGACTCATTTATCCTCAACACTGACGGAGTAGAGCACGCCACCTTAAGGAAAATTTTTGTAAGTTTTTTTTGCAAGAGCAGGTTAGAAAATGTCCGGATATTCCTTAACAAATATTTGCCCTCATTGATCCAATCTCTTGAAATACACGATGAAATTGATTTGAATAAGCATGTTGCAGAAAGTATACCATTGGCCGTCATGGGGCATTTAATGGGAATTGATAACATGGCTGACCTTCGAAATCTTAGAGTCTGGACGTTGGAACTCATGTCGCTAGCGGACGAGTTTACCAACCAATCAGACTTTGCAATTCAGGCAGAAAAAAACCAAGCGGCAAAATCAATGTCGGACTTCTGTAAAAGTTTAATTCTACAAAAATCAAATAACACATCTGATGATTTAGTAAGCTTTATCGTGGATGAATGTTCAAAACAAAAAATCGATGAAAAGAAAATACTTGAAAATGTCATTTTCATGATGATTGCAAGTCACGACACGAGTGTCAACATGATAGCAAACGGGCTTTTTTTGTTGCTAAGTCACCCTAAAGAACTTCATAAACTAGCATTGAACCCTGAATTGGCTGATGATGCTACAGAAGAAATTTTAAGATTTGAAAGTCCCTTACAAAGAGCGACTTATCGAGTGACGAAGAGTGAGATCAACCTAGACTACTTTAAAATACCTTCCGATACCAAAGTCATGTTATTTCTTGGCGCTGCCAATAGAGATCCTCGTCATTTTGAAAGTCCTGATGAGTTTATTATTTCAAAGAAAAAAACTCCAAATCTTACTTTCGGCCACGGGATTCATAACTGTATTGGAAAAGCATTAGCAAGACTGGAGGGTGCGTTAGCATTCCCAGCATTAACCCCTTATTTAATTAATGTAAAACTAAAAAGTGCTAAGCCAACATGGAGAAATAATACTTTATTTAGAATTCCAGAAACATTAATAGTTACCAAAAGGTAATAGAACTTTTTAGTGTAAAGCTAAAATCTAAGATGAATGATCTTGAATATATAAGGATTTTTTGGGATAAATTATGGAGCCAAGATGAAATAAAAGCACCTTGGGCAAATAGAGACATACCGAATGAACTAACACAACATTTAGAAAAACCACTACAGAATGAAGTTAAAAATTCCGTAGATATTGGCTGCGGTCTTGGTGAAATAGCCTTGTGGGTAGAAAAGATGGGTTACAACTCTTATGGATTTGATATATCGCCATCAGCCATTATAAAAGCACTGGATAATTTACCATCAGATTCAAAAGTTAACTTTTTTGTGCATGATGTTACTTCACAACCACTCCAACAAAAATTTGACTGTTTAATCGATCGTGGTTGTTTTCATTGTATTCCCCAAAACCTTCAAAAGAACTATGCAGAAAATATTGCGGGGTCTTCAACACCAACAGCAGTTTATTTTCTTTTTATAAAAGCATTTAGAGGAGACTTGAAAATGACCCCTAATGACAAATCTAAATATTGGATTAGCCATATTCGAAATACTTTTGGTCAGCATTTCACTCTTTCTAAAGTAAGCGTTTGTGATCTGTCTCCTCGTGGGAAAGAAAAAACTTTGCCCGGCTTATTCTTTAAATTGACAAGAACCCATAAATATTGAGCAATTTTCAAACTGTTTTGATGATTTTTCAAATAGCTTTTAAATGAAACCAAGTAAAATCTATAACAAAAATTTAGTTAATGATGCATAAGAATGAAAACACTATACCTCCATTTCGGCACCCACAAAACTGGATCTACATCCATACAAAACTTTTTGTATGGATGTAGAGAAGAACTCCAAAAAATAGGTTTTTATTATCCTACCGAAGGATCCTATTTTTATAGTGGTGAATCATCTCAATCTTTATTTGCACACTCTCTTATTGACGCGCGTCCAAAGTATATTAGTAAAAACGTTAGTTGGGATAAAGCATCCTGCATCTCCGACCTTAAAAGAGATCTAGAAAATTCCAAAAGTCCAAACACAATCATTTCATCTGAACACTTTAGCAGTATTAAAACCCAGGATTCCTTGGTAGAGATCAAGGATATTTTTACCAATTATTTTGAAAATATCAAAATAATTATCTATCTTCGTAGGCAGGATCATTTTTTTGAGTCTAGATATAATCAGCAAGTAAAAGCGGGCCTGATTACAGCTACTTTTGAAGAGGTATTGAAAGATTTTTTGGGCAATTATAATTACAATGACTACATTGAAATGCTATCAAATGTATTTGGAAAAGCTAACATCATCATTAGGCCATTTGAAAAGTCTCAATTACACATGCAAAATGTTGTTCATGACTTCTTTAAAATTTTACATCTGAACATAGATGGTAATATCCAAGACGATATCAATAAATCCATCCCTACAGAAATGTCTGAAGTCATTCGTCTATTTAATAATAACTTTGACAACCATTCACAACGTCAAAGGTTTTACAAATTTATAAAGACGTCCTCAATTGATTTTGACAAGACTCTATATACAATCTTATCACCGAGATTAAGAAAAGAAATATTAGACTTTCACAGGGAAGGAAATTATCAGGTAGCTAAAAACTACCTGGGAAGAGAGAATGGTTTGTTATTTTATGAGCCCGAAGTTTCCTCAAAGCCTCTTTATCCAGGGATAGCGACAGAAAGATTCGCAGAAATTTCAGCTGAAATATTTTTGCTGCAATATCAGATTTATCAAAAAATTAAAGGGAATTAATTGCGCAAATGTCCCCTGTTACTTCTCAAATCCAACTTGTGAGTCCATTTTTTTAATGACAGTTTATGTCAGGGTCACTCCCAAGTATCGCCAGACCTTTGTAACCATCGATCTATTGTAGATGGCTCTTGAATATCCCTCACGCCACCTGACAGATTGATGACTATGTTTTGCGACTTAATACTAGGGTCTTTTAGGGCAAGCTTATATATTGCAGCCACCGCAGTGGCAGCAGCATGACATATGGTAATCCCCTCATCCTCAAGGACCATTCTTTTTGCAAAAATAATTTCTTGATTGGATACTGAAAGCATCAAACCACCACTCTCTTTTACAATCTTTCTCACGTGAGGATAGGCTCGAGTTGGGTTACCTCTCAAAATTGCTTCAGCTATCCCCACAGGGTTCTTCTCTATATGAGAAGGTTGGATATTTTCAGCGTCTTCTTCCCAAGCCTTCACCATAGGACTACAACTTAATTGCTGGGCGCATAACAATTTAGGCATAGTGTTAATCAAACCAATTGATAGGGCCTCCTTAGCAGCTTTATGAACGCCATAAACACCCATAGCACTTGATACCGCCTGAACATACCAATCTACTTTCTTGGGTAATTGATCAATAATTTCAAAAAAAATTGTTTTCAATCCCTCACGGCGGCCAAGATTAAAAAAACCACCTTCACTGGTTAACCCTGACTTTTCTGCAAAGACATTGACATACTCGCTGGCCTCGACAAAATTTGCGTCACGTAAGCCATAATGCGTTATTTGCTTGGTGAATGAATAGTTTACTCTTGGAGCAAAATCTTCAGCAGTCAATAGGGACATTTTCAAGGTTGGAAAGCGACTGATTGCTTGTGCATAAGCAGTCGAGCTATTGCCAGTAGATGATGTACAAAAGTGAGTGACCCCAGACTCAAAAAGATAAGGTAAAGAGACATAAGCCATCCTATCTTTGGTGCTCTTAGATTGATTAACGGTCTCATCTTTTAAGTATAAATTATCTAAGCCAAATCTTTGGCCTAGGTTAAAAGCCTTAACTAAGGGTGTCATCTCGGCGTTAGGAAGCAGGCTTTCATCAAAAATCGGCAATAAATCTGAATAGCGTTCATAAGGGTTTGAACTCTTTCGAATACGCACTTGATTGATGGGATAAGAAACATCAATCATTCCACGACAAGCGGGGCATGAGGTGTGATGTCCATTTTTCATTTGGAAGCCACATCCAAGACATTGAATTAAAAACTTTGAGAGTTCCATCATGCCCTTAATAGCGTCCGAGGGGAAAACTTTTCGAGATTAGTTGGAACATCTTTATTCATCATCAAATCTGTCAGTATCCTACCCATAGTGAGACATAACAATACGCCCTTGCTGCCGCCACCGTTAATTACCCAGCCATTATCGTATGAGGGGGCTCTTCCCATTACAGGCAGCTCATTTTCAGAAACAGGCCTTGCAGCAGAGGAATGTCCAATGACCCGAAAAGATTTCCATCCCGGTAAAAAATCACGCACACTCCTGAGTAATTCCTGTTTAGTGCTTAAGGTGCAAGGCCCTAAAATTCCAGACTCTCTTCTTGTTCCCCCAATCCAATAGTGATGGTCGTCGTGCTGGTAGACAGCTTTTATTCCATGACTTATATCTGCCTTCAAGGGATCGCCTAATGATTGCACTAAAAGTAAATCGCCAATGACAGGCCTAATCGATAAATCATAGCCTGGATGCCAACCATCAACTGGGTGGTTTTCCCATGCACCTTTAGCCATGCATAGTCCTGAAACCGAGACCTTAAGACCATTAACAAGAATAGCAGTGACAATTTTATTCCTAGTAAACACCTCTTGTAAGGTACCAGTAAGAATTTCTGCCCCCAACTTTCTTGATGAGGATAAAAGCGCAAGTCTAAACCTCTCAGAGTCTAGGCGCATATTACCTTTGGTGAAGAGTGCCCCCTCGAAGTTGGGACTAATTCGATCATCAAAGTTTGATAACTCGTTCATGTCCATTATCGAAGCAGAAAAATTTGGCAATTGATTATAAAAATCAAGACTTTTTTCTAGCGCAATCAACTCAACTTTATTGTTAGCAAGAAAAATTCGCTCTACCACCTTATGATGAAAATCGATACCAGACAAGTCTTTGATTATTCCATGATGCATAAGATGTTGGTTAAAGGCATCCATATAAAAATCTTGCATGACGCCAGGGAAACCAGGGCCGTGGAGAGGATTAACTCCACCGGGATTCCAGCCTGATGCTCGGCCAACTCGTTCATCGTCAATAAGCAGGACTTTTTTGCCAGCACTTGCTAAATGATAGGCTAATGCTGCGCCCATTAGGCCGCCACCTATAATTGAATAAGGCATATCAGTCATTTTTGGCTTTAAACTTGATGTTAAAAGTTCTGAGTAGGTTTTCTTGATTAATTTTTTTTAGAATTTCCTTACGATCAACCTTCATCAAACCTGATAACTGAACTGGGAATAGGGGCAAAATATGAAAGTTAACCTTAGAAAAGAAATCCCCAAATTGCCTCGCTATCCCAGTTAACAATTCATCACTAGGGGAAGTGCTAGCTTCAACCACAATCGTCATAGATGGCAGGCCAGACTCATCTTGAAGAGAGAATACACAGACATTATTGACACCCAATGAACGATTTAACATAGCCTCTATCGGTTCTACCGCTTTCTTATCACCTCCCAAATTGATTACATTTTTCTCTCTTCCAATCACTCTAATTTTTCCATCAGCTCGCTTAATTGCGATATCGCCAGTATGAAAAAAACCCTGATGAAAGCTATCATGAGACGTCAATTCATCATTCATATAACTTTTTGGATCGCACTGTTCCAATTGTATTGAAAGAAATCCTTCTCGATTAATCTCAACCTCATTTAACTGTTCATCAAAAATTTTAATTGTTTTGCTTGGGATTGGACTAATCCAAACAGTATCCTCTTCCGTATGAATCTCATTTTGGAGGGCTACTCCGCATTCAGTTGCCGCATAATTAATAAAGATAGAGCAGCTAAGTTTTGATTTAATACTCATTGCCAAAGCTGAATCTAAAAACCCCCCCCCACAAAATATCTTTAAATCCTTCCTTAAGGTTTTTTGTGCGTCAGTAATCGTCAAAAAATCTCTTACCAACACCGGCGTAATGAAGGTGCGATCTGCATTTGAATGCCCTAAGCCATCAATAAAAGACGGCCTCTGACTAAATATACAAGTGACGCCCAAATAAAAGCATGCAAGCGGAACTTTGTTTCCAACAGCGGTGCCAGGGTGAAATGATCCAAAATAAAAGATACTTTCTGGGGTTATATGAAATTCACTTATTGCCCTGTCAATCAAGAGTTTAGTCTCAATACCTGGCCTAAGAACAGTCTTATAGTTTCCTGTTGAACCCGATGTGTACTCGATATGACCACCCCATCTAGAGTCGAGAACCAAATCATCTGGAACTTCAAAGTTGTTTAAATCGCTGCTTGAAAATTTAATTATCAAAGCATCAGGAACGATTTTATCTAACAACAAGATTAAATCATCCGTCAACCCTTCATGAAATAAAGCCACAACGTCAGACAATTTTAAATCTACAAGTAAATTTAAATCCGAGACCGTTACTGTCGAATAACCTTTTGAACGAAAGGCTAGTATTAGGACCCACTTCAAGGCCATAGACTTTACATTAATGATGACTATTCCCGTCTCACGATCAATATTTTGCGCATATGTCTCGGCAACACCTATCACTTTTTTATAAAGTTCCTGATAGGTTAAATGCCATAAATCATCTTGAAGGGCTAATTTATGAGGGTTAGTGTTTGCTAAAAATTGTAATTGTTGAATAATCATGAATAGGGGATCTTTGTTTGATTAGGCTAGATCAAGTTCCTTAAGGAGGTCATGTGGCGCGTGTTGACGCCAGATCTTATCGATAGCCTCCATCTCAGCAGCTGACAGCGCCTTCTTTACTTTATCTCTCGCCAGATTTGTATCCGCCTGAGAGTCTCGACCAAGAACTTCCTTTACTTGATCCATGTTAATTGGGGTCCCAAAAAATACGGATAGTTTATGAAGTACCGCCTCGGGTTTTTTGTTCAAATCTTCATAATCAAGAACCAAACAGTCGGAGTTTTTTAACAAAAAACGTAAACAATGAAGTGATCGAGTATAAATATCTAAGTTAGATTCAATCGTATTTCCGAATGCTCGCATTCGTGACATACACCAGCTATGAAAATCTCGCTTTAAAAAGATAGTTTTATGAGGGCCAGTAAAGCTAGAGAGAACAATCCCTGGCCCATTATTGACATGGCTACGCAACTTAATGAGTACGTTGGGTGCACCCATTTTTAAAAATGGCGACAGTTGAAAAAAGTTGGCCCATCTAAGCAGATGTCTCACTTGATCTGCTTTAGCATGACTTTTATCTTTAGGTGCAAAATAAAGCGCCGCTTGTGAATATATATCTGGCTCAGAGATTGAAGGAACCCCAATCTCCGCTATTAATTTTGACAACAACGTGGATCCGCAACGACCTGGAGAAAATAGCAACACTGCTGAAATATTGATATTAGGAGGGCTCTTGGCCAAAGACTCTAAGGGCGTATACAAAAAATATTGTGCATTCTTTCTAATATAATCGTATTGAAATGTCGCTTTTGAAGCTTCAACAGGATCTACGCCAACAGAATGAATTAATACATTACTTTTAAAATCGATACAATAAGGAATAAGGTTAAATCCCTGGGTATCTTTTACACCAATTGCCTTAAATTCCCCTTCAATGATATCCGCTGGGGTAACCAACTTATAACCTAGGTTAGGCTTAATCCTAGATTGAAGAAAAAGTAGATTTTTTTTCATTAAAACTCTTTTGGACGACGACTATAAAACTTGAATACTAGGAACATTTCGTGATGGTTTGATCTAGCTAATCCGAGTAAAGCTTGTTAATAATTAAATTTTTAACGAGCGTTACTCGGAATTCAAGTAAAATTTTTGAGATTCTTTATATTAGAAGAGTAAGGTTATTTCAAATTGCTTACCATTCTCATCGACACACAAGCCAGAGCCACTTGATAAATCAAGAGAGAAATCACAACGCATACCAATTCCCTCATCATTTGCAAGCAGCGCCCGATAGTATGAAGTTAGAAGAGACGAAGTGCTTGAAGAACGGGAGAAAGTGCCAGTCTTTGATTTCAGACCAAAGAGATTTGCCTCATTGACGCGGCCAGGCTCACCCCGATAAATTTTTCCACCTAGATCCATTTCAATAAAACCAGCCTTGCTGTAGGTTCTTCCAGTCCAAAGCGCGTAATGAATTTTACTGTTATCTTTTTGTAAAATTTGCATATTAATGGGGCCGGATGTCGCGCATGCCCCAAGCAGTAAAGAAAAAGCGATAATTAGTTTAGGTAATTTTGTCATTCGATGAACCCTTATTCTTAGCAACTCGGTTGGTAATATTAAAACTTACTGGTTTTATTTTTTTTGATGCTACATCACAAGCATGCAAGTAGGCACCCTCAATTTGAATTGTTCTGCCGACAGCATCAAAGACTGGATGGTTTTTTCTATGCTTATCAAGGTGGCTTTTAATATTAAACAGTAGTTTAGTATCGTTAAGCAGTCTTGCAGCAATATTGACGTATTCATCCTTATCTTTAGCGACTAAGGATTTTAACCCTGTCGCTTTAAGTAATCCACCACTAACTCTTGACGGGAAGTTTGTACCCTCAAGAGCAATGACTGGGACGCCGGCAAATAAGGCATCACTGGTAGTTGTGTGCCCCCCGTAAGGCCACGGATCCAAAGCGATAGCGCAGTGTGCAATTCTTGCGAGATGATCATCCACACGAATTTTTTTTGCCCAAAAAAAACGATTGGCATCTACGCCTACTAATTTCGCGGCATCCATTAAATTAGTTTTGGCTAAATCACCCGGATCCAGCATCCAAAGGACCGCTTCTGGACTTGCTTGCATAATGCGCATCCAGGTGTGCCAAACCTCCCTACCGACTTTATTGACATTATTGAACATGCCGATAATGGGCTTACCTTCAGGAATGCCTAGCTGTCTAAAAGGTGGTTTAGGTGACAGATACTGGGCGATGTAATCATTAATTTGATAGGTATTTGGAATACGTATAATTGATTCAGTATTAAATTTTTCACTGGTGACGGGCAATGTATAGTCATCGGCAATAATATAATCGATAAAAGGAGTACCGGTCGTTCCTGGAAAACCTAGATAGGATATTTGAACTGGGGCAGGCCTGAATCCAAAAACTCCAAGGCGTGTCCCCTCAGTTAGGCCGTTCAAGTCCACCAACACATCAATCTTGTCTTTGTGAATAACCGATGCAGCTGCAGCATCACTGAGCTTAGAGATATCCTTAACGATATTTGCCTTTGAAAAAACTTGTCTCCTCATTGCGTGACCATCATCATAACTCGTATCGTAGATGACGATGTCAAATCGGTACTTGTTATGGTGCCTCAACATCCCCATGGCTAAATAGGAGGTGGGGTGATCTCTAAAATCATTCGAGACGTAGCCAATTTTGACTTTACGCTGCTTAAAATCACCCTCAGGGACAATGGCTAATGGCTCCTTTGTAACCTTCTTAAACTTGTTCCGAGCAAAGTTTTTGATGACTTCAAAATTAATCGCTTCGTCATCACACCACAAAAGATGGGTTCTTGGCGTTTCATTGACCGATGTATACTTTTTATCTTGATAAACAGCCGACATTTTATTAGTAATTTTCTCTGCAAAATCCCAATCAGCATTTTGTAGTGCAATCCTTAGCGGATAGGTTGAAATCGATAGATCTTCTTCAGATGCAAAATAGGCTTTTTTGGCGGTTTCAATTGCAAGCGCCTGCTCACCGTATCTTGATAGTATCCTTGCGGCCTCAACAAGCTCCTGATTCGTTGGATTAAGCCCCATCATTTCCTTGAGAGAGACTATTGCTTTATCCTTTTGCCTTTGCTCCTCGAAGTGATTTGCTTGAAGTAACAATGGCATGGTTAATCTAGGGTCGATTTCCCTGATGGAGTCTAATGCAGTTAGCGCATAGTCGGGATTGATTTTTTTATATAGGGCGTGAGTGGCATAAAAAATGGAGATCTTATCTTTCTTACTGGCAGCGGTAATTTTTTGTTGTAAATATTGATAGGCATCCTCTTTTTTACCACTATTAATGAGCCCAAGTGCTTCCTTAATAAAGCTTTCTACTTCTGGCGATGTGGTAGGGGTTGTTATTTCTTTTGAATCTCGCATAAGTTTTCTCATGTTAGGAAATATGATAAAAAAAAGCGTACTTTCGTACGCTTTTTTTCAAACCAAATCAAAAACTATTGATATTAACGATAAATATTGGTGCGTTGGTATTACACCACGAAGGCGTAGTTATCAGCATTAGTCTCGTAATCGAAACCTGTCGATCCAGCATATCCTGCAAACCCTCCACCTTCATTACCATAACCCATGCCGATGTAAGCAGAACTAAAGTCATTATAGCCATGATCTGCGTCACCTTCGTTTAGGTAGTAGTCTACATCATTATAGCTGGCATACACATCCACAAGTTCGATCAGTTTAGTCACACCCTCACCATCTTCGTCCATGGCGAGAACGCCGCGGTAGCTATTTTGGTCTTCATTGAGGACCATGCCGAAGAAGTAACCACCACCCTCAACAAATTGGATACTGCTTTCCTCAAAGTTAGCGTAGTCGTTGAGTGAAGTATAACCTTTCGATTGAGATGCGTCAGAAGAACCAATGTTCGTGTAATCATTCACCAGATCATCTACCTCCACCCAATCTGAGTGAAAACTAACATTAGTAATGTAACCCTCACCGATCCGGATACCAAGGGTATTACTGTCATTTGCGAAAACAGTTAAATTGTTATCCCAGCTATCCCAGCGGCCATCAGAGCCATCAAGGCTACCTGTTGGCGTACCATCCCAATCGGTATCAGCGTTTAGACCATTAACCACAGCAGTAGCATCACCTGCAAGCGATCCGCCTAGTGAGCTACCACCAAGGTCAGCATTTAAGTAAATAGTTTGACTATTGCCGTTCTTATCTACCCAGCTAACATTTAGGTATACATCTGTATCGAAACCAAAATCATACCCATCATGGCCAGCCGCACCATACTGAGATAATTCTACGAATGCATACTCAGAGGCGATGCCAAACTGCGCCGCATCGAAGAACTCATTAAAGGAACCGTAGAAGCCATTACCTATGTTTTGCGAGCCCTCGTAGTCATCAAAATAAGTATCTCCACCCACCCAACCATCAAGGCCGTTACTGTAGTGACTAATGTTTAGGTCGATTGGACCCTGTCTACCATTAGCACCAGGCTCATAAGTATAATCATCATCTTCCAGATCGGCAAACTGGATAAAGTTATTGGTTGGGTTGTCATACCCATTAACTAAACCGGTAATGGAAGTCATGTTATTGACAAGTGCTGTCTGATGTTGAGTGCTGTAAACATCCACGTCATCCATACTAATGTGTAGGGCAAACTCATCACCTGCACCATCGTTATTATTTGCAGCAATAACGATGCTATCCGCTTGGTAGTTACCATAATAACTTAGACGCGTATCTGCTAGTAAATCACCGTTAGATGTACCATTCACGATATTGACGACACCACCGTGCGCTTCTTGATCTACGATGACATCACTTACCGAGGTGTAATCACCAAAGAACGATGTGCCCACAGTCGTAATCGTCATGTTATTAATATAGTGTTGGCTACCATTAATATCAAAAGACGCGACTGTTTCTGCATCTTGAGTGGTTGTTAGATTGACAGTTTGAATCGAACCTTCCGTTGAAACATAGATATTAGTCTCAGCACCCTCAGATCCGCTATTCGATGTGATCGTCTCAATGTCCCCATATACATCGTACAAATCAAGCGAAATAGAGCTTGAGTTTGAGTTTGTTATGGTGATGTCCATTACACCGTTCGCATTAATTGCACCAAACAAGTCGACACTAACCTCTGATACATTATCAGCCACAAGCGTAATTGACTCGATAATACCGTGCACGTTCAGGTCCACAGATGACTCAGCATTGGCCACCATCGTTGGATTAATTGATTCATTGCTATCATCGTAAACACCTGCAGAAACATTCAATGCATTAATCGTGCCGGTGATTGTGGAATCAATTGAGGAGTCCGAACTAAAATCACCATCAGTGTGTGCGTAGTTTTGGGTGGTAATTTCCGCACGAGCATTGTAACCGACAGACTCAACATTGATTGTGACGTCATTCATGTGGAAGGTACTATTCATACCATCATCTCGATCTTCATTCGCTAGGTGCATGTAAATGTTAACACCGTCCGAACTTTCGGTATTACGCGCATAAAGATTGATTTCAGAGTCGAACGTAATATCCCCACCAATGATCACATCAGCATCTGCGTAGTTATTACCGATCACATTGATGTTTAATGAGTCAATAGTACCTTGGCCATAATCCTCTTGATGATACTCAACATCCGCACTGTCACCAAGTGCATTGAGCGTGATAATTGAATTGTCATAAGTTAATCCCTCAGGGGCAGAATTCATCTCTACCTGAGCCTCGGTATTATAACCATCCGCTGTAATAGTCACATCACCTAAGCGGCCACCCAATTCAATGTCAGCATCAACATCTGCACTTCCACCGTTTTCGTCAGTAGCAATCAGGGTTAAACTATTAATCCTACCAGTTGCATCATTGACATCAAGACTGGCGTCCGAAGATTCACCATGTGCCTCTATCAGGATATTTGAATCTAAAAACTCAATCGATGTTGGCATGTCATTACCATATTCCCTATCGGTTGGACTAACAATATCCCCGTCCACATTCAGACTTGTGGCCTCTTGTTCGCCTGCATCCAACCATCGAACCCAAATGCCGTCAGCGCCATAATAATTATCAAAGTAATTGGTATTACCTGTTTGCTTAATGACGACATTAAGGTCAGATAAATCTGGGTCTACATTACGCGCATCAACTGCATCCTGTAATTGTGAGACGACATCAGCAAGCACTTCAACCGCTGTACCATAGTCGTCATTAACGTCCTGACCAACTGTCGCAGTTAAGACGACATCACCAATCGTGAGGCTGATAAGGTCGCCAGTCTGCAGATCCTGCCAACTAGAGTCATAACTCATCATCTGACCTAGGTCATAGAACTGCACTTCATCCCCATTAGAGCGATTTGAGCTGGCATCCATATCCAGGTCAACATCATCAGAATTACCCATTGCCTGAAGCGTGATATCGCCCACTGTACCATTAAAGTTTATATCAACATTTAGATCGGCGCTTTCTGCATTACGTGACCCATCTAATGCGCCATCTGCATGAGCAACCAACAGAATACTATTAATACTGCCATAGGCATTTCCGTCTATTGAGATGTCTACATCAGAACTTTCACCGTAGGCCCTGGCAATGATATCCACGTTATCAAATGTGATGACTGATGATGAAAGCGTATCGCTTGAATCAAAATTGCTGTCTATACTAAGTTCTGCGTTAGCATCTTCTGCTGAGGTTTCAACTAAGATCGTTCCGCGAATCGTAATGTCACCACTGATATCTAAACTCGCATCTGAATTATCACCTGACGCCGATACCGTAATGCCGTTAATTGAACCTGTGACTAGTGTGTTGACAGAATCCGTACTCCAAAAACCTGGTATTGGTAAATTATTTAGATCACCGCCAATTTCTAAATCGGCCGATGAATTATTTCCAGCTGCCGTAACATTAATGGTTACGTCGTCAAGGCTCAACTCGCCAGCTGTTGCCTGCAGAAGCATATAGGCAGACTTACTAGCCCCCTCTTCGAGGGTCGTAACATTAATTTCGCCCGAGACTGAGCCATCGATATTAATGATCGCCAAAGCATTTGGAAGGTCAAAACTATAATTACCAAAGTAATCATTACCCCCAGCAATCACATCGATTCCATTAATGCTTCCAGTAGCCCCGAAGACTACTAGCGCCGCGTCCGTATCATAACTGCCATTGTTATTGAAAAAATTATTACCCAATGCCTGAACTTCAATGTGCGAACCCTCAAAATTAATTGCAGCTTCGCGTTCATAATTGTCCTGAACGGTACCAACGACATCAAAGTCTGTTTCAATTGGGCCATTATATCGACTTACGCTGACTTCATGAGACTCCGTGTTATCGAATCGAATGCGAGCGTAATCGCCCCAGTACTCCATTTGATTTTCACTTAACGTTGAATAATCACTATCAAGCTTCCACTGTTCAATGATATTTGCGACCACTTCATCGGTGTCACCTTCAGTCACATTTGCTCTTAGGACCTTGCCGTCGACAACCAACTGAATGACAGATCGATCTGTTGTAAGCGCATCCTCAATAATTGCTGCCAGATCAACCTCAAAGATTGCTGATTGAGCCATGCCAGCAATTGAAATCATCTGGGCGACAGCGCTAGAATCCTCACCGGACGATGTGATAGACACATCACCAGCGATATCTAAATCAGCACTCATATATAAACCTGACTCCGAATCCTCACCCGTTGCCTGGACTGTGATGTCACCAACGGCAACAGTCTCATCTGAACGCGCATCATAGGTGTAGGTGCCATTAGACATCTCAGTGCCAGGCGCATTGACTGCGGCAAGGACTAAATCTGCTGAAGAACTTGTTCCGTAAGCGCTCACTAAAATGTTAGAACCCATTAGCTCTACTGGTGAGTCCTCGCCGCCAAATAGAATAAGGTCGACACTGTCATTCGTTCCTGCGGCTAAGACAGTAATGTTACCAACCACCTCAACATCTTGCTCTCTTAACTGATCACCACCTACGACCATATTAACTAGGTTGTCATCATCAGTAGAATAACTCTCATCAAAAGTTTCATAGATATCTGCTGCACCACCGCCAAAGTTTGCGTGATTGCTTGCAACATCAATAAATAGCTGCGCCTCATTAGTTGATATGTCGTTGTCAGAAATTTGATTGAATAACTGAATAAACTCTTCAGTCACATTAGCAAATACCTCTGGCGTTGCCAAGGATGCCAAGTCTTCTTCATCGTTTCTGACGCGCTCTTCTTGAACTAAGATGATTGCGTTAAGTGCATTATTAAACACCATTGAATAATCAGCTGCGTCGTATTGATCATCGTTTAGGGCCTCATTAGTGGCATATAAACTGTTGACAATGCTGTAAATTTCTTGGTTAAGGTTATCAGGACTATTAACACCAGCAACGTCATAACCGCCCAACAAGAAACTCATCAGAGCCTGCTGTGACGAACCTGCGTTCAATGGATAGCCAAAGAGATTAGCAACCTCAATAATCGCCGCCTTAACTTCAGCGTTAGTTGGAACAAATTCATCATCTTCATAGCGATGAATGTAAGCATCAACAAGCGCTGTCACGCCCGTGACCAGGGTGACATTTGCGCCACCGACGGAAAGTGTAATACCAGATGAGATAACGAGTGAATCAAAAATCTGATTCTCGCCAACAATAAATGCATAATCACCATTATTAATGGCCACGTTTGCAACTTCTTTGGCAGCAGATGCAAAAAGAAGATCGCCTTCATTGGCAACCATTTCTTGCGGTGTTAGATCTTCTGCGTCCTCATGAACCAAGATAGGTAAGCGGTTAATACCGACACTGATGATCCGACCTGAACCACCCAAGCTAGAAAACTCACCAAGCGCATTGGTTACAACCACTGACTGATCAGGATCTACAATGTAGCGGCCTTCACCCGCATCAATAACGTGAAGGTAACCGTCACCGTAGGTGTCACGGAAAACGATCGCATTAGCCACAGGATCATCAATTACTAGCCCATCAAGCCGCAATGGGGCTGGGGCTGGGGCTGGGGCTGAATCGCCACCGCCACCGCCACCAGCAGCTGCAATACCAATTAAACCTAAGACACCAAGGCCACCCCAAATATAACCGCCTTTATCATGCGAATCATCGTCTTTCTTTTTGACGACGACAGCAGCATCTTTAGAATTGGCGGTATCGGCCACAATTAATGCTGCCCCAGTTTTTTCACCAACCGCACCAGTAGCATCGGCCAAATTAATAACAGCCTGACCTTCGACTTTAACGACATCGTTTTCTTTTTCGGCCGATTTACGGGCATCCCAAGCCTTGGCTGTATCATCCATCCACTGCTTGTCAGGATTTGCTGTTTGCGCAGCAACATAAGTTGACTCAGCGTCAACACCTTGCTGAACTGGAACTTTGGTTACATCATCTTGTGGTTTCTTAGTGGCCATTTAACTACCCTTTAAAAAAATAATTTTATTTAGTTTATTACTTAATTGTATATTTTTGCTCATGAAACAATAATAAAATTAAAAAACCTTTTATTAGTCTTATTGCACATTATCTATATTAATAATTAATTGTCAAACATTTATTATTAAAAGTTTAATTAGGTATGAAATGTCTATGCGATGAATGGACGCCCTTATATTTTTATTGATTACCCGCGTGATTCATAAAGGCATAGGTAAGATTTGAGGGTAGTCAAATCAAAAGACTTCAGTCAAGCATTTTAAAGCGCTTACAGCGTTTAAGACGGTTGCAGAAGCTCTAGGGTGATTAATGATAATTCCCCTAGAGTCCTCAATTGGATCGGGGCCTGAAGCCAGCTTATCTATAAATTTATGGCGGGGTTGCATGCAGCAAGATCAAGGAATCTAAATTTGCAAGAAGATCTAGCCTCGCGGAAGAAGATTGGGGCAAAAGAATGGCCGCCGCTTACATTAACAGGCCGCTCGAGTAAGGTATGCCTTGTTATTATGTGCTCGAAGAAAAGCGGCAAGCCATTATGTTTTGTAAATGATTTGCTATTAGCTTAAATGGATTTTATGCGTGGCATCATTGTCCCTACTCCAAGCAAACTATTGAAGATAGAGGCCCAAGGCAGGTAGCGTAATCATGGATGAGGCTGTCATGACAATTCAGTGGCTTAATCTTTTTAGTCGCTTAAAACGGATATGATTAAGCTGCGAAGAATATCAAATTAGAGATAGGGTACGTGCAGATAGTTTTGATTTTATTGGGGCGCTTTTCATAAAACTAGATGCCACTCTCATTTTAAAAGTAATAGGCTATGAAGCGTTCGATGAGGCTTGGCGCGAACAAGGCATAGTTCTCTGCAAAGTCCTTAGGAAACAATTATCTCTCACTTAATGACTCAGACATCGTTTTGATGACAGGTTTAATGATGTATTTCAGCACCGTGCTCTGGCCTGTAATAATCTCAACGGTTGCAGTCATCCCTGGCTGAATCTCCAACAGTTCCTTAGGTCTGGCACTAAACTTTTTATTTAACGCCTTTACTTGGACGCGGTAATAGGCTTGTTCACCCTGCTTTAAATCTTCGGTGAGGGTATCCGCGCTGATGTAGGTCAGCTTGCCATTAAGGCTGCCGTAAATACTGTAGTCATAAGCATCAATTTTTACATTCGCATTAAGGCCTGGTCGAATAAATGCAATGTCGGTTGGTTTAACCTTGGCCTCAATCAGGAGGTCATCGTCTTCAGGCACAATCTCCATGACCTCTTCACTGGGCTTAACAACACCGCCAAGTGTTGTGATTCTTACATTCTTGACGATGCCATTAACTGGGGACTTAAGTTCAATGTGCGCTAACTGATCTCTCCTCTGGGCTAGAGTTTGCTCGGCACCCGCCAAGTCCTCCTCAACTTTTGTAATTTCAGCTTGCGTATCTTGCAAATACTTATTATTAACGTTGGTCAACTGGCCTTGGAGCTCAGCAATCGTTCTTTGCAGCTTTAAGATATCAGACATGCTGACGTCCCCAGTCTTCAGCAGAGGCTCCGTCATGGCCAGCTCGCTTTTAGCAAGAGTAAGCATTCCCTTGATGGCCTGCACCTGTTCACGTATAGCGTTTCTTTTTTTCGTAAGCAACAGCAGTTGACTCTGTTTAAACTGAGGGTAACCCAAAACGTCTTCACTAAATATTGGCTCACCCCCAAATATTTCAGCCCGCAATCTAGATTGCGCGGCCCGAAGTGCCGCCACCTTCGCCCTCGCTTCAAGATAAAGGCTCTCTATCTTGGTCTTATCCAATCTTACCAGCACTTGACCACGCTCTACCCGATCCCCCTCCTTGACTAGCATATCTTCAACAGTGCCCCCATCACCAGATTGAATCACCTGGGTTCTTGAACTTGCAATCACCTGGCCCTGTGCTCTTGTGATTTGATCAATCTCCGCCTGACTTGCCCAAAAAATAGCGATGAATACCGCAAAGATCGTTGTCCATAAGATTAAACTTGGCCTAGCACCCTCCTGATCACTCATTGCTGAGGAAAGTTTTTTTTTATTCCACCACATCTTTATGACACTCCACTTTCTAGATCAGTTTTTTGTTTGGCAACACTCTGAGAGCGGGCTTTGATGGTTTCTGTCATTTTTTTCATCACGTCATCAGGTCTGCCATCAGCGATTACCTTGCCCTGCGCCATCACGATGACCCGATTAACTAACTTCAACAAACTCCCTTTGTGAGTCGCCAGGACGATTGTGGTGGTTGGTGCCAGCTTTGCAAATAAGTTTTGCATCACGTAAGCCTCTAACTCGTTGTCCATTGAGGCAGTAGGCTCATCCAGTATCAAAACTTTAGGTTTCGCAATTAACATCCTCGTTAAGCCAACAAGCTGTCTCTGACCACCAGACAATCCCCTCCCACCTTCCATAATTGGCAACCCCAAACCCTTTGGATGCGATTGAATCAATACATTAAGACCGGTGGCCGCGGCGGCAGCCAAAATTTGAGAGTCGGTAGGTGATGGCAAACCCATGACTAAATTTTCTCGCAATGTGCCGTGAAACAAACGCACATCTTGGGTGAGGTATCCTAAATGCTCGCGAACAAATTCAGGGGCCATCTGCATCATATCAACACCATCTAAAAAACTTCTGCCCTCACTAGGCTTGTAAAGCCCAGATAAAAGTTTAATCAATGTGCTTTTACCAGACCCCACTGAACCAATAATACCGACCCGCTCACCTGGCTTGATAGTTAATGTTAAGGGAGCAAGAGCAACCACATCGTCGGTATAGCTAAAGGTTGCAGCATCTAAACTCAAATTACCCCAACACGTTTCGGGAATAACGAGATCATGAGTAGGATCACGATCGCACTCCAGGGCCATAATATCATCAAGGCCCTTAAGCGCTTCTTTGGCGTGCTGCCATTGCACAATCATTCCTGTAATTTGTCCAATTGGGGAAAGCGCACGATTACTGATAATTGAACAAGCGATCAAAGCGCCCTGCGTGATTTGACCAGTCGTAACCGCATAGGCGCCGGCTGCAATCATTGCGATATAACATAACTGCTGCAATGATTGTGTCAAACTAGTCGCCTGCATGGTACTCGTGCGAATTTTTAGCTCATTTTCTGATAAATCTTTGGTCAGATTATTCCAACGACCCAGCATCTTCCACTCACCACCGACCGACTTAATCGCTTCAATACCGTCAATTGTTTCAATTAGCAAACCGCTTTTTTTATTAGCACCATCCATTTGTTCACCAGAATAGCGACTAATTCGCCATTTAGCGTAAAGTCCGATCGCAATAACGACTGGAAGAAATAGCAAGGGAATAAGGGCCAGCCAGCCAGCTACAGCAAAGATAACAGCAATAAAAAAGAGAACGAAGGGAGCGTCTGCCAATACAAAAAGCGTTGATGAGGTCATAAAATTTCTGACCATTTCAAAATTCTTAATTTGGCCAGCAAATGTTCCAACAGATCTTGGGCGCGCGTCCATTCGTATATCCAGCACCTGCCCAAAAAAGACCCCTGATAGTTCTTGGTCGATAGCTTTACAACCACGATCAACAATAAAAGCCCGTAATTGCTTCATCATAAGCTCAAGTAAAACCCCGACCAAAACACCAACAGTTAAGACGGTAAGCGTTGAGTACCCTTGGGAGGGAATGACCCGATCATATACTTGCATAGTGTAGAAAGAGCTTGCCAAAGCAAGCACACTCATCATTGCTGTGGCAAATATAGATTCAATAAAAACAGACTTTTTCTTTCTTAAAGCGTACAAGAACCAATCACGTGCGGAGCTTATTGGACGGGCAGATTCTTTTTGTTCAATAATTTTGGGCCTAAGAATGAGCGTATAACCATCCATAACCTCATCCACGTCGAGTTCTGCAACCTCACCATTAAAATCCTCAGCCAGAAAACCGCCGTGACTCATCGCCCCCTTGATAAGTTTGATAGATTGATAGTCTTTTGAAATCCAAAGGGCTGGCAAATGTTCCCTAGAAAGGCTTTCATCTTGCTGGTAAGCCTTTCCTGAGGGAAAGGCGTTCATCCAGAGCTCAACTGCCCTTGCCGCCCTCGGAAGGTCCATGAAATTAACGCCAGAAAAGTTCTCTGATGCCATTGAAAATCGATGTAAGGGCATCGCTACGTTTTGCAACCTCGCCAGTCTAGCTAGCAAGGTATTTAATTCTAAATCATCATTAGATGAGATTTCGTTCTCTCTTAGCTGCTCCTCCGAGACATTCATCACATTGATGCCTGTAGAGGTTGGTTTGGATGTCATCATTATCTATCCATACTGCTGATGTTCATAAACTCATTGACTGTGCCAGTATTGATTTTGATTTTCATCATAGCAAAAAATCCACCCCACTCGGAATCAGCTGACTGATACTTCGCCTGTGTAGCTTCTTTTCTAAAATTCAACACTTCAAGCCAACCCTTTCTTCCAGCAGCATATAGCCTGACCGACGACTCATATTGACTTCGAGTTGCTTCAACTAATTTTGAATAAATATCCTTTTCGGCTCGACTAGATTCAACTTTAAACCAGGCCGTCCTCAAATCATCTGCCAACTCTTTTTTTGCAACATCGACGTTTGACTCTGCCGCATCTCGTTTTGATTCCGATTCTTTAATATTAGAAAAGGAAGAAAGACCATTACCTGGCTGAAAGGTGACAGCTAGAAAAGTAGTGTTTCCCGGATAATTCCCCCCATAAAAGTCTTGGTGACGAATACTCACTTGGGGCATAAGATTAGACCTCTTAAGATCCGTCTCATGATCTGAGGCAATCACCTCGTAATGTAAGCGATTTAGCCTTGGAGAGTAGGCCATCACCTGGGAAAGCACCTGTTCAAAATTTTTATCGAAATCTAGGTTAAATGCTGGCACCCGAAGTTGGCCCACTGGCATGCTAATAAGTTGTTCCAAATCGGCTCTAGCGTTCACAAGCTGAGTCTGCAACTGAACCAACTCCGACTTGGCCTGCTGCAATCGTGCTATTGCCATGGTTACTTCAGATTCAGGGCTAATTTGACTATTTGATCTTCTTTCAATTAAGGCTAGAAGCCTCTGGTGCTCCTCAATATTTTCATTAGATGCCAGAACCCTTGATTGCAATCGCAAGATTTCAGAGAAGGCTGAGACGGTTTTGACAAGAATTGATTGCTCTGCTTCAAAAATTGAGGCCGCCGCAACAATAGATTTAGCCCTTGAAGATTCTATATTAGCGGTAATCCTTCCCCCAGACCAAATCGGTTGATCAATAGTTAGTATAGTCACTGGAGTAGTGCTCAAAGGACTGTTGCTGGTCGTCACAGAAAATGAGGGGAATCTTTGCCATTCTGCAGCATCCACTGAATAAAGCGATGCCTCGTATTCTTTTCTTTTCATTGTAACCGTTGGGTGCGTTTGAGTAGCGGAAATCATTGCATCTTTGAGTGATAACGGTATTGGGGAATCCGCATTAACGTGACTACTAAAACTTAAAGCCCACAAAAATAAGGGAGAAATAAATTTCAAATAGTGTTTAATTTCATAAGCCATAATTAAAGACAATCATGTAGATGATTTATATTTTTATTAAAGGAAATCAGTTTATCCGATGAATCAATTTTAAGCAAAAACTATTCAATCACTCTTAAGTGCACATTCAATGACCCCTGCCGAATAAACCCCTGATAAACATCCCAAACACACTCATAGTTAGTTTTGGTAGAGTAATTCTCGATATTCGACCGTTGAATTCCTATCATCAGATTTTAACTAGACCTAATTAACACGAAAAAATCTTACTCATGGAGTGATTGCCTGATCGCAAACTACTTCCATAAAAGCGATTGCAGAACACCAAAATAACAACGATTAATTGCTCAAATTTTTTCTCGATACGGTAGCGATTAGCTAGACTTGGGTGTAATTAGCTCTGACGGTATTGATTGTAGTTAAACTAGGTTGGGATGAATTTATTCTGCTGCCATCTTCTTAGACTGTTAATAAAGATTGTTTTTAATATTTATTAATGTTGATAATATGCCATCACATAGAACGCTTTACTCAAATGCAAACCAGCCCACAATAAAAATTAAGTAAAAATGAGAAATAAACAAATTCAACTTAAAAGATTAAAGTATCACGAGGATCAAATGTCCCCTTCCATAGACTTTGCCTCGGTTTCTCAACCTAAACAAAGATACTGCATAGCTAGTTCACCAAGAAGTGGCTCTACATTAATTTCAAAAATGTTACTTACTACCCATTTGGCAGGCGATCCCAAAGAATATTTAAATCCATTGCTCATGCATGCCTGGCATCGCATTAGTCATCAACCAATCCTGTTAAATGAATATATCAAGCAGATAGAGTCCAGAAGAACTACTGAAAATGGCGCTTTTGGGATTAAGATTCATTGGAGACACTTGGAAAATTTATCAAAAACGATTGATTCAAGAAAAATTAACTCATTAATCAACAATTTCGACAAGTTTATTTTTGTTAGAAGAAGGGACAAGTTGGCACAGGCCATTAGTTACTATAAAGCAGTTACGACAGGAGTATTTCACTCAGATCAAGAAGGCTGGTTGAATGAATATGATATTCCTGACCCTCCTTTCAATGGTCCTCAAATTTTGAAGCACCTTACAGATATCACCAGAGAAGATGCATCATGGGAAAATTATTTTAAGTATTCAAATAAACCTGTATACGAGATTTACCACGAAGACTTAATTGAGTGCTACCAAATGAAAGCAAAAGAAATCTTGAATTTTCTTGAAATATACCCTGAAGAAATACCAGCAATTCCTACAAAAAAAATGAATAAGAAACTGTCAAAAAATTATAAAGAACAACTATTAAAAACTATCGGATTAAATATAGCGCTGTGATTAATGGATAAATCTATTTTTATTAAAAAAATAAAGACGAGCGACCCCTTTATATCAGAAGTTTTGTGCAGAAAATATCTCTCTGAAGTTGGCGATGATATAGAAATATGGAAAATATTATTTGATGCCTTAATTTTTACAAAAAATAATTTTGAAGTGAAGTTGTTAGTCGAAAATATTTTAAAGAGAGATTTTTTTAGTGTTTCATACCTATTGCTATCTATTAGATACCTACTTTTATCAAATAATTTTCCTATGGCAAGACAGCTTTTTTTGAAAATTGATTTTCAAGAAAATACAAAAGATAATTATCTAAAAAATGATTTTTATCACCTCGCTTTAATAGAGAAAATAAGAAATAACATAAGTTTACTTCCGTTAAGTTATGTGGTTATGCCCACAACAGCTCATGAGTTTAACTTGAAGGCTTCCAACCTATTTAAAACCGAACCTATAGATGTCGTTTGTTTTATTGCAAAAGATTTTCACTATTCTATCCAACATCGCATAGCGGAGGAGTTACTCAATCAAAATGTTAAAGTTATTTTTTCAAATAGCATCTGGTTTATAAAAACAATCAAACCTAAGTTAATTTTGATTTCAGAAGCTTTATATGGAAATTTATCCGAAATAAGAACCTATTGTCCGAATGCTTTAATTGTAAATACAAGGCATGGGCTAGGTGATAAGAATCATGCTGCAATTGGTGCATCTCATTGCGATAAAATATGTGTTTCATCTGAAAGTATAAGAGAATTAATGGTTGATGAAATGCTCGTGCCCAATAGTAAAATATGGGTAACTGGTTATCCACAACTAGATGATTTTTTTTATTCATCGCCAACAAACCCCAGTTCTGATGAAAAATCCCATACCAAATCTATTTTATTTGCACCGACTTTTAATCAAGGTTTAAGCGCTGCTTTTTTCCTGCAAACTGATTTAGTTAAAAAATTGAGGGGTGCCGATAGCTCAATAAAGCTAATCGTCAAGCCGCACCCTCATTTATTAGGGATACCTAATTTAATAAAAAGTTGGCTAGACGAATCTAAATCTAATAACAATACTCTTATAGACACTAACCCAAATTCAAATATCACAAAATATTTTCATGAGTGCGACTTAATGGTATCAGATGTTTCTAGCGCAGCTTTAGCGTGGTTATTGGTAGATAAACCATTGATTTGTTTGATTGATCGTAAACTTGCTGAAGCATCAGGTCACTATTCACCAGATGCTATTGAATGGAAAATGCATAGTGCAGCTTCTGTAGTTACCAATCCATTAGAGCTATATTTGGAAGTAAAGAATCAACTTAAAAATCCTAATATAAAGTCTAAACAAAGAGACGTTTTTTCCAACTTTTTATTTGGAAACCTCAAAGATGGTAAATCATCTTTACGAGTAGCTAAAAACATAATTAAGTATTTAAGAGAAAATGTAAATGATTAAAGTATATGCAAAAGGTGTGTTTGACATTCTTCATTACGGTCATATTAACTTCTTTAAGTTAGCAAAAGGTTTGGGTGACTGGCTAACAGTGGGTGTGACACCAGATGAACGTGTAATTTCCATGAAAAGACAACCACTATTTGACGGACAAGAGCGGGCTATAGTGGTGGAGTCCATTCGTTATGTTGACCAGGTTTTATTAGATGGCCCTAGAGAGATAACACTTGATTTTATGCGTGAGCATAATTTTGATTTATATGTTTTTGGATCTAAAAATCATGATGAAAGAGAGGTCCGTCTCTACGATTGCAGAGATCTTCCTAGCGATATGATATTGGAAATCCCATATACACACGGCGTCTCAACAACTGAAATAATAAATACATCAAAAAAATACTAGTGGCTAGGTGTCTACAAAACCGTGAGAAGTCCAGGAATCAAGCTCCGATTGGATGTAGCGATAAAGGGCGGGTTGAGAATATTTGATTTACCATACACGAGACTTCTTCCATTCAAATCAACAACCACTCCGCCTGCGGCCTCCAAAACAGCTTGAGCTGCAGCGGTGTCCCACTCGGACGTTGGTGCGATTCTGGGATATATATCCGCTGATCCCTCTGCTATTCTACAAAACTTAAGCGAACTTCCCGTATAACTTAATTCAACCTCGCCCAAAGACTCAATAAAAGACGTTGTAGCATCATTTAAATGACTTTTGCTCGCCTCTATCCTTTTTATAGCACCAGGATTATATAGGGCAACCTGTATAGGCGTTTCAACCCGATCTAACATTCTGTAAGCGCCAAGACCTTGCCCACCCCAATAAAGCAAACTCATGGCGGGCGCATAAACAAATCCCATGACAGCCTTTGTTTTATGAATTAAAGCAATGTTAATTGTAAATTCGCCACTTCCAACCAAGAATTCTTTTGTACCATCAAGTGGATCAATCAACCAAAACTGTTCGACACCATTTGAATTAAAACTAATACTAGTATCTTCCTCAGAAACAATGCTTATGTTTGGCCATGTCTTTTTTAATTGCTCTACAATATAATCATGTGAAGCTAAGTCAGCTAGAGTAACTAAACTTTTATCCAACTTTTCTCTAACGCCAAGCTTATTCGAAGCATATACCTTCATCACAGTTTGACCAGCTTCAAAACAAATTTTTTTAAGTATTGGAACGAAATCGTTTAAATGATGAGTGTTGATCAAGTTTAAATCCTATAAAATTTAAATCATGCTAATGACGACCTACATTTACAAACAAACAGATGCCAACATAACATGATACCTAAGAATATTCATTATCAAAAAATCAATATCACTCGACATGAACGTGAAAAAATTAAAGACCAAACAGGTAAAGTAATTTGGCTGACAGGCCTATCTGGCTCGGGAAAATCCACCTTAGCAAACGTCCTTGAAATGCAGTTAAATCAGTTGAAAAAACATACCTATATCCTCGATGGTGATAATTTACGATTAGGACTTAATAAAGATTTAGGGTTTAGTGAAGAGGATAGAGCAGAAAATATTCGTCGCGTTGCTGAAGTGGCAAAATTGATGATCGATGCAGGATTAATTGTGATTACAGCATTTATCAGCCCCTTCAGATCCGAAAGGAAAATGGCAAGAGATCTTATAGGTACAAACAATTTTTTTGAAGTATTCGTCGATACCCCTTTAGAAGTTTGTGAACAACGTGATCCTAAAGGTCTTTATAAGAAGGCAAGAGATGGCTTCCTAAAAAATATGACCGGCATAGATAGTCCCTATGAAGCGCCAATTGATGCAGAAATTCATTACTTACCCGATAGTAATTATGAATCCATCATTAGTTTAACTTTAGGGAAGTAACTAAGTGACTGTGATTTAGTATGCTCAATATACATTCCAAAAAATCGATAGGTTCCTTCTTCGCATTATTATTGGTCGCACATTTTTGGGTCGCCAACTGTTCTGCTGCTCAATTTAGTCCATCACTTGAGGATCCAGCGAATTTTATTGAGCTAAAAAATAATAGCCAAAATCAAATTGCTGTTCTCAGTATTAGTGGCAAAATTTCAAAAAGCTTATACGATAAAATTAAACTGAATATCGAAAAGTTAGGTAATCAAAATATTCAGCCTGGACGGTTTATTGTGTTAATCGACAGCATGGGAGGTGACGGAGAGGCAGCACTCAAAATTGGGCGTTTATTGAGAAAAAATAATGCATTTATATTTGTTACCAACAGATGCGCTAGCGCATGCGTTTATATTTATGCAGCTGGAGTATATCGATCATCCATTCCTAACTCGATAGGCATACACGCCACAAAAATTACGTTAAATGATAAAAACTCTCGAGTGGTTTATGAGTTAAATCCTGATCTTCATGAAGTGGCCAAAAAAAAATTAATGGATTTTGATAATGGGAGTCAGGGGTTCTTCGATGAAATGAATATCAACCCGAGTTTTCATGAAAAACTTAGATCACTCTCTACTGACAAATTATATTGGCTATCACAAAATGACGTTAAAACATTTGGGCTAGATGGCTTTGATTCTTTTTTTGTCGAACGAGAGTTCTCAGGCTTTAAAGATGCTTTTAATAAGAATTTATCGCAGGCGACATTCAACGAAAAAATTAATAACACATTAAAACAATGTCTTTACGTGAAAAACATGCCTCATGTATTTGCGGAGTGCTACAAAAAAAATCTTAGAGATTAATACTCAGCTTTATTAATTTAATGCATCAACTTGGAAGTTAAAATTGCCTCAAAAGCATCCTCCACATCTTCATCTGTCGCAGCAGTATTTTTTCTTGTTTCTTTTGGTTCTTTATTAATAGCAATTTGAGGCCATTTCGCAACTGCGAACAACTTCAATAGCCCTTTCCAAAAAACTTTAAGTTGATCTTGATCAAGCAGAACTAATGCTGCACCCGTAATTCCCCATCTGAAAGTGATCTCAATCTTATTTTCTTTAACAGAAAAATTAAGCGTATGCACTAGGCCAGACTCTTTTGCATCATTGATGATAACAGCTGGCTCTTTCAATTTCTCATTATCAACCAGTCGTGCTTTATTTAATGGATGATTTGCCTGACTTTTTTGAAGATCAAGCTGAGGTAAAGTTGAAATTGTAGACTTTGGATTGACTTTAGAAGCTATTGTAGCAGCGCTAAATTTAAACTTATCATCCAAAGCACGCAACAATTGCCTTGAAATTCTTTGCGTTATCCAAAGAACGATAATCTCTGATGACTCATTTTCGATGGCAAACTGAAGCCTATCCTCAACGGGTTGGTAGCGCTGAGATAATTTTTTTATAAAAAACATGATACATAACCTCTATAAAAGTGACTTGCCCCCAATATCCGCGTGACATATCACGCACCGATTCAATGAGAAATCAATAAGGGAAATGAATACTGAGAAGTGGTCTTGGTAGGCAGTACCAGATTCGAACTGGTGACCTCTTGGATGTCGACCAAGCGCTCTAACCAACTGAGCTAACCGCCTATTTGTCTTTTCAAAAGAGGTGTGAATTTTAGCGCATTGACCTTGATTAAGCAAATGAAGCTTACGCACCATCACGCTATAATAAAGACTATGACATCCCCCACTCTACAACACTCAATCTCGACCATTACCGACAACATCGCAAAACAGGGTTATGCGGTGATTGAACAGTTTCTCAATCCTCAAGAGATTGCATGCCTAGCGACGCACGCCAAATTTTTGCAAAACGCCGGCGAAATGCACAAAGCAACAACTGGCATCACCAAAGTAGAGAACCCAACACTTCGTGGCGATTTTATTCATTGGATAGACGCCAGCGATGCAAGTGAAGCTGAGATTGACTATCTGAATCTCATGTCGGAACTTCAACAAGCGATTAACCAAGCATTCTTTTTAGGCTTATTTGAGTTTGAAAGCCATTTTGCAATTTATCCGCCAGGCGCAGGCTATCAAAAACATCTCGACCAATTCATTGGCAAATCAGAACGTAAAATCAGCTCTATTTTATATCTCAATGACGATTGGAAGGCTGAAGATGGCGGCCAGCTGAGAATGTATCTTGATGAAAATGACACCACTCGTTTTATTGACATCACTCCCCAAGCGGGCAAGATGGTGGTGTTTTTATCGAGCGATTTCCTACATGAAGTCTTACCCGCCAACCGAGAACGCATGAGCATTACTGGCTGGTTTAGAGCAAGAAGCCTGAATAGTTAAATGAAACATAGCAACCCCATCATCGCTGAAATATTTGATGCGCAGCAATTTGCTGAAACAGGTCATCAATTGATTGATTTATTGGCAGCGCATTTAAAAGCGAATATCGCAGGCACTTCAAAAGTCTTAAATTGGAAAGTGCCGAGCATTGAAGATCAACATTGGCATCTGCCATTACCTCAGAAATCGACCATTAATCCGCAAGGTTTATTAGAAAAACTCAGCCAAGAAATTCTCCCCAACAACTTAGCCATCCACCATCCACACAATATGGGTCATCAAGTGGCTTGCCCATTGCCGATGGCAGCGCTTTGCGATTTAGTCGCATCGCTGACCAATCAAGCCATGGCGGTTTATGAAGCGGGTCCCAGTGCCACGATGCTAGAGCGCCAAGTGATTCGTTGGTTATGCGCTTTGATTGATGAGGTGTCTTGGAGCTTTGCTGGCGGCGTTCTGACTTCTGGTGGCGCACAGGCCAATCTCACTGCTTTGTTAGTGGCTAGGCAAGTTAGCACGAGCAAAGCGAATCCATCCTCTAATGTCTGGAAAGATGGCATTACACAACAACCAGCATTAAGAATATTAGCTTCTGAACATGCACACTATTCCGTTTCACGCGCAGCTGGATTGATGGGTTTGGGCACTAACAGCGTGATTAAAATCACGACCGATAAAAACGGTCGATTAGATTTAATCGCACTGAAAAATGCACACCAAACGTGTTTAGAAAACCAAGATACCATCATCGCTGTGGTTGCTAATGCAGGATGCACACCCACAGGCAGCATCGACCCGCTGCAAGCCATTGGGGAGTATTGCCAAGCGCATGAGCTATGGTTTCATGTGGATGGCGCACATGGCGCTTCCGCCCTCCTCTCAGAGAGTCATCGTGAAAAACTAAGCGGCATTGCGCTGGCTGATTCCGTGGTGTGGGATGGGCATAAATTAATGTATATGCCCGCAGCCGTTTCAGCCGTGCTATTTAAAAATGAGCAACATAGCTACGTCGCCTTTAGCCAAGATGCCTCGTATTTATTCCAAGGAGACAATCATGAAGACGAGGCCTTTAATCTCAGCTACCGTACTTTGGAATGTACCAAGCGCATGATGGCACTCAAACTTTGGGCCGCATTTTCTTTATACGGTACTGAAGGCATGGGTGCATTGGTGGATGAAGCGTTTGCTAAAGCTAAAGTCTTTGCCGAAAAAATTCAGAGGAAGTCTAGTTTTGAATTACTGATGAAGCCTGAAACGAATATTGTGTGTTTTAGGTTTTTGAATAAAAAATTAAGCCAAGAAGCCATCAACAATCACCAAAGTGCTATTCGCCAGCACATTATTCAAAGCGGCGCATTCCATATTACTCAAGTGAATTTGCATGGCGTTACTTGGTTACGCACGACACTCATGAATCCATTTACAACAGCGCTAGATTTAGATGAATTGCTAGAGCGTGTGGCTTTGGGATCTCAAGCCGTGTTGAGCATAGCTAAATAGCCAGCTTTGTAATCAGGATATTTCAAACTAAACCCTGTCGACAACATGCGCTGATTCGACATGCGTTTGCCACCAACAATATCGGGCATATCACTCTCAATCTCTATGCCCATTTGCGCGGCTATCCACAGCAATACTTCATATTGAGAAACCGGGCTGTTATCTGTGACCACATAGCAATCTTCAATGGGCTGAGTATTCAGAAACATTTGAATCAAGTGCACAATAAATGCTGCTGCATCATCGCGGTGAATGCGATTAGAAATCGTATTTTGTAGAGGCCAATGAGATGGATTAGCCGCCATGTGAATCATACGATTTCTGCCAGGGCCATAAATACCGGTAAGTCTTAAGGCTGTGTGCGACCACAATTTTCCAGCTTGCTTGAGCAAGTCTTCCGCTTCCAATAGTCGCTGACCACCAAAATCCATCTCTTGTAGAACGGTGTTTTCATCGAGCAAGGCACCCGTTCTTTGGCCATACATTCTGGTACTAGACACAAAAAACACGTGCTTGAGATTACTCGCGTCTTTCAATGCAGCGAGGACGTTACGCAAGCCTTCAACATAATGCTGACGGTAACTTTCATCGTTCTGCGAACTCGCCGCGACACAGTAAACAAGAAAATCAGGATCTAACCTTGAAAGACTCAACAATGAACTTGGCTCAGTCACGTCGGCTTGAATGCACTCAAATGAAAAATCTGAATGTAAAGATCGGCGCAAACCGATAGGCATTAAGCCATGTGATTGAAGTTGGTGTGCAAGCTCAAGGCCTAAATCGCCACAACCAACAATGAGCACTTGATGTGACAAATCTTAGCCTTTAACCTTATTCATGCAAAGACAAAGCTGGCCAAATCCCTTGCAAATATTTCTCAACATACATTAAGGCTAAAACAGTTTTACCATCGGTGATTTGCTGAGTGGCGACCATTTGCAAACAATCATCTAAGCTTGCCTCAAACAACTCGATCGCTTCATCCTCATCAAAATTTGTGTCACGTTCCTCTAAGCCCTTGGCCAAGAACATGTGTATCACTTCATCAGAGTAACCGATGCATGGATGTTGGTGTCCAAGATACATCCACTCTTTTGCGACATAGCCTGTTTCTTCGAGCAGCTCTCGTTGACCAGTGAATAGCAGATCTTCATCAGGGTCGATTTTGCCTGCTGGCAATTCAACAAACACCCGATTCAAGGGATAGCGAAATTGGCGCTCAAGCAGCAAATTTCCATTATCAAGCATTGGAATAATTAGCACCGCCCCTGGATGCAAAATGAACTCTCGCTGACTTTGGTTGCCACTTGGTAAAAGCACTTGGTCGCGTTTGACTTTTAGAAATCCCCCATCCAAAACCAATTCGGATGAAAGACGACTTTCAATTAAATGTTGATCTTCTTTATTCATATCTTTAGTTAAATAACTCTTTCTTGATGAGCCAACGTCCTTTTAAATATTTCATGACCAAGGTCTTGTGTCCGATATCCTGATAGGTCGCAGACTCATAATTTTGCTTAAAAGTAACTTCGACCGTCCCTTGGTGCCTCAGTACTTGAATTTCTGACAGACTGACTTTAATGTGCGGACTGTGCAATATTTTAATCTTTCTAGACTGACGCCACGCTTTAGCATTTGGAAGGTCCCCGGCAAAATCATCGACATAGTGGGCAAAATACTTCGTCAAGTTTTTAGTCTCCCACGCACCCGCCCAAGCGTTAAGCGCTTCCAAGACAGATTTATTCGTATCCTCCGCAAAAGCTTTAACTTGCTCGGGAGGTGCCATGACCTCTTCTAAACTCAGTGAATGCTCTGAAATAGCGGGGGGCTCTTCAATCACCTTCTCTTCGATGACTTCATCTTTTTGAAGCACCTCTTGATTTAGGGACTCTTTTACTTGATCTGCCTTAACATCACTAGGCGCAATCTTAAAACCAAATTTAATTTGATTATCTTTTGCAGCTTGTTCAATTCTTTTATTCGCTTCACTAGCGGGCAATTTTGCGTCAATGATAACTTGATAGGTATTGAATGCTAGCAAAAACTTCCCATCATTTTGATAGGCTTTTGCCTCTTTTAACTTGAGAGCCATGTCATCCGGTTTAAGATGACCTGCTTTTTTATATAGTTCTGCAGCCTTAGCCCATTGTTCATCTTGCATGGCCGCATCTGCTTTGACAACTAAAGTATTGAATTCTGAATCGGGGAACAGCTTATCACCAAGCTTGGTCGCGTAAGTGCAAGAAGTGAGAACAATGGTAGAACATAACAAAATCATTTTAATCAAAGGATAACTTTTCATTTGATATTTTCCTTATCAAGGAACAGCGTCATGTTAAGTTAGATTACTTCTTCCAGAAAAAACGATAGATAAAACCAGGGAATGCTAAGACTAAAAACAGACAAGCCGTAATCGCATAAAACTCCCATTTCTGAGTAGCGACCTGCCCCATTTTTGCTTGTTCAGCGTAGCGAATGATGAATCCAAGAATGAAGTACAAACTAATTAATTCAAACAAACACCAAGCGATATTTTTAGGTTGGTGCTTCACAGGAATCACAAAAAATAAACGATCAGAAAACCAAGGCGAATTCGCCAGAACCAATGCTAATAACAAGAGAATAAGATTGGTCATTTAGATGATGGCCTATTGGAGACTGTGTGCGACTGCGTAGGCACACATATCCATTAAAGGTTGCGGCATTATCCCTAATGCCAATAACGCTAGCGCATTAAGGCTGAGCAAGATGTTCATTTCTGGGGGGTTGATAATAGGTTTGTTATCTGTTGGCTCATCAAAATACATGAGTTTTACGATGCGTAAATAATAGAAAGCACCGATCACTGCCATGAGCACAGCAAACACCACTAGCCATAAAAAGCCTGCTTGAAGCGCGGCTTGCAGCACGGCAAATTTAGCGTAGAAGCCTAATGTTGGTGGAACGCCAGCCATTGAGAACATGGTGATCAGCATCATGAATGCAAACCATGGGCTGCGTTGATTAAGGCCTTTCAAATCATCTAACTGCTCAGCTTCAAACCCTTTACGCGAGAGCAATAAAATCATGCCAAAGCCGGCCAAGGTCATCAGCACGTAAGAAACAATATAGAACATCGATGAGATATAGCCATTCATGCTGGCGCTCATCAAACCAAACAATAAGAAACCAACATGAGAAATCGTTGAATAAGCAAACATACGTTTAAGATTGGTTTGTGCAATCGCCGTGATGTTACCGATGATGATGGAAAGCACGGCCATGATCATGAGCATACTATGCCAATCAATCGCTAGCACGTACAAACCTTGCGCCAAGATGCGAATCAAAAATGCAAACGCAGCAAGCTTAGTGACAGAGCCAATAAACAAGGTCACAGCCGTTGGAGAGCCCTCATAAACATCTGGCACCCACATTTGGAAAGGCACCGCACCTAATTTGAACGCCAAGCCAGCGACAATAAACACTGTACCCAATACAAGCACTGGTTTGTCTTGTGAGCCATTTAATAACGCACTTGCTACTTCAGAAATATTCAAACTACCTGTTGCGCCGTACATCATGGACATCCCATAGAGCAACATGCCAGAAGCCAATGCGCCCAATACAAAGTACTTCATCGCAGCTTCTGTTGCACGAGCATTATCACGGTCTAGCGCTACCAAGGCATACAAGCATAAAGACAGTAGCTCTAAACCCATGTAGAGCGTCAAGAAATGTTGTCCCGACACCATCACCATCATGCCTGCCATTGCAAATAGTACTAAGGCATAAAACTCGCCACGGAACATGCCGCGCAAAGTAATGTAAGAACGGCTGTACACCAAAAATAGTGCGGTGCTGAGATAAATCATGACCTTCATCACATCGGCAAAAGAGTCATCCACAAACATGCCGCTAAACGCATAAATAACACTCGGTTTGTGGGTAGCGATAGTGATAAAAGCCGCACCCAGTAAAGTAAGTTGCGTCAGTAAGAAAATAACGATGCGGTTAGATGGCTTTAAAAACAAATCCGTCAATAAAATGAACATCGCCATAGAGAGCACAAAAAGCTCTGGTAGCGCTGAAATAATATCTGATTGAAGTCCATTCATATTTCTATATTTCCATTCGTGTCCGGCGAATCAACGCGCCTTATAAACCTGCTGGTATTTTCGTTTGTGCCATGTGGTCTAAAAATTGCGAGACCGTTGCGTGCGTCATTTCTGTAATCGGCTGAGGATAAACACCAAAGCCAATCACCAATATTGCGAGTGTGCTTAAGATAAACAATTCACGTTTGTTCAAATCGACCAATTCCGCCACATGCGAATTGGCAATCTCGCCAAAGAACACTCGCTTCACCATCCACAAAGTGTAAGCCGCACCCAAAATCAAGGTCGTTGATGCTAAGAAAGCGAACCAGAAGTTATTTTGTAATGCGCCCAAAATCACCATAAATTCACCCACAAAACCTGATGTGCCTGGCAAACCTGCATTGGCCATCGCAAATAGAACGGCAAAGGCTGCAAACTTAGGCATGGTATTCACCACCCCACCGTAATCGGCAATTTGACGCGAGTGCATACGGTCGTAAAGCACACCTACACTCAAAAACATCGCACTTGAAATAAACCCGTGTGAAATCATTTGTACAATTGAGCCCTCAAGGCCAATCGAATTAAACAAGAAGAAACCTAGCGTCACGAAACCCATGTGTGAGATGGATGAATAGGCAATCAGCTTTTTCATGTCTTGCTGAACCAATGCCACAAACGCGATATACACCACAGCAATCAGTGACAAAGCAATCATAAAGCCAGAAAGATAGTGCGCAGCATCTGGCGCAATTGGCATGGCAAAGCGTAAGAAGCTATAACCGCCCAACTTCAAGGCAATCGCTGCCAACACAACTGAACCACCTGTTGGCGCTTCAACGTGGGCATCTGGCAGCCATGTATGCACTGGCCACATTGGAATCTTCACCGCAAAAGCCATAAAGAATGCCAAGAACACCAAAATTTGTACTGGCATTGTCATCGGCAAGTGGTAGTAATCCACGATTTCAAAACTATTAGTTTGATAGAACAAATAGATGAAAGCCACCAACATCAGCAATGAACCAAGCAAGGTGTAGAGGAAGAACTTAATCGTCGCATAAACGCGATTTGGACCGCCCCAAACACCAATCACCAAGAACATTGGAATCAACATCGCTTCCCAAAATACATAGTAGAGGATGGCATCTAACGCACTAAATACGCCGATCATCAAACCAGACATAATCAAGAAAGCGGCCATATATTGCGCAACACGCTTTTGAATGACTTCCCAAGCGGCAATCACCACCAAAATCGTAGTAAAGCTTGTGAGCAAAATCAAAGGCACAGCGATACCGTCAGCACCTAAGTGGTAATGAATATTGAAGGTTGGAATCCAGCTAAAACCCTCTTGAAACTGGAAGCCCCCATCCGCAAAATTGAAGCCTGTATAAAGCGGAATGGTCACAGCAAAGGCCACTAAACTTCCCAGCAAAGCAATCCAACGCGCAGATGATGCATTTTTATCATCGCCAGTAAACAAGACTAAGATGCCCGCTAAGATAGGCACCCAAATCGCAAGACTAAGAAGAGGCAAGCTTGTCATTTAAACCTTCATGAATAAGGTAAGTAGTAAAAATACGCCAATAATCATGGCAAACGCATAGTGGTAAATCAGACCTGACTGCAATCCACGAACTACCTTGGAGATACGGCCAATCAGATTCGCCGTACCATTGACCATCACACCATCAATCAACTGCACATCACCAATTTTCCAAAGTTTGCTACCGACTAAGCGTGAGCCACCTGCGAATACTTTTTCGTTAAAACTGTCGAAGCCGTATTTGTTTTCTAGTACAAGCATAATCAAACCGCATTTAGCTTGGATAGCAGCTGGAATATCTGGGCGCTTCATGTAGAAGAACCACGACAACACTACCCCAGAAAGTGCAAGGATAAATGGTAATGAGGTCAAACTATGTAAGCCCATTGCAACTGCGCCGTGGAAGTCTTCAGCAAGCTCATGCATCACCGGATGTGCTGCGCTATCGATAAAAATAATGTCGTCAAAAAAGCCTTTAAATAACATCGGCTCAATCGCAATAAAACCAATCGCGAGTGATGGAATCGCCAGTAACACAAGCGGCAATGTCACCACCCATGGCTGCTCGTGCGGTACATCATTAGGGCCTAGGCCGTGGTGATGGTCATGGTCGTCATGTGCATGGTCATCATGGCCTGCTTCTTGGTGATGCGCCTTTGCATCCATCCAACGCTCTTTACCGTGGAATACCAAGAAATACATACGGAATGAATAAAAGGCCGTGACAAACACACCTGCAAGCACTGCGAAGTAAGCGAAACCACTGCCTGGAATGTGCGACAACTTCGCCGCTTCAATAATCGAATCTTTAGAGTAAAAGCCTGATAAGAATGGCGTACCGATTAAGGCTAATGAACCAATTAGTGAGGTCAACCAAGTAATCTTCATGTACTTACGAAGCCCACCCATATTGCGGATGTCTTGATCGTGGTGCATCCCCATAATGACAGAGCCAGCGCCTAAGAATAACAAGGCCTTGAAGAAAGCGTGGGTCATCAGATGGAAGATGGCCACTGAGTAAGCTGAAGCACCAAGTGCAACCGTCATATAGCCTAGCTGCGAAAGCGTTGAATAAGCCACCACACGTTTAATATCATTTTGAATAATGCCAAGAAAGCCCATAAATAGCGCTGTAATCGCACCAATGACCATCACAAATGAAAGTGCGGTCGTGGACAATTCAAACAACGGTGACATTCGTGCCACCATAAAGATACCCGCTGTCACCATCGTTGCCGCGTGGATCAAGGCTGAAATTGGCGTTGGGCCTTCCATTGAGTCAGGCAACCAAACATGCAATGGCACTTGCGCTGATTTACCCATCGCGCCGATAAATAATAAAATGCAAATCACCGTCATGGTTGACCAATGCACACCAGGAATAATATCCACTGTGGCATGCGCGAAACGCGGTGCTTGCTCAAACGCGGTTGTGTAATCAAGGCTACCGAAGCACCAAAGCACCATGCCGATCCCAAGCAAGAACCCAAAGTCACCGACACGGTTCACCAAGAATGCTTTTAAGTTAGCGTAGATCGCCGTTGGGCGGGTGTACCAGAAACCAATCAGCAAGTAAGAAACCAAGCCTACCGCTTCCCAGCCAAAGAATAACTGCATAAAGTTATTCGCCATCACGAGCATCAACATCGAGAAAGTGAATAGTGAGATATAGCTAAAGAAACGACGATAACCTTCATCTTCGTGCATATAGCCGATGGTGTAGATATGCACCATTAATGAAACAAACGTCACCACCAACATCATCATGGTGGTTAATTTATCAATCAAAAAGCCCACTTGAAACGTATAACTGCCAGTGGTCATCCAGGTATAAACCGTGCCGTTATAGGTATTACCTTGCAAGACATCCAAGAACACATACACAGACAAAGCAAATGCCCCCGCTACGCCTATTATCGTCAGGATATGGGCAAAGCAGCGAGGTAAAGCTTTATTGGCAATCCCCACAATGGCTGAAGCAATGAGTGGCAATAGCGGAATGGCTAGGTAAATTTGTTGCATTGAGATATTCATAGATAGCATGTTCATTATTTCAAATTAGCCTTTTAAGCTATCAAGGTCATCAACGTTAATGGTTCTTAAGTTTCTAAACAGCACGACTAAAATCGCCAGACCAATTGCCGACTCTGCCGCCGCCACCGTGAGAATAAAAAATACGAACACTTGGCCAGCGATGTCGTTTAAGTAATGTGAAAAAGCAATGAAATTCAAATTTACCGCGAGCAACATCAACTCAATCGCCATTAATAAAATAATCACGTTTTTGCGGTTAAGAAAAATCCCCACCACACTGATGGCAAATAGCAATGAACCTAAAATCAAATAATGTGACAAGCTGACCATTATGATTTCGCCTTTTCTGTTTCCACTGCAGGCACTTCAACCTCAGCTGGCATGCTCACCATACGAATACGATCTGCACGCTTTACTCTGACTTGGTCTGCAGGATTAATAAATTTGGAGTCTTTACGATCACGAAGTGTTAAGGCAATGGCCGCAACAATCGCTACTAGCAATACGACAGCGGCTAGTTCAAACGGCATTAGATAATCGGTATAGAGCACACGACCTAATTCCGCCGTATTGCTGTAGTCAGCAGCGTGTGCTTTTGGTGCGCTGATGCGTGCTAGGCCAAAATGCTTGGTGCCAAGAATCATCACCATTTCGGCAGCCATCAGCACCCCAATGAAACCAGCCATCGGCAAATAATCCCAGAAGCCTTCTCGCAACTTGTCGAGGTTAATGTCTAGCATCATCACCACAAACAGGAACAACACCATCACGGCGCCTACATACACCAGCACCAACGCTATCGCAAGAAACTCTGCTTCTAGTAACAACCAAATGCCAGCTGCAGTAAAGAAAGCAAGCACCAAGAACAAGGCGGCATGCACTGGGTTACGCGCGGTAATTACACGCAAACCTGCAAATAGCAGAATGATCGCGAGCGAATAAAAAACGTAGTCTTGAAAAATCATGCTGTGGGATATCATACTTAAAGCGCCTTATCTAAATCTAGCGTCAACAGAACGGTCAGCAGCAATTTGCGCTTCAAGCTTATCGCCCACCGCAAGCAACATCTCTTTGGTGTAAAGCAAATCACCACGTTGCTCACCGTGATACTCAAATATACGAGTTTCAACAATAGAATCCACTGGGCAAGACTCTTCACACATGCCGCAGAAAATACATTTAGTTAAATCGATATCGTACTTTGTGGTTCGGCGTGTATTGTCTTCGCGCTGCTCTGATTCGATGGTAATCGCCATGGCAGGACAAACCGCCTCGCAAAGCTTACAAGCGATACAACGCTCTTCACCATTTTCGTAGCGGCGCAGTGCGTGTAAACCTCTAAAGCGTGAAGATATTGGGGTACGCTCTTCAGGGTATTGCACCGTAATCTTACGTGCAAAGAAATAACGCCCTGTCAGTAGCATGCCTCTCAGCAGCTCGATGAGCATTAAACTTGAAATAACTTCTTTAATTTTCTTAAACATATTTAGCTCTTAATCGCCCACCTAGTGGAACAAATAGCCCCAAGAAGTTTGCATCAAACCACCAACGACAATAATCCAAACCAGTGTAATTGGAATAAATACTTTCCAGCCTAGACGCATGATTTGGTCGTAACGATAACGTGGGAAAGTCGCACGGAACCACAAGAAGAAGAACAGCAAGAAGCCCACTTTTGCTAATAGCCACAAGAAGCTATCTGGAATGAGTGAAGGCACAGGTGACAACCAACCGCCCAAGAACATAATCGCAGCAAGCATAGACACCAAAATCATGTTGGCATATTCAGCTAAGAAGAACACCGCAAAGGCCATGCCTGAATACTCAACGTGGAAACCCGCTACAATTTCAGACTCGCCTTCAGCGACGTCAAATGGCGCGCGGTTAGTTTCAGCGACCGCACTAATAAAATACACAATAAACAGCGGAAACAATGGCAACCAGTACCATTCAAAAATACCGCCTGATTGCGCCATGACGATTTTGCCAAGATTTAATGAGTTAGCGCACATCAACACGCCCACCAAAGCAAAGCCCATTGCAATTTCATATGACACGATTTGTGCGGCAGAACGAAGCGCGCCCAAGAAGGCGTATTTAGAGTTCGATGCCCAACCCGCAATGATTACGCCGTAGACCGCAACAGAGGTCATCGCTAGGATATAAAGTAATCCTGCATCCACATTCGCTAACACCATATCTGGATCAAATGGCACGACTGCCCAAGCCGCAAATGCCGGGGCGATCGCAAGTACAGGCCCAAGCAAAAACAAACCTTTGCTTGATTCCGAAGGAATAATAATTTCCTTCATCAATAATTTGATACCGTCAGCTAGCGGCTGAAGCAAACCGAAGTAACCCACACGATTTGGGCCAATACGCACTTGCATATAGCCAATCACTTTACGTTCAGCGAGTGTTAAATAGGCAACGGCACCCATTAACGGCAAAACGATGGCCACAATTTTGAGCAGCGTCCACACCGTCAAAGAAACCGCAGGCCAGGATGAACCAAACGTGGTGGCACCCATGGCTAAGAATGACTCAATGAATCCGCTCATGCTTTTGCCACCTCAATCTCGCCCATCAACTCACCCAAAGATGAAGTCAAGTCATAGCCAGTTGGAACACGTACAGTACCCTTGGCTAAACCAGCATCCAGCTTAACTTTTAGCTTTGCAGAACCAATCCCTTGTTTTACCACAACCAAGTCACCCTCTTGCACACCTAGCTCGGCCATTAGTTTAGCGTTCATCCCAGCGACAGGCTCGGCAACTTGTTTAGTTTTATTTAGCGGGCCAGAGCGACGCACAACAGAGTCCATCAAGTACTGTGGGACTTCCCCTAAGCGTTGGAGTACGTTTGTTTTTTCTTGCACTTTCACATCAAACAAAATACGTAGGTTGTTGTTCAAACGATTCCAGACGACTGTAGATGGTTTTTCACCACCAAACACTTCAGTTTTCACTTGCTCGCTACTCTCAAAATTAAAACCGTCTAGGTCTAGTGTATTCGCTAACACACGCAACACCTTCCAAGCAGGACGGCACTCTCCAAGCGGCTTAACAGCGGCAGCAAAGCTTTGAACACGACCTTCCATGCTCATGCGTGTGCCTGAGGTTTCAGTAAATGGTGCGATAGGCAGTAACACATCGGCATTTTCAAGTGCGCTTGATTTATAAGCCGTCAGCGCAATGACGCACTCTGCTTTTTCCATGGCTGCATTTGCCACGGCTGGGTTTGCACAATCAAACTCTGGCTCTACATTCAGAAGCACATAAGTTTTTCTTGGTTGTTCCAACATGGTTCTAGCGTTTAATCCGCCTTGGCCAGGAATCACACGCACCATGTCCAAACCGACGCGGTCTGATGATTCGAATAACACACCGAACGTGGCACCGCAGAGCGAAGCAATCGCTTCAGCTAATGTATAAATTTCAGCATAGCGTGGATGATATTGGGCAATATTACCCAAGAATAATGCACTCTTTGGATTGATTAAATCTAATTCTTTACCGTGACCGGCTAAGCTCTCAGCAATCGCCTGGCTGTTCTCACGCACGACGACGCCTTCTAACAAATCGCTAATCGATTTAGGCAAGCAAAGAGATAGACGTTGTAAGCCAGACATGGCTTTTAGAATCTGTGCCAACACATTGACGATATCGTTCGGTGAACAAATCGCTTGATGACTCACCTTAATCAGCTGATCGTCATTCATCGGGTTCACCATGGACAACTCTGCACCGTCAGCAACTGCGCGACGAATACGTTGTGTCAGGAGTGGATGTTCATTACGTAGATTGCTACCCACCACTAATATACGATCCATTTTTTGAACGTCGGCAATATTACATCCCATCCAAGGCGTGCCATGAAAGCGGCCATCTAAACGGAAATCACTACGACGTAAACGGTGATCGATATTGCCACATGAGAGCGCGCGTGCGATTTTCTTCGCTAAGAAACCCTCTTCCATCGTGGCATTAGGTGAAACTAAGAAGCCTAAACCAGCAGGATCTTCCTCTACCGTCTCATTAATTTGACGGGCAGCATACTCGAGTGCTGACTTCCAGTCTGTCTCATGCCATTCGCCATGATGCTTAATCATCGGCTTGGTCAAGCGCTCTGGACTATTTAAACCATCGTATGAAAAGCGATCGCGGTCAGATAACCAACACTCGTTAATGCTTTCTTTTTCACGCGGCACAATGCGCATCACGCGATCATTTTTGACGTGCACTTCAACGTGGGAGCCCAAGCCGTCATGGGCTGCGATGGTTGGACGACGTGTTAATTCCCAGCTACGTGCTGAGTAACGGAATGGCTTGCTGGTTAATGCACCTACTGGACACAAATCAATGATATTGCCTGAAAGCTCAGAATCAACGCTCTTATCGACATAAGCCGTAATCTCAGCATGTTCGCCACGACCAACTAGGCCAAGCTCTTGCATGCCGCCCACTTCTTTCAAGAAGCGAACACAGCGCGTACATTGAATACAACGGGTCATATCGGTGCTGACAAGCGGGCCGATGTTTTTATTGAACACCACACGTTTTTCTTCCGTGTAGCGTGAACCGCTTCCACCATAAGCAACGGCGACATCCTGCAAATCACACTCACCACCTTGATCGCAAATTGGGCAATCTAAAGGATGGTTAATCAGTAAAAATTCCATCACGCTTTTTTGTGCTTCAATCGCTGATTTCGAGCGTGTGAAAATCTTCATACCATCGGCAACTGGCGTTGCACAGGCCGGTAATGGTTTGTTAAATTTCTCAACTTGCACCAAGCACATACGGCAGTTGGCGGCCACAGACAATTTCTTATGGTAGCAAAAACGAGGAATTGCAACGCCAAGCTGGTCAGCCGCGTCGATAATCGTCGTGCCGTTTTCGACTTCGACTTGTTTGCCGTCTATTTCAATCTTCAACATATTATTTGCCTGTCACCATGGATTTGCCATGCTGAATGTAATATTCAAATTCTGGTCTGAAATGCTTAATAAAACTGAGGACTGGCGTTGCCGCTGCCTCGCCAAGCGCACAAATTGTGCGGCCTGAAATGTTGTTACTAATATCTGTCAACAAGTCCAAGTCTTCCATCTTGCCTTCGCCATCCACGATGCGTTTAATCACGCGATATACCCAACCTGTCCCTTCACGGCATGGCGTACATTGGCCACATGACTCTTCATAAAAGAAGTAAGACAAACGCTTGAGGGTGGTCACCATACAAGTCGTGTCATCCATCACAATCATCGAGCCCGCACCCAAGCTAGAGCCAGCTTTTGATAGCCCTTCATAATCCATGGTTGCACCTAGAATCGCTGATGCCGGCATCACCGCGGTTGATGGGCCGCCAGGAATCACCGCTTTAAGCGTACGACCCTTCCAAATCCCGCCCGCCATTTCGAGCAAATCAATAAACGGCGTGCCCATTTTAACTTCATAGTTACCTGGCTTTTCTACATGGCCTGACACTGAGAACAGCTTGGTCCCACCTGAGTTAGAAACGCCTAGGTCTTGAAACGCTTGACCGCCGTGTTGCAAAATCCATGGGATCGAAGCATAAGACTCAGTGTTATTCACATTGGTTGGCTTACCAAAGACCCCGTAACTCGCTGGGAATGGTGGCTTAAAGCGTGGTTGGCCTTTTTTGCCTTCGATAGATTCAATCAGTGCGGTTTCTTCACCGCAAATGTAAGCACCGTAACCATGCACGGCATAAAGATCGAAACAGAAGTTAGTACCAAATAGGTTTTCACCCAAATAACCCGCTTTTCTTGCTTCATCTAATGCTTCTTCAAAAATCTCGTAGTCTTCCCAAATCTCACCGTGGATGTAGTTATATCCAACGCGCGCACCCAAGGTATAAGCGGCAATCGCCATGCCTTCAATCAGTTGATGTGGGTTATAGCGAATAATATCGCGATCTTTAAAGGTGCCTGGCTCGCCTTCGTCGGTGTTACATACGAGGTACTTAGTACCATCGAAGTAACGTGGCATAAAGCTCCACTTAAGACCGGTTGGGAAGCCTGCGCCACCACGGCCACGCAAGCCTGAAGTTTTCACTTCAGTAATAATGTCAGTCGCTTTTACTTTGTCCGTGACAATACGCTTGAATTGCGCGTAGCCACCGAGCTTTTCGTAATTTTTTAGACTACCAGGGTTAGCATCACTAGACGCAGACAAGGTGCGCAATGTCACCAAGGTTTGTTTATTCAAATCGCTAACAATAGGGGCTTTATGTAATGACATTACTTCAACTCCCCGAGAATTTCATCGACTTTAGCTGGCGTTAAAAACTCATGCATTTTTGTGTTGTTGACATGCATCAATGGTGCACCACCACAACAGCCCATGCATTCACCCTCTTTTAAGCAAAACTGACCATCTGGTGTGACTTCATTGAAACCAACACCTAGCTTGGTTTGAAGGTGGTCCACAATTTCGTCAGAGCCGCGCAACATGCATGAAATGTTGGTACAAATGGTGATTTTGTATTTACCCACTGGCTGCAAGTCGTACATGTTGTAAAAGGTTGCGACTTCTAAAGCTGCAATGGCTGGAATACCCAAATACTCAGCCACATACGCAATGGTTTCTTTAGAGAGCCAACCTTTTTCAGCCTGTGCAATACGCAATGCAGACATCACTGCGCCTTGGCGGTTTTCTTTTGGATACTTAGTTAATTCGTATTCGATCTTATCGAGAGACACTTGAGACAACATTATCGATCAATCTCCCCAAACACAATATCTTGCGTACCAATGATGGCCACCAAATCGGCAATCATATGGCCCTTTGTCATTTCATCTAAAGCCGCCAAATGTGGGAAGCCAGGCGCACGAATTTTTAAGCGATAAGGTTTATTCGCGCCATCCGAAATCATATAAATACCGAACTCACCCTTAGGATGCTCAACAGCAGCATAAGCCTCACCTACTGGCACGTGAAAACCTTCTGTGAACAATTTGAAATGGTGAATCAAATCTTCCATGTTCGTTTTCATGCCCTCGCGATCCGGCGGCGCCACTTTGTTGTCGCTGCTAATCACTGGACCAGGATTTTTACGCAACCATTCAACACACTGTTTGATGATGCGATTCGATTGTCTAAACTCTTCAATACGAACGAGGTAGCGATCATAGCAATCGCCATTCACGCCAACAGGAATATCGAAGTCAAGCTTGTCATAAACTTCATATGGTTGTTTTTTACGTAAGTCCCAAGCAATGCCAGAGCCACGCAACATTGGGCCTGTCATACCAAGCGCTAATGCACGCTCCGGCGTCACAACACCAACCCCTACCGTACGCTGTTTCCAAATGCGATTATTAGTGAGTAGCGTTTCATATTCATCCACATAGCCTGGAAAGCGGTTTGCGAAATCTTCAATAAAATCAAGCACTGAACCCTGACGGTTGTCATTGAGCTTGTGGATTTCTTTTTTGCTACGGAATTTAGTTTCCAAATGCTGCGGCATGCGTTCTGGCAAATCACGATAAACGCCACCCGGACGATAATATGCGGCATGCATACGTGCGCCAGAAACCGCTTCATAAACGTCAAACAAATCTTCACGCTCACGGAAGGCATACAAGAACACACTCATTGCACCGACATCTAGGGCATGCGCACCCAACCAGAGCAGGTGATTCAAAATACGGGTGATCTCATCAAACATCACGCGAATATATTGCGCACGAAATGGCACATCAATCGCCATCATCTTCTCGATGGCCATGACATAGGCATGCTCATTCGCCATCATGGATACATAATCAAGGCGATCCATGTAAGGAACAGATTGCAAGTAAGTACGGTTTTCCGCTAACTTTTCTGTGCCACGGTGGAGTAAGCCAATGTGCGGGTCAGCACGCTGAATCACTTCGCCATCAAGCTCAAGCACTAAACGTAACACCCCGTGCGCCGCAGGATGCTGCGGACCGAAGTTCATGGTGTAATTTCTTATTTCTGCCATAGCAAACTTTCATTCATTTTGCGATTTGTCTTCGAGTGAAGACAAGGCGAAGGAGTGATGACAGTACAAACAGTACGTCGAGCGACGACAACGCCGTAATCACTTGAAGACAAATTGCAATTAGCCATTATGGAAGCCCTCGTCGCGTATAACTCGCGGCACATTATTACGCAATTCGATGGAAACAGGCTGATACACCACACGCTGCTGTTCTGGATCGTAACGCATCTCGACGTTACCAATCATTGGGAAATCTTTTCTGAACGGATGACCGACAAAACCATAGTCAGTCAGCAATCGACGCAAATCTGGGTGGCCTTCATACATGATACCGAACAGGTCGAATGACTCACGCTCAAACCAATTGGCAACTGGATAAAGCTCAACTAATGTTGGAAACACTGGGAAGTCATCTTCCGTCGCAAACACTCTTAAGCGGATTCGATGATTAAGCGTCACAGAAAGCAAATGGTAAACCGTGGCAAAACGCAAACCCTCCCAAGTGCCATCCGCATAATCTTGGTAATCTACGCCGCATAAATCGATTAATTGTTCAAACTTGAGCGTCTTGTGATCACGTAATTTTTTAGTGACTTTAATCAAGTCAGCCGCAGCACACTCAATGGTTAACTCATTGAGTGCCAATGTTAATTTGGTGATTTGATCACCAAGGACTGTTTCGATGTTTTCTTTGAGGGTCTCTAATCGCGTCATCTTCTTTTACCTTAGCGAGCGATCGTGTTGGTGCGTTTGATCTTGTTTTGCAGCTGAATAATGCCGTAGAGCAAAGCTTCTGCTGTTGGAGGGCATCCTGGCACATACACATCAACTGGCACGATGCGGTCACAACCTCGCACCACAGCATAGGAATAGTGATAATAACCACCACCATTGGCGCATGAGCCCATTGAGATCACCCAACGCGGCTCTGCCATTTGGTCATACACCTTACGAAGCGCGGGTGCCATTTTATTCACAAGCGTACCAGCCACAATCATCACATCAGACTGACGTGGACTCGGGCGGAACACAATACCGAAGCGGTCTAAATCGTAACGGGCAGCACCCGCATGCATCATCTCAACCGCGCAACATGCCAACCCGAACGTCATTGGCCACATTGAACCTGTTCTTGTGTAGTTAATCACCGTGTCTAGCGTCGTGGTGACAAAACCTTTTTCTAAAATACCTTCGATGCTCATTTGAGTACTTTCATCTCAAGCAGACTTATTGTTATTCCCATTCCAGCGCGCCCTTCATCCATTCATAGATGAAACCAACGACTAACACACCAAGGAACACCATCATGGCCAAGAAGCCAAACAATCCAATTTCTTTGAGCACAACCGCCCAAGGAAATAAGAATGCGATTTCCAAATCAAACAAAATAAACAAAATAGCGACGAGGTAATAACGCACGTCAAACTTCATGCGAGCATCTTCAAATGCTTCAAAACCACACTCATAAGGGGAATTTTTTGCTGCGTCCGGGCGGTTTGGAGAAACAAGCTTTCCAAGGACAAGTGGTCCAACACCAACGGCTAAGCCAACCAACACAAAAAGAAGAATAGGAAAATAATTTTCCAGCACGTTAAAACTCCGGTTTCACTGCGATTGATGATTGCTTAATGCAATCATTGAAGTTTTTTAACCTCAAAAAATTGCAACAATTGTAACCCAAGCTTGGGGCCTCTGGCAAAGCCATTTCGCGTCTTGGCAAAGATTTTAATGCAATTAATGGTAAGCCTTTGTCATGACAATATAATGCATAAAATCGTTCAATCAATGCACTCAAAACCAAAATAAGCACAACACTTGAAAATATCGAACTTAGATAGCGTGCTACAAGATACCAAATACAAGATACCAAATATAAGATCTGAAACTGAAAGCTTCAAACTCATTTAAAAGTTTAGGACAGAGTCAGAGAATGAATATGGCTAGAGATGCTAAGGAATGAAGAACACCTCGATGACTTGAAGTAAAATTAAGCAATTGAATTTAAAATCGACTCTTCAAACTCAGCAATAGGTAAAGGCTTACCAAACAAATACCCTTGGAAACGCTGACAACCACTATCTAGTAAAATTTGTTTTTGGTTTTCTGTTTCCACCCCTTCGGCAATCACTTTTAAATCTAAGTTTTGCGTCATTGAGATAATGGTCCGAACAATCTGTTTGTCATTTTCGTTGTATTCAATCTCACGCACAAATGATTGGTCAATCTTGAGCTGTTCAAGCGGAAGCCGCTTAAGGTATTGCAAAGAAGAATACCCCGTTCCAAAATCATCTAGTTCAAATTGTATGCCTATGCCTTTTAAGGCCGTCATGCTTGAAATCAAGGACTCGATGTTTTTACTAAATGCAGTTTCAGTCAACTCAAGCTTGAGCAAGGCAGGATGAATACCATACTGCTTAACAATATGTTTTATGTGCGTGACAAAGTCATCTTGATGGAATTGTTTACTACTAATATTGACGGCTAAGGTAAGGCTACGCATTTTCGGGATCGCTTCCCAAGCTTTTAATTGCTCGCATGCAGCTTCTAACACCCATTGACCTATCGGCACAATCAAGCCAGTTTCTTCCGCCATTTCAATAAAGTAACCTGGCGAGACCAAACCTAGCTCTGGATGGTTCCAGCGAATGAGGGCTTCAGCACCAAATGGCTTTTGCTTGTCATCTACCTGCACTTGATAAAACAACTCAAACTGCCCTAACGCAATCGCTGTGGTTAGTTCACGCTCAAGTTTCACGTAACGAGTAATATCATCCTGCATCCTATTCTCGAAGAAGCAAACTGTATTTCGACCTTTTGCTTTGGCCTGATACATGGCAATATCTGCCTGCTTTAGCACCATATCAATAGAAGTTTCATCCCCATTAAATAAGGTCACGCCCATGCTCGCTGTGATTCTATAACTATGCTCATTAAGCAAAAACGCTGTATCAAATAAGCCAATCATCTTATCTGCAAGCTCTTTAGCTCGCTTAGCGCACTCAATTTCGTTATCACTTAAATTGGCTAAAAAAATAAAAAACTCATCACCACTCAGCCGCGCCACGGTATCCGTTTTTCTAACACTCAGCATTAAGCGCGCAGCCACCTGCTGAAGTAATAAATCACCCACCATATGCCCAAGGGTGTCATTGAGATTTTTAAAATGGTCTAAATCAATAAAGAGCAGAGCGCCTCTTCGAACATCTCGATTATTAGCCACCAACTCGTGACCAAGCCGATCAAGAAATAAACGGCGATTAGGCAACTGCGTTAGAGGGTCATAAAAAGCAAGATTAGAGATCTTATCTGCTGCCGCTTTACCTTTAGAAATATCTGTCAACGTGGAAACGTAATTAGCAACATGGCCTGCAGCATGGTAAACCACAGCAATGCTCAGGTACTGAGGATAAATTTCACCATTTTTGCGGCGATTCCAAATTTCCCCTTCCCATCTCCCCTCGTTGTTCAAGCTCTGCCACATGCGAGCATAAAAAACTTTGTCGTGCTTACCAGAGCTAAGCAATTTAGGCGTCATCCCAATGGCTTCTTCTGCGCTATAGCCAGTAATTTCTGTAAAAGCTTTATTCACACGCACGATATTGAGACTAGCATCAACAATCGCCATCCCCTCTTGCGAATTAAAAATGGACGCAATAACGCCAAGTTCTTTATTTTCATGGGCTAATGCTGCATTTTGTGCAAGAAGTAGCTTATTGGCGGAGACTAGCTCGTCCACTAAGTTTTCCGTCTCAAGCTTGTTTTTATTTAATACGTCCAATTCTAAAACCCTAATATTCACGATAGATTTCTAATAGCTTGAATAAAAGTACTTAATTACTCAAGAACACTCAAAATTGTCATAATTCTGACATTTTTTTATGAAATTAAATTATACCTTAAGATCGATCTTGAGAATTAGTATTGAACAATCACCATAAATGACAACTAATGAGGACGGATTACGCGATGTAAAAGTATTTAGTGAGAAAAAATGAAAGAGGTGTTAAGGACAAAATTAAGTGGCCTTTAGGGGATATTATTGTTTAGTCAAGTTGGGCTTATCTTAATAAATGACCGGTTTTTCAGAAATCAAACACCAAATGATAATCATCATAGCCATTCAAATTAGTTGATTGCCAACGCCAAGCATCACTGCACATGGCATCCACGCCTAACTCTGCACGCCAGCCTAATTCCTCAGCAGCTAGGGCTGGGTCCGCATAACAGCATGCAATATCGCCTTGGCGACGATCGACAATCTGATAAGGAATTTCAATGCCGCTTGCGGTCTGGAATGCATTTACCATGTCTAGCACACTCAATCCCTTGCCAGTGCCTAGATTAACGGTCAACAAACCCGGTGTTTTTGAAAGATAATCCAACGCAGCTACATGCCCTTTGGCTAAATCAACTACATGAATATAATCGCGAACGCCAGTGCCATCTGGCGTTGCATAGTCACCGCCAAAAACACTCAAACAATCTCGCCTACCCACCGCCACTTGAGCAATATAAGGCATTAAATTGTTAGGTATTCCGTTTGGATCCTCACCGATCAAACCAGAAGCATGCGCACCCACAGGATTAAAATAGCGCAATACAGCAATCCGCCATGCTGGATCTGAGGCTTGCAGGTCATGAAGAATATTTTCTATCATTAACTTACTCGCGCCATAAGGATTCGTTGTGCCGCCTACTGGAAAATCCTCACGAATCGGCATCACATCGGGCTCACCATAGACGGTAGCAGAAGAACTAAAAACTAGCCTGTTCACACCAAACTCAGCCATCACTTCACATAAGGCAACAGCCCCACCAACATTACAATCGTAATATCGCAAGGGATGCTGAACTGACTCACCCACCGCTTTGAGCCCGGCAAAATGGATTACTGCTTCAAAATCATACAGCGTAAATACCTCACGCAGAGCTTGCTTATCCCGCACATCCACCTGATGAAAAGCTAATTCTTTACCCGTAATCTGCTGCACTCTAGCTAGAGCTTCAAACTTACTATTACTTAAGTTATCAACTACCACTAGATCATGACCAGCGTTCATTATTTCTACGCAAGTGTGGGATCCAATGTAGCCAGCACCGCCTGTGATTAGAATTTTTTTGGTTGCCATTTCATGTTTTCCTGATTAAGCATAATTGTATATGGTACAAAAACTAAAAGATAATCACTGGTGAAACCCATTCAGAAGCTCTGTGTGATCAATAGACAATGTTTATAACAAATACTTGAGTTATCACATCTAATTCAATCGTAATTTAATTTAACTAAACCCTAGCTGTTAACTTTCGCTGAAGCATTAAATTAGATAAATGATAATTTCTCTTCACCACCTCCCAAATTAGCAGAGGAAAAATAATACCAATTGTAAAAGATAATAAGGAGTTAATTTCCAATGATGTCTTTTCAGCCCAATGAGCATTAAAAAAGGCGAAAGATTTTTGTTGAAACGGCCAATGAAAAATTAAAATGAATAAACTTCCATTACCTATGTAGGCTAGTACTTTATTGCAAATGTTAGATAAACTCAAAAATTTTGATAGTACGAAAATTAGGTAAATCGAACTTAAAGCCTGAACTGTACAAATTAGAAAGTCACCATACCATCTTAAGTTTAAATCTATAGTTTCATCAAAAAAATAATGGGTTAAACAAAAAGTTGCTGTTGCTACAAAAAACCAAATAAAACTTTGCTTAAAATTCGTCAAATAAATTGACATCTTATGTCCAATTAAGAAATATGCACTGCCAATAAAAACCAAATCTAAACTCCATGGAAGTCCATAGGTACCAAGTTGATGCTCAGAAAATTTTAGTGAGGTATAACCGAGGATGAACAAAACCAAAATAAGTAATGAAATTAACCAAGATGAATTAGTATATCTAGATGGTATTAAATTTATAAAAAACCAAGCGAACAAAAACAAAAAGAAAAGATAGGGTAAAAACCAAAGAGGGGGCCATGTGTTGCTTCCGTTGCCATAAAGTATCGAAAATATCAATAATGGCAACTTCGCGCTGGCAATAATCTTAATTAACCCAAGCACCCCAACGACTAAAAAATAAGGTTTTAGCAGTCCATCAGATTTTGCAAGGATGAGTTGGGTGAAAGACTGTTGGGGGTTGAAAAAAATCCCTGAAAGCAATAAAAATAGCGGGATATGAAATGAGAAGATAAGACTATGTATCTCAACATTTGCAAGTGCATTATGGCCAAATACCACAAGAATAATTCCTAATCCCTTGGCTACATCTATGGTCTTATTGCGAGAAGTTACCAATCTATTACCATCCAAAATGGCTAATAATTTTCTTGGCCCATAAAGCTTCAGTAGGCAACTCCGGCATAGGATTTTGATAAAACCCAGGATCCTCGACCCTTTTAAGCATCTCCTTGGTCGCGCTTACAAATCCGGCTTTACCACCATGTGCAATGGTGACCCAGTTAGTATCTTGCAAAATTTCAACAACGCCAGATTCATCGCTAACGACCAAGCCAAGCTTTTGATAAAGCGCCTCAATCGCGGGAAGGCCAAACCCTTGCTTAGCGGGCATTAAAAAAACATGCGAAGTTTCATATAGTTTTTGTAATTGATCATCACTCACAAAACCATGAAAAATAACTTGATCGCTGATTCCTAGGGTTTCGCACAAGTTTTGCAACGTATTTTGGTCAGGGCCAGTACCCGCAATATGCAAACACCACGCTGGATAAGAGTCTTCATCACGTTTTATTTCTGCCAGTGCATACAAAATCCAATCGATACGTTTACTGGTTTGCAATCTTGAAACCGTAAATAAATTAATAGGAGCTGCTGCACGCTCAGGCACATTGTCGATTAAGCCACCAAACCCACCCAAATAAATCACTTCGGCGCTTCGACCGTATAAATGCTGCATTTCTTCGCGCAAGGCAAGTGTATTCGTAACGAATTTTTTAGAATTTCGAATGCCACGACGAGTTGCGAAATGACAGATTAAGCTCATTAGTTTACTTTTGAAGCATTTGAGAAGTGAAGGGGTCTCCTTCTGAGCGCTCTCCGGCTTAAAGCCCAGCAAACTATAAGTGTCAGGAATACGCACATGATATGGCGCGTTTGTCGCCAGCCCAGCATGATAAGCCGATTGGATATTGAATAAAACTGGTGTTGGGCTACCCACTTGATAAATGGACTGCAAACAACGGCGCAAAGATAAAACTTTACTGATGGGGTTCTTAGATGGATTTAATTGATATACTTTTAATGGCCAAGTTGCATAAGCCGCCAAATTAATATGATCCCAGTAACACAAAATTGAATGGGGCTTGCCTTGCGCATGCAACTCTCTTGAAAGAGAAAGTATCACACGCTCCTCACCACCAAATTCAATAAATTCTGGTTGAAAAATCACGATATCCCCAACGGCTGGGTAATTAGCTTGCTGTTCCAATTCACGTCCCCTAAAAAGCACTACTGTAACTGCTCCACCAGTCTTCCAAGCACCGAGTCTCTTGCTAAATTCTTTTCTGCATAAAGCCTAGCCTGCTTGCCAAATTGCAAACGGGCTTCGTTATCATCCAGCAACTGCTCAATGGCTTTTGCTAAAGCATCACTATCTTCTGGCGCAACCACCAAACCGCAATGGGCAACCACATTAGCAATTTCTGTATTTGCCAAACAAGTCGCAATTATCACCCTGCCACTTGCTAACATGCCTGAGAGTTTAGAGGGCAAAACCAAATCTGCCGCTTCTGGGCTTTGTGGCAATAAATGAATATCAGCCAAGCCTAATAATTGCCCGAGTTGTTCAAATGGCTGTAAGGGCAAAAATTTAATATTGCCAAGCCCGATGCTAGCCGTTTCTAATTGCGGTTTTATGACACCATCACCACACACAACAAACATCAGGTCCTGTCGATGCGCTAATTTTCTAGCGGCTTCTGGAATCACCATTAATCCTTGCTTACCTCCCATGGTGCCAGAAAATAACACCACTTTAGTGTCGGGCTTAATGCCCAGTGCTTCTCGATAATCACTTGGGCTCGTTAAGGGATAGATATGCGAAATATCCACCCAATTGGGGAAAAATCTGACTTGATATTCCTTCACCCCTTTTTGACGGAGTCGATCTAACATTCGGCCAGAAATAGATGAAACATAGTCAAAACTTCTCAGCAAACCACGTTCGGCAGCAAGCACCATGCGTTGCAACAATGGGTTTTTTAGCAAGCCCATCTGAAAAGCCACGTCCACTTCAAAGTCTTGAATATGCAACCAAGCTTTAGCGCCAGTTAGTCTAGCCACCAAAAGAGTGGTTGGCGCACAAACCAAAGCGGGCGCAACCACCATTACTACATTGGGGCGCCATTGTGTTTGCCACAACATGACAGGCAAGGATGAAACCGCAAAGCTTAATAAATGCACAATACGCACTAAACCACCAGGGGCTTTTGGCACCCATATAGGCGTTCGCCAAACGTCCACACCCTGCAATTGTTCTCGACGATAAGGAGGCCAAACATATGCTTGATCTAACTTCCAAGCAGGATAATATGGCGGCGCGGCAACCACGCGAACTTGATGGCCTTGTGAAACCAACCAAGCGGCCATTTCACCCGAGTACTTGCCTATGCCTACTGGCTCAGGTGCGAAGTTGGCACTGTAAATGAGGATTTTCAAAATCAGAATCTCGAACGGTGGCTTTTAACTTTGCTGAGAAGAAAGGATTTGAATCCCTTTTTCTTCTTTAAGCTCTTGGGTTTTAAGCACAATAAAATACTCATAAATAGACTGAAGGATGGCGTATCTGATCCCTGCCCATCCATCAAGAAATGCACGGCGAAGAATCAACATATAAAGCAATTTAATCAATGGGCGAGCGGGTAAGCCATAAAAAATAGCTTTTTGATGCACGCGACGCTCACCAAAATCTTTACCAAACAATGCAATGTTCCAAACTGGTTTAACAATCAGTCCATTAGCAAGGACTTTTGCTTCCATTCTGGAGTAGGTATTGTGTTTACTAATCCAATGATCCAGCCCTTTAGAAAAAGGATAATGATCAAAAGGCTCTGCGAGCTCGGCAATATCGCCATCAACTATCAGTACTTCATTAATTTCACGCTCATAATGCGCCCTTCCAACACGAACAAGGCGAACATAAAATGGTGAAATTTGCGCGTGTTTGAGCCAACGACCCCACCAAATATCACGTCGGCGCATACGAATACCAGCAACATTTGTAGCAGCACTCTGCACACATGTATTCATTTCAGATGCAAGAGAGGGCGTAATGCGTTCATCCGCATCTAAAATCAACACCCATTGATATTTAAAAGGCAGCTGCAAACCAAAATTTCGTTGCGAAGCATATCCATCAAAAGCACGCACGGTGATTTTGGCACCAAAGCGTTCAGCGATTTGCAAAGTGTTATCTGTACTTTGAGAGTCTAGGACATGAACATCATCGCTCCAGGCCACAGACTCCAAACATCCCGGAAGATCTTGTTGCTCATTTTTAGTCAGTATCAGTACTGATATACCGCTCATACAATCACCTTTTTACGTAATCTTTTCCTCACGGCGGGATTACCCGCCCAAACTGTCCAAGGCTCAACAATACTTTTCACAACCACAGCTCTTGCACCCAATACACAACCGTCTGCAATCTTCACACCAGGTCCGACAAACGCCTCTGCGCAAACCCAGACATAGCTATTAAGCGAAATAGGCTTGGTGATGAGCTGAAAGTTAGCAGAATCAATATCGTGTGAGCCAGCGCAAAGATGTGACCCCTGAGAAATCACGCAGTAATCGCCAATTGTGATCGACGCCATGTTGTAAAGCGTAACGCCATCCGCCACCCCAACAAAACTTCCAATATCAAGCGCCCAAGGCGCCCATATTTTTACTGTCGGATATACATTGACATGCTTACCAAGCTTTGCGCCAAACAAGCGCAATAAAAACCTGCGCCACACATGAAACGGACGTGGGCTTGTACGAAACATTATTAACCATACCACGCCCCAAATTGCCCGCATTATTCTATTTTGCATGGAAAAAGAGGGTTGCGTGTAAGGATCATTGCCTTGAATAATCATTGTATGAACCCTAAATTAATCATGACTGTTTAACCCATGATCATCTTTGCGTTTAATCCACTTCTGATGATTTCGTAAAATGCTTTTAGCCATCGCTTCAATGGTAAAGCGCTCTTCAAAACATCGCTTTGCATTTACTCCTATTTGTTGGCGGGCGGTTTCATCTAAAGCCAACCAGTGCCTAAAACTTTCTTTGGTGCCCGCTAAGGTATCCGGATTAACAATGCCAGCCCCGTCAGCTTCAATTTCTCGCCAAATGTTGACCTTGTCCGAGATGAGAACTGGAATGCCGCAACCAAGCGCTTCTGCCACCGCGATGCCAAAGTTCTCTTGATGCGAAGATAAGACATAAGCTTCGCTAGCATAAAAGGCACCCCATTTCATGTCGCCTTGTAGCATTCCTGTCCAGGTAATACGGTCAGCAACCCCTAAACGCTGTGCGAGTGCTTGGAGCTTTTCTTGATATTTTTTTTGGCTGGGGCCAGCGATCACTAAATGAAGGTTAATATCCTTGGCCGCAACTTCTGCAAATGCCTCAATACTTAAGTCACAGCCTTTTTTCTCTTGGATGCGGCTTAGAAATAGAAACACTCTTTTTTCACGAAGTGCTGGATACTGGGTGTAAAAAGTTTCGGCTAAAGCTTCACGCTCGCTCGGCGGTGTTTTAGTGCCATAATTCACCACTTGTTCGCGTACTTTATATAACCAAAAGGATTGTCTGGCTAGGATTTTTTCTTCTTCACAAGTAAAAAAAACTGCTCTTGCATCTCTGAGTAATCGATACTCAGCCCAAGGCCAATACAGCCATTTTTTTAGATGTTTAAGCGGGTAAGTGTGTTTGAACCATGGATCTAACATGCCATGGCAAAAGACAAAGTAAGGGATATCCTTACGATGCAATACTCGCCAAGCACCAAAACCATGGTATTGCCACAATCCGTTAATCACCACTACATCATAACGATCCACGTTTTCTTTAAGCCAAGGCACTAAACGGCTGTTATAGCGATAACTACCTGCCGATGGGCCAATAGCATGGACTTTAAGCGGATAATCTTCGATGAACGGTGAAGCGGGGTCATCCAAGGTCAACACACTGACGGAGTGGCCCATCTCGATCTTCTTTGTGCCAACTTGACGCACGCCCTCCATTGGCCCACCACCTGTGGGATTAATCGAAGAAATAATATGTAAAATTTTCATGGGTAGCTTCTTTTTGGGCTTAATTCAGCATATGTTTAGTAGGATTCATCATATTTTTATGAATGGCTTGTTGTAAGCATGACTTGTTGATAGTGATTCAGATAGCTTTCTATCGCGTGCTCCGCATTAAATTGCTGCACATGCGTTAAGCCCCTTGCCACCCGCTTATTTCGCGCCGCGTCATGAAGTGATAACAAAGCAATTAATGTATTTGAGGCATTTTTTGCCCATAACTCAGCATCATCTTTGGGTTTTAACACTGGAATATAAGCACACGCCACCCCGCCAATTTCATTCATTGGTGCTGCATCAGAAGTCAGCACTGGACATCCGCAAGCTTGGGCCTCAATAATTGGCCAACCAAAGCCCTCAGCAAGACTCGGGAAAACAAAGGCACGCGCCAAGGAATAAGCCGCTTGCAAGGCATGGTTATCAATCCCTTGAAAAAACAATACCTTTCCATTTGACGGTACCTGTTTAAGCAAAGCTTGCACCCGAGGGTTAGGGTTAGGGCTAATACACCAAAGTGGTAAAGGGTTTTTTTCGGCGTTGACATATTCAATATAAATACGAATCACGCCCGCTAAATTTTTGTACCATTGGCTGCCACCTAAATGCAACAACATGCCATCAAAATGCGCTGGCAAATTCGCATCACTTAGCACACGCATCGCATCAGCTTTAGCCATAGGCGAATAAGGATAGTTAAAGCCGTTGTAAACCACATGAGAATTTATTGCTGACACCTGCCCAAAATGATGCAAGTCGTCACGGGTTTTATTTGAAATAGAGATAAAGTGCTTGGCTTGCTTAAAGCCCCGCCGAATATAGCGTTGATAAATCCTGCCAGACCACGAGGTCGGATTTTCTGGCACATCACCAAGCGCAGACCGTAAAGCCAGCAAATCGTGCACATGCACAATATGTGCTTTATTTTTGACTAACGGCACCCATGGGCCAAGGGCTTGATCACAAAACACATACAAAGTATCCGATGGCTGTTTTTTTAACTGCCTCCGCACCCAAAGCGGGAATAAAATATATTGATCCACATAACCTGCCCATTTAGAAAAACGCCCACTTGGCACAAGCTGATAAGCAACAGGCTGTGGCGACCAAACTTTCACCTCATGCCCTCTCAATAAATAAGCCTCTTCAAGCATACGCGCGAAACGCGGCATGCTTTGAGAGCTTAAAAAGTGAGGGTGGGTGAATAGAATAATTTTCAAGACAGACTCACTTACTCTAAAACAAAGCACGTTTATTAAGAGTTTTTAGATTAGTAAATAGCGCCCTCCCGAAAGCAACACCAGGCTTTTCAATTAGGTAATACCCTAGAATTGCAATAGTTATTCCACATGGAAAAACCAGAATTGCTTGCCAAAATAAATCTAGCTCCAACAGAGTACCGATCATTAAAGCAAGGGGGTGATATAAGTAAAGTGAGTAAGAGACTACTCCTATTTGATAAAGAGATCTAACATTGTTGAAACTGTATGTATCCTGAAGCGCAAAATATACTAGCCCAGCGCATAAAAAAGGAAGGGCGAACCTTTGAAGTTGAAGACTGTATGCGGATGGTAAATAAGCTACGCCAAAAGAAATAATTATAATTCCCAGCAAAGCTGTTCGATTAGCAAAGGTAGTCTTGAAAAAAACGGGTCTCTTATTAAGCAATTCCGCTACTAAAACACCTAGGCACCAAATCCACCAGCTTGCCAAGAAGATTTTCTGTACCAGAACACGCTCGGCACCCTGAGGAAATAAAGTCACTGACAATAAAAAAGTAGCCGCTCCGATAAACAAAGATAGCAGCAACATCCTGATAGTAGAATTTAGCCCGGTGAATTTGCGCCATAACATTGCATATAAAATATAAAAATGACACTCAACAACAACCGACCACAATACCTTGTTGATCCCCACATTGTAGTCAACAAAAAAACTACTAATTATTCCCAAATGCATAAATATAGCTATTGGCTGAGAATTGGGGACTAAATTAGAGGTGAAATGTTGCCCAATAAAAAAGAAAATTAAAACACAAACAACAAAACCTGGGTAAATTCTAAAAAATCTCCGAAGGAAATACTGCATCAAATCGAATCTGCCATTTTTCTCAACCGACAGAAGTCTAGAGTGATGAATACAAAATCCGCTAATGACGAAAAATAACGTAACACCCCACCCACCTAAAAAACTTAAAAATGGAGAAGTGTAATTTTTATCAAAAAAATCTGCATTCTGCTGATAAAAATGATGAACAAAGACGCTCAATGCAGCAATTGCACGAAATAAATCAAGCGTTGGGTATCTATTAAAATTAGTCATAGTATTAAATTTTTGTTCAACTTTCATTTTAATCCTAGCCCAAGATCGGTAAAACATGCTCAAGCATACGCACGAAACGCGGCATGCTTTGAGAGTTTAAAAAGTGAGGATGGGTGAATAGAACGAGGTTCATTGCGCCCGCTTTTGCCTTGTGAGCACTAACAAAATAGTTTCAAGTTTATCTAGTGCTATCTTGGGAAGTTGCCGAACAAAGACATAGCCTAACAATGCACATAAGATGAATACACAGCTAAATATCATTAACTTTTTTTCAGGCATCGCTGCCATTAGCAGGATGCCAAAAGCAGCCATTAACATCGATGTGCCCGCTAAATAAAATAGCTTATATGGCAACTGCATCTGATGAATAGATAGCCATTTAAGTGAATAAATCAAAGCCAACATACATCCTGCAATTTCAGCAAAAAGTAAGGCGGCGGCGGCGCCCCTAATGCCAAAGTAAGTAGACATGACAATAACGCCCACTATGGCTATCAAACCAACTGCGGTAGAGATGATGAGTTGAGATTTAACAAGATTATTGCCTTGAATAATTGCAAACAATGGCCTACCTATTGCATAAATCATCAAACTAATCGAGAAAAGTCCAAATAAAAATCCATCAAATTCTATTTTCCCACGCGTCCATAACAGAAATATGTCGGGAATAATTAATTGCAGTCCAACTAAGACGGGTGCAAAAACGATCACGGTTAAAAATAATAGAAAACCCATGACGGAGTCCACACGTGCGCCATCCTTTTCCCGCAAATATCGCATAAACTCCGGCATGGCAGGGTTAGTCACGGTGGACATCCCCTGCAAAGAAACATTACTAATTGTTCTTGTCGTGGAGAATGCTGTCATTTGAGACAATCCAACAATGGTGCTCAAAAATACGCGAATGCCCTGTTGTCGAAGATTTTCGATCACATTGGTCAGCGCTAATGCCATAGATTTTATGGTGAGATTTGCACCCATTTTTAAATCTGGTTTAATTGGGTTTAGATGATGATGCTTCAATAAACGCCATAAATCCATATGGATAGGAATATTGATTATCGTGCTTGTCAGCGTCACCGCGATGGCAGTGTCTAGCAAGCCAGCGCCTACATAAACCGCTATCGCCGAGGCTACCGCGGTCGATAGCGCCAAAGCAAAACTCCACCAAGCAAATCTTGGGAAATGACCAAAAGGGGAAACTAAACGGCCACCCAAACCGCCAATACCCGTATTGACTAGCCATCCCAAAGAAAAAACAATCATCGCCCAAAAAGATTGGTTCAATAAGTGTCGATCTAATGGGTTGTTTGAATCAAACATTGGATCAAGCCAGCCGAAAAATATGGCGCCAGCCACCAAGATCAGTTCAAGCAAACAGAGTAGAAGTGCAAATGGAATAGAGGAATAAAATAACAAAGAAAGCTGTTGTGGATTTTTGTCGCCAACCCTCAAAAACTCAAATTCAAGAAATGATTGATGCCCAATACTAAACAGTGATGCCAATCCAGTGACTGAGGCGATGACTAACCAACATCCATACTCTTCCACAGACCAATGAGAAAGAAAGATGGGAACGAGTGCAAACTGAGTGATGACATTCAGAATAATTCTCGCCCATGATGCAGCGCTACCTGATAAAAAGCGTTTGGTGGCGTTCATTAATCATCACTCTTTATCTGAACAATCATTACTTGTTCAGCATATCGTTGAAGCCGGTCAGTTTTTTGTATGCACTAATCTCATCAACCGAGCCCTGCTGGAAATAAAAAGTATCGTCGGCAAAATTAATCGGCCTAACTCTGCCATACCCAAAAGGTAACAATTCATACTGTTTAAGGATGGGCATCACACGACAAAATAACTTATTGTAAAGACGACGCATTAGTCTTGGCTGGTTATAAGACAACGCGCCTGCCAGTCCAGATGATTTTAATAATGAAGCGGCATACATGAATTTGATTTCTGGTGAAACCACTCGGTCTGAATAGTTAATGTCGTGCAACGCAGATAAAAATTTTCTAATCCCTTTTTTGTTAACGGCAAAAACACTTTGCTCAATTTCGGCAAACTTGCCACCATCTCCAAAAACAAAATCGTTTTGTAATAATTTTTGCTTAATTTTTTCCACAAAGCCTTTTCCATAAACTAAGGCGTCCTGCTCGACATAGAGGAAAAAATCTACATCATTGAGCAGTGAGAACTCCAAACCAACTAATATAGATGCCATCCAACCTGCGTAATGTGTAGTGCAGTTTTGCGCGTGACCTGGGTTTTTGAGTAATTCTATTTGAGTAGTCTTGGTTGATGAAAAAAGATTATCATGCGGTTTAACTGATGATGCAGAGTCAACCACTAGCACATGCTTTGGCTGTATGAAAGTATCTACTGACTGCCACCATAATGACCTAAATGACTGATTACGAACACTTTCGTCACCGAAGGTTTGATATACTCTAGGTTCGTTAGACGAATACCAACCCGTACAAATTAGCTCACATGACATCTCTCTATCCCCTTTCTTAAATCAAGCTGAAGCAATTTATATCACAGGCTTGTTTAACACTACAGGCTTCGTAAATAACCTGAAGAGCCAAAATAAAAGCAGATAAATAAGAAGGGATTGCATCAAATTACGGGCAAGGAAGGCTGTCATTTGATGAAGCGATTCGGCAGTAATTCCTGAAATGAAAAAGCTCCAGATTAAAAGCAATCCTGGTGGAGAGAGTGTAACGACAGAATTGGACTTATTGCTTAGCAAGCTCATCAAATAAAATAATGCCATACAAATCATAAAATACGTGACGATGAAAAATGGCCCAATGAGCGCTTGACCTTGGGCAAACATAGAACCCGTTCTGTATCCGCCAAGTGGGATACCTGATGAAAAGTTGGCTAAATAATCACCCATGGAAGATCTTAATGTCAACTTATCCACATCGATTTTTAGAAAATCTAAAAAGGGTTGTGGCAAGATTCCAAATAATAAATCACTTGTTTTTTCAGCAAGCGCCTCTTTACCGCCATCCGATAATTTAGATGAAAAATAAAGGGCGTTATCATGGAACTTGGTTTCTACAAATCTTTTAAATATGGGGTTGCTGATATAAGCCTCGTCATACGCGCCATATTGTGCGTTGGTGACTTCTGTCGCTCTATACTTTTCAAGCAAATAAGGCTTTTGGGCAACATCAAGCGTATGCTCTATCGATCTATCATTACTCTGCCTCGTAATTTGAATAGCGGTTGCCAAGTCTGAAGCAGGTCCAACTAGGGGCAAAATCAGGACAAAAAATACGCTGAACTTAAAAATTTGATTACTTTTTAAAAATGCATTATTACGCAATCCAGCTAATAAATAAATAAGCCCGATGATCATAAACCCTGTAAAAATAATAGCGCGTGTCCCTAGCAACATCCCAAACATCACAAGTAACGAAAACCATGCTGCCAAAAAGAAAAACTCTCTTGAAGCATTCGCGTAACTTTTACCGATCAAATTCAAATAAACAGGAATTAAAAATGGCGTGTAAATTAAAAATCTAAATCCATCCCAGACTTTGCTACCGACCGCATCACCACGGCCAAAAAAGATCGCAAGCACACCAAACCATCCCATCATCCAAAGCGCTCCAGAAGGCGGTACTTCGTAAAGTCGCGCTCTTTCTAGTAAGGCCGACATCATAGACGGCTTTGCGGTTTTATCGCTTGTAAGCATCCTAAAAAAACTATGCGCGACTAAAGCCACGATAAGATAAACGAAAAGCGTAGCGAACGTTTCTATCGGTTGTCGCAATCCCTCACTTAGCGATGTCCATGCCAAGGATTGAAACAACAAGGCGCCAACTTGGGTAGTGACTGCAAACCCGAAAATTGCAAATGTAGATAAAGGATCGGTTTGAATGGCATCTGTTCTTTTAATGTAGCTCGAAATGACAAGCGCTGTTAAAAGTGCAAGGCAAGATGTAGCAATATTGACTGTTGAAAAATCGATGAGCAGTTGAGCAATAAAGGCAGCTAAGGAAGATAAAAGTAATACCAAAATAATGAATGAAGAAACTCTCATTAACAGCCTGCTTTCTCATGAAGTGTGATTAAGCTCATAAAATGCCTATCGTTTACAACACCAAGTATGTTAACTACAAGCTGAATGCTCGATATAAATTTCATCCGATCACTTCCTTATAAATTTCCATTGCATGATCCCCATACGCACGCCAGCCACCAATTTTCTGTACTTTTTGTAAGGCCTTGCTGCCCATTTCATCTCTCAGCGCTGGCGCATCTGCCAAACGCTGAAGCTTTTCAGTCAGCGCACCCACATCTCGCACTGGCACAATAAAGCCCTCGACACCATCCGTCATTAAATCTTCAGCCCCTGTATGGTTGCTTGCAACAACTGGACAGCCACAGGCCATTGCCTGAGCCATTACCATAGCTAAGCCCTCTTCTAGACTTGGTAAAACCAACACATGACTAAGGCTCATTATCTGCTTTAGCTCTGCTTGCGGGATATGCCCCAATACAATTGCATCTTCTGGCCATAGTCCACGCGCGCTTAATGCTTCAATTAGGCTTGCTGATGGCGCACCCACAAAAGTCAATGATTTTGCTGGGTGATTCACTTTCTGATAAGCCTGCACTAAATACTGAATGCCTTTGCGCAAACTCATCCCACCTACAAAAAGCATATCAAAACGTTGCGGGTCTGGTTTCTCTATTGGCTGAAAACGGAAGAGATTCACGCCATAGGGAAGCAATCTTAGTTTATTAGCTGGGATTCCCTGCTCAACAAAGGTTCTATAGACAAAGGTAGATGGCACCGTAATACCATCGGCTTCCTCGTACTCCAACTCTTCCCTAGCAATCGTTCTTGGGTCAATGCCAACAAAAGGCATATTCCATTGCGCATGCTCTTCGCGTAATAATTCATCTTGGGCGCGAATATGTGATGAGCCTCGATCACAAATAAACTTAGCCCCTCGCTGATGCGCTTTTTTTCCTGCTGGCAAAGCTGAACCAGAAAGCCCAACATACAGGTCGCATTCTGGCAAATTACGGGCAACATAATCACCAAATGTAATGGCTGAGAGATTTTCCCATTCTCTAATGAAAGATCTGGGTAAATGCTGCATAAAAGGAAACGCCATATAAGGGGTTTGTACCCAAGGGAAAGTTTTTATCAACGCATTGGGCAGCACTTCATTTTTTAGCTTAAATCGAGGATAGCCCGTAAAAATACTCGCTAATACACCGCGAGCATAAAGCTCCCTTGCCAGATCAAAGGTATGAAATTTAGCAGCTACGGATAAGGCTATTTTCATTTTGCTATAGCGCTTTCAAACTTTCTGATTTTTCAAAATCAGAATTGGACTGTTGACTGTGACTCTCAGAAAAATCAATAACAGCAATAATCAACTGCATTTGCTTCTGATTAAAATGACCATTCCGATTCAATCTTTGCTGACCAGCTTTTGCTATGGCTTGGCGACTAGGCTCATCGGCAAGTGCCAGTTTGCAGATTTCAGCGCACTCTTGTGCATCATTCCAAAACAAGGCTTCTTTTCCTTCTTCATACATTTGGGCATGCTCGATAGTACGTTCAGCACACAGCAGTCCGCCAAGCGCTGGGATTTCTAAGGACCTAGTCGTATGAAGGTCGCGATTTTCCTTAGACACCATACCTAAATTAACTTTGGCACATTGGATGGCTTTGGCATAGTCATCCCCAGCAATTGAACCGCCTCTCCAATAAGCTTTTAATTGCGGCCATTCAGGTGCTTTGTGCCATCCAGATCCTTGAATCGTCAACGGAACACCCTGCGAAATTAAATCCAATAAAAAAGGACCACGCTCAGGAAACCATGTACCTAAAAAAAGCACATCGGCATCCCATGCCTTCTGATCAATATCTGACAGTTTTCTTGGTGCATGAGACACCTCATCAGCACTGCGGTACACCCGAATCACATCCACAGCACCTAAAGCGTACGCTTCGGCAACATTTTCATTTCTTACCACCGCATTAAGTTGATACTCAGGCAGGCTCTGACGATAGGCTTTAAAGCGTGCGCCATCTCTTGGCCCTAAGGGGTCATCAATACTATAACTCACGATTTTTTGGGCATGACCGCGTAATAACTTCATCACTTTGGGCGTGACCCATTCGCCGCCATCGACCCAACACAGATCATAATGTTGACCTTTTAAGGCTTTGGCCAAATTGGGAATCAGCAAGAAGGCAAGTAAGTTGCCCCCTAAGTGCCAAGTCACTCTATCTACCCATGATGTTGTGGGTAGCATCGTTCGCAAATCGATATGTTTAACGTTATGGCCTAATCGGCGCAAAGCATTCGCACGATCTAAACAAGTACCGCTGATGGGCCCAAAATAGAGAATGTCAAGTAAGCCAACCACGGTTTAATTTGAACCAATCAGCATGGTTTGCTGCCCTGGGCTTAGCGCTTTTAGCAGGTCATTGATAAATTGGTCATGGAGTTGATGTGAGGCCTTGTCGTCATCTGATATTTCAGAGACCCTAAACAACAAGCCATCCGCAATATAGCCTTTTAACCCCATGTGCATACGTGCTAAGTTGAGGTTGCTAGGCGGTCCACTCATTACACGATCACCAATTCGAATAAAGTAGCTGACTTGCTCCTGCCGATTACTCACTTGCGCATTCATACGCTGCACTTCAATAGACCTGCTATTGGCGAGCATTTGCTCAGCATGCAATGCTTGAATTTTAAAGCCTTGCGATGAGTAGCAAGACTCTGGGCGGTGGAGCTGCTTTGAAAAGGTTTGATTGTCGCCATAGGCGAGCGATAGCATTAAGCGGCGACCCGTGCTTTTCTGTACATAAGTGCGGCTCACAATTTGAGTATAAAGGTCGTTCAATGTTTCTTGCTGCTCCGGATTCACAATCAAGGTGTTATTGCCATCAGAGACTTGCGTCCAGTCTGCAAAGCTTGGCGGGATGATTCGTTCAAACTGCGGCTCGCCTATATGATCAAACCATTTTTCATGCGGGGTGAGCCACCAAGCAAACAGGGTGCAGGAAAGCATGAATACTACAGCGAGCCAATGCTGAAAATGCGGCTTTTGAATAGGCTTGGTGATTGTTTCAGCGCGCATTTAATTTTGCACTCAAT